>DFGA01000017.1 GCA_002371615.1 Lachnospiraceae bacterium UBA3762 | reverse complement strand
AGCTCGTTCATTCTCTGAAGCATTGAGTGAACTTCTGTAAGAGCACCTTCTGCTGTCTGTACTACAGATATACCATCCTGAGCATTTGAAGAAGCCTGTGTAAGTCCACGGATCTGGCTTCTCATCTTCTCACTGATTGTAAGGCCTGCTGCGTCATCTGCTGCACGGTTTACTTTGTAACCGCTTGATAACTTCTCTGTAACCTTCTTCTGAGAATCTGTCGTTACTCCTAACTGTCTGTTGGCGTTCATCGCCTGCATATTGTGTTGTACTACCATAGCTTTTTCCTCCTTGAATATCGGTGATTAATTCACCGGTGTTTTCCTTTACCTGTACTATATATCGGTTGTTCTTTTATAAACTTAACCCTTTTTTTTAAATAATTTATTCAAATTACAATCCTTTCGATAATCTTGCCAGCAGGCTGTCTCCATGATCGCATATTCTCATAATCATATAGCAGCAGTTTGTTAATGTATCCTCATCGATCTTACCGTTTTTCCTGAAACTTAGACTAACCGACAGCACCATCAGTGTCCACATTATTGATCCTCGTACAATAATGCTGTTGACATTAGGGTCCTCACTCTTACTGTCCAGCATAACATGCTCAAACAGCCATGCTCTGTTAACATTACATGCAAACAGTTTATTACATTCATCTATTCGATATTCTGTATCGGTTAATTCTTCTTCATTTATTTTCAAGCCATCATTGAACAGTTTATTTACATAAGTCTCTGAAGGCGTATTGCTTGTATTCTCTTTCAGCAAATCTATCAATTTTTCCGTTTCTGCCATATCACCAATCAGAGTCTGGTAGATCTCCCTTGCTCTTTGTCCCGGTTCAAATCTTGATATCAGTTGTCTTGACATTTCTTCGGCTTTTGATCGTCCTATAAACCGCCCCTTTTCATTCTCATTCTCGTAGTACATTCTTTCCGGGAAAACCATAGGATAATTCCATCCTAATATACACCTTACTGTTGCCGGACAAGACATCCCCAACGTTTCTAAATAAACGTCTCCATAGGTACTGGCAAATCTTGGATAAGATCTGCATGTATTGGACAGATATTCCTCACCGTAATCTCTGTGAAAAGTACATAATCCTTCCGGTGTGATAAACGGACATTTATGGTTTTTCTTGATGATCACATGAGGTTCTGACGATGTTATCTTAGAATCAAGATCCTGTATTCCCATCTCTTTATATTTATCAATTGTCTCTTCATCTATATATATGTCCCAGTCTTCGTCACAGCAGTTGTCCGGGCAGTTACCCATCAGGCAGCTGAATTCATCATAAAAGTCAATTTTAATAAGTTTAAACATTCTTTATCCCTATTCTTTCACCAGTTCTAATATGGCATCTTTAAAAGGCTGTAATTCATCCGGTCTTGCAGAATTTGCTTTTTTAATAAATTTTAAGAGGTACTGGAATACCATAGGTATTTCGCTGTCATCATATATACTTTCCCAATCCGGAAAATATCTGTATAGCGTTTCTCTGACTCTTCCATATACATCCGGTATATCATCCATATTCATAAAGAACATATAGAAACTGTTATAGACGTAAGTTTCCATTGTATCATTCATGATCTGTCCATAATAGTTCTCCAACAGATCACGTTTAGAACATTCATCCAAAAACATCTCATAGCAGGTAAGTCTATCCAAATGATGGGAAGCATTTCTGGTATTCATTGTTGAACCTTGATGATTGTAGTGATGATGAGTTACCCTGTTAACTATACATGCATTCTGTACATAGAATTTGATTAATCTCTGCCAGTAAATATCCTCATAAGCAAGATGTTCGGGAAACCATACGTTATTTTCAACTATTATTCTTCGCTTGTAAACTGATGACCAAACATAACCAAGATTAGTTCCAATATATTGAACCAAGTCGCTATCAGCAAATTCCATTTCAATACACGCTTCTGACGTTTTGCTGTGCTTGGTTACATGGAGACTATCCGGATAATCATAGTTCTCCTCATATTTTGCAGTAACTATGTCCATATCCTCTTTTATTCCATTCATAAATGTATCCAATGCATCCGTCTCCATCCAATCATCAGCATCAAGAAAGCATATATATTGTCCGGATGCCTGCCGGATAGCTTTATTTCTGGCACCGCCTTGCCTGAGATTGGTGCTGTTTGTAATCACTTTTACAGTTTCCGGATATTTCTTTTCCCAGTTGTTCAAACAGCTAAGCGTGTCATCCGTTGAGGCGTCATCTACAACTATGATCTCATACAATGAATGGTCAACAGTCTGTCCAATAGCCGATATCATCGCTCTGTCAATAAAATCCGCTGCATTATAGCAGGGAATAATAATGCTAAATACTTTTTCCATCCTCAAACACTCCCGGGTTCTGTTTAACACGTAATTAAATATTATAGCAAAACAGACATTAGGAGTTCTAATGTCTGTTTCCTTTTATTAATCTATTTCTTGATATCCTGCGAAGAATAATCCATTCCGAAGTCCCCGCTCATTGTCTGGGCATAACTGCTTGCCACCTTTAAACTGTTTCGGGTTCGCTTGATCTCCTTTTTGCGACTACCGAATACCTTATCGATTATCTTGCGGTTCCTCTCTTCACCGGTAGTGATTTTTGCCCCTTTATCAGTTATCTCGGTTATTAACTTCTGGATCTCTTTGATCTGTCCAGAATACTTATCCTTATCTCCGTTAAGCTGCTCCTTTACCCTGTCATACAGACTCTGGAATCCCTCATCCATCTTGACTATACGATCTATTGATGCCTGCTTCTGGGCAACTATTAGGTTAAATGAGTCCCAGTTAATCTCTTCATAACTCTTGCCGGAAACACATTCGTGCTGCTCTTCATTGTTGCGTATGATCCGGTCAAGAAGTTCTGACTTCTTGGTAAGGCTCTCTATCATTATCTGGATATAATCATCAACTGGCATATATATGTCCTCATACAAGATCCGTCATCAGATTCACGATCACGCCTTGTGGTTCAGCCGCATTACCTCTTTCCATGTATCACGCATAGTGTGAAGATGTTCATCCACTTCTTCAAGAATCTCTTTGTCTTTGGTCATGTTGGCTTCGCGTAGCCTTCTCATGAGATAATTGTATACATTGTTAAAATCATTGGCTATCTCATATTTGAAGTTCAGTGTGATCTGGAATTCCTCAATGATCTTCTGAACTTTCATTATATTATTATGAGCCTTTGATACATCTCCCTGCTCGATTCCCATTATAGCAATATTGCAAAACTTAATTGCCCCTTCATATAGCATAAGAGTAAGTTCCGCAGGTGAAGCCGTAAGTATCTTGTTTTGATTGTACTGCGCATACGGATTGCCGGTCATGACTGCCATGCGGGTAACCTCCTTGTTGATAAAGTCGTGACTTCATGATATCAATTCTCACAAACTGTCAGCACATCCATAAGGGATGCGCTGACAAGCTTTAATTTATTATACACTATTTCCATATTATCCCGCAAATAGCTGTGAGATATAAGATTGTTGCGAATTAAGCGAGGACATTGCTGATTCCATTGCCGTAAACTGCTTGTAGTACTTCTCTTCCTGATCGGCAACATACTGTTCCCATTTTGTGACCTGCTTATCCTTCTCAACATAGTCATTCTGAAGTTTCTTGTCAGAGAAGAAATTACCGAATGAAGTATAACTGTCGGATCTTGAAGAAATCTTATTCATCGCATCATATAGTTTTCCGGATAGCTGCTGGAAGAAGCTTGCGGTTGCTGAAGGATTGGATGCAATCATCGCACGAAGTTTGTCTTCATTGGCAGAAGTATTGGCGTCATCCTTGTCTCCGTCAATATGATACATATTCTTCTCGTTATCTGCAGCTTCAAAATATCCGAGCGTATTGATACCAAAACTGGAGAGAGAATATGTCTTGCCATCAATATCAAACGTTGAGAGCATTGCCTGACGCATTGCAGATGAAATAGTATCAAGTTCGGAATCATTTCTAAGAAGCGAATCCTTGATCTTGGTTTCCCACTGCTTAACCTCTTCATCAGTCATCGCTTCCTTCTCCTCGGAAGTAAGGGGCTCGTAGCCCTTTGAAGACGCTGCATTAAAGAGCTTATCCATCTCATTCATGAGACTGTTGTACTCTTTGAAGAAATTCTTTACATTATCGTAGATCTCATCGTAATCCATATCGGTTACAAGAGATATCGCTCCGTTTGTTTTGTCTTTCGCGGTTATTGTCAGACCGTTTATGGAGAAATTGTTTGTAGCAGATTTGAATGATGCACCGTTGAGAACTATCTCAGCATCCTCGCCGTGAATCATTGATGCACTGTCCTTGCTGCCTTCCACAACATCAAGCTTGAGAAGTTTCTGAACCTTCCTGCCTGCGTCCGTATCGCTTACAAAACCGAAGTCATTCGCCTCTCCGGACTCCCTGCTGCTGATGAAGAATCTTCCCGTAGCTTCATCATAGCTGGAATTGAAGCCCGCTGCTCCGATCTGACCCTGAAGTTCCGCAAGAGTTGTGTCTTTTGTGACTCTGATAGGCGGGTCAACAAATTCGGTATAGTTACCGCTTGCATCCCTGGCACCTTTTCCGATCTTGAGTTCTATTTCCCCGGAGATATTAAGTCCAAGATCACCGAGTGTGGTCGTTCTTGAAGCCTTAACGTCTTTGCCGTTTTCATCCTTGGTCGTTATCTCACCGCTCGTCAGATAAGCCGCCTTAGCCAACCCTTTGACTTCAAGAGACTGTGTACCATTAACGGCATTGCCGCTTGCTATAACTGTGGCTTTCGAGGAATCTGAAACAGTAGTCTTCTTCTTGGAATATGTAGAAGAAAACCTCATGTTGCTTGCCTGCTTGGTAAAAAAGTTCTTAATCTTATTGTTAAGATTTGTCCAGGCTTCCTGCTTCCACTCGGTCTTGGTCTTGGCCTTGGTATACTTCTCGCCCTGTTTTTCGTATGCATTTACAAGCTCTCTTACCATTGCATCGGTATCAAGGCCTGAATTCATACCCGTTATTCTTATTTTGCCCATATGCTGTCCTCCTTACCTCTTCTCATCCACGAGGAGTCCGGCCATTTCCCAAACCTTGGCGATCATATCCAAAGTTTTCTCAGGGGGAAGTTCTTTGATGACTTTTCTGGTCTCTTTATCAACAATCTTGATGGTCAGATGATTCGTTTCCTCATGTATACCGAACTGGGCAACCGAATTCATCATCTTCTTGTTCATCTCTTCAACAGCCTTCTTAACAGCTTCAGCGCTTGCGCTTGGCTGCTGTTCCTGCTGATTCTGCTGCTGACCTCCCGATTCGCCATCCTTGGCCTGTGCCGCGTTCACTGATAACGTAACATTATCTACAGGTGCTGCGGCATTTTGCATAGACCCTTCCGTGAATTCCTCTGCACTCTTCTCGACCGGCTTCGGTGCAGATATCTGCTGAGCTACCGGTTGTGCATTAAACGTCATTGCACTGCTGATTGGTTCTATTGCCATTTTTATCACCTCCATGTGACAATAAACAAAACACTACAAAAACCGATAAAGATGGTTTCTTGTGCTTTATATCGGCGCAATTATATAAAAACTTAACACTTTTTTAAAAAATTTTTTTCAGTGCCTCAAGACCTTCGGTTTCAAGTGCCTGTTTATTGGCCTCCTGAATCTGAAGGTATACTTCCTTACGATATATCGGAACCTCTTTCGGTGCGCTTATTCCGACCTTAACCTGATCTCCCTTGATCTCTAATATTGTTACCTCAATCTTATTGTCAATGACAAGGGCTTCGTTTTTCTTTCTCGATAATGCCAGCATAATTATTCACCCGCCCTTTCCATGTTGTCCTTAAGTATCTGATAAATAGGAAACTTAACAATATATTTCTCATCATCAGTAATTATCTGATTGGCCTTGCGATTTTCCCCGTTTATTATTATCGGAGCCTTGAGGTTAACCGTCATATTCTCAATCTCATGGGGAACCGTGATAGTTACAAGCACGAGGGTGTTGTCATCATTCACATTTCCGAGAGGTGTAAGAAGATCATCCTCTATATTGGGGTTGTAATCCGGCATTACTATAAGAGGATCTATAACAGGCATTGCGAATGCAGGCTCCTGTATCGACTGCATCCATCTGATGCCTCCCTCCGATTCACTGTCATGAACAAGAAGAAAATCCGTAAGTTCAGGAAATCCTATTATACCCTGGGGGAATTTAATGAGCTTGTCGTCGTCAACCTCTATTTCTCCGAACAGTTTTGTAGTGATCTTCATGCCTTTTTAACCCTCCTATAAGTAATTCAACAATGTCTGCTGTGATATCTTGCCAGCTGCAAGCTGTGCAGCTTCAAGCGCAAGTTTCGCATTCGAAAAATCTATCGATGACTCGGTAAGCTCCGCATTGATATTCTTATCAGCCAGTTCCTTGAAGCTTTGAAGCTGATCTGCTACTCTCTCCTTGGTAATGGACAGTCTGGACTGCATACTTCCGATATTGGCTATTGCGACATTGTTCCTGTCAGCATAAGCGTCAAACCTGTCGAGTCCTTCAGAGAACATCTTCTGCATTCTTGCTTTTTTAAGGGAAAACTCTTTGTTTGCGGCATCAAGTTCCTTCTGGACTGTCGCCTTGTCAGCATCAGATGCCGCTGCAAGCTTCTTCTCGGCAGCTGTTACCTTCTCTTCCGCATCAACAACATCCTGCGTTACGCGAAGGAGATCATCAATATCTCTTCCTATATCATGAGTATACACTTCATTTGCGTGTGTGTTAATAGTTATTTTTTGGTTGAAGCTGATTTCAATTTCCATATTCTGGTTTTTAAAATTCGGCTTCGTGGGATCGGGAACCATCTTACCCGTTCCGTCATCCATAAGATCATAGTTAAAATACGTTGTCTTGAGCGGTGTACCTGTTTTCTGGGTACATGCAAAGTAATGTTCCGGGCGAAGATCGCCTGAATTCCACTGATTTTTAGTGTATTCAAACGTCGCCTGGCCGGCTGTCGCTGCGTTGGCATAATTTGCTGCAGCAGTTTTTCCGAGTATCAATTCTCCCGTCTCGGGAATAAGATAAGCACCATTGTCGGGAGCACCTGTGTAAATGCTGTCAATCGTGGCCTGCGTCTCGCCGGATATTGACTTCATAGTTACAGGTATGGTGCTTCCATCCGCAAGCGTGATGTTCGTCGGTGTCCCTGAACTCATTATATTGTCATATGACAATCTGATCCTGTTTATTTCATTCTGTGTTACCTCTGTCTCGTCATCAAGATCCGATGTTATATAGTTGAACGTCTCAAGTGCCTTGGCATCAAATGTCTCATGGATCATGTACTCACTGTTAAGATCCGTGTCCGTTGCCAGAAATGTAAGCGATTCACCGGTACGATATCCCGTAAATACCGTACGCTCGGCGTAATCAGCATTACCTGACGAATAAAGCTCCGCACGCAGTCCCTTGAGGCTCTCAAGTATCTTCTGCCTGTCATTTGGCGTATTATCGTCACTGGCACCGGTCGTGAGATTTCCCTTGATATTGGTAAATATCTGGTTTGTCTGCTTAAGTGCGGTCTCAGTAACGTTAAGCCATGCTTCCGCATCCGGAATATTCTTCTTGTAATACTGGGTAAGCTGTGAAAGGTTTGTATTTAAGCGAAGTGCACGGATCGCCACAACAGGATCCTCCGAAGGTCTCGAAATGACCTGACCGGTTGCGATCTGTGTATTAAGCCTGTCTTCGTTGAGTTTGTTGATATTGATATTATTCTTTGTGTTAGACGTCATCATGCCGTTGGTAATTCGCATCATAACCGTACCCTCCGTAAAATCCGTATAGTAAGTACTGTTACAGGCGGCCAAACTCCTTTTCAGCCTACTGTAAATAGCTATGGCAAATTCCCTTTTGCCTGATGTATATAATTGTTTATCGACAATTACTGCTTAAATCTTAACTACACCTTATACTCCTGTCTGAAGTATCAGTCTGTCATATATTTCCGTCATGATCTGTATCATCTTCGATGACAGGTTGTATGCTTCCTGGAACTTCACAAGGTTAAGCGCCTCTTCATCGTTATCGACACCCGAAACCGAAGTTCTCTGGGCAACGATAGATTTGCTGATCTTGTCGAAGTTCGAGTAGAAGTTGTTGGCAGATGATGCACCGAGTGCAACATCGCTTGTGAGGCACTGCAGGAATTCTTCGGAAGAGCAGCCTCTGTATGTCATCTTGGACTTGTCAGTCCGAACTTTCATAAGTTCAAGAGTAATATCCTGTGCATCCTGTCCCTGAGTAATATCAACAGTTGTACCGAACAGGTTGACATCTTTTAGCATATCACTGTTTATATTGAAGTTTCCCGCCGTAAGCTGCAGGTAATTGTTATTTAACGTGTTTACAAGATGCGTGCTTCCGTCGTAGCCGGTCTCATAATTGTAATTATCAAACTTGCGCTCTTCACTTCCGCATGTAAACATGACTTCGGCAATTTTACCGTTTGAATCCTGGGCAGTCTTTTCTATCTTGTTCATGGCCTGGGCAAAGCTTCTGACCCATTCATTCATCTGTGCCATGTAATATGGAATTCCCTGATAATCAATTGATACTCCGACAAAAGCATCCTTACCGGAAAGACTCGTCGCATCAGGCATCCCGGGAGCAAGATTAAACGTATACTCCTCCTCATCCGCATTATAAACCCATGACTCGTATACAAGCCTTACATTTCCCACAACGATAGTTCCCGAAGGATTCATAGTAACCTTATTCATATCGGTCAGAAAATCATGGTTCGGGTTTGACTTGTCTATCTTGACTGTTACTGAATTGGCTGTAGTATCAACGTAAGCACCTTTTGCCGAGAAATTCTCACCATTATTACCGTCTCTTACTTCGATAAGGCCCTTGAGCTGTCCTCCCAGGCTTCCTCCGTACAGATTAAGCGGAAGGTCGTTTAAATAAATGTCATACAATCCGTCCGCATCTGACTGGTTTACCTTTTCATCGCCGCTTCTTGCAACGCATGAAACGGTGGAATACTCATAACTGTTTACAAGATTCTGACCGCCCGCGATATCCACGATATATCTGTATATTCCGGACTCCTCCGTACCGCCTTCGGTTGTGTATATGGGAACTTCCGTAACCTTGACATCAACGATCTCCGATAACTGATCAATAAGGAGGTTTCTCTTATCCCGAAGTTCGTTTGCACGCACATGATTAACTTCTATCGTATTGATCTGCTTATTGAGAGTAGCGATCTCGGAAGCTAAAGAATTGATCTCATTGACTTTGTTCATGATCTCATTGTTGGCATCGGTCTGAAGCCGCTGAAGGGACGTGTGCATATTGTTGAAGTACTCCGTAAGAGCTTTGCATCTTGATAAAAATGCAGCCTTCTTCGTATCGTCTCCCGCACTCTTATATACCTCATCAAGAGCATCAAACATATCCGAATAAACGACATTAAATCCCTGAACATCATCGGTATCGGTAAAATAATCCTCTATCTGGCGGTAATACTGCTGCTTGATATCATATATTCCCTTGCTGGCATTGTTCTGCCAGTATTTGAGATCATAGTATGCGTTCCTGATCTGGTCAATGGACTTGGTGTCAACACCGGCACCTGCCATACCGTATGATGTGTTGGTGCGGAGCGCGTCTGCTGCTGCCTGGATTGCCTCCTGCCTTGTGTAGCCCTTTGTCTCCACGTTGGAGATATTGTTACCCGTAACATTAAGAGCCGCATTTGCAGCCTGCAGTCCCGTGTATCCTATATTCAGTCCGAAAAATTGTGAAGTGCTCATATCGGGTTCCTCCTGTCTGTAATAGTACAAAGAGCGTCGCCCATTTAGATTCGACTTCGTCGAATGGGGGCTCCGCGTGTAGACAGACCTCTTCCCAATTTGCTTCGCAAATCGGGCCCCTTCTATCTACATATCAAACAGAATCCAAAAGTCTCTCGAGCATGTCGTTGCATGCTGTAATATATCTTGATGCTGCATTATAGGCGTTCTGGAACTTGATCATATTGGTAAGTTCTTCGTTTGAAGATACTCCCATGATCGCATCCCTGCTGTCGGAAAGCTGGTGTGTAGCTACCTGCTGGGCAGCTACTATACTTGAGTAGACCGATCCTTCCGTGGCCACCTGTCCGACAAGAGCAGCATAATAATCCCTGTAATCATATTTCTGCGTCAGATCAGGAGAGATGCTCGAAAACTTGTTAGTAAAGGCATCCGCCAGAGCATCAGCCTTGGCATGGTCAACCTGCCGATCTTCCGTCATAAACTCATTTCCGAGAAGGGACGGTGTCTTGAGAAGATCCGGATTGATCTTCATATTTGCAATCGTATATAGCTTATCAATGTTTGCGTGTGACGGTTTGGAATCCTCTGCAACATACTTGTAATTACCCGAGCCGTCCTCAACATACCTGCTTGTTCCGAGCCTGACGAAAAGCTCTTTCGGGAGATCCTCATCAGACGCATATGACGGTGTCCCGCCGGAATCTATCAGACTCTTCTCATCCGTAAGTATGTTATTAACTTCCGTCATGAGAGAATGAACCATATTGTCAAGCTGTGCCTGCACCTTCATTACAATTGAAGATGAAGTGGGGATCAGATCCTGGGACACATCCGTAGGAGGGGTTGTTGAGTTGTCCGTGTATGTATATTTACCGTTCATATAGGTCTCATATGCCATGTCGGTATAATTTGCTCTTCTGTCGCCTCTTGCGAGAACTATCGACTTGAGCTGCCCTATATCGGTATTGTATGCTGTGGCGATTTCTTCATTTCTGATGAATACTTCCGCATTCATGTTCTGGGGCCAAACCGGTGTATAAAATCCCGTGCCTTCGTCTATCACCGTATCCATATGGAATGTCCTGTCTCTGGCCACAAGCGATACGCCTTCAACAAGAACTTCCGTTGCCCCGTCGGCATTTGTAAAATAAGATATATTTGCAAGGGCAGAAAGCTCATCGAGAGCCTTATTTCTCTGATCCCGAAGATCATTTGCTTCCTGTTCTCCCAATTCTTCCGTATGTATTCTGTCATTAAGAGCAAAAATCGTATCGCCGAGATCATTGATCTTGTCAACGTACTCTTTTACTCTGGCATTTAAGTTGTTCTGGTATTCGGTCAGTCCGTTATATACAGCCTGGGCCCGCTCGAGAAACTGTGCCGCCGTATTAACGAATGATCCTTTCGTAACCGAACTTGAAGGGTCTTTCTGAAGTTCCTGAACTGCCGTCCACAGTCCCGATACGGACTCCTGAAAAGCAACTCCGTCAAACTCGCCGAGAAGTGTTTCTATTTCCTGGGTCGTTTCCTGACAAACTTCATAAAAATTAGACCTACCGGTTTCTTTACGATATGACTTGTCCAGAAAATCATCTCTGACCTGTCGTACTATATCGTACTCGACACCGAGGCCTATTTGCATATGTGAAACAGCCGGGGTCGTGCTTATCTGGTTGTAAGACATGTCTGCATGCAGTGTCTGCTGGCGGACATAACCCGGTGTTTCTATATTCGAAAGGTTGTGCGCTGTTGTATGCAGCGAATTCTGACTGGTCTGAAGTCCTGTTGCCCCTAAAAACAGGCCGCTCATCAACGACATGTAATCACCTCATGCTCTAAAACACTAACTACTGTTTCGCATCAAAACCTCTGACCGATCCTAATGTTTCTCCCGTACTTACGGCGCTTCGTCCGTAATTATTTGTCTCCGGAGCCTGCCTCATTGCCCTGATCATGTTCAGGTCAAATTCAACCATCTCCAGTGACTGGTCAATCAGCTGTCTATTGCTTTCATTGATCATACGTACATTTTCGACCGTCATTTTCAGCTTGTCGTGTATCTCGGAGAGCGCACGCTGCTCATTCGGCTGTTTTGAAAGCAATTCTATCAGTACAGACAGTTTTAATGTTTCAACATCCTTGTTGATTACGTCCGCGATGTCACGGGTTACCTGGGCACGTTTGTTATCCAGATTTCCGATCGTCGTCACAACGGTTTGTTCATCATCCGTGATTTTTTCAAGTGCCGCTATGTCTCTTGAGACTATAACGGTCGCTTTGCGCTTGGATAGCTCCAGAAGCTTTTCGTATTCATTGTTTTCCTTGTTCAGTGTATCAATGAGATCCTCAATAAGGCTTGCCACTGTTTATCCCCTTTGTCAGGAAAACCCTGCTTCTGACCGGATCATCTGATCAGAAGCTGAGCTTCTCTTCATACTTTGCAAGCAGTTTTGATGCAAAATCATCATTGCTCACATTATAAGTCCCGTTTGCAATAGCTGCCTTGATAGGCTCCGTGATCTCACTCCTGATATCGGATGAATTTGAAACAGCAGACTTTGCAGTCTGTATATCTTTTCCGATACTGGAGATCTGAACCTGATCCCTTCCGTATGCAGCCGTAGCTTTGCCGACCTTGCCGGTCTTCTTTGCCGAATAGATCTGATTTACGGCATTATATGCTTCTATACGCATGTTTTCTCCTCCTTCCCTGTCCGGAGTTACTCCCCTCGCAATTCCATCCATGGTCTCGCAATAAAACATTTTACAAGTTTCATAATATTTATCGACAGATCACAGGATTTCTTTATACTAAATTTAAATTTTTTTTCGCCTTTGCCGCTCACTCAATCTACGATCGGGCTATAGAATGACCTATCCCCGCCATAAACAGCTTCCATGCACCGATCATGCACGATGTGGCCTCCCTCCGGCTGCCCGGCCGGATATACATAAGAGATGCCTCATAAGCCCTGATACTGCGCCAGCTCCCGGCAAGCTCGTTAAGATCAACGATTCCGGGCTTTCCCCATGTCGTGATTAGAAGCCTGTCGCCATCAATATCGGTTATTGTAGTAAAATGACTCTTTATCTTAGAATCGGAACCTCCTGCAAGCCTCTTATCAAGGTCGGAATCAGCTTTGTAGAGTCTTACATTGTGACTGTTCCGGCACGTAAGCATCACCACTGCCCCACTGTTTTTCAGCCCTTCTTTAATGAACTCTCTTGCCTCTTCCTTGGACATAAAGGCGCAGGCCTTGTATTCTACCGAGATATCAAGCCCCATTTTTCTGGCAAATCGGATTATTCCTATAATAAACCCTACATTTGTAAGGCCGAATGTACTTTTTAATCTGGTAAAAACTTTTGATGACCGCTCCCTGCGGTCATAGATACGATTAAGAGGGAAAATCTCAAACGACCCCATCGTCTCATATACCCCGGTCATAAGAAGTGAAAAATTCTCATGACCGGGATTTTCTGAGCATAATGCGTCCTTTATCTGTGCCGGCATCTTAGCCGATGATTTTACCTTCTCGCAAAACTGTGTGTTATACCTTGCAAGGCATCGCAGAACATTTGCAGCTGCCACAGACCCGCAACCGCCCATGGCTCTCGTATTTGACGAAAACCACCCTTGATCGCCCCCGTAACTGATCTTTCTGTCAGGACCCTGTATCTGCAGTTGTCTTGCACGCGGTATGTTCATACATTACTTCTTAACTGTAACCTTATCAAGATGCCATATGTCATCAACGTATTCCTGGATAGTTCTGTCCGAAGAGAATTTGCCCGAGCTTGCCACATTGAGGATCGCCATCTTGTTCCATTTCTTGGTATCCTTGTATGCTTCCTGTATCTTCTTCTGGGTCTCGGCATAAGAGTCAAAATCCTTCAGAATGAAATACGTGTCAGCCTTAGCGGTGCATTGTGTATTGAGGAGGGAATTGTACAGATCCCTAAACAGTTCCGGATCCTCGGGACAATATGTTCCGTTTACAAGCTGCATAAGGACTTTGCGCACATTTGCATTAGTGTTGAATATCTCGTTAGGGTCATAGCCACCGTTTTGTTCGTAGTTGATAACCTCATCGGATGACAGGCCGAATATGAAGATGTTGTCCTCTCCGACTTCTTCATACATTTCAACATTTGCTCCGTCCATTGTACCGATTGTAACGGCTCCGTTAAGCATGAACTTCATGTTACCCGTTCCGGATGCTTCCTTGGATGCGGTAGATATCTGCTCGGATACGTCCGCTGCGGCAACGATGAGCTCCGCATTTGATACGCAGTAATCCTCTATAAATACGACCTTTATCTTGCCGCCGATCGAACCGTCGTTATTAATGACGTCCGCAACCGAATTAATAAGCTTAATGGTAAGCTTTGCATTCTTGTAGCCCGCTGCTGCCTTTGCTCCGAATATGAACGTGCGGGGCACAAAATCCATATCGGGGTGCTCTTTTAGCTCATTGTACAGATACATTATGTGCAGAATATTTAAGAGCTGGCGCTTATACTCATGAAGACGCTTTACCTGAACGTCAAATATCGATCTCGGATCGACCTCGATACCGTTATGCTCAAGAATATACTTTGCAAGCCTTACCTTGTTCTGGTATTTGATGTTCATAAACTCATGCTGGGCCTTCTTGTCATCAGCATATACTTTGAGATGACGAAGAACCGTAAGATCCGTGATCCACTCATCTCCCACGTGGGCAGTTACCCAGTCCGCAAGAAGAGGATTGGCATGCAGCAGGAATCTTCTCTGTGTTATACCGTTTGTCTTATTATTGAATTTGTCCGGCATAAGCTCATAGAAATCGCGAAGCTCCTGCTTCTTGAGGATCTCCGTATGAAGCCTTGCAACACCGTTGACCGAATACGATGCACAGATCGCCATGTGTGCCATCTTGACCTGTCCGTCATAAATAATAGCCATCTTGCGGATCTTCTCGGTATTGCCGGGATAAGAAGCCTCAATAAGAAGGCAGAACCTTCTGTTGATCTCCTCAACGATCTGGTATATTCTCGGAAGAAGATTGGAGAACAGCTCAATCGGCCACTTCTCAAGCGCTTCCGACATTATCGTATGGTTGGTGTATGCAACCGTCTTGGTCGTGATGGACCATGCTTCTTCCCATCCGAGTCCGTATTCATCCAGCAGAATACGCATAAGCTCGGGAACCGTAAGAGTAGGGTGTGTATCGTTCATCTGGAACGTAACCTTCTCATACAGTTTATGAATGTCGTCATGCTTGCGCATATATTTGTCAACAGCTTCCTGTATGCTTGCAGATACGAAGAAATACTGCTGTTTTAATCTAAGTTCCTTGCCGGCATAGTGATTATCGTTAGGATAGAGAACTTCACATATGTTTCTTGCAAGGTTTTCCTGCTCAACAGCCAGGCGGTAGTCACCTTTATCAAATGAATCAAGCTGGAAACACTCAACAGGCTGGGCATCCCAGATCCTGAGAGTATTAACAACGCCGTTTCCGTAACCGGGTATCGGAAGATCGTATGGAATAGCCTGTACAGACTGGTAGTTTTCCTGGGTGAAGTGATTTTCTCCCTTCTCATCAACATGAACGGCCACATTTCCGCCGAACTTGACGATCTTGGCATATTCCGGACGTCGCAGTTCAAACGGATATCCGTCCTTAAGCCAGTTGTCCGGAACCTCGACCTGGAATCCGTCTCTGATCTGCTGACGGAACATTCCGTAGCGGTATCTGATGCCACACCCGTATGCGCTGTATCCGAGAGTTGCGAGAGAGTCAAGGAAGCAGGCTGCAAGCCGTCCCAGACCTCCGTTTCCGAGAGCCGGATCTCTTTCCTCATCCTCAACAAGGTTGATATTGATGCCCATCTCATCAAGCGCTTCCGCAACTTCCTTGTATTCCTTCAGGTTGATCATCGCGTTTCCGAGAGCTCTTCCCATAAGGAATTCCATCGACAGATAGTAAACTGTTTTGGGATCCTGTTTTTCGTACGCTTTCTGCGTTTCAAGCCAGTTATCGATAATCGTATCCTTTACCGCGTAGGCAACGGCCTGATATATCTGCTGCTCGTTTGCCTCTTCAAGAGTCTTCCTGAAAAGTGCCTTAACATTTTCCTTGACCTGCTTCTTAAAAGCTTCCTTGTTAAAACCAACCTTGCGTGCTGCCATCAAACAACCTCCTGACTTTTATTTCATTAATTATTGTTTCTTAACCCCGAGGGTAACCGTCTCTCCGTTTATGTTCCACTCTTTGACATATCCGTCCGCTTCCCCGGTCACTATATCGTCTGCCAGTACCTCCCGCGATATCTCCTCCTTGTTGGAAGACAGGACTTCTGCTATCTTCTCATTATCCCTGGAATAAACAACGATCCTGTCCATAACTTCAAATCCGGCTTCCTTACGCATTGTCTGGACTTTAGAGACGATCTCGCGGACAAAACCTTCTTCAATAAGCCCGGGTGTCAGCTTGGTATCTATTACGACCGTGACACTGCCTTCGGAAAGTGACTCGAAACCTTCCTGCTGGGTCATCTCGATGAGAAGGTCTTCCTCGGCAAGTTCCACCGTCACGCCGTCAACATCAAACTTTAATGCACCTGAGGTTTTGAGTTCATTCATTGCCCCGTTTCCGTCCACGTTCTCAAGATAGCTCCTGATACCGGAAAGCTGCTTGCCGTATTTGGGTCCTACTGTACGGAGCTGGGGTTTCATCGTGTATGTGGTAAAACCGCTGACATCATCCGTAAACACTACTTCCTTAACATTCAGCTCATCTTCAATTATGTCTGTATAGAATTCATCAAGTGTAAAGTCGGCTTTTACGAACATTTTGGCAATAGGCTGCCTGTTCTTGATATTAGCGGCATTTCTGCACGCTCTTCCCATTACGACACTCTTAAGGACATGATCCATATTCGCCTCAAGATCCCTGTTGATCCACTCACTCTTAACAGAGGGAAAATCACACAGATGTACACTTTCGGGTGCGCTGCTGTCTATCGAACATACAAGATTACGGTATATCTGCTCTGTCATGAAAGGTATCATGGGTGCTGCTGCCTTGGAAATCTCAACCAGTGCGGTGTAGAGCGTCATATATGCATTGATCTTATCCTGCTCCATACCCTTTGCCCAGAAACGCTCACGGCATCTTCTGACATACCAGTTGGACAGATCATCAACAAAATCCTGAAGTGCTCTTGCGGCTTCGGGAATCTGGTATTTGTCAAGGCACGAATCAACACTTTCTATCGTAGAATAAAGCTTGCTTAATATCCACTTGTCCATAACGGGAAGTTTGTCATATTCAAGTGTATACTTTGTAGCATCGAAATTATCTATATTTGCATACAGTACGAAGAATGCATATGTATTCCAGAGTGTTCCCATGAACTTCCTCTGGCCTTCCATAACGGCTTTGTCATGGAATCTGTTGGGAAGCCACGGTGCCGAATTGATGTAGAAATACCAGCGGATAGCATCGGCTCCCATTGAGCGGAGCGCTTCAAACGGATCGACGGCATTGCCCTTTGACTTGCTCATCTTCTCTCCGTTTTCATCCAGCACCAGACCCAGTACTATAACGTTCTCATAAGGTGCTTTATTGAACAAGAGCGTACTTTCCGCAAGAAGCGAATAGAACCATCCCCTTGTCTGGTCTACGGCCTCCGAAATAAACTGGGCCGGGAATCTCGACTCGAATACTTCTTTATTCTCAAACGGATAGTGGTACTGTGCAAACGGCATGGCACCGGAATCAAACCAGCAGTCTATAACTTCCGGTACACGATGCATCTGTTTGCCGCATTTAGGACACGTAATCGTAAAATCATCGATGTAAGGTCTGTGAAGTTCCACGGTAAGTGCATCCTCGCGGCCGGACAGATCGCGAAGTTCCTGCCTGCTTCCAATTGCATGCCTGTGCCCGCACTCACACTCCCATACATTAAGAGGAGTTCCCCAATATCTGTTACGCGACACTGCCCAGTCCTGAATGTTCTCAAGCCAGTTTCCGAAACGTCCCGTTCCGATAGATTCGGGGATCCAGTTGATGGTGTTGTTATTTCTAATAAGGTCATCCCTGACCTTGGTCATCTCTATATACCATGATTCCCTTGCATAGTAGATGAGCGGAGTCGAGCATCTCCAGCAGTGCGGATAGTCATGCTCAACCTTCGGCGCGCTAAAGAGTATTCCCCTTGCATCAAGTTCCTTGAGAACCTCGGGATCTGCGCTTATTGCACCCTCATCTATCTCCTTCTGGGTCGGCTTAGCCCTCATACCGCCAAACGGCGTCTCCGGCTTCATCACGCCTTTATCATCGACCATCTGAACAAACGGCGCATCATATTTTCTGCCGACTCTGGCATCATCTTCACCGAATGCAGGAGCTATATGAACTATTCCTGTACCGTCTGCCATGGTTACATAGTCATCACAGTACACAAAGAACGCTTTCTTGTTCTGTGCTTTGGCACAGTCTGCGGCACATTTGTAAAGCGGTTCGTATTCCTTGTATTCAAGGTCGCTTCCTTTATATGTTTCCAGAACTTCATATGCAGCAGTTCCCTCTTCCCTTTCAATTCCGGAGAGAACAGAATCCGCCAGAGCCTCGGCAAGGATGTATGTATATCCGTCCGCAGCCTTAACCCTTACATATGTATCGTTCGGATTAACGCACAGTCCTATGTTACTTGCCAGTGTCCACGGCGTTGTTGTCCATGCAAGGAAATATGCATCTTCGTCCTTGATCTTAAACCTGACTATCGCGGTTCTTTCCTTTAAAGTTTTGTATCCCTGGGCAACTTCGTGGGAAGACAGCGGTGTACCGCATCTCGGACAATACGGAACTATCTTGAAACCTTTGTATAACAGTCCCTTATCCCATATGGTCTTTAGTGCCCACCACTCGGATTCGATAAAGTCATCATGGTATGTTACGTAAGGATCGTTCATATCGGCCCAGAAACCAACCGTTTTCGAAAAATCCTCCCACATACCTTTATATTTCCAGACACTCTCCTTACACTTATCAATAAAGGGAGCCAGTCCGTACTCTTCTATCTGTTCCTTGCCGTCAAGGCCGAGAAGCTTTTCAACCTCTAGTTCCACCGGAAGTCCGTGGGTATCCCATCCTGCTTTACGAGGAACATAATAACCCTTCATTGTACGGTATCTGGGTATCATATCCTTGATTACACGGGTAAGAACATGCCCGATATGAGGCTTGCCGTTTGCTGTCGGAGGCCCGTCATAGAACATGTAAGTATCGCAGCCTTCACGGTTCTTCATGCTTTTCTCGAATATATTGTTATCGGACCAGAACTCCTCGACCTGCTTTTCTCTGTCGACAAACTTAAGATCCGTTGGTACCTTGTTATACATTTATCTGTCTCCTGTTTTCCTATTACTGTATTATTTATTAATTCTCTTCTGTTTTTTCTTCTGTCTCTTCAGCAGGTTTATCGGTATTCTCCATGGATTTTTCCGGTCTGGCCTGTGGAAAAAGCTTATCCTTGTAGTCCTCAAGACCGAGCATTACCGCAATACCCAGTACTCCGCATGAAATAACCTCTCCAACTCCCACAAGCGCCACGCTTGCCCAGAACGAATGGTCATCCAGCCTTAACAGCACATTGTATATAAACGGGATCGTAAATGCGTTTATTATGATCGGCGGAAAAGGTACCGCAAATTTGTATTTACGTATGAGGTAACTTATCACAGCTGCCACAAGTGTTGCACCGCTGCCTATCAGGACATCATACATGGGATTACCCATTGTATAGTTTGCCGCAAGACATCCTATGAACAGCCCGGGAATAGCTGCCGGAGTAAAATACGGCAATACCGTAAGTGCCTCGGATATCCTGACCTGAATTATTCCGTTTGCCATTCCGAACATATTTGCGACATAAGTAAGAATCACATACAGCGCCGCAATTACGATCATCTGTATAATAAAAGCAGTTTTTCCTTTATACATTTTTCGTCCCCTACTGTTTGTACCTGCTGCTGTAGCAGATTCTGTCGGAAACCTGCACCCCGGCAAGTTTTCCTATCAAATGAGTTGTATTGGATAATCTGCCGCCGGTAACTACAGGCTCATATACGATACCTTTTGTAGCATCATGATTACTGTATACCGATATACTTATAACTCCGCCGTTTGTAACCGCCGATATGTAAAGCGGATATTCATATGGATTGACAAATTTATAGTCAAGGCTGGTTCCGGATATCGTTGCATCAAGTCCCGATGCAATATAACTGGAACGATGACTGTGATTATGCCTTTCAACCGGAGCAACACCGGCGCGAAGCATTGCAAGATTCAAAGTCGAGCTGACCTGACATATACCTCCGCCCACGCCTTTTACGTATGTATCGCCTGAAATAACATTTCCGAGTCCGTATCCGTTAGCGGTCGTTCTCGGTCCAAAAGCCATAGTACATGAAAACATCTGGCCCGGAAGAATTACCATGCCGTTGATTTTGGCTGCGGCATTTCTGATGTTTTGTGCCCTGTCCTCGTTGGCACGAAATCTTGTGGAGGCTTCTGAAAGCATATAATCAATGCCAAGAGATGACATGTTCGCATTAACCGCAGATGACGCCGGGGCTGCTGCCGCATCTGTTGCCACTGCAGGTGTTGCGGCATTTGCCGCCGGGGCTTGTGTGGCGCTCTCTCCCTCTTTGTACTTTGTAAGGTCTATATTGATCCCGGTCTGTCCTGCAATGATAGCAGACTTAACGGCATTTACCACTGCGGGCTTATCAATCCTGACATCTCCGTTCGTCTGAAAAGTCAGATTGTTAAGCAGACCTTCTATATCCCGAAGTGAATCTGTGTTTTCTCCCGCTTTGATCCTGTCAGTCTCTACACCGTATATCTGCTTGGTATACGTTTTGTCCTGGTATGTCATTATCACACTGACAACCGAATCGGCGTACACCTGATACGGGGCGACAACTGCCAGCATAGTCAGGATCGCAATCACAACCGCCAAATGTCCTGATGTTTTTCTCATAATACTCTCCTTGATCAATCCGCTTTATATATGCCGCAACCAATCTAAAACACACTATGAGTTAGTATATCACGCAAAATGTCATAGGGCAAGCAGTCCGGGCGCTGAAAAGAGTCTTTCAATAAGTATTGATTTGATGTAAAATAAGGTGGATCGGAAAAACCCAGATCCTAATAAGGAGATCAGACATGGCAGACAGATTATTTATTGTAATTCCGGCATATAACGAACAGGACAATATTAAGCAGGTAGTAAATGACTGGTATCCGATAGTCGAGAAATTCGGTACCGACTCACGTCTTGTTGTTATTGATGACGGCAGCCGTGACAACACATTTGAAATACTCAAAGAATTAAGCAAAGACATGCCCAGACTTACAGCACTTACCAAACCCAATGCAGGGCATGGTGCAACTGTTCTGTACGGGTATAATTATGCCCTGGATAATGGTGCTGACTATATTTTCCAGACAGATTCCGACGGCCAGACGCTTCCTTCGGAGTTTGAGCCTTTCTGGATAGCGCGTAACAAATACGATATTACCATCGGATACCGGAACAAGAGAAGAGACGGGATCATGAGAGTATTTGTCACAAAAGTTCTCCGCCTTGTTGTATACCTTTGTTTCAAGGTTTACGTACTCGATGCAAATACTCCTTACAGGCTTATGAGTGCTGAAACTCTCAGGGAGAATCTCAAATACATACCGGATGATTTTTTCCTTACAAACGTTGCGCTCAGCGCAATATACAAGAAAAAGAGACAGAAAGTTCATTTCATCCCGATTTCATTCAGGCCCAGGCAGGGAGGCAAGAATTCCATCAATCTGATCAAGATATTCAAGGTCGGAACGGAATCAATCAGAAGTTTTATCGTGATAAACGACAAAGTGGGCAGCTGATGGCTGCCCACTGTTTATTACATAAGGTTTTCGGGATTTAAACATTCAAGTTCCGGGATGACGAACCGTCCGTCTTCTCTTATCAGAACATCATCAAACCATATCTGTCCTCCGCCGTATTCCGGTGTCATTATCAGAACAAGATCCCAGTGTATAGCGGATTTGTTACCGTTCGGCGCATCGTCGTAGCACATTCCCGGAGTAAAATGAATACTTCCGCTTATCTTCTCGTCAAACAGTATTTCCTTCATCGGCTTAGTTATATACGGGTTGACTCCTATAGCAAACTCACCGACATATCTTGCTCCTTCGTCGGTATCAAATACACGGTTTATCCTCTCGTTATCATTTGCCGTTGCTTTTACTATCTTTCCGTTTTCAAAAGTAAGGCAGACTCCTTCATACGTATATCCTTCATATCTTGAAGGCGCGTTATATGTGATAACACCGTTTACGGAATCTCTGACAGGAGCCGTATATACTTCACCGTCCGGAATATTCATATGGCCGTCACAGGCAATTGCCGGAATGCCTTTAATTGAAAATGAAAGATCCGTACCCTTTGCCACAAGCCTTACTCTGTCTGTTCTGTTCATGAGCTCCACAAGGTTTTGCATTGCTCTTCCCATTTTTTCGTAATCGAGGTTGCAGACATTATAATAGAAATCCTCGAATTGCTCGAAGCTTGAATCCATAAGCTGTGCCATGGCATCGGTAGGATATCTGAGCACGACCCATCTCGTTTTCGGCACCCTGATCCCGTGATGAACAGGCGATGAATACAGCCGGTTATACAATGACAGCTTTTCGGCCGGAACATCGGAAAGCTCCGATGCATTATCAGCGGCTCTTACTCCGATAAAGCAATCCATCTGCGACATCATCGCACTGTCCGTCTCACACATTATTCGAAGCTGCTCATCATCGCACCCCATAAGCAATTCCCTGTGGACGCGCTGATTTTCAAAATGCGGGAATGGAAGTCCCCCCGCTGCATACACTTCCTTTACAAGCGCTCTGGCAAGATCCGTTGTATTCTCTCCGATATAATTGATCCAGACTTTATCGCCTTTTTGAACTTTTACGGAATAATTAACCAGATTATTCGCCAGTTTCTGTAGTCGTTGATCCATCTGTTTCCTCTGTCTCACTTTCCTGATCTGCCTGACCTTCATCTGACCCCGCATCCTGACTGTCATCCTGATCCGGAACCGGGGTGATGGCCTCAGGTACAATACATGCTTCAGGGACAGCTCCCTGATCAGTGGAAGGTTCTGAATTGTCTGCTGCCTGTACGGGTACAACTGCCGGCTGTACAGGTGTCTCTGCTGCCTGCACTGGTGTCTCTGCTGCCTGTACGGCTGTTTCTGTTGCCTGTACGGGTGTCTCGGCTGCCTGCACGGGTGTCTCGGTTGCCTGCACGGGTGTCTCTGCTGCCTGATTGGCGATTTCCTCATCGGGCTTAGCCGCAGCAGAAGAAGCTTCGTTATATTTATCCGGATCATCGTCCGTAGCAGACCACGTATGATAGGAGCCTGCCGACTGAATTGCTATCTTATCATCCACTGTAGATGCCACGCCGTCATTTGTGTCACCGACTATCAAGAGTGTTTTCTGGTTTTCGGATGTCTCCCCTCTTCCCTCGAGCGGTGAATCGGCAGTAGTCTCAAAATCCATAAGTATCGACCCGTTAGCCCGTTTTCCGATTTTACTGCTTACACTGTCATAATAATTGAGCAGATCCGCTGCAAATTGTGATGATCCATCATCTTTAAGAAAATTATCTTCAAAGTCAAGAAGTCCGCCATATGGTGTATTTTTCTTGATTATACTGTCAAGTGACACTCCGTTATGGAGTTGCTCAAGAATAGTATTAAATCCTTTTCTGACATCTTCAGATGTACAACTTCCATCTTCTGTTGCAATCTTTGCTCCCAGATAAACACATGCCAGATATCCTCCGACATACGATCCGACTATAGAATTATTATAGTCTTTTTTATATTGATCTATCGAATTCCCTGCTGTACCAAAGAAGTTCTTTACAGCTTCCGCCGTATACTCATCACCATTACCCTTATTTTTTATCGATTCATATGTTGATGCCCAGAATACATTTGCTCTCTCAACGGTCGTGGCACTTCCTTCTATAAACCATCTGGGAAAAGCATTATACTTATTTGTCGTATTGGGACTGTTGGGAAAAGGCCAGTCTCCTGAAGCCATACCGGTTCTTACATAGTCATCCATCAGACCGTGCATCAGTTCGTGTACCAGAGTATTCTCCAGTTCTGTCTTCTGTCCATCCTTTATTGCACACTCTCCGTTTTTAAGTTCCAGCATGCCATCTATATTAACTCCGATCTGATATTCATATATATCGTTTTTATAACTCCCGTTAACATATGCGAGACATCCCGCTACATTCTTTGCTTGATTCTGCGCAGGTTTATCAACAGTAACATCATATACATACAAGCTTATCTGGTCACCCAGCAGGTTGTTTTTAGCCGCCTCGGAAAAGGCCGGGAATCCATCAAGAAGAGCTCCTACAGCTCTCGGTTGAATCTCGTGCTTTATTAAGGCCACAAGCCACGCCAGGTTCTCGGCCCCATACTTATCAAGTGTGTTAGGTCCGCAGTGAACCGTTGCTTCCCAAAATGGATCAGTTTCATCTGACGAACTGTTGCTTTCGGAACCGCTTCCCGTCTCAGCTTCGGTGCTTTGTACCGTACCGGGCTGACCCGCTGCATATGTCGCAGGTATTCCGCTTATTCCCGAGATTGTCCATGTAAGATAAGTGATCCCGGTAGATTCATCAGCTACAAAGAGCAGATTGCCTGCCCCCATAAGATTTGTTACAAATCCGGGGAGGGATACGGAAAATGCTCCGTTGGAATTTCTTCCTTTAATTGTATAGCCTGATGGTACATAGAAAGCAAAGGTCGGAAAATACTTGCGCCCGGCTTGTGCTACGGTTGCAACAACTCCCGAATCATCAACCCATATTACCGGAATCTCCCACGTAACTCCTTCCGCCGATGTCACTGTCGCCTTACCGTCAAGCGGCTGCCCCGCAACAGGCTCTGCCAGATCTGTTATTGCAAGACTGGTAAGCTGGGTACTTTCATTTTGTGATTCTGTCTGATCGGCATAAACCGGTACGGCATTAATACTTCCGAATGCCAGGGCAAACGCCATGATAAGACTTAATACTCTGAATTTGTGTTTCATCTCTCATCCTCCTGAAATCTATTGATTAATTAATATAAGTAACAAATCTGTTTCCTGCCTTCTCAAACAATTCCTTTGAATCGTTCAACCCAAGTTTGTATACTCTCTCTTCTTTCGGATCGTACAGGATCGTATTTTTACTGTCATAGCCTGTAATTATAACGGCAGATCCCTGACCCGTCATTGCCATTACAGGATAACCTCTTGAAATATAATATAATACATCGGAAAGCGCAACTCCCGAAAGATCCAGAACATCAGCTTCAAGATTATCCGACAAAACCTTAACCAGTGATTTTCTCCTAAGTTCTTCTTCGCTGCTCTTGTATACCCCGCCGGATTGGAGCATTGTATCTACACACTTGACGTAGGAAGATGTGTCATCCCCTTCATCTGACCCGTCATCTTCTTCATCCGGATCATTCGCATCAGATGATTCAATTATATCAAGGCTTGTCAACTTGGTGCTTATCTTCCTGTTACTGCTCTCCCAAACATAGCCCATCTGTTTATTCGTTACAACTCCGTACAGTATTTCGGCTTCCTCAACTGCTTCTGCGGCCGATGAATATATACCTGCGATCTTCCCTTTTGCGTATACATAATAGCGCTTCAGAGTATCTTCATCTTTGATAGTTACATCTCTGCTGCCTTCAAATACTACTTCCTTGGGGTTTGTAACTTTTACCGATATTTTTCCGTCATCCGAGCCCTTATACAATACAGTCTGGTATGTGGTCTCCGTCTTTTCGGTAATAACTGTGGATAGTTTATTCTTAAGTGATGTCTGTGTCTTGTTGTTTACGATCTGATCGTCCTCTAACGGGATCAGTTCTCCGTTTTCGCTGTTTATTGCTGCTCTTGAGAGTATAAGCATGTTATCCGATTTTTCAATGTCGAGTACGTACACCCCATCCTGATGATAATCTTTAAGAAGATTTCCGTTTTGGTCCTGAATTCTGACAGAATACATCGGTATGATTGTTCTGCCGGTGTAATCGGTAGTAACATCCGACACTTTTGCCACACCGTAAATGACATCATTATCCATAAAGCCAAGAGGGATAACCACTTCTCCCGCTCCCGAAGGTATTGTATACGGAGTCATGCTGTTAAGCTTAAATAACTGTATCTGGTTAAAATCCACAACCGATTCTCCGGTTTGCCATGCGATGATACTCTCGTCATCCGATGAATAAAAACCTGTTTCACTGATGCTTGCCTGCATGATCTCAGATTCTCTGTCTGTAATATTGATCGTATATACTCCTCCGTTAATAAAAATATACATACGGTTTTTCGAACTGATATATGCAAGGTCGTTAACTTCTACCGAAAGCATTTCGTATGATTTGGTATACGGTATGAACAGTTCTTCCTCTATCGTATTAAGGGCACAGTCATAATAGTACAGTGCAACTCCGACCCTTCCCTCATTTATTCCTCTGTTCATATATCCGTAGACAATAAACCAGATATTCCCGACGCCGTCGATCATCATAGGTTTGATAGAATGTGCATTGTACCTTGTCCTTGCATCGTTATTATCACTATCGGCAAAAGCAAACAATCTCGCCATGGTGTGAGATGATGTGTTATACGAATACAGGGCATTTTGTTGCACAAACGCATAAATAGAACCTGTATCATTTTCTATCCCTGCAGGTTTCTCGCTTATCATTCCGTGAAGTATCTTACCGTTAACGACAACATTCTTTTGTGCATCAAAGACCTGATCCATGGTCCGTTCGTATTCCATCAGATACATTCTCTTACCGCGCTGCAGCCGGAAAAATTCCGAAACATTGTGAGTCTCGGACATAATCTCAACCTGGTATTTCAGCATGATGGATGCGGTTGTTTCATCTATCTCGAGAAGCTCCATATCCTTGTCGGAAACAAGTCTCGGCTCCAGATCACCCCAGGTTAGCTGGTTAAAATTGGAATGGATATTAACATAGGCATAGCTTGAATTATCACCGTCAGCATTTGTTTCCATATATTTCTTAATAGACTCGGCCTCTTCTTTATTCATCGTCTTATCGGAGAAATCTCTGACAAATTCCATCTTTTCCGACAAATAGAGCTCCGCCCTGTTTATAACTCTTGCATAATACCTTATTACCGCACCACCTGATGTTGTAAGCTTTATTATAAGCATATACTCGGTATCATCTTCAATCAGGTCTTTGAGTGTGGCTGTGGCGTATATGACATCTCCCTTATACGAAAAGTCCGAAACCTCTGTTTCTTCTATTAATCTTGACATATCAAGCGGCCTTACTTCATATGAAACTTTCGCTATAACCGCATCGTAAAGATCTGCCCGGAATGTAACGGACCTGTTTGCCATAAGCGGAGTTATGGGCCCACGCAAATAATTCCCCTCCATTTCCGTTGTATAACCATGGAGAGGATTAATATATTCGTCGTTGACGTTCATATATACGACCGGAAGAGATGCCTTTGACATTTCCGCCGTCATATCTGTATTTCCCCTGTTTAGTACAATATTTGAGACAAACAGGGATATCAGAAACAGCACGAACGTAACACTAAGCTTAATTGTTCTTCTTCTGAACTTGTTTTTATCCATAAAACAAAATCGTGACGACGAAGATTCTTCGCCGTCACTTAAAATCATTTCCTGGCTGCCTCTATTCGCGCTGCACTTCTCTTAAGCGCAAGCGTCGCACGATCTATATCCGTTTGGGCATCCTTTTCCGAAAGACGTCTTTCGGCACGAATACGTGCCTCTTCAGCTCGTTTCAGGTCGATCTCATCCGGCCATTCACATACTTCCGCAAGTATTGTCATCGAATCCTGCAGGATTTCAATAAATCCCCCATGGATTGCACATACCTTGGGATCCGCATCCGGAAGATGTATGTAGCATGCTCCCGGAGCCAAAACGCTCGTCAGCGGAATATGATTCGGAAGTACCCCAATCTCGCCTTCCGTTGTGTTGATCTCCACCATTGTCACTTCGCCCTCATAGAAAACCCTGTCGGGACTTGTGATCCGAAGATGAAAAGTATCGGCCATGTTAACTCCTTATTTCTGACTCTGGTTGTATTTTTCTATTACGTCCTCAATCGCTCCGGCACTTAAGAAGAAGCTTTCGGGAATATCATCATATTTTCCTGACAGTATCTCGTCAAATCCTCTGATCGTATCAGCTACAGATACGTATCTTCCGGGAAGTCCCGTAAACTGACCTGCTACAAAGAAAGGCTGTGACAGGAAACGCTGAACCTTTCTTGCACGTGATACAGTAACCTTATCATCCTCTGAAAGTTCGTCCATACCAAGGATAGCAATGATATCCTGAAGTTCTTTGTATCTCTGGAGGATCTCCTGAACACCTCTGGCAACTCTATAATGATCTTCTCCGACAATTCTCGGATCAAGTATTCTCGAAGTTGACTCAAGAGGATCAACTGCCGGATAAATACCAAGCTCAACTATTGAACGGGACAATACCGTTGTCGCATCAAGGTGGGCAAATGTTGTTGCCGGTGCAGGGTCTGTAAGGTCATCGGCAGGAACGTAAACGGCCTGAACAGATGTGATCGATCCGTTCTTTGTCGATGTAATACGCTCCTGAAGTGCGCCCATCTCTGTCTGAAGTGTCGGCTGGTAACCAACCGCCGAAGGCATACGTCCGAGAAGAGCTGATACTTCGGATCCTGCCTGCGTAAATCTGAAGATGTTGTCTATAAACAGAAGTACGTCCTTACCGCCTTCGTCTCTGAAGTACTCGGCCATTGTAAGACCTGCAAGTCCGACTCTCATACGGGCTCCGGGTGGCTCATTCATCTGTCCGAATACCATCGTTGTCTTATCTATAACGCCGGAATCCGTCATTTCATGATAGAGATCATTACCTTCACGTGTACGTTCTCCTACGCCTGTAAATACCGAATATCCGCCGTGCTCTGTCGCAATGTTTCTGATAAGTTCCTGTATAAGTACGGTCTTTCCAACTCCGGCACCACCAAACAAGCCTATCTTACCGCCTTTTTGATACGGACACAGAAGATCAACGACTTTGATACCTGTCTCAAGCATTTCAGCCGATGTTGACTGTTCCTCGAAGCTTGGAGCCTTGCGGTGTATAGGATAACGCTTTTCAACTTCGGGCGCAGGCTTGTTATCGATCGGCTCACCCAATACATTGAATATTCTTCCCAGTGTATTCTCGCCGACGGGAACAGAGATCGGAGCTCCCGTAGCTTCCGCCTTCATTCCTCTTACAAGTCCGTCCGTAGGCCCCATGGCAATGCAACGAACAGTATCATCGCCAAGATGCTGTGCAACCTCTACAACAAGTGTAGTGTTGTCGCCCCGCTCCACACGTATAGCTTCGTTGATTTCCGGCAGGTTACCTTCGGGAAACTTAACGTCAAGCACTGCTCCGATAATCTGGGTAATCTTACCTGTGTTGTTATCTGCCACTTTTGTATTCTCCTTCTGTTATTTTTCTTAAGGTGTGTCGCCACATTAGGTCGCTCGGTCAATAAGGTGTGTCGACACGTTAGGTCGCTCGGTCAATAAGGTGTGTCGCCCATTCAGATCGCCTTCGGCGATAGGGGCTCCACGTGCAGACAGGGTCCCACCGCCCTCGCCGGGTGGCATCTCGCACTTCGTGCAAGATAACTCGCGGTTCCCCCTATCTGCATTAGCCTATAGCCTCAGCGCCACCAATGATCTCAGTAAGTTCCTGAGTGATCGCTCCCTGCCTTGCGCGGTTATACTGAAGTTCCAAGCCTGATATCATCTTTTCGGCATTGTCTGTCGCAGAATCCATCGCCTGCATTCTGGCTCCGTTTTCACTGGCAACAGCCTCGATAAGTGCGCCGTAAATAAGGCTTGTAACATACTTGGGGATTATTGCATTCAAAGCCTCGTCCGAATCGGGTTCATATGTCATAAGCGCCCTTTTTGCACTTTCTTCTTCCGCATCGGGCTTAATGGAATCTTCACCTTCTCTGCCTGATACAGATTCGGTGGGAGTACTCTCTTCACCGAGAGGCAACAGTTTCTGAAGCCTTGGTACATGAACTACCGTATTTTTGAAAATCGTATAGGCAATGTATATTTCCCCGATCTTGCCTTCAGCGTACTTCTCAAGCAGTTCTTTAGCCAGGTCGGAAGCATCGGAATAGATAGGCTCTTCAATCATTTCAGAGTTCTCATACACAACTTCATAGCCGGCTCTTTTTACTCCGTCGCGACCCTTTTTGCCGATAGCATAAATCACCAATTCGTCAACACCCCAACCGCTCTGGGTTATGAGTTTTGTAATATTGCTGTTATATCCTCCTGCAAGTCCCCTGTTTGATGTGATAAGAATTATCGCTTTCTTATTACAACCGTTCGGCTTGGTCAGCGGATGATCGATGAATCCCGACCTGTTCATTATCGAAACGATCGTGTCATACATCTGCATTGTGTAATTCTTGCTCTGTTCCGCACGCATTTTGGCTCTTTGAAGCTTAACCGTGGAAACAAGTTTCATCGCCTTTGTGATCTGCTGGGTAGACTGTATACCGGTTTTACGTCTTTTGATGTCACGCATCGACGCCATAATCTACACCCTCCCTGTATGTTTAACTCATTTTAGAAAATCAGCCTTGAAATCATCTATCGCTTTCTTAAGCTTATTCTCCATATCTTCAGACAACTCTTTTGTGTTCTTGATCGATTCGGGGATCTCCGGATAGCTTGTCTTGATATACTCAAAGAATGCGTCCTCAAATTCCCCGATCCTGTCAACAGGAACATCAAGCAGAAGTTTTCTTGTTACCACATATATGATCAGAACCTGATACTCAACAGGCATAGGCTTGTACTGTCCCTGCTTGAGTACCTCTTTGATCCTTTCACCCTGGGCAAGCTTTTCTCTTGTATCCGCATCAAGTTCCGAACCAAACTGTGCAAAAGCTGCAAGTTCTCTGTACTGGGCAAGTTCAGTACGGATAGGAGCCGATATCTTCTTCATTGCTTTGATCTGAGCTGCACCACCGACACGCGATACCGAAAGTCCGGCGTTTACGGCAGGACGGAAACCGGAATTGAACATTTCGGTCTCAAGGTATATCTGACCGTCCGTGATAGAAATAACGTTGGTAGGTATATAAGCCGATACATCACCGGCCTGCGTTTCAATAATAGGCAGAGCGGTAAGAGATCCGCCGCCGTACTCTTCGCTCATTCTTGCCGCACGCTCAAGAAGCCTTGAATGAAGATAGAATACATCTCCGGGATAAGCCTCACGTCCGGGCGGACGGCGAAGAAGCAATGAAAGCGTTCTGTATGCCGTTGCATGCTTACTTAAATCATCGTAGATAACAAGAACATCCTCTCCGTTCTCCATCCACTCTTCACCGATCGCACATCCGCTGTACGGTGCTATGTACTGCAGAGGAGCCATTTCGCTTGCCGTGGAAGCAACAACGGTTGTATATGCCATTGCTCCGAATTCTTCAAGAGTCTTAACGATTGAAGCAACCGTCGAGGCTTTCTGTCCGATAGCAACGTATATACATTTAACGTTCTGTCCTTTCTGGTTAATTATAGTATCAATGGCGATAGCAGTCTTACCTGTCTGTCTGTCACCTATGATAAGTTCTCTTTGTCCGCGTCCGATCGGGATCATCGAATCGATCGCTTTAATACCTGTCTGCAGAGGTGTATCAACTGATTTTCTCGTTATAACACCACTGGCAACACGCTCGATCTTACGGAATTTATCGGTCTGTATAGGGCCTTTACCGTCAATCGGCTGTCCGAGTGCGTTTACAACACGCCCGAGCATAGCATCACCTACGGGAACCTCAACAACTCGTCCTGTTGTTTTAACGGTATCTCCTTCGTTGATCGATCCTGCTCCGAGCAAAACAGCTCCGACATTGTCTTCCTCAAGGTTCATGACCATGCCGTACACTTCACCCGGAAACTCAAGCAACTCGCCCTGCATCGCTTTTTCAAGGCCGTGCACACGGGCAATACCGTCCGCAACCTGAATAACGGTACCTACTTCCGATACTTCGAGATTATCCGCGTATCTTTTGATCTGATCCTTGATTACAGAACTGATCTCTTCTGGTCTTAAATTCATGGATCTTTTACCTTTCTCAAAATGTATTTAACTGAATCCGGCGAAGGTCTTTCGCCAGTTCGTTTAGTTTCGTGGAAATGCTGCTGTCAACAACTCTGTCCCCGATCCTTATCTTCATGCCTCCGATAAGGGATTCATCGATGGAGTAGTTCATCTCCATCTTAACGTATCCGGTCGTATCAAGCAGTTTTTGCTCGATGCGCTTCTTTTGCGCATCGGTAAGAGCGGCAGGAGTCTGTACATAAGCTATGCCGATCTTTTTGTATTCCTTGACCATACTGATAAAACTTGCAAGGATCCCGTCAATCTCCTCGTAGCGGTTATTGACTACAACCTGATTGAGCAAACCGCACACCTCGCCCGAAACCCTTCCGGAGAAAATATCGTTTATTGTCTTTATTTTCTCGTTCTTATCAATGCCGGGGTGTCTCATTATCTTTGCAAGAGAAGGATTCTCGTCAAGGATGGTTATGAGCTGCTCCACCTGCGAAAAGAGTTCATCAACCTTACCCTCCTCTACAGCCAGCTGAAACAGGGCATCCGCATAAGTTGTCGTAACTAGCTTTGCCATGTGCTCTCACCTACTTCTTTGAGCGTCTCTTCTATCAGAGAATCCTGAATATTTGTATCTATACCTGCTGCAACCACTTTTCCCGCCATAAGGGAAGCCACATCTATGATCTGTGTCTTTACTTCATCCGCAGCTTTGCGCTTTTCAAGTTCAGCCTCATTATGAGCCTGACGAATGATGCCCGCTGCTTCTTCTTTGGCCTGTGAAATGATTGCATCTTCATTCTTGACAGCCTTCTGCCTTGCTTCGGCAAGTACTGCGTCGGCATCCTTCTGGGCGCCGGCCATCTTCGCTTCGTATTCGCTCTTTAACTTAAGAGCCTCATCCTTATCCTCTTTTGCGCTGTCAAGATCCGACTGGATCCTTTCCTGACGCTTGCGAAGAAGTTCGCGCGTAGGCTTGAACAGCATATAGGAAAGGAAAAGGAACAAAACAAAAACGGCAACCGCTGTAATGACCGCATCATGCAACAGTTGGAAATCAAGGTCAAACAGACGTTCCAATTCTTTGTCTCCTTTCGATTACCGGTTTGTAATAATCACGTAAAAGGCTTAACGAATAATAACAGCATTGCGACAAGCAGACCGTACAGACCTGTTGTTTCCGCAACCGCCTGACCGAGAAGCATGGTAGATGTTACGTCTGACTTTGCACCGGGATTACGTCCCACCGCTGCTGCCGCATGTCCGGCTGCAATACCCTGTCCTACACCGGGACCGATACCTGCTATTAAAGCAAGGCCCGCACCGATCGCAGAGCATCCGAAAATGAAATCCTGTCCTGAAATGTTCATAAAACAATCCTCCTATAATTTGTTGTCTATTTTAAATTTCCTATTTTCCTATTCAGCAGTAACAAAGAGACTCGCGCATTCAAATCGCCTTCGGCGATGGGCGCTCGTCGTGCAGAACAGGGTCCCACCGCTTCGTGGGTTCATCCTAGTCTGCATTTACAAGGAGTGTCGCCCCATTATAATGCGACTTCGTCGCGGGGCTCCACGTGCAGACCCGGCTCCTCCCACTTCGTGGGTCCCTCCTAGTCTGCATTAATAGCATCAGCTACGTATGTCATGGTCAGCATACAGAATACGTATGTCTGGATAGCGCCCGAAAACAGGTCAAAATACAAATGCAAAAATCCCGGCCAGCCCCATGCAATCTTGGACAGAAGTCCGTATACAAGAGCCATCATAACCGTTCCGGAAAGAATATTCGCAAACAAACGAAGCGATATCGAAATCGGCACCGCAATATCACCTATAACATTGATCGGAGCCCATATCGGCCACGGATCACACAGACCTTTCAGAAATCCCCCGACTCCCTGATGTTTGATCTTGTTATAGAAAATCATACCGAAAGTGATGAGTCCGAGCGGAAGAGTAACACCGTAATCCGCTGTGGGAGGACGAAGTCCCAACAGTCCGGAGAAATTGCTGATAAGAATGAAGCAAAACAGGGTCGATATGTACCCGAGAAACTTCGGAGCACTCTTTCCCATACAACCCGTAATCATGTTATCAAGCATTTCCACGATCAGTTCCACGATATTCTGGAAAGTTCCGGGCTTGGCATACGGATCCGCGTTAACTATAACATGATGAGCACACAATCCGAATACCGCAAACAATAGAAGCACGATCAAAAGACACACGTGCGTTGTTGTAATCCATACGGTCTGACCGAATATCTGATAAGAGAATATGCCTTTGATCATGAAATTGACATCGGCTGCCAAAAGAACACTATTCACTTATCTCACCTCCTGTTTAACAGTTTATGTATTGAAGGCTGCAAATATGCACCCGCTTTTATCGTAAGAACAGAAATTGTCAGAAATACCGGATCCGCAATTTTAAAATAAAGGCTTAATCCGACAACAACAGCCACAAACAGATATCTGACCAGCATCTGTGTCCGCATTTGCGATATCGCTCCTTTTTCATCAAGGCAAAGAGCGTCATCGACAGTTACAGCCATATGGATCACAAATACAAGTGCACAAACGGTCCCCGTCAATACGGCAATCAATGCCTTGTCCCTGTTGCTTGCAAAGGCCGCCACTATCGCAAGAATGATATTTGCGGCAACTATTCCGAGCATCATTTCATGGAGGGTATGATTTTCTTTGAGAATGATCTTAAGTCTATTCATTCATATTATCCTTGTATACCCTGTCCATCTTTTCGGCAAAGTCTTCATCCGGATGTGACGAGACCGATTCGTCGGCATCACTCCCCAAATAGGTTGAGTGTTTGTTCATGTTTCTCGCAAAGACGAAAATATTGCGAAAGCCGGCCAACGCTCCAAGAAAAAACATTATTATTACGATAAATGACGTGGAAAATAATCTGTCCAGAAATATACCGACAAAGGTACACAGCAGTATCGGGACTATCATATTGATGCCGAACTGCAGAACCATTGCAAATCCGCCAAATACATCTTTCTGATACTTCAAAAATTACCCCTTCGCATAAATCGCATCTTTATAATTATAACTGCGAACTTTCAAAAAGTCTACAAAATATGCTTAATTATCGTCACAATCAATAGAAAACGTGATCTCCGATAATAGTTCCGTTAATTTCGGGAATCACAGTCCTGAAATAAAGGCAGTTTCCGACAGGTGTGGCGCCGCTCATAGCCTCATCTGCAGCCTGATAGCACGACGACGGTGCACCAAGGGCAAGCCTTGTGGCAAGTCTTCCGCTTGATACCGGGGAAAACTGTCTGTTCTGGTAAATAACCGTTGAAACCGAATTGGGATAGGCGGCCGATCTTACCCTGTTAATGACTACCGCCCCCACGGCAACCTGTCCGACATACGGCTGGTTACCGGCTTCACAATATATTAGACAGGCCAGCAGATCCCTGTCGCCTTCCTGAAACGAAACCTCGGAAATATCCCGCCATGCCATTTTGGAGGCTTTTGCTATCATTGCCTGTTCTTCCGCAAGCTGTTTTTTGAGAGCCGCAAGGTTTTCCTCCTGAGCTTTGAGTTCAGCCTCATACGCTGCCGTTTCAAGCTCCGCCGCCGATATCTGTCCGTCTGTCTGGGCAATGGATCCGTTAGTTGATGTTACAAGATTGTTTACCTTCAGCTCCTCTGTCTGCGCCTGTTTCTTCAGGCTCTGAAGCTGCTCCTCCTCAGCGCGAAGATTCGTCTCTTTTTCTTCGATGTTTTTCCTTATCTGGATAAGGTTGTCATACATCTTCTTATCATAATCTTCTATACGGTCGATGTACTCGGTTTTATTCAGAAAATCCGCATAACTGTGGGAAGAAAAAAAAGTGGTGAGGATCGTCTTGTCACCGCGTTCGTACATGAACTTTATTCTTTTTTTCATAAGTTCATACTGGTCGTTTTCTTCCTCTTTGGCACTTTCAAGTTCAGTCTGTGCCACGGCGATCTCATTTTGTTTTGCGGTGATCTTATCTTCTATCTCGCTGATATTTTCGGTTATCTTTGTAAGATTATCGTTAAGCTCGCCCAGATATGATACGAGCTCCTGCTTCTGATCTTTGAGGCCTTCCTTTTTCTGTTCCGTTGCCTCCTTCATCTCTTCCGTTTCCTTTTTCAGCTTCTCGGCATCTTTGATCTTCTGGGATGTGGACTCAACAGAAGCAGATACCGAAGTACCGGTTCCGGAAAAAACACACAGCGCAGTCAGTGCAGCACACAATACATATACTATTAAGTTGTCTCTTACAGCGTGCTTGCGAAGCATAAACTATACCGTGATAACAATTTCCCTGTCAGTGGGTTCATACTTGTAGTACCGGATTCCGGCAGCATCAAACATCTTTTTGGAAGCGATCACTCCGTTTGTGGCGGCATATTTATCACAATCATATATTACGGTTTTGATCCCGCTCTGTATTATAGCCTTGGCACACTCGTTGCAGGGGAACAAAGAAACATAGAGTTTGGCGCCCTCAAGACTCCCGCCTCTGTAATTGAGAATGGCATTTAATTCACTGTGAACCGTATATACATATTTCGTTAACAGTTCATCGCCTTCTCTTGCCCACGGAAATTCATCATCCGAGCATCCTCTAGGAAACCCGTTGTATCCCATGGATAATATCTTGTTGTCCTCGCTGACGATACAGGCTCCTACCTGTGTATTGGGATCTTTGGAACGCATCCCGGCAAGTTTTGCAACCGCCATAAAATACTCGTCCCACGTGATATAGTCTTCTCTCTTATCGCTCATTATTTTGTACCGAAAATCCTGTCTCCCGCATCTCCGAGACCGGGAACGATATAACCGTGATCATTAAGTTTCTCATCAAGCGCCCCGATATATACATCTACATCGGGATGAGCCTTGTGCATGGCATCTACACCTTCGGGTGCTGCTATAATGCACATGAAGTGAATATTCTTGCAGCCTTTTTCCTTGAGCATCGTAATAGCGGCACATGAAGATCCGCCTGTTGCAAGCATGGGATCAACAACAAACACTTCACGGTTTGCACAGTCTTCCGGAAGTTTGCAATAGTATTCAACCGGTTTAAGTGTCTGGGGATCCCTGTACAACCCTATATGTCCAACCTTCGCTACCGGTATAAGAGTCAGCATACCGTCAACCATTCCGAGTCCGGCGCGAAGAATAGGTACTATCGCCATCTTCTTGCCTTTGAGCTCCTTTGCCGTTGTGGGACATATGGGAGTCTCGATCTTCACATCGGCCAGTTCAAGATTTCTTGTTGCCTCATAACATATAAGCATTGCTATTTCACCTATAGTCTGGCGAAAATCCTTTGTTCCGGTTTCCGTTCTTCTGATATACCCGATCTTGTGCTGAATCAGCGGGTGGTCCATTACATATACATTTTCGATTCCGGGATACTGTTTCATGGCTTGTCCTCCGTAAGTAAATTATTTATTCTTCTATTTGCGATATTCTTCGAACGTGCTTCTCTTCATTTGAAAACTTCGTGTTCATAAACATATCCACTATGTCCATTGTAAGGTTCGGACCTATGATTCCCGCTCCCATCGACAGCATGTTTGCATCATTATGGAGTCTTGTAAGCCTTGCACTTGTAACATCGGAGCAAAGCGCACATCTTATTCCCTTAACCTTATTTGCAACGATCGAAATACCTATTCCGGTCGTACACATTACGATCCCTCTGTCAAATTCTCCGGATACAACGGCATTTGCCACACTTCTTCCTATTGCCGGATAGTCACAACTGTCGGGGGTATATGTTCCGAAGTCCTTAACCTCATGACCCTGTGCCTTTAAGTGTTCAATAACCTGTGCTTTTCTGTCAAACGCACCATGATCCGCTCCGATAGCAACCTTCATTTTACGCCTCTCCCATCATACTTTTATTATATTATGACCTGCTGCTTTGATCAGCCTGTTCATAATGGCCATTCCAAGATCCGGGGTGTTAAATTCCTCCGAAAAGATCACATTTATATTCTCATCATCGCAACGTCTTAATGCATCATACATACGCGCTGCGATCTCGATATCATTGTCTGCATGCCCCATATCAACAACCAGATCGGCTCCCCGGTATTTTGTAACATCCTTTGATAAGGCAAGAACAGCTATTTTCGCCCCCAAAGCTTTACTCTCTATCTGCCCGTTAATGTAGGCTATGACTTTTTCGGTCTCGCCGGATACTATGGTCATAGTACCTTTAGGAGCATAATGCCGGTACTTCATTCCGGGAGCCTTCGGTTTTTGCCCGGTAAGTTCCCTGCCAAAAACAGCAGGATCTTTTGCAACGTCCCCGATCACTTTATTGAGCATTTTCTCATTGACATAACCGGGTCTTAGTATCATCGGAACATCAGACGTAAAATCAACGATCGTAGACTCAAGGCCGATATTACATTCGCCTGAATCGATAATCATGTCGATCCTTCCGTTCATGTCATTAAGCACATGCTCTCCCGACGTCGGAGACGGCCTTCCGGAAATATTCGCGGACGGTGCCGCAACAAACCCGCCTGCTTCCCTGATAAACTCTCTTGCCACCGGATGGGACGGAAATCTGACCGCTACCGTGTTAAGGCCTCCTGTCGTTTCATCCGGAACAACCGGTTTTTTGTTGAATATCATCGTAAGAGGACCGGGCCAGTATTTATCAGCCAGAAGCTTTGCTTCGGGACAGACTTTGTCGGCAATATCATATATCCGGGAAAACTCTGCGATATGAACAATAAGAGGATTGTCCGACGGCCTCCCTTTTGACTCATAAATCTTTCTGGATGACTCGGGATTTAATGCATCTCCGCCAAGTCCGTATACCGTCTCGGTAGGAAAAGCAACCAGTCCTCCCTCGCGTATTATTCTTCCCGCTTTCCCGATCACTGACATATCAATGTTTTCGGGATCGACTTTTTCGTATATCGTATTCATTATGAAGGATCGTTTCCTTCCTCGATCTTATTGATCATGTCCTGAATACCGCTAAATTCCCCTGAATATATAAGACACAGCAGTTTATCAAGACTTCGAAGTGCCGGGATCATTTCATCAGTGGTAAGCGTCCCTTCCGTAAGTGCATCCGCAATCTCGCCTACGTCCACTACCTGAACCTTGCCGTCCGGATATATCAGAACATCAGCCAGGAGGTCCGTAAATACATAGGAATTATCCGATGCATTGTAGGAATAACTGATTATATCGCAATACCAGTACATCAAAGTCCCGTCTTTGCGATAAAACTTGCTTACTTTGAACCCTTCTTTAAGAAAATAGCATGAACATCCATGGTGAAGAATTTTCTTCGGCCTGATCGCATTCCATTTCGTTACGATATGCTCCTCATCGGAATACAGTATCTCATCTTTGTCGAGCAAAACCAACTCTTCCGGAATGATACGTTTACGATACAAAACTGGCTTGTCCATTCAAATCTCCTTAACTCAGTTTTTTGCCTTATTGGCAAACTTGGTCAGATCAGGCAGCCACACGAGCTCCGTAGTTCCTATCGGGCCGTTTCTTTGCTTGGCTATTATAACTTCCGCTATTCCTTTTTTATCTGTATCCGGATTGTAGTAATCATCTCTGTAGAGGAACATAACAACATCCGCATCCTGCTCTATTGCTCCGGACTCACGCAGATCCGACAGCATCGGCCTGTGGTCATCACGTTTCTCAACCGCACGTGACAGCTGTGATAATGCCACCACCGGAACATTCAGTTCTCTTGCAAGCGATTTTAGCGATCTGGAGATATCCGATATTTCCTGCTGCCGCGAATCTGTTCTTCCGGATCCAGACATTAGTTGCAGATAATCAATGATGATAACGGAAAGGTCCTTGTTTTCAGCCTTGTATTTTCTGCATTTGGACCGCAGTTCACCGATGCTGATACCCGGAGTGTCATCGATGATAAGCTTTGATTCACCTATAACACTTGCAGCCTCTATAATACCTTCCCAATCCTTTGCGGATACATTACCGTTTCTGATGGATTTGGAATCCACATGCGATTCAAGAGACAGGAGACGGTTTACAAGCTGCTCTCTTGACATTTCAAGCGAAAATACAGCCGCTCCTTTTTTATCTTTAAAACATATATGCTGGGCTATGTTCAGAACAAATGCGGTTTTACCCATTGAAGGCCTTGCGGCTATAAGAATAAGATCAGAAGGCTGGAGTCCTGCCATTTTGTAATCCAGATCCGTAAATCCCGTTGCCACACCTGTAACCACTCCGTCCGTTCTGGCAGCAATACCTATCCGCTCAACGGCATCTTTGACGATCTGGCGGATCGGAACATATTCCCCTGTTGTCCTGCTGTTTGTAATCTCAAAGACTTTCTTCTCGGCATCCTCAAGTATGTTCTCGGAATCCCCGGAATCCGAATAGCAATTATTCTCAATTGCCTGGCTTACTTTGATAAGCTTTCTGAGCAATGATTTTTTCTTTACTATTTCTATGTGCTCTTCGATAACAGCCGAAGTAGATGCCCACATACACAGGTTCCGCAAAAACTCTCCCGATGCAATCTCAGCCGGGGCATTCATTTCCATAAGCCGGTTCGAGATCACAGTCGGATCTACGGGTGCTCCTTCATCGACAACCGATTTTACGGCATCAAATACGTATGCACACTCCTTAAGGTAAAAATCATCGGATGTCAAAGCCCCCATAGCTATGATGGCGGCATCTTTGTCGAGCATCATTGCCCCGACCACACCTCTTTCAGACTCTTTGTGATGGGGAGGCATTTTTTTAAGAAGTGCTTCTTCCATTCCTAGCACTCCTCGACTTTAACTTTCAGATTTGCCGTAACACTGGGATGAAGCTTAACCGGAACTTCAAACGTCCCGAAAGACTTGATAGCCTCTGCGAGAACGATCTTCTTTTTGTCAATATCAATATCGAACTGGGTCTTTGCTTCCTGCGCGATCTCCTTGCTTGATATGCTTCCGAATGTTTTTCCGCCTTCTCCGGCTTTGAGCTTTACCACTATGGTTTTCGTCTCTAACTCTTTGGCAAATTCCTGAGCATAGGCCAGGTTCTCGGCAGCAACTTTTTCGTCATTTGCTTTTTTGAGTTTAAGGTCGTTCAGATTTTTGGAATCGGCGGGAATGCCAAGTTTTTTCTTGAATATGAAGTTCTTTGCGTATCCGTCGGATACGTCGACTACGTCACCGCTTTTACCGACTGACTTAACATCCTGTAATAATATAACTTTCATTGAAGTTCTCCTTTTTCTTTCATTTCCTGAAGCACTGCTATGAGTTTTCTTTTTGCTTCTTCAACGCTAACGCCTTTTATCTGGGTTCCGGCTACGTTCATATGACCGCCGCCTCCGAGTTTCTCCATTATGACCTGAACATTAATATCATCGATCGACCTCGCACTTATGAACACTTCTTCATCATGGAGGGTAAGAACAAAGGATGCCCTTATTCCGTTGATGTTGAGCAGTTCATTTGCCGCTTCGGCTCCAATGATAGTCGGGCTGTCAACAACAGTATCCGGTGTTATCGCTATCGCGAATGCCTTATCATAAATCTCGGCATTACTTACTATTCCGGCCCTCGCTTTATAAGCCTCCACATCATCCCTGAACATCTTGCGAACTCTTGTAACATCAGCACCGTTTCTGCGCAGATATGCCGCAGCTTCAAATGTTCTGACGCCTGTCTTTGTTACAAAATTATTCGTATCCACTACCATACCGGCATACAGACAGTCCGCCTCATCCGCCATAAGCTTAACGCGGTCGCTGATATACTGAAGAACCTCGGATACCATTTCCGATGCGCTTGAAGCATACGGCTCGATATACGAAAGAGTTGCGTTTTCGATCTTCTCCGCACCCTGTCTGTGGTGATCGAGAACCACTATAGTCGGGCACAGATCCAGAAGCTCGGGGCAGCCTGTAAAGCTCGGACGGTTAACATCCACAACAACAAGAGTATATTCTGTATTGGTCGCTAACTCTATGGCAGCGTCTCTTGATACAAAAACGCTTTCGTCATGCGCACCGTCATGGATCATCATCTCAAGCATAGGCCGTATTGATGTCGTTACCTCATCTACGACTATATTAACCTTTTTATTGAAAGTCTTGGCAACACGATAAATACCTATTGAAGATCCGAACGCATCTACATCAAGTATCTTGTGACCCATAATAATAATATTGTCACTGCTTTCTATGATCTCACGCAGTGCATGAGCTTTAACTCTGGCTTTAACTCTTGTATTCTTGGCTGTTACCTCACGTCTTCCGCCGTAGTAACTGATCTCATCTTCCGTTTTGATGATAGCCTGGTCTCCGCCTCTTCCGAGCGCTAAGTCTATAGCCGTTCTGGCGTATTCATAGTTCTGGTCAAAGGAGTCGCTTCCGGCACCGAATCCTATGGAGAGTGTAAAGGATACTTCATTACCTATATTCGCATTCTTGACTTCTTCGAGTATACCGAACCGGCTGTCTGCTATATTATCCAGTTCCTTTTGTTTCATGACGACAAGGAACTTATCCTTCTCAAGTTTTTTGACGATAGCATCAACTTTTGAAAAATACTTATTGATCTGTCTCTCGATAAGCGCCACTACAAGCGAACGTCTTGCCTCATCAACACTTTCGAGCGCCTCGTCGTAATTGTCCATATATATAAGGCCGCAGACCATCTTCTGCTCTTTGACCCGTCGTGCAAGCGTATTGACTTCGGTAACGTCAAACATATAAAGCGCGATCAGAAAACTGTCATAATCTATAGTCTCAACGGCATCCGAAGCCTCCATAAGAGCGGACAGAGACACCTTGTTCATACTTACACGAAAATCATGTCCGTCAACCGTTACTTCACTTTCCGTTTCGTGTTCCATGTTGGGGAGTTTTTCCCTTGTAATCTCAGGGATAAGATTTGTAATACTCTTACTGTATTTCTTAGAAATATTCAATGTCTGCTCGAAAGCATCGTTAGTCCATATGACTTTACCCGCCTCATCAAGCAGTGCATACGGAATTTCCAGGTCACGAAGGAGCTGCTTCTGAACCTGTCCGTATTGTGTGGCAAATGATATAAGATCCCGTACAACGCGGCCTCTGTCACGGAAATACAAAAAATAAGCAACCGACGCATATACAACGAAGAAAACGGTTGCAAAGACACCCGCTCTTATATTCACGAAATACATTCCTATCGCGAATACGGCGACAAATAATGTCATCCATACTGGCCACAGTATATATGTTCGAATCTGACCTTTAAATCTTATCTTGTTACTGCTCATAAATTTTCACACAATGTAACAACCGGTGCAATCGTGAAATATTATACCCCATATGTCAAAAAAAGAAAATGCCGACTGTAAACAGCCGGCATTTTCTTTTGAGTTTCGCCCACGCAACTACTTCGTAATGTCGCTCGGGCAATTAATATCGCTTCGCGATGGGCCCCTCCTATTTGCCTAGCCTTCCTCAATAGCACCTACAGGGCACTGTGCTGCGCATGCTCCGCAGCTTACGCACTTATCAGCATCGATCTCATACTTACCGTCTCCTTCCGAGATAGCACCTACGGGACACTGTCCTGCACACGCACCGCATGAAATACAGCCGTCTTTGATAACAAATGCCATGACAAATACCTCCTTTACTGTTTTCCTTTTCAACTATCACAAATATGTTTTATTCGATGAATATTTTACATCAATAATCTCAAAAACTCAACATTATCAGCCAAAGTAACTGATGATCTCCTCAAGCTCCTTGGCAAGACCCTGAAGCTCGTTTGCCGACTGGGTTATAACCGTGAATGTAGCGTTGAGTTCCTGCATTGATGCGTTTGTTTCCTGTGTTGAAGCTGCATTTTCTTCCGAGATAGCGGACAGATCGCTTACTATTCCGACAAGTGTATTCTTGGCTCCTGTAAGTCCTTCTATCTTCTCGGCTATAGCCTGTGCACTCTCGGCAACATTCTCAACGCCGCTTGCCATGGATTCCATGTTGCTTCTTGTAGTTCTCATCTGCTCAGTCTGGCTCTCAAAGCTCTCATTAAGCTTTGCCATAACATCAACAGATTCTGCGGCATCGTGAAGAAGCTTCTCTACAATATGACCGATCTCCTGCGCACTCTGGTTGGACTGCTCGGCCAGCTGGGCAATCTCTCCGGCAACAACCGCAAACCCACGACCTGCCTCACCTGCTCTTGCAGCCTCTATTGATGCGTTAAGTGACAGCAGATTGGTCTGGCTGGCAATTGAAGTAATAGCATTAACAAATTCATGGATACCGTTTGCGGATTCATTGGTGGAGCGGATAGTATCATCAATATTCTTAACGGATCCGCGAAGTTCACGGGTCTGCTCAACAAGCTTTCCGAGAGCATCCATTGCCTCATTACATGTTGCTTTCATTTCTCCTGCAAATGTATCAAGCTGCTCTACATTTGAAGCGATCACTTCTATATCATTTCCGATATCGTTTGTATTTCCTGCGGCATTTTCAACGCTTGTAGCCTGGGAAACTGCTCCCTGGCTGATCTCATCAACCGCAAGAGTAACCTGTCCCGATGCCTGGGATGCCTGATCGGATGAGCTTGCAAGCTCTTCGCCGGCTGATGTTAAGCTCCTTGCCATTTCATTACTGCGGCTCATTATCTCTCTAAGCTTGAGTGCAAGTTTGTTGGTCGCGCTCTGCATCTGACCTATCTCATCCCTGCTGATCTTGCTGTCTTCCACAAGTTCGATGTTTAAGTTACCGTCGGCAAGTTCTCCTAAATGTTCTGTTGCGGTTGAAATACCGCCCCTTATCTGTCTGATGACTATAACAGCAATTGCTATAAGAGCAAGGATCAGTATACCGAATACAATTGAAAGTCCAATGATTTTACTCCTGATTTCATTCTGTATAATTGAATGCTCTTCGAGAGCCCACTGTTCGGTAATGTCAGTCATCTCACTGATAACTTCTCTTGAAAGTTCGAACTCTTCCTCATATTTGGCCTCGTCTCCTGCATCTCCGGCAGCAAGAGCAGCCTCATAATGCTGATCAAACTTGCTTATCAGATTGGCTATGCTGTCACTCGTTCCGGCAAGAACATCGTTATACAGTGTTGGTGACTTGGAAGCAACTGAGTCAGCCTCATGTACGCGATCATATGTCTGCTGCATATTATCGTCGAAATCCTGCTTATCACCCTTGTAATCCGCAACTCTTGCCTGATAAAAATCACGGTCGGCATTGATCAGATTATCCGATACGGTAAACAGTGTATCGTAATAGATACCTGTTACTTCCTCTTCGACACTGTTCATCTCTACTCCCATTACAACACACGCTACAACAAGCGCTATGGAAAGAGGTACTGTAAGTATCAGCAGTTTGACTCTAACACTCAAATTGTTGATAAATTTCATAGATCTGTTCTCCTTTCAATAAGTGAAATTCACTATTGTTTATTTATGAGTAATCAAATTTCCTTTGCTTACCCTAACTTAATACAGTAACTCCTTCAGTTCCTGCACAAGTCTCGCTATAGGAAGGCCCATTACGTTGTAGTAATCTCCTTCAATTGATCTGATAAATGCCGCTGCACCTGTCTGAATACCGTATGCGCCTGCTTTATCCATAACATCCTCTGTCGCAACGTATTCTCTTATATCATCGTCACTTAGCGGGTAAAAACTTACCTTCGTCTCTTCATGGAATGTGTGTTCTCCGACACGTCCATCGCTGCTTATAAAAGCAAGTGTTACTCCCGTATAAACCGAATGGGTGCTTCCCGATAACTGCTTAAGCATTTGAAATGCATCTGCTTCATCACGCGGTTTACCGAGTATTATATCACATTTTGTCACAATTGTATCAGATCCTATAACAATTATATCCGTCGGTGTCACCAGTTCTCTGTGAGACTCGTTGTATTTCACTATTTGAGAGGCAACATCGAGCGCTTTTTGCCTCGACAATCCGGTACATACCTTATCCGGCTGATGGGAATTGACAGACTCATCCACTGATGAAGGCCATACATCAAATTCAATTCCCACAAGTTCAAGTATCTGTTTTCGTCTCGGAGATGCAGATGCAAGAACGATCTTGTAGTCCGCGTTAAGCCTTTTTACAAATCTCATGTTCGCTCTCACCGTCATCGCGTCTTCGGTCTCTTATTCCGTTTAGGATAACTTCCTTCTTCGCAATAAGATCCTTCTTGTCCATCGGAGGCGTATCTCCCAGAGGATACTCTATCCCCAGTTTTTCGTACTTTGGTTTGCCCATAGTATGATAAGGTAGTGCATCAAGAGCCCTCAGGGTTTTGAGTCCCCCGATAAAATAACCGAGATCATACAGATATTTGTCATCATCCGTAAGGTTTGGCACAATCACATGCCTTATCCATATGTCTACACCTTTGTCGGACAGATACTTGGCAAACGCAAGTATCCCGTCATTAGGCTGGCCTGTTATCTTCTTGTGAAGTGTGGGGTCAATGTGCTTGATATCAAGCATTACCAGGTCGGTAAGCGGCATGAGTTTATCAAGCTTTGCAATAAAATCGGTGTTCTCCGGTCTGTAGGCTATCCCCGATGAATCTATGCATGTATGTATATTATGCTGTTTACACAGCGTAAACAGGTCGATCAGAAAATCAACCTGCATAAGAGGCTCTCCGCCCGTCACGGTTAAACCCCCGCCATTTCTGTAGAACGGCTCATTATGCAGATACTGCTCAATGATATATTCGGGATCCATTTCTTCCCCGCCGGTCATAGCCCATGTATCCGGATTATGACAATACAGGCATCTCATGGGACATCCCTGTACAAATACTACATATCTTGTTCCCGGTCCGTCTACCGTACCGAAACTTTCAAGCGAATGAATGCGGCCTTTGGTCATTTTGTCCTCCGTAGTTTTTTCATAGAAAGCTTTACACTACCGCAACAAGCCCGAAGGATTATACTTCGGGCTTGTATGTTACATTATTACTGTGAGACATGAATTGCTCAACACTTTGTATGCTTATCTCACTTAGATGGATTCGTGGAACGTTCTTGAGATAACGTCTGCCTGCTGCTCCGGTGTAAGCTTGATGAAGTTTACTGCATATCCGCTAACCCTGATCGTAAGCTGGGGATAGTTCTCCGGATGTGCCTGAGCATCAAGAAGAGTTTCTCTGTTAAGTACGTTTACGTTAAGGTGATGGCCGCCTTTTGTTGCATAACCATCTAAAAGATTTACAAGGTTGTCAATCTGAGCTTTGTTTGCTGCCATAATTTTTTCCTCCTATCAACTATAATCATCCAGGCCCTGATGAAGCGTCGGAACACTGCACGCGAGCGGCGTTCTCGAACAATCGGTACACCCCATCGTCTCTGTGCTTCTGTTTTCTGTCTGCGTTTCATCGACATCTACGTTCAAATGTCCGACTCCGCTTTCGACAGAACCGTCAAGTAATGCTACGAGATCATCAATCTGATCCATAAATGTCACCTCCTGTCAAATATAAATATTATTTATTAAGATCTAACTCTATATCACCTGCAAATACCTGGTCTTCCTTACCGAGAGCAGCGGGGATGATGGTAAATGTATTTGAGATACCATCCTGTGCATCGTTGAACGGAAGCTTTGATACAGATGAAAGTGATGCGATAGCACCATGTGTATCACGTCCGTGCATCGGGTTTGCTCCGGGTGCGAAAGGCTGTCCTGCGCGACGTCCGTCAGGTGTGTTACCTGTAGCCTTACCATATGTAACGTTTGATGTGATCGTAAGGATAGACGTTGTAGGAATACCGTTCCTGTATGTATGATGACGTCTTACTGCTGTCATGAACTTATGAACAACTTCCTTGGCGATAAGGTCTACACGGTCATCATCATTACCGTACTTAGGGAAGTCTCCCGTGATCTTGAAGTCTGTAATGATTCCGTCCTCATCTCTGATACACTCAACCTTTGCATACTTCATGGCTGAGAATGAGTCAGCTACGATTGACAGACCTGCGATACCTGTTGCAAAGTATCTCTTTACATCCTTGTCATGAAGAGCCATCTCTGCTCTCTCATAGCAGTATTTGTCATGCATGTAATGAATGATGTTAAGAGTATTAACATAAACATCAGCCTGCCACTCCATCATATCGATGAACAGATCCATTACCTTATCATAGTCAAGAACATCTCCGTCATAAGGACGATACTTAGGACCTACCTGCTTCTTGGTCTTCTCATCAATACCGCCGTTAAGAGCGTACAGAAGACACTTGGCAAGGTTAGCACGAGCTCCGAAGAACTGCATTTCCTTACCGATAACCATTGAAGATACGCAGCAAGCGATACCGTAATCATCGCCGTGAACAGGTCTCATAAGGTCATCGTTCTCATACTGGATAGATGATGTTGTAATTGATGTCTTAGCACAGAACTTCTTGAAGTTCTGAGGAAGTCTTGTTGACCAGAGAACCGTAAGGTTGGGCTCGGGAGCTGCACCGAGATTCTCGAGAGTGTGGAGATAACGGAAGCTCATCTTGGTTACCATATGACGTCCGTCAACACCCATACCGCCGATAGACTCTGTTACCCAAACGGGATCGCCGGCGAATATCTGATTGTATTCAGGTGTACGTGCGAACTTAACGCAACGAAGTTTCATGATAAAGTGATCAACGAACTCCTGAATCTGCTCCTCGGTAAATGTGCCGTTCTTGAGGTCACGCTCTGCGTAGCAGTCAATAAATGTTGAAGTACGTCCGAGTGACATTGCGGCACCGTTCTGCTCCTTAACCGCGCAAAGATATCCGAAGTATGTAGCCTGAATTGCTTCCTGAACGTTTGTTGCGGGCTTGCTGATATCGCATCCGTATGAAGCGGCCATCTCCTTCATCATCTTAAGAGCTGTCATCTGCTCTGATAATTCTTCACGAAGACGGATAACATCATCTGTCATAACGCGGCCTGTTGAATCTTTCTGAGCCTGCTTGTCCTCGAGAAGAAAATCAATACCGTAAAGAGCAACTCTTCTGTAGTCACCGATGATACGTCCTCTTCCGTATGCATCGGGAAGACCTGTGATGATATGTGATGTACGGCAAGCTCTCATCTCCTGGTTGTATGCGTCAAAACATCCTGCATTGTGAGTCTTGCGGTGTGTTGAGAAGAACTCGCTTATCTCGGGATCAACCTCATAACCGTTGTCCGAGCAAGCCTTCTCTGCCATACGGATACCGCCGTAAGGCTGAAGTGAACGCTTGAAAGGCTTATCTGTCTGGAAACCTACGATAGTCTCTTTGCTCTTATCAAGGTATCCGGGACCATGAGAAGTAATGGTTGAAACAACCTTGGTGTCCATATCAAGAACGCCGCCGTTTTCTCTTTCCTTCTTCTGAAGGTCAAGAACCATCTTCCACAAGTCTTTTGTGTTCTGTGTAGGTCCTGCAAGGAATGAATCATCTCCGTCATAAGGAGTGTAATTCTTCTGGATGAAGTCACGTACATTGACTTCACTTTCCCACTTGCCGCCTACGAAACCATTCCATTCTGATCTCATTGTAACGCCTCCTAAAAATTTGTTAGAAATAATTTATAAATCCGTAATACGGACAGTTTCTTTTGGTAATTGTTATTATATTTTCAGATTGTATACACGTCAAGGTGGAGAACTGTATTTTTTTGCGTACACTTTGACCTCTTATGTGATAAATGATAAAATGAAAATCACCCGAAGCCGTTACCGGTTTCTTAATCAGCTTTCAATTGGAAAAAGGAGAAAAGGTATGGACAAATATTTTTGCAATCCCTGTGGTTACACTTATGATCCCGAAAAAGGCGATCCCGAACACGGAATTGCTCCCGGAACAGCATTTGAGGATCTCCCCGATGACTGGGTATGTCCCAACTGCGGGATTTCCAAAGACATGTTTATGAAAGTTACCGAGTAAGCACTGATACAGAAGGTACGCTGTACAACGGCGTACCTTCTGTAGTTTCACATATATTTTCAGAAAGGTTTTATGATATGAATATTTCGGAAAGCATTAAATACGTCGGAGTTTCCGATGCCACAATTGATCTGTTCGAAAGCCAGTATGAAATGCAAAGCGGTATGCTTTACAATTCATACGTGATATTCGATGAAAAAATCGCCATTACTGATACGGTTGATAAACGTGCCGTGGATGAATGGATCGCTAACGTAAAAAACGTTTTGGAAGGCAGGAAGCCCTCATATCTTATCATTCATCATCTTGAGCCCGACCACTCTGCCGGAATACTAAAACTTCATGAACTGTATCCCGATATGAAGCTGGTAGGTAACGCCAAAACCTTCCAGTTACTTCCGCAGTTTTTCGATGAGGATCTGAGTTCACTTTATGAAACGGTTGCTGACGGCGGCGAACTGTCTCTCGGAAAACATACACTTAAGTTCTTTACGGCACCTATGGTGCACTGGCCCGAGGTAATGCTCAGCTTTGAGTCATCGGAAGGTGTTCTGTTTTCCGCCGATGCCTTCGGAAAGTTCGGTATTGAGACAGATACCGATGACTGGGCATGTGAAGCAAGAAGGTATTACTTTAACATAGTCGGCAAATACGGAGCAATGGTTCAGGCACTTATTAAGAAGCTTACAAATGCCGGTGTGATCGACAATTGTAAAATCATTTGCCCGCTTCACGGACCGGTACTCAAAGAAAATCTCGGGTACTATATCGGATTGTATGATACATGGAGCAACTACAAACCCGAAGATGAGGGCATACTTATAGCATGTGCTTCTATTCACGGCAATACATGGAAAGCTGCCGAATATCTGCGAGACAAACTCGAAGAACTCGGTGCTCCTAAAGTAGTCCTTACCGATGTATGCCGCTCGGATGTTGCCGAGATCATAGAAGATGCATTCAGATATGACCGGATGGTACTGATGTCTTCATCATATGACGCGGGACTCTTCCCGCCTATGGAAAGCTACCTTCATCATCTTGCCGCAAAGAAATACTGCAACCGCCGTGTGGCTCTTATTCAGAACGGGACCTGGGCTCCTTCCGCAGCAAAATGCATGCAGGCAATATTAGATCCTCTGCAGGGTATCGAATATGTGGGGGAAACTATAACCATAAAGACAACCATGTCCGAAGAAAACCGCAGTCAGATTGATAAACTTGCGCAGGAATTATCGGATAGGAGATAATCTTGACTATCCCCTGTAAAAATGCTACGCTTACAACTGCCCGAAAATCAGTCGGTCATGCATTAATAATCGGAGGTAATATTATGGAAATAACAAAAGATATGACTATAGGCGAGATAATCGTCAACAAACCGGAAGTTGCACCGATCCTTATGGAAGCCGGAATGCATTGTCTCGGATGTCCATCCGCCAGAGGCGAATCTCTTGAAGAGGCTGCCATGGTTCACGGAATGGATATTGATGATCTTATGAGTAAGATTTCGGCACTTGCATGAAGACCATACAAAAAGAGCTGCAGACATTGTCTGCAGCTCTTTTGTTATCAGATAAACTATGATAAAAGCGTCTCTATCGCATTATCGGCAACGATGCAGTTATTATGCTCTTCAAAGAACGCCTCGGTAGCAGGTGTTGACCGCTCCATTGATCCGTATTCGGATAAGACATTACATATCCTGTTAAATTCTTCGGTTGTATGATCTCCCTTGCTGAGAGCAAGTACATAGCAGTCATCGTTTTCGTCATGATACAATGAGTTCTTGCCTCTGTAAAATTTAGAAACAACACCGGCTGCCTTAATAACATCCGCAAGCGAATCAAACGCAAACGCCCTTGAGAGTTCAACAGCTGCATTTGCCTGCTCTATAAGCTTTTCTTTGGCTTCTTCCAAAAGTTCCGGATTCTTGGTTACTTCCTGGGAAAGTTTCTTGAACAGGTCAAGAACCTCCGGCATTTCCTCGGAAACCGACCGGAACAGTTCGGAAATACCATCATCCCCGTCATCTTTGATATCAGGCGCAAAATTGGCAAACCTTGTATCTAACTCGTCGGGATCTTCAACTTTTGTGATAATCAGAATAATAGACTCGGATGAAAGAGGTATTGCCTCGATCATAAGAGGAATATCATTTGCTTCAAATCCAAGTTCGTAAGAGGCCTGCTGCATCATGTCACGGAACAGGTTCTTTGCCTTTTCCGTTCCATAGGCAAGCTCCGATAGCTTTAACTGTCTGTCTGCAAGATCTGCTTTTGTAAGAGTGCATCTGATCTGGTGGTCATTAACTCGTTCCAGTTTCATGTTGTCACCTCCGTTCCATCAGAATTAATATATTTTATATATCGTCATATGATAATTGTCAAATTATATTTATTTTACACAAAATATTTGTATATTCTGTGAAATAATCACCTGACTATGTCCATGTACCGTTATTTATACAATATGTAGTACTTGTCATATTGTATTTATTCATGTACAATCCAAATCAAGATCGCTCCTTCGCAATATGTGGCGAAAGGAGGGTAGGTAAATTTCATATTTCTTATCTATATTGTAAGATATATGTCTGTTTTTTTCCAGTGAATTTCCTGTGACGACAGGGGATTTGCACATATCAGGAGTTTCTTATCGGGTAATCCCCGAAAATTAATCGAACAATTAACAATCTTTCGATAACTCCCCGTTTTATAATGTAAATTGGTTGTCCGTAATCAGATTCAAACTTACTTGTACAGCCTAAGCAAAAGTATACCCCACACGCGAAGACCGGTCTTATAATAAATTGTATCACAGTAACCGTGGATATTGCGGTACCTTTATCGGCAGCCGGGTTATACACTATTATTAAAAAGAGTTTCCCCTTACCTTATTGGACCCGGCTGCCAAAAAATATCATTTATAGTACTCGTCTATAAGAGCAAATGCTTCTTCCGTTCCGAACGCCAGCTGCCAAACCGCAGCTCCGCCTATGTCATGTGCCTTCATAACATCGAGTTTTGCCTGGATCGACTTGAGATCCTCAAGCCAGATTTTATTTGTTCCTTCCGATGTTTTCCACTCGGCATAATTCTGACTGCTGACTTCATCCCATTCAGGCGTAGCTCCTGCAGCCGAAACGATCTCCAGACCTTTTGCCATTGTAAGCGTTTGCATATCAAGTATGTTTTCGTTATCATCAACAACCCAGTATCTTACATAGAAAGGAAGTGCATTTACGATCTTTTCCTTCGGAACCTCCTCAAGGGTTTTTTCTATTCCCTCAAGAACAAAGTTTAAGGACGCAACCGATCCGGCCTCTTCAGATGCAGCCGTATGCTCATCATATCCCATTATGATCACATAATCCGCAAAGACACCCTGTTCCTTACGGTTATAATGCATCGAGTATTCTTTCGGAACGTAGTTATCAACGGAGACAACAAGATTTCTGGCGTGAGCTTTAAGTGTGAATTCCCTGATAAACTGTATATACGAAGGTCCCACTTCCGACGGAACCGATTCAAAGTCAATATTAATTCCGTCAAGATTAAACTGGGAAGCATAATTTAACAGCTGCTCCGTAACGTAATCCCTCTTTTGCGGATAAGGAAGTATTTCCGATAAACTGACTTCCGGATATGTCAGATTGCTTACAAGTCCCCAGACCTTAACACCTTTTGCATGGCAGGTTTCAACATATGCCGATGATGCGATGGATTCTACCGTACCTTCATTGTCCGACAGCGCAAACCATGTCGGTGAGATCGTGTTTATATACGGTAAAAACTTCTCATTCTCTTTGAGGTATTGTGCTGAATTCTCATTAGTAACATTATGCCAGGCAAGAATTACCGGCTGCGAATAGTCCGCTACCGGAGTTACGGTTATCGGGGCAACATCGGTTACCGGTGTCTCCTGACGATCATATTTTTCGCCGAGATGCTTCGTTTCAACATACCCGGTAATGAGATCCTCCGTAGTTACCTTTACCCAGTTTTCGTTTTCGGATGACAGTATAACAACCGTATTTCCTTTTCGAAGCTCTTTTAAAATATCGCCTTCTTTGTCGGCAACGGTCCTTACAGCAATGTCATCCTCGATGACATCTGCAACCACGTCGCTTCCCCATTCGGTTTTAATACATACCCGGTACGGTTCGCCTCCGCCGCCGTACAAACTGTAATCGAAGTTTGTAAACAGTTTAACGTAATCAAGACATACCATCAGTGATTCGCCATCTTTGTAGCAGATCGTATATCCTGTCTGCGTACCTTTTCCGTCAAGGGAATAATAATCATCCTGAAGGTTTGCGGCATAAACACCGTCTCCCGTAGTATACAGAAGCCTGTCGTCAGACTGTTCCCAATAAAAATTAGCATTATACTTTTCTGTAACCGCTTCGTAAGGAAGATAAAGCTTCCCGTCTTTTACGGCTATCTTGTCATCGGTTACCTCTCCGTTTTCGATAACCGAAGCTGTATCCGCCGATGTAGTTTTAAAGTAGCTGTTAAGATCCGTCATCTTGCTTGAATATCCCCAATCATCAAACAATCCGGTACTTTTTGCCACAAGCAGTATTATCCCTATAAGCGCTATTGCTATCACAACAGGCAGAACGGCCTGTAAGATTTTTCTCCTTCGACGGCGCCTGCGCCTTGACTCTTTTGATCCGTTATATGCCATTATTTATCTCCAATCTCCATTCGGTCCCCCCTATCAGCCTAGGTTCTGAGCCTCTACCAGTCCTTTGCCACCGTACAGTTCACGAAGCTTCGGCTTTTCGATCTTACCGGTGGGGTTGCGCGGAATATCCGCGAATATGATCTTATGAGGTCTCTTATACCTCGGAAGATCCATGCAGAATTCGTTCATCTCTTCTTCCGTTACCACATAGTCCTTCTTGAGTTCAATTATGGCACAGCTAACCTCTCCGAGCCTCTTATCGGGAATACCGATGACAGCCACATCATGAACTGCTTCATTCGTCCTTATAAAGTCCTCTATCTGCACAGGATATATGTTTTCGCCACCGCTTATGATAACATCCTTTTTGCGGTCAACGAGCATAATAAACCCGTCCTCATCTTCCATAGCCATATCACCCGTATAGAGCCATCCGTCAACAAGGACTTCTTTAGTGGCTTTGGGATCATGATAGTAGCATTCCATAACTCCGGGGCCTTTAACGGCAAGTTCTCCGACCTCTCCGGGTTTTACGGGTTTACGGTCTTCTCCGACTATTGCAGTCTCCCAGCCGTAACCGGCCTTTCCTATACAACCGACTTTATGAATGTTCTCAACTCCGAGATGCACACAACCCGGTCCGATCGACTCCGAAAGTCCGTAGTTTGTATCGTACTGATGGTTCGGGAACAGTTCCTTCCACTTTTTGATAAGGCTTCTCGGAACAGGCTGTGCCCCTATGTGCATCAGTCTCCACTGGTCAAGCTCATAGTCGGACAAATTGACCTTCCCGCTTTCTATCGCCTCAAGAATGTCCTGTGCCCACGGAACAAGGAGCCAGACTATCGTGCATTTTTCCTTGGAAACGGCATCAAGTATTATTTCCGGTGCAGTTCCCTGAAGAAGCACGGCTTTTGATGCCGAATACAAACTTCCGAACCAGTGCATCTTCGCACCCGTATGATACAGTGGCGGGATCAGAAGGAACACATCATCCCTCGTCTGACCGTGATGATTTTGTTCACATACCGCCGAATGCATAAGCGAACGATGCTTATGAAGTATAGCTTTGGGGAATCCTGTAGTTCCCGATGAAAAATAGATTGCCGCCTCATCATCGTCCGTTATTTTAACGTCAGGTCTTGTGCTTGAACAGTTTGCAACGGCTTCCTTATAGTCTTCCGCAAATGTCGGACAATTGTCTCCGACATAAATGAGGAGCCTTTTTTTGGACAACTCGTCGCATATCTCCTCTATACGGCCTATAAACTCCGGTCCGAACACAAGGATATCGATCTGTGAAAGCTTGGCACAATACATTATCTCATCCGATGAATACCTGAAGTTGAATGGAACGACAGTTGCACCGGTCTTAAGTACTCCGAAGTATATGGGGAGCCACTCAAGGCAGTTCATCATTATTATCCCGACCTTGTGACCTGCCTTAATGCCCATGGACATAAGGTAGTTTGCAAAACGGTTTGCTTTCTCATCAAATACACTCCACGTTATCTCACGTCGGTATGACTCTTTCTTGGTACTTTCTATAAGTTCATATTCCTTCCATGTTACGCGTCTGTTCTCCTTGATCTTGGGATTGATCTCAATAAGCGCAACATCATTCGGATACTTTGTTGCATTTCTTTCAAGCAGTTCTGTAATAGGCATTAAACATTCCTCCGTCAATCATTTTGTCAATTCGCTTTAACGCAACAACGCGTTTAAGCAGACAAGTATTAGTTTATCTTCTTGCCATATAATTGTCAAACGCAAAAGAGACCATATAAAATGGTCTCTTTTACTTAATTTGCGATCCCTCCTTACAGCCTAATCAAGGTCGCTCGGCCATTTTTATTCTCCTTCGGAGAAAGGGCCTCGCGGTGCAGTAAGGAATCCTCCCATCTTCCCTCGCCGGGATGGCATCTCGCACTACCGTACGAGATAGTCGATGGGCCCCTCCTTACAGCCTTAGTCAGCAGTATAGGGCATAAGGGCTACGTGGCGGGCACGCTTAACAGCAACGGTAAGTGCTCTCTGATGCTTTGCACAGTTTCCCGTGATCCTTCTCGGAAGGATCTTGCCTCTTTCGGAAACATACTTCTTGAGTGTAGCAACGTCCTTGTAATCAAGTTCCTTCTCTTTACCGCAAAATACACATACCTTTTTACGTCTGTGCATTGTATTTCTTCTTCTAACAGGTGCGTCTGCCTTGTCAGCGTCACCCTGGGGTTTGCTAAAAGCCATAATACTTTCCTCCTAATCCGATCAATTAAACGGAAGTTCTTCGTCTATACCGTCCGGAATATTCATGAATCCGTCACCGCCATCAGACTGTCCGGATGGAGCGGGAACAAAAGCATCCCCGGATCCGCCACCCTGTGAGGAGCCTTTGCTCTCCACAAACTCATGGCGCTCAACAACTACATCCGTTGTATAAACCTTCTGACCGTCCTTGTTGGTATAGCTGCCCGTCTGAATACGACCCTCAACAAGTATCCTCATTCCTTTGCGGAGATATTTCTCAGCGAACTCTCCGTCTCTTCCGAATGCTACTATGTTGATAAAATCAGCTGTCTGCTGATCACCCGATCCGGAATCCCTTCTGGCTCTTCTGTCAACTGCAAGTGAGTATCTTGCTATTGCCATTGCCTGATCACCTGATGAATATCTTACTTCGGGGTCACGGGTTAATCTTCCTACCAATATAACTTTATTCATATATTCTCTCTTTCTATTACGCTTCTGCCTTAACGCAGAGATAACGAAGAACGTTATCCATAATGCGGACACGATTCTCGAGTTCGATCGGTGCCGTAGGTTCTGCATCAAAGTGAACGAAATAGTAGAAGCCTTCTCTCATTTTCTGAACTTCATAAGCAAGTCTCTTCTTGCCCCACTCGTCCACATCCGTTACAGTACCGCCGAAACGATCAACATAATTCTTGATCCTTTCGATGATGGCAGCTCTCTCGTCGTCTTCGATCTTAGCATTAAGAACAACGCATAATTCATATTTGCTCATGCTGGTACCTCCTTTTGGACTTTGGCCTTTACTTTACAGTAAAAGCAAGGATAAATTGTATCACGGTTTGCTATGATATCACATAATATCAAGCTTTTCAAGGGGTTTCGGAAACAAAAATCAAACCGTTATTGCACCTAAAACAGCCCCTATACTGTCATTTATCACAAGATCGGCTCTCGAATCCATCGGCGTTTTGGACTTATTGATCAATACGAGCTTATGCCCTCTGTAGTAATCAATGAGACCTGCAGCGGGATAAACCGCAAGGGAAGTTCCTCCTATTATAAGAACATCCGCATTTGCTATGTAGTTTACCGATTTGCTCATTACGTTACTGTCAAGGCCTTCTTCATACAGAACGACATCCGGCTTTATAGGCCCGCCGCATTTGTCACACTTCGGAACACCTTCGCTGTTTATAATGTAATCCACATCAAATGATTTTCCACATGATTCACAATAATTGCGCAGTACGCTTCCGTGGAGTTCGAGAACTTCCCGGCTCCCGGCAGCCTGGTGTAGGCCGTCAATATTCTGTGTCACAACCGCTTTCAGTTTTCCCGCCTTCTCAAGCTCTGCCAGTTTCAGATGTGCTTTATTGGGTTTGGCGGTAGTGCAGAGCATCTTGTCTCTGTAGAATCTGTAGAACTCCTCCGGCTTACTTCTGTAAAACGTATGACTCAGGATCGTTTCGGGAGGGTAATCATACTTCTGATTATACAATCCGTCTACACTTCGAAAATCCGGGATACCGCTTTCGGTCGAAACACCCGCACCCCCGAAAAATACTATATTATCCGACTCTGTTATCCATTGCTGTAATGTTTCCTGTGGTGTCATTTTCTCCTCCTTCTGAATACTGCTGCTTAACTGTCTACTCCGACCTGCATCGTTGCTTTTAAGACCTTATCACCGTTCTGGTTACGTATCAAAACTTTAAGAATGATCAGTGAATACACATCATGTTTTTCTTCAACTATACCCTCTACCGTGAGAGTATCTCCGATGTAAACCGGCTTGGAGAATTTGATCTTAACCTCATGTATCAGGCTGTTTTTGCCCGGAAGATATACGCCGGCAAGTGTGGACAGAAGGGATGCCGTAAGCATTCCGTACACAACTTTCCCGGGGTGTCCCTTGGATACGGCATAATCCTCATCATTGTGAAGGGGGTTGATGTCTCCGGTAATCGCACAAAATGATGACATCATCTCTTCCGTGACCGTAACCGAAAAGCTCTCTCTTTGGCCAATATCTATTTCTTCGTATCTGTATTCGTTCATATGATTTTCCATTTATGTATAGGTCCTGCAGGGTTTTGATGCTTTCATGTAATCACAAATACTCTCACAGCTTGGATGCGATCAGATCAACCATCTCTCCCACATTTGCAAGCTCGTTAACTTCCTTGAGGTCGAATTTGAGCCCGAATTCCTTCTCCATTGAAACAACGAGGGTAATGTGCTCAAGGGAATCCCAGTCTTCTATATCCGATGAATTGGTAGAGTCCTCGATAACAAGGGTGTCATCATCAAATACCTCTCTGAATATTCTCTGGACTATTTCCATTATTTCACTATGTGTCATTTCCGTAACCTTTCCGCTTCCTGAGAGCCACACTATTTAACAGCTTCAAGAAGTCCCGCTTCCACCATTTTGCGTACCGTGGGCAACATATCCGCCACACTGTGTCCTATGTAATCGCTGAGCTCAAATATATCGTTTGTTCCGTCGGCATATGCGGACAGATCCTTAAGAATAAGTGTATCCCTGTAACTGTTCTTGTTGCTTGTGGTCGGCATAAGTCCCCGCCTTCCCAGCTGCGGTTCGCACAGACAGGTTATCTTATACTTCCTGTTGTTCTCAAGGGCTTCGATACACTTGAGCAGAACGTCAAGACTGCCGCCCAGTCCGTCAGGAGATATGATATCAAGATTATCTCCGCTTGTGTGATACTCGGGATATATGTGGTACTTGGACCGGCAAAAGCAAACAAGCGGAATATCAACTCCCGGCGCCTGATACTGCCGCTCGTCGCTTCCCCTTTCAAGGTATGAATACTCGCAGAAGTTCGGATCATGGCCTTTGAGCACATTCATCATGACCCTGTCGGCAAGAGTATTGGCATATTTGGAATGAACTATGGAATATGCCCTGTCATCTCCCACACAGGTAACATTAAATCCCGCGATTATGTTCTTCTTCATCACGTCGAGATTGCGCGATATGTAGGTAATGGCTCCGATCGTCTCAGGTAGCAGGACAAGCCTGTATGAATATCTCCTGTTCGGCATGTTCCGGATGTACTCGGCAAGCTTCGTCATTACTACCGGACCCGAGCATTCATTGTTTGCCATAGACGGATGGCATATATATGAACTGAAGAATATCTCTTCACTGCTGCTGCCGGGTATGAGGAGTTCTCCGTATGTAAGTGATCCGGGTGCAAGATTCGAATCTATGTAAGCATGATATTTTCCGTCAGGAAGTGTCCGCAACTGATTTTCGCTCATGCAGAAACCCCAGCGTTCCTTGTAATACGATGTGCAGTAGGGGATCAGATCGGGCTGGTCCGGAAGCGTATATATATGTTCCTTAAGCTCCGGAAGCGTCATCCATTCGTCAACAGGCGTGGAATATCCCATCACATGAAGATTGTTTACCTTCATGTCAACTATGCGGCATCCCTTCTCATCTTCAATATAAGCGTCCCTTATAGTCCACTCGTTGGGAACAGTCCAGTCAAATACCTTTGTTCCGGTGGGAACCTCGTAAAGCTTCATATCCGGCATGTACTTAAGAAGAATATCAAAGGTTTCCCGAACTCCCGGTCCCATAATGCTCCTGCAAATGGGAAACAATTCCTTCGCACGGGCAAACATTTCCTTTCCGTCTTCAAGATACGGATTGTCCTGACCGATGTATGAGCAGATCCTGCGGCTCCTGTTATGCCTGACATCTTCCTGCAATACCGGATGGGACTTGGCAAGCTCGATCATCTTGTATTCAAGCCCGTTAATATAAAACCGTTTCATTATGCCCTTTTCGATGAATTCATCTTCGAAGGCATATATTACATTGGTTACATCCTTATCGAGTGCACGCACGTTCATATCGTATGTACGCCTCGTCACAACCCCGTTTTCATCCGTATAATCCGCCGTAAAATCCTTGAGGTATCTGTAATTGTCATGGAGATTGCCTACCGACTGTTCCGCATAGTGAACGAACACAAACGAATGCTCGAGATCTTTGTCTATGAACAGATTTCTGTATCCGTGCTTTACCATATATGCAAAAGGGGAATCCTCCCCGAAGGAACTCTTGTTATCAAGGGCACACAGTTCATCGGTATCCGCTCCCCAACACGTAAACGAATAGATAGGATGACGCGTGCGGCGAAAATCATCCCTTGCCATCGCTATCTTACACAGCGACCCTGTCTTGGCCGGAGTCTTGTAATAATCAAAGGGTTCTCCGCCGCAAAAGCTCCAGTTAAATGTAGGAAATACGAGTGAGCCTTCCTCGCCTATAATATCAATGATACCATCTATCAGAATGTTCAGATCCGTGTCGTCATCATGATGCATACATTCATAGAGAAGTGATTTTACATCACTGGTAACGTATATCCTGTCCCCTCTGTTAATTCCAAGATGTTTTGCCAAATCCTTAAGCTTGATGTAATCCGGCATATCTGCCTCCGATGCCTGTTAATATTGAGTATAATAAAATAGTACAGAATACTCTGTACTATTTTACCGCAAAACACTATTATATAAAACAAAAACTTTACTTGACGGTCGCACCCTCAAGAGCTATATCAACCGCCTTGTTCTTAACTGCACTTTTATTGGTATAACCTTTACCGTATGTTTCTACCGAGTTGTTGTAGTATTCATCTCCGCCATACATTTCCTTGACATTTGCTTCGGCATCAGCTTCGGTAAGAGTGATCCCTTCCGTTTCAAGTATCGCCTGATATACAAGATCCGCCTTGGCAAATTTCTGTGCCCTGTCAATAATATCAGCATTGTACTCGTCATCGCTCATTCCGATGAAATCTTCAAACGATCCCGATTCCATCCCATATTGCTGATACATCTGGTTCATGTACTCATATGACTGAACATCGGAATACTTTGTTGTTGACTTAAGGTTCTTGAGATACTTGCTGGGGAACTTGTTAACGGTCGAATTGTCGACAACATAGTTCGTAACGTAATCCTTAAGCGATCCCTCATAGTATTCATCCTTAAGTGCCTGCTCGTATTCGGCAACCGTCGAACCCATATCGGGATAGTTTTCTTTAACAAAATCATCATTGTACTCGGGATTCGCATATATTCCGTGTATTGTAACGGCAAATTCAGCCGGCTTACCTGCAAGATCAGCCTGGCCGTAATCCTCGGGGAATGTGACCTTAACTGTAACATCTTCTCCCGCCTTATGACCTATAAGCTGGCTTTCAAACCCTTCTATAAACTGACCGCTTCCGATAGTAAGATCATAACCGTTTCCGCCGGAATTACCGCCTTCAAATTCCACGCCGTCCATTGTTCCGACATAGTCTATATTAACCTTGTCTCCGTCAGCAACCACTCCTTCTTCCTTAAGAACCTGGTGAGCGGACAGGTTTTGATCAATAACATTCTTGAACTCTTCATCGGTATAGGTAACTTCGCTCAAAGGAACCTCGATATTCTTGTAGTCACACAATGTCACATAATCGGTAGCTTTAATTCCCTTAACGAATCCGTTATCATCAAGCTGTGCGGAATAATCCCCGCTTGCAGCTATTGTGTTGGCTTCTTTGATTATTACCCTTACGATTCCGAATACAGCTAGTCCGATAACCGCAACTGCAATGACGATACTGATTATCTTTGCAATAAGAGAGTTCCTCTTCTTCTTGGCAGCATTCTGGGCCCTCTCTTCTCTTTTCTGTTTACTTTTGCTGACTGAACTTTCTTCCATAATATTTCTCCTTTACTTAACTTCCCTGTTAAAAATATCTTTTCCGTCATCGATAACGCCGAATCTTTCGGACTCATCCTTGCGCCTCCACAGGAAATGAAAGCGAAGTTCTTCACCGGATCTGATCCTCTCTATATTCTGCCTGTGTTTATAGAGCATTGCTACGGACGCGACAGCCATTATCGCAGACGGCACCCATGTTTTGTATACAACGCCGATAGTTATCGGAACAATAAAAGCCATCGTGATGGGGGCAAAGCAGATATAATCGGTTATTATTGCTATAAGAAGAGCCGCTACAAACAGTACAATAAACATCACGTAATTGATAGCCAGAACCGTTCCACCAAAGCATGCCAATCCCTTTCCGCCTTTAAATCCCATGTAAAACGGAAAAATATGACCAAGTACCGAACCAACTCCCGCAATGACACCTGCGTAACTTACGTCCCCACTCATAGCTTCAGGGAACGCGTATTGAGCGAGGCGAAAGGCAACAAAAGCCTTAAGTATATCCAGTACCGCTATCGTCAGTCCTGCCTTCTTTCCCAGCACAATGACAACATTTGAAGCTCCGGCATTTCCGGATCCGTATTTTCTGATATCAAACCCTTTTAACTTGGAAAGAATATAAGAAAGATTGATGCACCCGAATGCATATCCGATTATCAGACTTCCCAGAATAATATTTATCATGATCTTCATAGGTGGGATTATACAGCATGTAACATATAGTGTCAAAGTAAATACAGGGAATCCGGATGAATTACAAACTATAATCAAGACGAGACCGTGTATATTTACGGGCACTCCGCAGGCTCGTTACTTGGCAAGGTATTTACGAGCCTAGTAACGTGAGCACCGAGGACAGTGAGCGGGAGCGTCCCGGAAATATACCACGATCTCGTCTGAGAAATTATTAATAAATCTTATTACTTATATGGATTCTCTGTCTTGTAGAGGTTTCCTGCCGGTCTGTTGTACTCGAGTTCCTCAGGAAGTACTCCGATGTATTTGAATACGTCAAAGAGTGCCTTTCCGTGATGTCCGAATGCAACTGCGCCGTGGTGAGGGAAGTTGCCGTCTATAAGAGCATAACGGTAGAATCTTCCCATCTCGGGTATAGCGAATACACCGATGCCGCCGAATGATCTTGTCTCAACAGGGAGAACCTCACCTTCCGCAACATAAGCGCGAAGCTTGTTATCGGCAGTTGACTGCAGACGGTAGAATGTGATATCGCCGGGAGCGATGTCACCTTCAAGAGTTCCGTTTGTAACCTCGATAGGAAGGCTTCTTGCCATGATAGCCTGATACTTCATCTCTGCCTTGCAAAGCTTCTTGGAGCATGTATTTCCGCAATGGAATCCCATGAATGTATCTGTAAGCTTGTAGTCAAACTTGCCTTCGATAGAATCCTTGTACATGATCTTCGGAACGGAGTTGTTGATATCAAGAAGTGTTACGATATCATCACTTACACAGGTTCCGATGTACTCCGAAAGAGCGCCGTAAATATCAACTTCACATGATACGGGAATTCCACGGCCGGTTAATCTTGAATTAACATAGCAGGGAACGAATCCAAACTGTGTCTGGAATGCAGGCCAGCACTTTCCGGCAATTGCAAAGAACTCTTTTGATCCCTTGTGTTCTTCAATCCAGTCAAGGAGAGTCAGCTCATACTGGGCAAGTTTCGGAAGAACTTCAGGCTTCTTGTTACCAACACCGAGTTCTGCTTCCATATCCTTAACAACATCTGCAATACGTGAATCATTGTCATGCTTATGATATGCTTCGAAAAGGTCGAGCTCAGAGTTCTCTTCAATCTCAACTCCAAGATTGTACAGCTGCTTGATAGGAGCATTACAAGCAAGGAAGTTAAGAGGTCTGGGACCGAATGAGAATATCTTGAGATTCTTGAGAGCATATACGGCTCTTGCAACGGGAAGGAATGTATGGATCATATCCGCACAATCCTCAGCATCGCCTACGGGATATTCGGGGATATAAGCCTTTACTCCGCGAAGAGCAAGGTTGTAGCTGGCATTAAGCATACCGCAGTAAGCATCGCCACGTCCGCTTGTTGTAACAGATTCATAATCTTCTTCTGCTGCCGCACAGAACATTACAGGTCCGTCAAACTGCTGTGCAAGCATTGTCTCGGATATTTCCGGACCGAAGTTTCCGAGGTAAACGCACAAAGCGTTACATCCCTTGTCATTAATATCCTTAAGAGCGTTCTTCATATCGATCTCGCTCTCAATGATAGTAACGGGACACTCATAGATGTCAGCTGCATCATATTTTGCCGCATAAGCGTCTACAAGGGCTTTTCTTCTTCTGATAGTGAGCTCTGCCGGGAAACAGTCACGGGAAACGCCCACGATACCGATTTTCATTTTGGGTGTGTTATTCATTTGTAATCCTCCTGACTTTTCAAGTATGGGTTCATTAAGAAATTGATACCCTCTGGAATATAATTGTATTGCAATTCATAACGATTGTAAAATGAAAAATCATCCTTAATCGGTTAAGATTTTTCCTATTACGGTTCAGATATCTCCGGCAATGTCAATGTTGACCCCGGTAAGTCCGACATAAGCGCCGTCCTTTGCCTCCGATGATTCGGCATGGGCAAGAAGCCACTTGTTGCAGGCCGTCATCCACTTATCCTCTTCACACTTTGCAGAGATTGCGGGAGCCGGACCGTTCGTTCCCTTCGGAAGTACAACGATAACCTTGAAGCCGTCCCCTGCCTTGGCACTGCAAGGTGCATAGTGAAGTGTTGTGGCATATACTTCCACAGCAACACCGGCGGGAACAAGAAATGCTTTTACTTTGGAAGTGTCAAACTTTCCGTTCTCAATCTCTCCTTCCTTACCAAGAAGAAGTATAAAATCCTTTGTTCCCATATTGATCTCACTGTCACGATGATACTCGAGACAGTTAAGTTTCGTGTTGTGACCGTTGCAATATCCGATCTGAATGGGCATTCCTCCGTAAACGTTGTTCTGAAGTACTCCGAATGCATCCGTATACTCAAGATCCGGACAACTTCCGACATATACCGTTCCTTCCGGGCACGGTGTCTTATCTTCAAGTGCCTTAATCAGTCCCTTAAAATCATAACCCTCAAGTACTTTGCCGTAGTCCGCAAATTCAGGATCCGTAACTTTTCTGATCTCCATAATAATCCTCTCCTTTTCAGTTGTCTGTTAGAATAAGCACTTAACCGTCGGATAAAGCTTCTTAAACTGCTGATATTTAGCTTCATATTTCTCCGTAAGGTCTTTATCCGGTTCAACGGTATCTATTACTTTTACAAGCTTCTCTGTTGCATCATGAACCGATGCAAACTCGCCGCAGCCTACTGCCGCAAGTATGGCGCCGCCGTATCCGGGTCCTTCCTCCGATTCAATAACCTGAACTTCTATTCCGAGAACATTAGCGATTATCTTCTTCCAAAGCGGGCTCTTGGCTCCTCCGCCGCATATCTTCGTCTTTTTGATATCGATTCCGAGAGACTTTGCTACCTCAAAGGAATCTCTTATTCCGAAAGCAACTCCTTCAAGTATGGCCTGTGTCATGTCTGCTCTTGTAGTATCCATGCTCATGCCTATAAACATCGCCCTTGCATCAGGATTGTTGTGAGGGCTTCTCTCTCCCATAAGGTAAGGAAGGAAGAATACATTATTATCACCAAGCTTTGTGATATCCTTCTGTTCAGCGCCGTAATCAGTCGTATTAAGAATATCCTCCATCCACCATTTGTTACAGCTTGCAGCCGAGAGCATACATCCCATAAGATGGTAATTTCCGTCCGCATGCGCAAAAGCATGGAGTGCATTGTTCTCATCAACGCAGAATTCCTTACTGGAAATAAAGATCGTACCGCTTGTTCCGAGAGATATATTACATCTGCCGTTACCTACAGTTCCTGTTCCTATAGCTGCAGCAGCGTTATCCCCGGCTCCGGCTATAACCTTGACTGTCTCAGGGAATCCGAGTTCTTTGGCAACATCGCTCTTAATATTTCCTACAACTTCGTAGCTTTCGAATATCTTTGCCAGCTGGTCTTCTCTTACATCACATATTTTCATCATTTCCCTGGACCAGCATTTGTTCTTAACATCAAAGAGAAGCATTCCCGATGCATCAGACACATCCGTACAGTGAACACCGGACAGCTTGTAAGCAATATAGTCTTTGGGTAGCATGATCTTGTCGATCTTCGCAAAAAGCTCAGGCTCATGCTCTTTCATCCAGAGTATCTTGGGAGCGGTAAACCCGGCAAAGGCAATATTTGCTGTATACTGGGAAAGTTTGTCCTTACCGATCACATTATTGAGATATTCCGTCTCTTTCGTAGTACGTCCGTCATTCCACAGGATCGCAGGTCTTATTACGTTGTCGTCCTTGTCAAGAACAACCAGTCCGTGCATCTGACCTCCGAAACTGATTCCGGCGATTTTATCCCTGTCAGCATACTCTGTAAGCTCTTTGAGTCCAGCTACAGTCTGGCTCCACCAGTCTTCGGGATTCTGCTGTGACCATCCGGGGTACGGAAATTCCAGCGGATACTCCTTTGATACGATTTTCTCGATTCCGCCGTTCTCGTTCATAAGCAAAAGCTTAACGGCGGACGTTCCCAAATCTACGCCTATATAAAGCATTTTGTAACCCTCCTGTACATGAAAAACTATACATCATCCTTATTATTTGTACGGATCGATCGTCACGATCGTTCCATCATCATTATACACGAGTTCGGTATATTTTACACACCTTCTGTGATTGATTCCGTCAGACATCTCACAGTCGTGATAGAAAATGTACCATTTACCGTGATACTCAATGATAGAATGATGCGTAGTCCATCCGATGACAGGCTCCATTATCCTGCCGCGGTATGTAAACGGTCCGAAGGGTGAGTCGCTTGTCGCATATACGATATAATGGGTCGTACCTGTTGAATATGAAAGGTAATACTTCCCGTTATATTTGTGCATCCACGGCCCTTCGAAGTATCTTCTGTCTTCATCCCCCGCCTTAAGCGGATTGCCGTTCTCATCAAGTATCTTAAGCATCTCGGGCTTTTGGGCAAAGGACTTCATATCAGCGCTCATTACGGCGCACATAGGACCCAGTGCATCCGCTTCGGGATCGGGTTCGGGTGAAAACGGAGCATCCGGATCAAACTTCCCGCTCTTCCATTTTTCAAGCTGTCCGCCCCACAGTCCGCCGTAATAGACTATTACCTTGCCGTCATCGTCAACAAGAACTGCCGGATCGATACTGTAGCTTCCTTCTATATAGTTCTCCTCCGGATCAAATGGTCCTGTGGGAGATTCGGATGAAGCTACGCCCAGCCTGAAGTTTCCGTCCTTGTCTCTTGCCGGAAAAATAAGGTAATATTTGCCGTTAACATATGCCGCATCAGGAGCCCACAGCTGCGTGCTTACCCACGGAACATCCCCTTCGGACAGGGCTAACCCATTGTCCTTACATTCGCTATCAAGACTGTCCATTGACAGAACATGATAGTCCCTCATCTGATATTCGTCGCCGTTATCATTATCCTCTCCTCCATGAGGTATATCATGGGAAGGATAGACGTATATCTTATCGTTAAACACGTGTGCCGACGGATCGGCAGTATACATATGTCTGACAAGAGGCTTCCTTTGTTCGCTCATTTTTTCCTCCTATCTATCCTTTCACCGCGCCTGCAGTAAGACCTTCAACTATCTGGTTTGCAAATGCTACATATGCGATGATCGTAGGAATGATCGCGATCATGATTGCCGCAAACATCTGACAGTAATTCGTATGATAAGGTCCGACGAATTTGGTCAGCGAAACAGGAAGGGTCTTTTTGGCTTCCTTGGAAATAAATACCATGGCAACAAGCAGCTCATTCCAGTTTGAGACAAAGGACATCAATCCCGTAACCATGAATCCGGTCTTGGCAAGAGGGATAGCTACAGTTCCGAACATCTTGTAAACAGAACATCCGTCGATACATGCCGCCTCAAACAGTTCATTAGGTATTCCCTCGAAGAATCCGACCATTATATAAATGGTTATGGGGAGCGAAAACGTGATATAAGGTATGATTATTCCCATAAGTGTGTTGCTCATGCCCCATCCGGAGAACTGAACAAACAGGGGGATCAGTATTGTATGAATGGGGATCATCATACCGATCAGGAAATAATACATCGTAAGCTTTGATAATTTCCAGCGAAGTTTCGCAATGGCAAATGCAGCCATTGAACCGAAAATCATGGAGATCACAAGGGTTGATCCGCAGACGATGAGTGAATTGAGCATCGCTGTACCTAAGTGTCCCTTTGTCCATGCAAATTCGTAGTTGCTCCACTCAAGCTTTGCAGGCATGGCCCACGGAGAAAGCATCAGTGTGCTGTCGTTTTTGAGAGATGTAACAAGCACCCACAGAAGCGGTACAATGTATATGATAGCGAGCAGTATAAGGAACACATAGATCAGTGTCGATACGATTTTCGCCTGTTTTTTCTCTTTACTGATAGTCATTGTATTAGTCATTTTTCTCTCCTCCTTACATATCGTAGCTCTCGGTCTTGACGAACTTGTTGATGATGACCGTCATGACAAGGCAAAGTACGAGGAGGATAACACCAATTGCCGAGCCGTAACCGAGCTTACTGAACTTAAATGCCTGTGTATACAGGTGTGTTGCAATTACATCAGCCTTGTGACTTAAGAATCCTTCGGGTATCATGTTATAGATGAGATCGAAGAACTTAAGCGAACCAATCGCATTAAGACTCATTGCAGTTGCTACCATAGGCTTGATAAGAGGAAGCGTGATATAGAAGAACGACTGCCTCTTGCTGCATCCGTCTATATATGAAGCTTCATAAATATCGGAACTGATCCCCGATATCTGTGCCATGTACAGCATCATCGACTGACCGACATACTGCCATAATGCCACAAAAGAGATAACCCAGATCGGTAGTATTATGTACCCTTCGGTACTGAACAACCACTGAGGGCCCAATGTACAATCCCCGTTAAAGAATCCCATTGTTGCGAGCATCTGGTTGATACCTAGTCTCGGCATAAACACAAACATCCACAAAAGACCGAGTGCTGCCGAAGACAATACACAGGGAAGGTAATAAATATTCTTGAAGAAGTTACGCCCCTTTTTGATATTGGTAAGAAGTGCCGCAAGTATCAGACCGAAAATAAGCTGCGTAACTATCGAGAAAATCATAAAGAACATTGAATTTCTGAACGCAATCTTCATTGTCTTGTCCTTGGTAAGAAGCATCACATAATTCTTGATACCGATATACTTGGGATGATAATTGATCTTGTAATTGCACAGCGAATAGTATATTGCCTTGCAAACCGGAATGAACAGCACTGCCGTAAACATTATCAGCGCCGGTGCGATAAAGAGGATTATCGCCTTCTTGTTTCTCATTAACTTGTCCATAAATAACCTCCCTGAAACAACGGTCAGCACCCAAAACAGGGTGCTGACCAATTGTGATATAACGCCTGTTTATCGCATTCTATCGATTATTCCCAAACGTTCATCTCATAGTAATCTTCGATGGGATCAAGAGCTGTTGCGGGATCCTCGCCCTTGAAGATCTCTACGAAGCAGTTATCAAATGTTGAACCTGCCTCTGTATCTGCAAGAGACTCGTTGTAGAATCCGAATGTTGAAGAAGCGCTCTTGAATACATCCATAACATAGCTAAGCTCGGGAGGAGCAACTGTCTCGTCATACTGTACGTTTGTAACAGGAATCTTACCGCCGACTTCTGCTGTATACTTCTGAGCTGTATCATCCGTGAAGTACTTCATAAGCTGAACTGCTGCTTCGGGATGCTGTGTGTTAGCGCTCATAGCAAGAGAGTCTGACTTAGCGATTACTCTGTTAGGATCTGCTGAAGAACCGTCAACTGCAGGGAATGCGAATACGCCTACCTTGTCAGCGAAGCCTTCTGCGCAAGAACCGTTGATCTGACCGATAGCCCATGAACCCTGGATAAGGATCGCAGCCTCTCCGTTGTAGAATGCTGCTGTAGCTACATCATTGTCATCACCTGCTGCTGTCTTCTGGAAGTACTTGGAAAGTTCCTGGATCTGCTTACCTGCGTTGATAACCTTCTCATCCTTCCAGTCTGTCTTGTGAGTCTTGATATCATCAAGGTTAAGTCCGTTTCTGTCGCAAAGGTAACCGGCTACCATTGAAAGACACCATGCTGTACCTGCTGAGATCGTGATAGGTGTGTAACCCTTGTCCTGAAGCTTCTGGCAAGCGTCAAGGAGTTCTGAGAAAGTCTTGGGAACTTCTGCGCCTGCGTCTGCGAACATCTCTGTGTTATAGAATACACATGCTGCTGCGATGTTAAGAGGAACCGCGTAGATACCTGCGCCGTCGCCGCCCTCATCACCGTATGTGCCGCCTGCGAATACAGCATCAGATGTGAAAGTATCTTTCCATCCGTCTGCAAGGTAATCATCAAGCTTAGCAGCTACGCCTGTCATAGCATAGTCATTAAGGTTTGCTCCGGGAGATACGATGAATACATCGGGTGTCTCGCCTGCTGCTACAAGAGCATTGAGCTTATCATAGTACTCTTCAAGGTTCGTAGTGATAGGTGTGCAGTGATACTTGCCTTCGAAATCCTTGTTGAATCTGTCGATAGAATCTTTGTAACCCTTTGTGATAAGGTCTTCTGATGCCTCAAGATCATCCCATACCATAAAGCTGATCTCTTCAACATCTCCTGATGCAGCTTCATCAGCTGCGGGTTCTTCTGCTGCGGGCTCTTCATCCGGAGCTGCTTCTTCTGTTGCTGCAGGTGCTGCATCTGCTGCAGGTGCTGCAGGTGCTGCTGCGCCGCCACAAGCGGAAAGAAGGCTCATTGTCATTGCTGCAGAAAGACAAATTGCCAAAAACTTTTTCATTTTCATTTGTTTTCCTCCTTTTGAAAATGTAGTTTAAAAAAACTTGGTAACTTCACTCTAATTCTGTGAGCAGTTTTTAACTACACAATTATTGCTTTTTGATTATCAAAAATTGCTATTTAATTCATCGGCCATATTTACGAAAACGTTTAAGTTGTTAAATATTCACTTTTATACTGTACTATTTTTGTTCATTATGCTCAAAAATCTCTTATTTCTTTACAGATTACCATCTTTTAGTGTATGATTTTTTTGCAATTTTTAAGAGTTATATATATGTTAAATAATTGTCAGATTACAGAATATACATAAAAGGTATAGCAAGAATTGATCAAAATACTTGACGGAGTGAAAGAAACAGTCAGTTTCGAGTACGAATCGACGCTTTTGCTCTACAACAACACAGATTATGAAGAATACCCCAATCACTGGCATCCGGCAGTAGAGATCGTAATGCCTCTTGAGGGAGAATATACGATGGAATGTAATGACATTCCGTTTAATCTGCGAGTTGATGACATTATAATAATATGTCCCGGAGTGCTTCATCATCTGTATGCCCATAAGGGACGAAGGATCATTTTTCAGGTTGACCTGTCAATGATCCAGTCTTTTAGCGAATACAACTCCATTTTTTCGATAATGCAGCCTGCCATAGTTATAACGCCTGAGGATTTTCCGGAGATTCACGATAAATGCGTAAAGCTTATGAAGGGTATATATGATGAATACTTCGGAAACGCCCCGCTCAAGAACGTATCGATCGTGGAAAAATTCCTGCAGATGCTCGTTATGGTTGCCAGATACTATACCGCAAGCCCCGACAGGTTTGCAGGGATCAAGCCCAACAAGCAGCAGGAATACACCGAGAAATTCCTATCGATATGCAATTATCTGAATGAGCACTGCACCGAAGATCTAACTCTCGAAGAAGTGGCTGATATGGCGGGATTTTCAAAATACCATTTTTCCAGACTGTTCAAGGAATTTGCCGGAATGCCGTTCTACAAATATCTGAACACCAGACGTATAGCTTATTCGGAAAAGCTGCTGCTCGACCCTCAGATCAACGTGACCGAGGTGGCCATAAGAAGCGGATTTAACAGTATATCTGCTTTTATGCGTATGTTTAAGATAGTACGAAACTGTACCCCGACCCAGTTTCGAAACCTCAATAACGCATATTCCAAGAGATTCTGACCGGTTTTGACAAAACTGCCGTTTCTTGGTAATATTTCTGTTAGTTAAGAGAACGGTTATTACTTTTTTATCGGAGAATTAATTATGGATGCAGGAATGCTTATATTTGCCGGTATAGTCGGAATTGTTATAGTTGTTGCGGTAGTTGTTTCCGCAGTTACAAGCGTGATATCCGCCGTAGCCGGAGAAGTCGAAGACAAAGAAGACTGACGTACATTACGTCAGTCTTTTATTTTTTCCATATCATCGCTTCATGTTTTTTCAGTTTAAACAAAATCCCAAGTGCTTCTGTCACTGACTTAAACTTCAGCGAAGAATCTCCGCCGATATAATGGATGGGAACTTCAATGCAGTTAAGTCCTCTGCAGTAATATCTCATCTCCGTCTGATACATATGCCCCGTAGACAGGAAGTTATCAAGATTCATCCTCTGCAGTACCCCGGCCTGAAATCCCTCAAACCCGCTTGTCATATCTTTAAGCTTTGTCCCGAGTACCAGATTGGCAAGTATCGTTCCGCCGGAACTTAAGATCCTCCTGTACAGCGGCTGATGGCTCATTCCGCCTCCGGAAGTAAATCTTGATCCCCATACACAATCATAGCCCTCTTCAAGTTTTTCGACAAACTGCGGGATCTCTTCGGGCTGATGGCTCCCTCCGCCGTCCATTTCAAGAACACACTCGGCTCCGTCACGAAGAGCCTGACGGTAACCTTCAAGGTAACAGGATATCACACCTCTTGACTCTTTGTAGAATATGCATTTAACTCTTCCTGTCGGCTCATAGCTGCGTATGATCTCTTCGGTTCTGTCTTTGGAATATGAATCCACGACCGGATACAGGTAGAGATTATCGTACGGAAGCGCCAGTATTTTATCTATGACACTGCCCATTGTCGCCTCTTCGTTGGCAACAGGCATTACTATTATTATCTTCTTCATTTATCTTTCTTGCTGTACATTTCCTTTTTGAACCATTTTGCCGTATCGGAATACTCCTCATCCTTCCAGTGAGACTTTGATATTGTCCCCGCACGGAGCAACGATGAGCTCTCGTCTCTGTTGCTGAGATTCCACACAACATAGGAAATATGATTACGGTCGGCAAAATCGATCCACTTACGTCCCGTCTCGTAATCAATACTTCCGTTACCCGAGGCTTCACAAATGCTGCACTCGCTTATAAATACGGGAACATTGCCGTCAAGTGCCTTTTGGGCCTTTTGGATCAGCTCATCCTTATGAGTAGCGGCATAGAAATGAAGGGCATACATTACATTGGGATCGCTGCACTTTTGATCTATAACCTCATCAACATCCTGCGACCAGTTATTGGTTCCGACTATTATCACAGAATCCTTGCTGTGCTTTCTTATTACCGGTATTATCTCCTCCGCATAGGGTCTTATAACTTCTCCGAAGGGCGACTCCTGCGGCTCATTGCATATCTCATATATTACGTTTGTATAGCTTCCGAACCTTTCTGCCATGGTATCAAAGAATCTGATCGCTTCATCTTTGTACCGTAACGGCGTCTTCTCCCGCAGAACGTGCCAGTCGATGATTACATACATTGATAATTCGGCAGCTGCTTCAACACCTTTGATTATCAGCTCATTCTGTTCTTCCCTGTTTCCGTCGGTACAATATCCTCCGGCCTCATGAGTGTAAACGGCAAGCCGTATCACATTGGCTCCCCACTCATCACGAAACGTTTGAAAGGATTCTTTTGTTATATACTCCGGGTAATGGAGTCCAAGTGTACTGACTCCTCTCAGCTGAACATAGTTTCCCGCTTCATCCTTCAGATATGTACCCTCTACTTTAAGCTTTGATAATTTCATCAATATCTCCCTGTCACCTTAATATCCGCATTATCCGTAATCTCAATAATACCTTCTGATCGTTATTATCGATCTGTAAAATGCACTGCTTATCTTGATCCCGGTAGCGGCAGTACTCGCATGCACTATCATGTTATTGCCGATGTATATTCCCACATGTCCGCCGTAGTATATGATATCTCCTGCCTGAGCCTGATCGAACGAAACCTCTTCTCCACCGGCAGACTGGGCATATGAACTTCTCGGAATACCTATTCCGAAATGGGAATACACTCCCTGTGTAAATCCTGAGCAGTCACAGCCATTTGTAAGTGATGTTCCCCCGGCAACATAAGGGCATCCCACAAACTGAAGTGCGTAATTGGCAATATCCGTACCGGTACCCGATCCGCTTGCCCTGACACTTGTTCCTCCCGACCTACTCTCCGTCCGGGATTCGCTCTCATCACCTGAATCGTCCGAATTACCCGAATCATCCGTGTTATCCGAACTGTCTGTACTATCCGTACTTTCCGAATTGCCTGATTCTTCGGTATTATCCGTACTTACGGCCTCGGTCTGTGATCCGGCCCTTTTGGCCTCTTCCTCGGCTTTTTTCTTTGCCGCAGCTTCTTCGGCCTTCCTTTTTGCCTCTTCTTCGGCCTTCTTTCTGGCCTCTTCGGCTATTTTTTCAGCTTCGGCCTGACCCAGTTTCCTTAGATTTTCAGATTGCTGTGATATCTGATTTTTGTATTCACTGGCCCTTGACTTCGCCTTTGAAAGCTGCTGGGCAAAATTGTCGGCCGTCTCCTGCTTCTCTTCTATCAGCGCATTAAGCTCGTCCTTCTGGGTATTCAGATCTTCTTTGATCTCCTCAAGCTCATGCAGTTCTTCTTCAAGCTGGGCTTCCTTGTCCTCAACCTCAGTCCTGGCAAGTCTGTACCTCTCAAGCATCAGCCTGTCGTATTTATAAAGCTTCTCGGAGTATTCGGACTTGTTTACCGCCTCCGCCATGCTCTTGGACTCGAGAAACAATTCCAGATACGTGGAACTGCCGCGCTCGTACATAAACTTGATCCGCCTTGCCATTGCGGTTTCCTGGGCACTTACTTTTGCTTTGGCTTCCTCAAGTTCCTCTTTTGTCTTCTCTATGTCCTGCTCTTTATTACCGATATCGGATTCGAGAAGTTCCACCGACAGCAGAAGATCCACAAGCTCAGCATCAAGTTCCTCAAGCTCGGCTTCCACGGCCTCCTGTTCTTCGGATATGCTCTCTATATCCTTATTAATATTTTTCAGATTGCTTTCGGCTTCATTTTTCCTGTTCTGAGCCTCCTGCTTTTCGTTCCTGATCTCCTGAAGCGTCGCTGCATTGACACTGGACGCACCGCCTGTAATGATCAGACACGCTGCAAGAAGAGCTGCATTCCCCTTTAATGCAAATCTCCCCATATTATCATCCCCTTATTACTGTTGCTGTCACCAAGACTCGCGCAAGCGGGTCCCTCCTTTCAGCATAAATTAAAGCTCCGCTGTTCCTACGGTTCTCGGGAAAGGAAGCACATCCCTTATATTGCCCATTCCCGTCAGATACATAACGCATCTCTCAAATCCGAGTCCGAATCCCGCATGTCTTGCCGATCCGTACTTACGCAGATCAAGGTAAAAATCATAATCCTCTTTTTTGAGACCAAGTTCGTTCATTCTGGCAAGAAGAACATCATAGTCATCTTCTCTCTGGCTGCCGCCGATTATCTCTCCAATTCCCGGAACGAGGCAATCCATTGCGGCAACGGTCTTGCCATCTTCATTGAGCTTCATGTAGAAAGCTTTGATCTCCTTCGGATAATCCGTTACAAATACCGGCCTTTTGAATTCTTGTTCCGTAAGGAATCTTTCGTGTTCGGTCTGAAGGTCTGAGCCCCAGCTTACTTTGTATTCGAATTCATCGTTATGCTTCTCGAGTATCTTCACGGCATCGGTATATGTTACGCGTCCGAAATCAGATGACGCAACATGCTGAAGTCTTTCGATAAGACCCTTATCAACAAAATTGTTGAAGAACTGCATTTCTTCCGGAGCGTTTTCAAGTACGTAATTGATGATGTATTTTATCATGCTCTCCGCAAGAGCCATATCATCATCAAGATCCGCAAACGCCATTTCGGGCTCTATCATCCAGAACTCCGCCGCATGTCTCGTAGTGTTGGAATTCTCAGCACGAAACGTCGGTCCGAATGTGTATATGTTCTTAAATGCCATGGCAAATGTTTCGCCGTTGAGCTGTCCGCTTACGGTAAGATTCGTCTCTTTCCCGAAGAAATCCTTTGAAAAATCAACGCTGCCGTCGGGAAGCCTTGGCGGATCCGACGGATCAAGCGTAGTCACCCTGAACATTTCGCCGGCACCTTCGCAGTCTGAACCGGTGATAAGAGGAGTATGCACATACACAAAATCCCTCTCCTGGAAAAACCTGTGTATCGCGTATGCAATTAGCGAGCGTACTCTGAAAACCGCCGAGAATGTATTGGTCCTTGCACGAAGATGTGTGATCGTACGCAGATATTCCATTGAATGGCGCTTTTTCTGCAGAGGATAATCGGGTGTCGATGCACCTTCGATGCAAATATCCTTGGCCTGTATCTCAAACGGCTGTTTAGCGGAGGGAGTTGCCACCAAAGTTCCCTTAACGATAAGAGCCGCTCCGACATTGGTCTTGCTTATCTCGGTAAAATTAGCAAGTGTATCGGAGTAGACTACCTGAACCGGTTCAAAAAACGTTCCGTCATTAAGTACTATGAAACCGAATGTTTTGGAATCACGAATACTTCTTACCCAGCCTCCGATACTGACTTCTTTGTCAAGAAATTCTTCTGTGTTCTTAAATAGTTCTCTGACTGTTGTTAACTGCTCCATTTTCTCATCTTCCTGTTTATATTATTTGTCTTTATTACCCCTATCAGCATTTTCCGCCAGAAAGTCCTGAACCTTTGATGTGAGGATGTATTCTTTGAGCTCCTCCATCCTCTCTTCGCCTTCCTGTCTGAATGCCTCCTCGGATTCAAAAGCACCAAGGTCAACATATTCTTTAATAGCCTTTTGTATTTCTTCTTCCGATACGGTAATATTCTCAGCCTTGGCTATTGCCGCAAGTACCATGCTCTCTTTCGCGGCCACATTGGCATATTCTATTGCCTGGGCATTAAACTCCTCTACGGTCAGCCCCATCTTCTCATTCACAAAGTCCTCAAACGTCATGTTAAGGCTTTGCGCATATTTTCGCGCGGATATGATGGATCTCTCCGTTTTCTTCTGAAGATACCCGGGGGGAAAATCCCTGATCACCGTCGCGTTATCGACTGCCTTGTTCCACAGGTCTTCGTAATACTGAAGTTCATAGAACTCATCGTATTCCGATCTCATCTCATCTTCGAGCGCTGCCGTGTACGAATCCATATCCTCGTACCTGCCTCCGGAGATCCGCTTTATAAAATCATCCGTAAGTTCGGGGACAGTCCCGTCAGGTTCTGCATATGCATTTGCAAGCATATCAAGCTCGTCGGCAAGCTCTTCTTCGGTCACTTCATATGATGCCCTGTCAACTTTCAAACCTTTATACTGTCCGAGTTCTATGTAGTCATCGGGATCAAGCTCACCTGCAGAGCCGCATCCGGAAAAGAGAAAAAACACCAAAGTACACAGAACCGGTATTGCCGGACAAAACACGGTTTTCTTCATACTATTTGACAGGTTTTGCTCCTGCTTTTTCCTGCATTTTTTCAACAAACTGTTTAAACTTGCTCTTTTTCTTGGCACCGGCGTTCTGATTAATAGAACCGTGTATACCCTTTACGCTTGTGATGTATATACCGCTGACTGTTGCTTTTACTTCCTTTTTGACAGGAACGTTATCAAATATCTTGTCATCGCACACAAGAGACATAACCTGCGGACCGACTTTGGCCTTAACGATCGGAAGCTTTGTCCATCTCATCATCTTGGGTGTTTGGTCTATTACCGCCTGCGGAAGACCGGACTCTTTGATCTTCATCCGCTTCTTGTCTATAATCAGCATCGAAACAGTCTGCTTCATGGCATCGATCTGCTCCTGCTGCTCGGCTTCCTTCTTCTGTGCCTTTTTCCCGAGAAAATACAATAATATAACGATTCCGACCAGAACTGCCAGTATTACCAGCATTACTATCGTTGCAGTCGAGACCAATAAAATACCGTTCATTTACACAACTCTCCTTATATGTTCCTTCCTCAAAGCAATCCAAATGATTTTATCACATACCGTCATTCATTGAAACCGAATTTTTAATCTCCATCTTTATTTTGCAGTTTGCAAGATGTTCATAATTAATATCCAGCGCGTAATCAATGTCGATATTGATAGAGTCTTCGTTCTCCCTGATATCGATTCTGTCAGTGTCGATCCCGACGAGAAGCGTACCGTACGGCGTAACGTAATTTGTCATGTTCCGCTTGTTCTTCTCGAAGATCATCTCAACATTTGTGAAGCCGGATTTGCTGATAGACAGCATATCCCCGTCAAACCTGACAACATTTTTTGTGACCTCGTCGGCACCTTCTCCTATCTCATCGTACAGCACATAGTGATGATTTTTCTTCCTGTAGTAACTGCCGGGAGTAAGGATCTCTATTTTATCTCCTTCGGGATTGCTGCCAAACTGCATTCCGGCAACGGATACCCATACATCTTTGTCCATGATTATTCGACCTTTTGTTAATGTGTGCGATCTATTCGATCTGTAATTCCAGTGATTTCAGCATATCGTTTTCCTGATTAACGATATGAATCTCTGCCGCAATACATGCACTTCCTTCGTCACCTTTTATAACACAGTCGGTGATCTTGGCATGCTCTTCAATGAGTCTTGCATGGTTTGCGGCGTCTTTAATATATTCAAGCCTGTATCTGTATATTCTCTCGGCAAGATTGTTGACCATCTGTACAAGCCGTTTATTGTGGGAGGAGGCAAGGATCACATCATGAAACCTCACATCTGCCTGTGCGATATTCGTTACGTCCCCTGTCCGTGTCGCGTCCTCGAAAGCTTTTTGTGCAATGCGAAGTTCTTCTTTCTGCTCCGCGGTTATTCTCTTACATGCCAGTTTTGTTGCCAGAGAGTCAAGTGCAAGCCTTACTTCAAGAACATCTCTTATATCCTGCCTGCTGATCCTCGCTACTTCGGCGCCGCGCCTCGGTATCATCGTGACAAGTCCTTCAAGTTCAAGCATCCTGATCGCTTCCCTTATCGGGGTTCTCGAAACTCCGAGCCTGTCTGCAAGGTGGATCTCCATGAGTCTCTCGCCGGGCTTGAGCACTCCGGTAAGTATCCCCTGTCTCAGTGTATTGAACACAACGTCTCTTAATGGCAGGTATTCATCCATATTCATCTGAAGTTTTAATTCGTCCATGAAAACTCCTTATATACTGGGATAGTGAAAATCAGTTATATACAGTTCATCGGCATACCCTGACTGCCTGATGCTGTCGCATGCCGCTTTTGCCTCTTCCTCGTTCCCCTCATCGGCCAGAAGTCCAAACACCGTCGGACCGCTTCCGCTCATCATTGCCCGGATGATGCCGGGGCAGTCTGTCATTACACGCTCTATATTTCCTATGGCAGGTACCATTGAAGCTGTTACGGTCTCCATGACATTTCCCATATTCCGTATGATCTTTTCGGTATCCCCACTCTTTAATCCGTCAGCTATCGCATCAATATCGGGGTGTATCATATGTTCAAGATCAAGATGCTCATACACATATTTGGTTGATACACTCTCGGACGGCTTTGCAAGAAGTACCTTGAAATTAACTTTGGATCCTATCGGCGTAAGTATTTCCCCGATACCTTCCGCTACAGCACAGCCTCCCATGATACAAAAGGGAACATCCGCTCCAATCCGTACCCCCAGTTTCATAAGATCTTCCCGGGAAAGGCCAAGGCTGTACAACTCATTTACAGCCATAATAGTTGCTGCGGCATCCGTGCTTCCGCCCGCAAGTCCGGCCGCTACCGGTATATTCTTTTTAAGGTTCACGCTGATCCCGCCGGACAGACCATACTCATCCATCATAAGCTTTGCAGCCTTGTAAATGAGATTATCTTCTCCGACAGACAGATCACTTCTGTCGGTCGATATTCTGATGCCCGGTGCATCTTCTCTGTTAACAGACAGAACATCATGAAGTCCTATCTGCTGCATTATCATGCGAACTTCATGATACCCGTCGGGCCGGCGTCTTACGACATCCAGCCCGATATTTATTTTTGCATATGCATTGATTTCCATGACAGGGATTACTGAATGATAACCTTAAGAGATCCGTCTTCAGGATTGAGTATCTGGTCGATTATTTCGCTTCTGCCGTTTTGTGCGGCAGTATTAACAGCTTCTTCTTCGATCTCAAGGCTCCTCTGGCCTGCCGCAAGCATGTTCATACCATTCTCAAGCCTTGTAAGGTTCTCATCTTCATCTTCTTCGGTCTGAATGCCGGCACGGTTTTCTTCGTTGTCTTCTTCCTGATTCACGGCTTTATTGGGATCCTTCTCATCCTTGCCCTGCAGTTCTTCGAGCCTCTCTTTTGCAGCCTCTTTAGCCTTCTCCTCAGCTTCCTCTCTCTGTTTCTCGATCATTTCGGCGTTTGATTTGGCAAAAGCCGACTCCTCGTCCTTCTCCATGATCTCATCACGTCTTGCGATCTCACGGTTATACTGATTATTCGTTATATCTCCGCGATCAAGCATCGTTGTCAGCTGGTCACGGCTCCACTCCATAAGGTTTCCTTCTTTCTCATCCTTTTGGAATACCATTCCGGTCTCAAGCGCCTCCATGGCATCCTGTTTAACGCGGGTTGTATCCCCGTCTTCGGAGCGCCCTACAACGTCGCCGAACATTGCCTTTCTGGCCTCATCCGACTTCGCCCCGCTGCCGGTCTCCTGTATCCCGGTATCTTCTACGGTCCTTCTCTCATCCGCAGTAGATCCGACTTTTTTGTCTTCCTGCTCGTATTCCGGAGGCAGGTTAACCTGCTTTAGTACAAGATTATCGACTCCGCCTATCTGCATCATAGTAAAACCCTCCTTGTTTCACACAAAAACCATACACCGCCTACTCAACGCATCCTATAAGTTCATTTATGTCCGAAACCTTGTTGTCTGTCATATATTGTCCGATCCCATCTATGACCTTTTCGGTCGTATACGGGTCCGTAAAATTTGCGGCTCCCACGGCAACTGCCGTAGCCCCTGCCATAATAAACTCAAGCGCATCCTCTGCGGATGCTATTCCTCCCATTCCAATTATGGGAATCTTAACCGCCGAAGCCGCCTGATATACCATTCTTACTGCTACAGGTTTAATAGCCGGCCCCGAAAGTCCTCCTGTTTTATTGGCGAGAACGAATCTGCGTCTTCTGACGTCAATCTTCATTCCCGTTATCGTATTTATCATTGATACGGCATCGGCTCCGGCATCCTCGCAAACCTTTGCCATAAGAGCTATATCCGTTACATTCGGTGACAGTTTCATGATCACCGGCTGCTTTGCCTTCTTTTTGATCTCTTTGGTTATATTCCCAAGTGCCTTCGGATCCTGTCCGAAAGCGATAGCGCCTTCCTTAACGTTAGGGCAGCTTACATTTATCTCAAGAAGATCCGCGTTTGTATCCGCCAGACGCTCGACCACTTCGACATATTCCCCGGTTGTCTTACCGCAAACATTAACTATTATCCTTGTGTCGTATTTTGACAAAAAAGCAAGATCACGTTCAATAAATGTATCTATTCCGGGGTTCTGCAATCCTATTGCATTTAACATACCGCCGTAGGTTTCCGCTACTCTCGGCGTAGGATTGCCGCTCCACGGTGTAAGGCTGACACCTTTGGTAACAACGGCTCCAAGCTTATTAAGATCGACAAATTCCGAGTACTCAATTCCCGAACCGAATGTGCCGGATGCTGTCATTACCGGATTCTTAAGCGTTATACCCGCAATGCTGACAGAAGTGTTCACAGTACCACCTCCGATGCATTAAATACAGGACCGTCGGCGCAAATCCTCTTGTTATTGACCTTTGAATGATCATCAATGGCTGTTGATTCGCACACGCAGCCAAGACAAGCTCCTACTCCGCAGGCCATTCGCTCTTCCATCGAAATATAGGCAGGAACTCCCATGCTTTCCGCCAGATCCTTAACACCCTTTAACATGGGCTTGGGGCCGCAGGCAAAAATCATATCCGCTTCAATCTTTTCACCCCTGATGGCGTCTATAACGGTTCCTTTTGTTCCGAAGCTTCCGTCATCTGTTGCTATGTACAGTTTTCCCGCACTCTCAAGGTCGTCCGTAAGAAACATTTCCATGCTGCTTCTGTAGCCTGCAACTGTTATAACGCTGCATGTCAGGCTCTTTGCCAACTCAAGCATCGGAGGGATCCCGATACCTCCCCCGATGAGAAGTGCCGTCATATCCGGGGATATTTCCCCTGAAACAGGAGCCAGAAAACCGTTTCCAAGCGGTCCCAATATATCAAGTCTGTCACCGGTTGTCATACGGGAAAACTCATCCGTTCCCGCTCCGGCAATTCTGTATACCAAGCGCAGCTTTCCGGGCTTTGATGTTTTGTCAATCTCGCATATGCTTATCGGCCTTGGCAACAGTCTTGCATCACTGTTTGAATATACCGATATGAACTGCCCTGCAGATGCGTATTCTGCGGCATTTGTTTCGATCCACATCGAATATACGCCACCGCACAGACTCTCCTGCGAAATGACAGCTGCTGTTTCCTTAATCTTCATAATACTCTTACTGATAGATATAATTTCCCACTTTGTCTAAAGTATAGCGGATTTTCATGGGTTTTTCAAGCCATCCTCCTATCTGCCAAAAAACGCTTTAGGACACATAGTCCTAAAGCGTTTCCTGTCATTTCCGGCCTGATCCGGCCAATAGCCGTATAGCGTTTAATCCTTGTAAATAAGTGCGATATTAATACGACAATTATAATTCATTTAAAAATCACGCAGCTTCATCCAATTCTTCTTCGGAATCCGTCTCGATGTCCTTGTACTGTTCATCTGATCTTGTGACGGTTGCCGGATAGATATTCACGAAATCATTTTTCATGGAGATAGGAACATAACCCTGCTCCTCATATTCAGCTGACTTCTCGTCCCAATTCTGCGTTCCCCACTCTCTCACATCATCATCGGCAACAACCATATATGCTCTTGACGGATATGGATTGCGCTCATCAAGAGTGTAGTTGAGCATACTTGTGTCACTTGATGAATTACCGAATGCCAGTACCGGCCGCTGACCGATCTCCCTTTCGATCCATATGGCTTTGTTTGCATTCAGATTTTTCTGAATGAGCTCGCCGGTAAATACAAGTTCATCGTTATTCACATATTTGTAATCCATGTTTAAGCTTACATCCTCGTAACCTTTGATCTTCACCTCGAACTCGCTTCCGATCACATGATTAGGAGTGACATATTCACTGATTGGGGAATTGGCAACAATAGCTCTTGAAGTGGTTCGTTCCGTTCCGCTGACAACATAGATCGTATAATCATTGTCATACAGGTATTTAACCAGCTGAACCATGGGAAGATAAAATCCGTCAAAATACCTCATATTGGTAAAACTGTCCGTTTTTTTGTTACCGAAGTCTTCTGCATATTCATAAAGCTCTTCAACGGTCATTCCGGCATATGCTTTGGCAAAATCTCTGGCAAGTTCCATATTAGCTTTGTATCCCGGTTTAATGGCACGGGCAGCTTCCTTTAATTCCTCCGAAACCTTTTCAGGATGATCCTTCAGGCAATAATCAATAAACATGCACGTATCAAAGTATGTAAAGAACGTTTCACATGTAAGAGTTCCATCCATGTCAAATACCGCGATCCTGTCCTTTACCGGAATGTATCCTTCCGATTCCTTATCAACTGAAGCTGTTACAAAATCCTTCACAGAGTCAAGTGCCTTTGACTTTGCATTCCATTCCGATAAATCAGCCTGGCTCGAAATGTTTATATTGACAGAGCAGGCTGACAGAGATGTGACTGCCAGAATAACAAGTAAAGACACAACAATTCTAAATGATTTTTTCATAATCAGTTTCCCTTTATGCCCCGGCCTCTGCGCCGGTCATTTCCTTCCTGCATATAGTAATCGCTCTTTTGAGCATACATCCTCTTTTCGGCTTCCCGCCTCATATCGTGAAGTGCCATTCCGGGATTTTCACCGGCTGTAACGTATCCCATAGAGATAGACAGAACGGATGATGAGTTCCCTTTCCACTTCTCAAACTTCTCACGCAGTTTTCCTATGAGGGCAGCTCTTTCACTCCCGGGCACATTGATGATAGCAGCAAACTCATCTCCTCCGGTCCTGTATATGCTCCCGTACGGACCCAGAACTTCTCTCATGCATGTTGCTGCGGCTATTATAAGTTCGTCTCCTGCCTCATGACCGTAGTTGTCATTAGTTTCCTTGAGATTATTAAGATCAAACGAGAAGAACACCAGATCATCCGGTACTTCTTTATCTTCATTCGTATCCATGTATTCATCAAATGTCCTTCTGTTATTGACATTAGTCATATTATCTATGTGCGCCATTGAGAACAGAAGATTCTTGGTCTTCTCCTCTTCTATGATCGAATCGATGTTTCTGAAACCACATACGAATCTGACTACTCCGTTTTCATCGGTAACTCTTGCAATACATAGCTGGATGTAGTTTCTCTCACCCTCCGGATCCACTCTGTAATAGTTGATATGGTATATCTCATCCTCTTTTGTACACCTCATAAGGTTTCCGATATCGCCCATGGAATATACCCTTTCGCGGTCTTCGGGTACTACGTATCTCTCTATGTAATTTCCAAGTATTGTCTCGTATAATCCCTCATTATCCCTGTTCATTATATCTGCAATATTATTCTTTATGTTGCTTCGGATGAGTTTGCAATGATGAAGGGTCGCATCCACAAGCCAGACCGAATCATATTCACATGACAATCCCGCAAGAAGTGTCATCTGAGTATCATACTGGTTTTTGAGGGCAAGTTTCTCCCGTATCTGATCATCAAAATATTCAAAACCGTATATGAGTTTCTTGCCGCCCTCGAAAGGAATGATCTTAAGACGGTAGAATACTATTCTCCCATCACGGACGGTACGGTATGTATGATAGAGAGGGTTGTTTTTCTCAAGAGCATTTATTACATAATCGTAATCACCTAACTTGAGGACTCCTTCCATATCATCCCGGTATACAAGCGCATTTACATAGACATCTATAACGTGGCGAAGATGGGAATCCCTCCGGCATTCTTCCTCAAGAGGTTTGCCATGTCTGTTCAGTCTCACGGATGTAACTATCTGAGTGTCTGTATCCACATATATAACAGACGTATAACTTCTGGCTATTGCATCATCGATTTCTGCAAACAGCCTGTCGCGCTCTTCAATCTCCTTCTCCTCGTCCTTAAACAGAAAACGCCTTGATCTGTCCGATATCTCATCATAGCGGATTATGCTGTATCTTCTGCCGTCTTTGGTATACTCATGTTCACCTATCCCGTGGATGGTTATAAGCTTTCTGTTTTTCCCGACATATTCATGAAATACAACATTGTAATGTGCGTCATTTCGCGAGAAATCACGCACAGCCTTTAGCATTTCCTCTCTCTCGACTATATTAACAAAAGGATCGTCGCTGTTGAGTCTCGTCATCATTTCTTCGGCAGTGGATTCATACATTTTACATGCTCCCTCCGAAACAAGGTAAGCATGGAATCTTCCGCCATCATCATAAAATATTCCAAGCGGAATTGAACTGTGTTCATATAGCACGTGAATGTCCGGTGAAAATAGGGGTTCCATATTATTCTCCTTTTCTTTGCTTATCTAAATAGAGGTTCTTATCCGCACGCTTAAGACACTCATTGGCATCATCGTTACTGTCTCTTATCACATCATAGCCAATGCTTACATTAAGTTCATACGGCAATTGATTTTCTGCCCTCTTTTGTGAAAGGATCTCATGAATCGCTTCAACCAGATGTTCAGGCAGTATATCTTCTTCCGGATTCTTGATAACGATCGTAAATTCATCTCCTCCGTATCTGCCGAGAAACACCGAAGCCTTTATCTGTTCGCATGTCTGCCTGAGGGCTTCCGATACGATCACCAGCGCCCTGTCCCCTTCCGCATGACCGTACGTGTCATTGATATTCTTGAATTTATTGATATCGATCATCATGATGATGACCCGGATATCCTTGTTGAAATGTATCTGCTCCAGATAACGGTTTATCTGGCCTCTGTTGTTTAAATGAGTCAGGTCATCCACCGAGATCATGGTCTGCATATTTTCAAGATAAAAGAACAGCCACATTACAGTACATCCAAAGCAAAATGTCGGGGCATTAAGCGCAACAACCTGGACCATTCCGAATGCCATTACAACCACGGGAATGCTTCCGATAACAAGAAACCTCCGCTTATCGGTCCTTGATTCCGATCGTATGGCGTATTTGATGGAAAGGATAAATCCTGCCCAAAGATAGAGTGAAGGCACCGCAAACATTAACGGATAATACAGGTTATTGAGTTCGTTTTGTTCGCTGATCCAGAATAAAGGATCTGCAATATAGGCAATTACAATAACCAGTATGGAAATGATCACTGGAATACAGATAAGCCTTCTTTTCCTTGCATCTTTACGGAAAGGCATTTTCTCGGATGCCGCAATAAACATGAACATCCCGCATGCCATCACACTCAGCAGAATATAATTCGACAGATTAACAAGCACAACATAGGAGCGTTTTACCGTAAACTGGCCGCTCAGCATCGCTGCCCAGCATGCATCAGAGATAAAGTACAGCATAAACGCAACTATAGCCCGGCTAAACCACACCTGCTTCTCCTGCTTTGTGTTATACATTCTGTCGGTTATCAGAATCGTTGCCAGTATTATCACACAGATCAGGCTTGCTTCAGTATAAAATACAAAATAATCGAATCCCATAATCTCTCCGAATATGAATAGTGAGCATATTATATCATATGTTTATAGTTGTCAAAAGGGACGGTTCTTTCTGACAACTTCAGAGCCGGACATTAATTAAATCCGCTGTCTGTTATACTTCCTATCTGTACCTCTGTTGAAGTATCTCCCTGTGTAGTGTTGCCATATACCAACGCCGGACTTCCATTTACAACTTTTATATCATAATATGTATTGCTGGAAACAGTTGCAGTCGTAGTTCCCCCGGAAGATGTAACTGTAAGTCCCGGTAATGAGACAGATGTTACAGATGGATATTCACCCGGATCGGTGCCATTTTGCATTCCATTGATAAGAAACACTGATTGAAACCTTGTTCCGTCCGATCCTGATACTCCTCCCTGGACTTCAGCGGAATAACTACTTCCGGATCTGTTCATAGTAATTACCCCGACAGATGCTTTACTGACTCCGCTGTTTCTGTCAAGAAATCCCGGCAGATCTGATGCATATCCAGCTGAAAACTTTACTTCTGTAATTGATGCGGAATCATCTACATTAACATTTTGAGGTGTCAGCTTTGCAGTATTACCCGGAGCATTCGTAAGTACCTCCGCAACTCCTCCCGATGCAGTTTTTATAACCAGATTTGACCCATCCCATTCACCGGTGGTTCCGTTTGAAAAATCAACCGGTGTAGTCGGTGTCGGTGTGGGCGTCGGTGTTGCTGTCGGAGTTGGCGTTGGCGTCGGTGTCGGCGTTGGCGTCGCTGTCGGTGTCGGCGTTGGCGTTGGTGTCGGTGTCGGCGTTGGCGTCGCTGTCGGTGCCGGCGTCGGTGTGGTTTCGGATGAAGAATCTGAGCTTCCGGATCCGGTATCATTATTATCCCCGTATGGATCAGGCTCACTGCTCTGGTTCTGACTATTCTGCGGTGTCCATGAAGGAACCGTGGTTGGTACGGGCGTTACAAGCGGCGATGCTGCCCCACTCGAATTTTGTGCAACCACGGTATTTCCTGTACTACCTGCCGAATTAGTGGCTGAATTTGTGTTTTCTGAATTTCTGTTTCCGGAATTTCTGTTTTCTGGATTTCTGTTTTCTGGATTTCTGTTTCCTAAGTTTGTGTTCCCTGACTCCCTGTTTTCTGAGTTTCTATTTTCCGGGTTTGTTTTTTCAGTGTTTTTGTTTTCCGGATTTGTGGTTCCTGAGTTTGTGTTTCCGGATCCTTTCCCAAGTAGTGCAATTACAGTCTCTTCCCCATCGGATGATTTTTCCATTTCCTCATCAACGGTTCCGGTAACATGATCACTGATTCTGTCAACAGCTGCGATGGCATCTGTACCCTTAGAGCCGTCGGATGAATCACCAACCGCCTCATCCACTGCTTCGGTAAAAAGTTGTGACTCGGCATCCATTACCTGACCTATTTCATCGGCTGACAACCCTCCCACCGTCATTCGTCCTGCAGAGATAACAAGGGCAGCCGACACCTTCGTTGCAATATCCAGCCTGTCGTTATCATTAAGTCCTGCAGCTCCGGCCTTGTCAAAGGTCTCCTCCATAACAGCCCTTGCACCATCCATGAGCTTGCCCATGCGCTCATTGTCGTATCCTGCATCCGTCCCGACACCCATAACATCACGGTAGCCGCGGATTATAGCAATCTCAAGGGGCAGATCCTCTCTGGCTATATTGACAGCTGAATTTGCTGATTTTACCATTTCATCTGCGCGATTACCCGTAAACGGAATTGCATCGTCTATTCCCTCTGCACGAAGATCATTTGCTGCCGATCCGAACATGGATATTCCGGGTGTACACGAAACCTCTGCCAGCGCGATAAGCTTATCCTTCGAAAATCCCGAAGCCTTTGCTACCCTTTCCATAAGATCTTTATTCTTTCGTATTGTGTCAAGAGCCATCGCCGGAAGATCTTCTTCCTTAAACGGTTCCATTACTATGGAAATTGTTTTGTCGCCTTCCGCTTCTTCATCAAGGTATATGGTGATCTTCTGTCCGGCAGGAACATCTACTTCCGTGCTTTCTTTGGTCACCGGATTGGTCGCAACAACATGAACCAAACCATCGGTTACCATTAATATTTCATGACTGGTGGAATCTCTTCCCACATATGCACTGGTGCCCCTGATCCCGCAGATCATCGTGGAAGTTGTAACATCAAAGGACTCATTATCCTTAAGTTTTTCCGTTACATTGAAAAAAAGATTCCCTTCTATGAGATCAAATTCCAGTTTCTTTCCCCTTGCCTTTATATCCGCACGGCTGGTCTCCTCCATTGTAAGAAGCTTGGTATCGTCAAGACTGACCATGATGAGGCTCTCTCCGGCAGTAGTTACGGTCTGGCCGGCTCCCAGCCTCATCTTCTCGCGTATCGTCTGCTCTTTGCCGTTTTCTCCCATGAGATTAACGGTTCCAACAAGCCTCTGTATGCGCATGGTAACAGCGGTTATGGCTCTTGTATAGAGAAATATACCTATAATGACGGCCAGCAGTACTATCGCCGCGACAATTATGGCAATTATGCGCCTTTTCCTGTTGTTGTCATTAACTTCCACGTTACTTTTACTGTTATCCATCCGTGATCCTCCACAATCCTGCGGCTAAAATCATTCCAGCCTCAACACTTCAAAATCCGGTGATTTTCCTTTCAGCCTGACGGTATTACCAAGTGATGAATATTTAATTCGTCCCTCCAGCCTGTCAGCGACCTCCCGGCTGATATAAATCTCGCCTCCCGGAGCATTAGCCTCTAGTCGGGCAGCCGTATTTACGGTATCTCCTATCGCTGTGTAGTCCATGTGTTTTTCCGATCCCATATTGCCTACTACTGCCGGACCGAAATGAACACCGACGCCCACATTCAGTTCTTCCCCTATCTCCTTTGTAAGCTCTTTGGATACACTGACTGCTCCCTCTACTATTTCTTTAGCCGTAACGACCGCCTTGTAGAGAAAATCATCACTTGCGATCGGAGCACCCCAGAATGCCATCATTGCATCACCCACAAACTTGTCAAGGGTTCCTCCGTTTTTCTCTACACAGTCACTTGCCATAGTCAGATAGCGGTTAAGGATATACACAACATTCTCGGGCGACAGCCTCTCTGACATGGCTGTAAACCCTCTGACATCAACAAACAGTACAGCTATATCCGTAAGTTTTCCCCCAAGGGACAGATTTTCCGGCCCTTCATTCAGGATCTCGCTTACTATTTCCGGAGCAACATATCTCTCAAACGTTCTTGTTATCTGCTGCTTCTCAAATACCGAGACAGCATAACGGATCGCTATCGCGGTTATATACAGTATGAATACTCCTGCCGGTATCCACAGCGGATGCAGTACGATCCCATTGTTGTATGCAATATATGATGTAATAATACTGAGTGATATTGCCGCAAGTGCAACAACACTTGATACACGGTTTCCTTTGATCTGAAATATATAGAAAACGGCAAAACAGACAATAAAGAGTGCCAGTATCTGCCATCCCTTTGCAGCCTCCCTCTTATAATTACCGTCAAGCATCATCTGGGTAACATTAGCCTGATATTCAACCCCGTACATCTGCCTTCCGTGATCAATAGCCGTAAAGAAGGTGTCCTGAAGTCCGACAGCATACGGTCCTATGAAAACGATCCTGCCGGCATATGCATCAGACCCGATGTCCCCGTTTATCAGATCATATATCGAATAACCGTCATAGTATCCCCCGGGAAGCGCGGAATATGACACATATAAACTATCGGATTCATTTCCCGGAAGTAAGATATCATATCCGTTGTTTTCGGCATACATCTTTGCGGCAGTATATGCCATAGAGTATACCTTCCCGCCTTCAGGTGAGACGGTAAGCAATGCATGCCGCATTATCCCGTCGCTATCTGTCATGGCATTTATATGACCCTGGGCAGTTACATCTTCAAGCTCCTTATATGGCCTTGAGTAACTGTACACGGCATTCTTATCCAGGATCATCTTTCCGTTTTCATCCTCGACAACAGCCGGGCCTATGGATGCAAATGTCGCAGTGATCACATTGCCAAGTTTCCCAGCGGCATCAGCAAGCCTCTGATCGGCCTCCTGTATTGTCCTGCCGGTATACTGCGTATCTATTGCCACTACAGCAGGGAGGTTTTCGGGATCTTTGGCCAGCTCCTCCAGGGCAGATGCCATAATATTTCTGTCCCATGTGTTATATGGACCGATCTCTTCAAGAGCTTTATCATCGATACCTATAACGATGATCTTCCCGTCAAGTGATCTGGGCTTTTGATAAATGGCATCCTCCGCCCACCTGTCAAGTCTTCCGGCAACATCAAGCACTCCCACGGCAAGCGTTGTGAGCATTGCTGCAAGTACCGATATGATAACCGGCCGTATTTTCCTGTTTGTCCACAGAGATCTAATATTCACGCCTGTTCCCTAAAGTTTGTTTGCTGCTATCTCTTTTTGCCATGCTCCGCTTTCTCTGAACATATCCAGTATCCTTCTGTCGATCTTACCTTCGCTGCACATCATGTCCAGTATACCAAAGGCCCTGTCAGAGGGCATTGGCGGTTTGTATGGTCTGTCCTCGGCAGTTAACGCATCATATATATCTATGACCGTAAGAAGACGGGATTCCGGTGATAACTCGTCTCCGGTAAGCTTATACGGATAACCGGCCCCGTTTAAGTATTCATGATGTTCTCCTGCCCACGTCGGAACATTTTCGTATATTCCTCCAAATCCCATTTTCTTAAGCATACTGATTGTGTAGGATACATGTTTTTCAACCTGTCCCCTCTCTTTGGCTGTCAGGGTTCCCTTCTGGATCGATATCGCTTCAAGCTCTGATTCGGTCAGAAGATTTTCCGTCTTGCCGTATGGTGTGGTACACTCTATTTTTGCATACTTTGCAAGAAGTCCCGCCGTATCGTCCGGAATATAGCCGGCGGTGTTCGCATATTCTATAAGCTCCCACGCCTTGTCAAGCAACTCTACCTTCTCATAATATTTTTCCTCATTTTCCTTATCGGAAAGAGCCTTGACCTTTGCTTCAAGTTTAGTGATCTCAAGCTTGCTCTTGACAGAATCCTTGCGACTTCCCAGCCTGTCGGGCTTGTCAAGTATATCCTGCGGTATCATAAGCTTTCCTATGTCGTGAAGCCACACGCTCATTAGGAAGGCATCTCTTTTGTCCTCGTCAAACTGCCATTCATTTCCGGTATCTGCGAGCCAGTCGATAAACTTTTCGGCATACCCTACCATGCTTCTGGTGTGGGTGGCATTATATGCACTTCTGGCTTCAATTGCATCAACCATAACACTGACAAATGAGTGAAGAAGATCTGTCACCTCCTGTGCAAGTTTATGATTATTGATGGAAACGGCAGCAAGGGATGCCAGTGCCGACACCACATCCTCATATCCGGGGTCAAAAGGTATTGCATTGCCTTCTTCGTCAAGTGAATTAATGAGCTGCAGGACTCCGATCACAATATCCTTTTCATCCGCCATCGGTATTACAAGCATTGACCGGGTGCGGTAATCATTAAGCTTATCATACCTCTGCGCTCCCGCAAAATCATATTCCGGGGAATTGTACACGTCATCTATATTTATCTTGACGTTATCCATGGCAGCACATGCACATACATGCTTTCTCGTAAGAGGTACGGGAGGCATTGAAGAGTCTCCCCTGACCGCAAACACGCCTTTGGATTTGGTACATACGGTATAGAAGTCAAGTTGATCCTTCTCTTTGATATATACCGTTCCGGCATCACAATGTGTGATCCTCATGGCCTCGGTAAGGATCTTCTGCATAAGCTTCGAAAAGTCCTTTTCGGCGCTTAACTCAAGAGCTATGCCTATCATATTGTCAAGCGTATACCCCATGTTCATTGTATGCATATGACCTCTCCTTCTCTTGCAAAAGCAACCGACTGTGACCTTATTTCATCCTCCATGGCCTTAAGCATCCGGTCATCATGAAGCGGATCATGATGAACTATACGCAGCATTGCGGCATTACTCTCCTTCATAATGTATGATCCGTGTCTGCTTGTTGAATGTCCGAATCCTTTCTTGAGTTCATACTCATCGTCCGTGTATTGTCCGTCGTACAGCAGAAGATCCGCATGCTCGCACAGCCCGATCAGTTTTGCATCCGCTTCTGTTGAGTGTTCGTAGTCTGTTGCATATACCACAGACCTATTGCAACTCTCAACCCTGAATATTGTTGATCCTCCGGGATGATTGGATCTGATCCCGGAAACATTGACATTACCTACCGTAAAAGGAAGTGTCATATCGATACAATGTATATCTGCGGGATAATCATCTAATGTACAGGGCCATAACGGCGGGGAAAGATATCTTCCTATCTGTTCCGCTGTCGTGATTTTTCCGTCTGCAAATGAATAAATGTTAATTCTCTTGTTCCGGTTAATGTATGGGAAAAAAGGCAATCCCAGCAGATGATCTGCATGTGGATGGGATATCAGGATGGATATGTTCCTGTCTTTAATATCGGGTGACTTTAGGATCCCCGTCCCTGCATCAAGAAATATTGCCTCCTCTTCTGTCTCTATCAAAACAGATGATGTAGCACCTCCGTATTCGATCATTTCCTTTCCATCTGTCGGAACCGAACCTCTCGCTCCGAGTATTGTTACTTTCATATTATCTGTCTGTCCTTTTCTTATCACTACCTCATAGTGTCAAAAGGTGTCAGAAAGACCGTCCCTTTTGACAAATTTATGCAACGTAAATCCCCGGTAATTTATTGCGGATCATGTCAACAAATGCGCCGGATTCCTCATCGGTTCTGTCAAACAGCGCCACTACATTAAGGCGCTCGTTGTAACGTATGTTTATATCATGGGCAGTTATGCTCTCGGCAACAACGGAAGCGATCTTCCTTCTTGCGGATGCAACTTCATTCTCACTCTTTTGAGGATCATCATCCACGCCGATGAACATGACCGTATATTGCTTGTCCTTTCTCTCCATAAGCTTGATCATGTAACACAGCATTCTGACGTGTGAAGGATGAATGATCTTCTCTCCGGCCAGAAGGTCGTTCTGAAGACGCCCTTCGAGCTTTGCCGACTCAAGAGCCTCTCCCGTACTTCCTGCAGCCATTCCGTCAATCGTTACTTCTGAAATCTCACCGCTTTCAAGAAGACCTATAAATATATCCGCCAGTTTCGGATCAAACTGGCTGCCGGAACATCTCCTCAGCTCGTTTATGACCTCATCCCTTGTCAGTCTCTTTCTGTATACTCTGTTTGATGTCATGGCATCGTAACTGTCCGCAAGGCACAGTATCCGGGCTTCAAGCGGGATCTCATCACCTGACAGTCCATCCGGATAGCCACTGCCGTCATACCTTTCATGATGGTACCGTATGCCATCAAGCACACCCTCTATCTCTTCCCCGAGAGAACTCATGATCTCATATCCGATCTCCGGGTGCCTCTTCATGAGAGAGAATTCCTCGTCCGTAAGCTTCCCGGCCTTGTTGAGCACACTGTCGGCCACGCCGATCTTTCCTATATCGTGGATCAGCCCTATATAATGGATCCTTAATATATCCTCTTCGCTAAAATCATATTCCTCAGCCATCCGGCGCGCCAATGCCTGCGCGTAAAGTCCTACTCTCTCGGAATGTCCTCCGGTATATTCATCCCTTGCATCAATTGCACCGGCTATAGTTTCTATTGTCCGCCCGGTCATGTCCATGCGTATTTTTTCCTTATCGCGAAACATCGCAAGAACATCCGTTACCATCTGAATAACCGTGAATATCAACAGTGCAAGCAGTCCGGAACATATAAAGATTCCGAAATGATTCCTGAACTTTGACACATAGAAGAGAACAAGTTCGAGTATTGAAAATCCCACGAAAACCAATGCTCCTATTGCACTCATCCTGTAGCTTGCTATCCTTCCGCTTGTTGCATCCGTGATAAGACAAACTATTACAATTACCGCACATGCCGCTTCCAAAATGTGAGTAAATGCAAGTGTCTGATAAAATTCCGCTATTCCGGTTATATGAAGTATTATGTTTATAAGTATCTGGAGAAGAACTACAGCTTCTGCTATCACATATCTTTTGTGATAGATCCTGTGCTGCACCGCATCAAAATACATGCATGCCAGTGCTCCAATAAGTTCGAGCGTCATATATGAGAAATACTGAGACATGGAAGGTCTTGTAAATATGATCTGACGAAGAGTTGACTCACTGAGCATCCACAATGCAACATCCATCATGAGAAGCCCTAAATATCCGATAGCCTGCGTCCTGTACTTCCTTCCAAGTGCATATGCCCCAAGTGACGCCACTGCACCGCTGATCAGTTCTATAACCGCAAGTATGTTCACCCACAGCCCGTTCCTGATAACGGGAAACCACACGTTATTACCGTGACCGTAACTGATGGCATTAATACTTCCTTTGTTCTTGACAGTGATATGTATAGAAATATCTTTACCGGCATCTGTACTGTTAAGTGCAGTCACTACATACGCACTTGGAAGATACCGGCTCATATCAAAGGAGGAATTAGAGGAATACTCTTCTCTTAATCTTCCGTCAATATACACAACCACATCCTGCATTGAAGCCCTTAACATAAGGCTCATTCCGTTTGAGATATTTGCCGGAAGGGTATTGCTGATTATGATCTCATCGCCGGAAGCGGCATCAACATATGCCGGAAGTGAAATGATTTCTGTCGTATCGTTCTGTGTAAGCATCCAGCCCTCATTCAAATCCTTGGTGCCAAATGAACCTGTGGATGCTTCTCCTTTTGTGTTGCTGTCAACTGCAGCGATAAGCATCATCAGAAGGGTAATGGCAAGCATAAGGACCAGCCCGACTTTGACCCATGCGGTTAATAAATCTTCATTCTGGCTCTTGTTCATATCAACCCTCCCGGAACTGCTCCGTTGCTGATAAAAGCTCTCAATTGTGCATAGATATGTAAATTATACAATACCTACACGTAAATTAATACACAAAACTGCAAATCATATTGTATAATCATTGCGTGGCTCTCAAGAAAAAGCGGAGGATACGACAGATGAAAATAGAAAACATAAGGATCATAGATCCCGCAAATACAAGGGATGAGACCGGGGATATTTACATCGTTAACGGCCGGATCGTCTCACAGCCCGAATATGTCCTGGCGTATCCGGATGCCGGTGAAGATACCGTTATAGACGGGAGAGGCCTTATCGCAGGACCGGGGCTTGTTGACGTTCATGTTCACTTCCGCGATCCGGGACAGACACACAAGGAAGATCTCCATACAGGTTCTCTTGCCGCTGCTGCCGGAGGTGTTACAACGGTTGTTATAATGGCAAACACAACTCCTCCGTTAGACAGTCCAAAACTTGTACAGGATGTACTTTTGCGCGCCTCAAAAGAGGACATTCACATATATACCTGTGCCACCGTTACAAAGGGAATGAAAGGCCTTCGGCTTAATGATTTTGAAGCACTATTAAATGCCGGAGCCGTCGGCTTTACGGATGACGGAAAGCCGATAGAAGATGCTGCTCTTTTGACGGAAGCATTCAGGGAAATATCAAAGCTTAACGTTCCGGTATCCCTTCATGAAGAAGACCCGGCATATATCAGTGAAAACGGTGTCAATTCAGGTACGGCCGCAAAGCTTCTCGGACTTACAGGCTCGGATCCTGAGGCGGAAATATCAATGATAAAGCGGGACCTTGAGATCGCTTCCGCAACCGGTGTCATACTTGATATACAGCATATCAGTACAGCCGGAGGTGTTGATGCCGTACGACGCGCGAAGCTGACCAACCCTAACATCCACGCGGAGGCAACACCCCATCACTTTACACTTACGGATTCGGCTGTACAGCAGTACAATACAAACGCCAAGATGAACCCGCCGCTAAGAGGCACCGATGACCGGGAAGCCATATGGGAAGGTCTGTCCGACGGGACAATAGATATGATAGCAACCGATCACGCCCCACACTCACCCGAAGAAAAATCACGTGATTTCGTATCGGCTCCCAGCGGGATAATCGGACTTGAAACTTCATTCCTGCTTGCATATGAGATTCTTGTCAAAAGGGATATCATTGATATGTCAAGGCTCTTTGAACTGATGAGCCTTAATCCGGCGAAGCTCTACGGACTTGATGCAGGAACCCTGTCTGTGGGCGCTCCTGCGGATATAATGATTTTTTCCGCTGATGAGACGACAGTTTATTCCTCATCCAGATCAAAATCATCCAATTCACCTTTTCTCGGAAGAGAGTTTACGGGCAGGATCAAATATACGATCGCATCCGGAAACATAATTTACCGGAATTAGTGAAAACATCATTTACAGTATTTTTCGTAGTTTGCGTCTCTTGCCGCTTCAATACGCTCTTTGCACAGCTTTCCGAGATGCTTCTGCTCTGTTTTATCGAAATCTTCGGGATATATGGGATCCAGCATCTCAACGATCACCGGAACACCTCTGACTTTCGGAAAATGATTTTCGAACACTTCCGCAGTGTTTGTTATCGCTACAGGAACGATGGGACAGCCGCTTTTCGTGGCGATCTTCATACTGCCTTCCTTGAATTCATTCATATTTCCGTCACGGCTCCTGGTGCCTTCCGGAAAGATAAAAACGGACATCCCCTCTTTGACGCGCTCTATCGCTTCAAGTATCGTCTTCAGGCCTTCCTTAACATTGTCCCTGTCAATAAATAAGGTATTATACAGATCCAGTCCCTGGTAGAAGATCGGTATCTTCTTGAACTGCTTCTTGGCAACAAAGCACACCAGGCCGGGAAGACGGGTTATTGTAAGTATCACATCAAAAAAGCTCTGATGATTGGCAACATACAATACCGCCCGGTCTTTCGGTATCTTCTCCATTCCGATAAACGTAACCTTGGCACCGGACAGGAACTGGAGAGTTGACAGAACAACCGTCATCAGCACTTTCATATATGCGTTTCTGGCCTTCATGGAAAACAGACCGATAATATACCCGATCAGCTCAAACGGAATGATAACGATAAAATCGATAACTACCACCAAAACCAGAAGAACAAATCTTACCAAAACAATCTACCCCTTTTATTTCTGACAATAATCGTCCGTTCAGAATGCCCTGACATCATCAGCGCCTTTAAAATACAGGCCAAGCATTCCCGGACCCACATGAGAGCCTGTGGTCGGCTCATGCGCCACCAGCCAGATTTTCTTCGGCTGTGCGATCTTTGAAATGAGATTGGCAAGATGCACCGCATCTTCACGCTTTCCGCCGTATGATATGCCGACAGTCTGTTCCCCGGCATTAACAACAAGATCCCTGTATTTCTCTGCAAGAGCCTTTATGGCCTGCCTGCGGCCCCTTGCCTTACACTCTACGACTATTTTGCCTTCGGTGTTTCCCTTAAGTATCGGTTTGATATCCATCATGGTACCGAGGGATGCAAGAGCTCCGCTTATTCGCCCCGTCCTCTTCAAGTGCTTCAGGTCATCCACAACAAATACCTGATACATACAGTACTTCTGGAATTCTATTCTGTCAGCAGTCTCTTCAAGAGTCATCCCTTTTCTGGCGCATTCGGCCGCCTCGGTAACAAGGATCCCCTCTCCGAGAGATGCTCCGAGTGAATCTACAACCATGATCCTGCGTTCCGGAAAATCCTCCATCAGATCCGACGCTGCTATCTTCGCGGAATTGATAGTCCCGGTCACTCCGCCGGACAGTCCGACATACAGTATATCATTGCCCTTTTCAAGTTCCGGCTCGAAAGCTTCGATGAACTGACTGGGGTTGATCTGTGACGTTGAAACCTTGAGTCCGTCCTTAAGTTTCTCGTAATAACCCTCATAGTCAAATTCTTCAGAACTTGTAAACTGGAATTCCTCTCCTTCCATTACGAGCGTAAGGGATATAACCTTGATACCGTAGTGGTCCCTTACCTTATCTGTGATATTTGCCCCGCTGTCTGTGAAAATAGTAAATGCCATGATCTTCTCCTTATCTGTTTAAAAAGTCCACCACTTCGGAAAATCCCATTCCATGGGATGCTTTAACGAGTATTGTATCACCTTTCCTGAGTATATCTTTTGTATCATCCGACAATGCCCCGATAAGCAGTTCTTTGTTTGGATAATACCTTATTTCCACGTCTTCGTGAAGCCTTGCACGTTCATACATATGCTTAGCCGAAGCCCCCACAAATATGAGGGAGTCCACTCCGTGGGAAGCTGCATAGTCCCCGACCTGCCCATGAAGTTTATCAGATTCTTCCCCAAGTTCAAACATATCTCCAAGGATCGCAACTTTCCGCCCGAGGGCATACCCGAGTGTATCTATGGCAGCACACATGGATTTGGGATTTGCATTATAACAATCATCCACTATTGTATAATACTGTGAATGTATAATATGCCCTCTTCCGGACAAAGGCTGGGCTCCCGACAGTCCGCGCCTGATCTCTTCAAGGTTTAGTCCCAGCAGATAACCGACTGCTGCCGCAGCGATGGCATTATCAACCATATGATACCCCGGAAGCGGCACCGTCATCTCATAATGACTGCCATCAGGGAAATTTGCCGTAAATCTCGAACCGTCCAGACCGAGGTTTTCTATATTCGATGCGTACACATCGTCTCTTTTCGATTCCTTGCCGTATTTAATGACAAGTCTTCCCAATGCCTTATCGCCGTCTATTAGCGCAAGCTTTTCATCCTGGCCGTTCAGTACGAGAGTTCCTGTTGCACTCATATGGGGAATGACTTCCGTTTTGGCGCGAAGAACTCCGTCAAGATCACCGAGAAATTCAAGGTGACACGGCCCGATGTTTGTAAACACCACTATATCGGGTCTGACGATCCTGCCGAGAGAGTCCATTTCGCCGAAGTTGTTGATCCCCATCTCTATAACGGCAACTTCATGGGCATCTCTTATCTTGAAAATCGTAAGCGGAACACCAACCTGATTATTATAGTTTCCTTCCGTCCGCAGCACTTCATAATGTGAAGACAGAACGGATGCAACTATTTCCTTCGTACTGGTCTTGCCTACGCTTCCCACGATCCCGACTATTTTGAGCGACAGCTGGTCACGGTAATATTTTGCCAGTTTTTTAAGTGCCTCAAAACTGTCCTCGACAACTATGCAGGGGCCGGCGGGTTTTTGCGGAAGCTTCTCGCATATTACACCAAGTGCTCCCTTAGCAAATACCTGTCCGATAAAATCATGTCCGTCGACACGTTCTCCCTTTGTGGCAACAAATATTCCGCCTTCTTCAATGAGTCTCGAATCTATGACCACGCATGTTGCTTCCTTGGAAAGATCAACTTTTGCAGTATTTTCAAGTTTTCCTCCGACAGCTTCCGCTATCGCCTCAAGTGTCATATTACGCATATTTAATCCCATTTTTGCAATGATATCTTAATGATCCATTCACAGAGCTGTCCGTAACCGACCCCTGCTGCCGCAGCTTCCTGAGGTATCAGGCTGGTCGGGGTCATTCCCGGAAGTGTGTTGGCCTCAAGGCAGTACACTTCGTTTGTATCACTCATAAGGAAATCCATTCTGGCATACGTTTTGATCCCAAGCGCATTATACGCCTTAACGGCTTCGGCCTGGATCCTGGCAGTGGTTGCCTCGTCAATATTCGCCGGACAGGTTTCAATTGTTGAACCTTCCTGGTATTTGTTTTTGTAATCGTAAAATCCCGACTTGGGCTCTATCTCGACTATTGGAAGTGCCCGTCCCTCAATTACACAACACGTGAATTCACGGCCTTTAATATACTCCTCGACCATGACTCTGGATTCGTAGCCGAAAGCTTCCCTGACTGCACTTTTATATTCGCTCTCGTTATTTGCGATATATACTCCGACCGAAGATCCACCGTTACATATTTTAACAACACAAGGGTACTGCGGCCGGTAATCATCATCAATGCTCTTTAGCATGTAACTGTCCGGCGTAGACACCCCATACATCTTAAACATCAGCTTTGATAATGACTTGTCCATGGCAAGAGCGGAAGATAACGAATCCGTTCCGGTATACTTAATACCCATAAGGTCAAATGCCGCCTGAACTTTTCCGTTTTCACCGCAGTCTCCGTGAAGAGCCATAAAGACTATGTCCGCAGCCTGACATATCTTAATGACATTTGGTCCGAAAAACTCTTTGGAATCAGCGCCTCTGAGTCTTTTGACTTCTTCTATATCAGGTGCTGCCTCGGATATCGGTGCCACCTTTGACGCCCAGTCAATATCCGCATCAAAGACCTCATCGGGACCCGTCTCGCATCCGAGATACGCATCAAGCAGTATAGCTTTGTGACCGTTTTCTTTGAGCGCTTTATATACTTCTCGTCCCGTGACAAGGGAAACGTCCCTTTCGGTACTGATCCCTCCTGCCAAAACCGCTATTTTCATACTCCCTCCTTAAGCTCATATAATAATTTACTGTTCCCTGACCAGTCCGCACAAAACAAAGAGTTGCGGAGAATCGCAAAGGGCTTTGTCCTCTTCGGTAAAATCAATCCCCGAAAGATTTGCCCCGTATATGTAATTAAGCCTGTTCTGAGCAAAGCCTTTGTATTCAACACTTACACTTACATAATCCGTCATGGTGACAAGAAAAGCCTCCTCAAGCATCCGCTCTGCCAGCTTTTCGTCCCGCTCAGGGGTTTTGTCATCCACCCTTGTATCCGTAAAAACATCATCTATCGGCTGCTTAATGAGATCATTCGCATCAAGAAACACTTCGTTCATCATATTGGTACATACTTTGTAATTTGTGGGATGCGGTGCCATAAGGTATGCAAACAGTCCGAAATAACCCGGCTCTTCAAAAGAAAATCCTTCGGGCACAATATCCATTGCTATAGCATCAACAACCGATCTGTATGTTTTCTGTCCGGTCAGCCTGTATAATTCCGCAGCCGCCCACATTCTTGCGGCAACAGACTCTCCATCGTCTGTCTGTGAGCTCTCCGCATCTTTGAAAAACGCTTCCGCCTTCCCGGCCGCAGTTTCTGCGCCTTCCCATCCTTCAAGAACATATGATGCCTTAGCGAGCACCGCAGCATAATTATACTTTTCCGGTATGTCCGAAATACTGCTTTCGGGTATATTTAATATATCATCGGCAAGTACTGCGGCCAGATCATCAATTCCGCAGACTGCGGACTTTTCGGGAAAAACCTCCATACAAAGCAGGGAGTCCGTTTCGTATATTACACGTTCTTTTAAACCATCGGTCCTGTAATGGTCCAGAACTTTTTGGACATTTTCTTCCAAAAGCTTTTGGTACAGTCCTTCCGTAACCGGTATTTGCTCTCCTGCAATCTCCGAAGCTTCCTCTACGGATATCACACGTATAACCTGCTCACCGGTTGATTCATCTATCAGGACCGCGTAGCTCTTTCCGCTTGCATCATATCCTTTGTGACTGTAATTTACTGTTTCAAGATCTTCACTTTCTATCTCCTCGGCTTCATCAGCAACGTTGTTTATGTCCTTGAGATAGTCTATCATCTCATCGGGATCGGTGTATCCGGCACTTTGTGCAACATTTTGAATATCAGCAGCACTGCATCCGCATAGCTGCATGATACATACGGGAATAAGGATAAAACATGCTATCTTGCCCAAATTGGCTCCCGCAGCCGCTGCACGCATTTTCAGTTTTTTCTTGTATTTATTTCTAAGATACCATATATCAAAGATCAGAAGCATGAAAATAACCGATATTGCCGCTGATACATATTGTATTATCGTTCCCCTGTAATATACCGTCAGCACACCTTTTGCACCATTAAGAAATACCCTGCACAGACCGTTATCGCCCTCGCCGGTAGTCTCAAGTTTTGTCCTGTTTCCTTCGCTGTCGGTAATAGATGCATAATAGCCTTTATAGTAAACAAAAGGTACATCCGCATACTCATGGTCTTCTGTGATCGTAGCGATCACTTTTCCTTTTTCCCTCTTGAAATCGCCCTTTGTTCCGTCATCAAACCTTAAAATCTCACTTTGGGAGAGCAGTTTTTCGCTTTCGTATACCGTGGAGGGGAGCCACTCGCCCGCCACAACGTTTATCGTAAACGGTTTATAACTGTAGTAGTCATCACTGTAATCGTAATAACCCATTGATTCCTGGTTGAAATGAACGATCGCGGACTGTGCGCACACCGCAAACAGCGCCGCAAGCGCTACTTCCGCAACAATTCCCCTTCTGTTGTCGCCGAACCTGTCTATAAACAGCTTTATGACTATTGCATCTGCCATTGCAAGAAGTGTTGATGTCATGATGAACAGTCTCCATGGAAACTGCAAAAATCCGAAGTACTTAGCCACCCTTTCCCAGGGCATAACCGATGTTGCGCCTACGGCAAATACAAGTGCCGCAATGATCATATAATCAACATAGGCAAGTATCGGATAATCTTTCCGGGACAAAAATACTCTAGGAAGCAGGAGTGCGAACAAAGTAAATCCGACACACGGAAATTCGGAACCGGCTACTTCCGAAAAACTGACCGAGGCATCAAGCAGGTCTGTCCAGTTATTGGATACATAAAACTGTGCATTTGCAAACTGTTCAAGCATCGGAAGCCACTGGTAGGACGTTATAAAAAGCGCCAGCAGGGAAATGATACCCGTTTTAACGATCACCCTCGGCTGTCCCACAAGTTTTCTGATGTTAAGCAGCATAGCAAAAGCACCTGTAAACACCATCATAACAAATGTCGCAGGATGTGTGACGATAAGCCCCGCAAACCCAAGACCGAATACCCATGGCTTATCCATTTCCTCATATATAACGTTAAATATACCGTATATGGCAAGAGGCAGGAAAATAAAAGCCGCGTTTTCCCCGCACGCCGTTCTGACCACCATATCATCCATATGATACGGGCAAAGAGTCAGCAGGATCGCGGCAACACAACCTGCAAATTTCGAAAAGCTCATCTTCCATACACAGTAAAAAGTCGAAATATAACTAAGTACAAAGATAATCGCCGTATATATATGGAAACTCTTTCCTATACTCACATGAAATACACGCAAGAGCGCCGGGATATGCATAAACAGATCCGAGTAGAACAGGGAACTTGCGTATCCGGCTCCTCCGAAAAACAAAGTATTGACCTTCATAAACGGCCGGCCTATAAGGATACCCTCCTTGAGGTTTTCGATCCTTAAGAGATGGTAATCAAGATCATGACCGTTAATGCAGTATCTCGATATCAAAGGGCTTACCGCCGCTATCATCGTGATGATAAAAAAGATCAGCGTTATTCGGTTTTCTCTGTTTTTTAAATACTTTTTCATTCCGAAGTAATATCCTGTTCACTGACAAGTTCAGAGAACGAGAGGGTAACATCCCTGTCATCATCCGAAACAGCTATAGTATAACTCTTCGTAACGCGTCCGTTCTGTGAAAGCGTTATCACATGCGATCCTTTTTCCGGTTTGGCAAACGATATCGGAACTATTCCCGTGTATATACCGTCAATATACACCTCGGCTCCTTCCGGAGATTCAACATACATTTTTCTCGTGTCGCTAATTACATCGGTAGCACCCGTCGAGGAATCCGAATAGGAATCCGTCGAAGATGACGATGTGCTTCTGTCGGTATACAGCGGCGACGGAACCGTTCTCGAGAAAGCCGGGATCGGGAAGGCCGTAGATGTCGCTGTAGGTGCAGGTGTCGGCGTCAGTGTTACCGTAGGTGTCGGCGTAGCCGTCTTAGTCGGTGTCGGTGTCGGCGTCGGCGTATCAGTTCCCTCAGCCTCAAGTGTTATATCAACGTTTGCATACTTGTCCGATACTCTTATGTTTGTATCTACACTCTCGTAACCCGCCAGCTCCACATGAACGTGATGTATCCCGAATTCAAGAGGTACTCTCTCTTCAAAATCGGTCATCTGACCGTCGACAAACAGTTGTGCATAGTCAGGCACTATTGTAAAAGATACATGACCTATCGCAACTTCCTTGATATCAACCTTTGACAGGTCGATCTCCGTCTCTTTGTCCCTCTCTATTGTTACGTCTTCTTCCGCCGCGTAACCTTTGTTTGTAAGCCGGACATGGTAATCCCCTTCCGGAACCGGGATCAGCATATCCTCCGTTACGGTCTTGATTATTTCCTGTCCTATCTCTATCCATCCGCCTTCAAAATACGAATCATTTTGAAGACGCAGATATCCGTGACCCCTGTCAACGATAACGGAACAAACTTTGCGCCCGTATCCCTTAACGGTTATAGTATCAACATTTGTCACATCCATAAATGTTGCCAGTTCGTCTTTATATGATACTATAGCAGTTTTCGGAAGCTTGTATGTACTTCCCGCAATATCCATCCTTTTTTCTTCGGGAAATATCTCGAATTTCGTCACATCGGAAAATGTCCACGCCTCGCTGCTTATACGGATCTCATACAGCTGTCTGCTGTGAATGCTGTACACTACATCAAGTATCTCCCCGAGAGGGATCTGTGAAAGCGTAAGTGAGTTACCGTGTTTTCCGAGAATAGGGGTTTTGCTTTCGTATTCAAGTTCAAACAGTTTATCATTATCTACAGAAATGAACTTAAGCTTATGCTCATCTTCGTTTTTCCCGACAAGCATGGCCGTTGTCTGATACACAAGGTCATCACTGCTTACCGGTTCATCTTCCTTCTGATCTTCAACGGTCTGTGCAATCTGCTCGTTTCTTTCCTGAACCCGTTGTTTCTCGTATTCTCTTGAAATACAGTAGATCCCCAGCACTGTGACAAGCATGATCACAATAATGGGAATGACCACTTTCTCGATGTTTTTCATTAGATCATACCGCTCAGAGCTTCCATAAGTATCTCATGATCGTTCATAGCAGGATCGTCAAGTACTGTCTCAAACAGTTTTTGCAGGATCTCACCCATGGCAGGTCCCGGCTTGATCCCTCTGCTGATCAGATCGTTTCCGTCTATCTTCATATCCCTGATCGCCAGACAGTCCCTGTCTGCGACTATCTTCCGGTACATCATATCGAGCTTTTGATTGTTCCCGGCCTTCTCATCCCATCTGTATTTGGTATGGGCATACAGATCAGCCTCTTTGAGCAGAAGCAGAGCATCCATATTCGACAGCCCGACTTCGACAATGAACCTTCTGACTCCGGGAAATGTCAGAGCCGGTATCTCGTCATGATATCTGACAAGTTTTTTGACCCTTATAATAGTATTGTTATCATACTTAAGTCTCTTAAGGACATCTTCCGCCATTCTGGCACCTTCTTCGGGATGCCCGGTAAAATGTTCCAGTCCGTCATCACCGAGGAATTTTTTGACCGGTTTGGCTATATCGTGTAACAGAAGAGCGATCCTTAATATCCTGTTTTCCTCATCCGGAATATCAGCAAAATTCCTGACCGCGTATTTGATCGCATCAATGGTATGATCCCCCACATCGGTATAATGATGCGGGTTATTCTGTTCGCACTCCATCATACGGTCCCATTCGGGAAATATCACCGAAGTTACCCCGAGTTCATATGCCAGCTTAAGTCTGTCGGGATTATCGGAGCAGATTAGTTTTTCCAGCTCTTCCCTGATCCTTTCAGCGCTTATCTTCGAAAGAGTCGGGGCAAGCTTTGCTATCGCCTGTTTGGTATCTTCTTCTATCTCATATCCGAATCTTGCGGAAAATCGCAGAGCACGCAATATTCTGAGAGCATCTTCAGAGAATCTCTCCTCTGCATTTCCCACGGCCCGGATGACACCCGCCTTGAGATCATCCACTCCGCCAAACAGATCGACAAGACCCGTTTTTTCACTGTATGCCATTGCATTTACGGTAAAATCACGTCGCCGGAGATCTTCGCGAAGATCCGCCGTAAAAGTTACTTCGTTTGGATGACGTGAATCATCGTACTTTCCGTCTATACGGTAGGTAGTTACCTCGATGCCTTCCCGGCCCATCATGACTTTGACGGTACCGTGCTGCATCCCGATATCAACGGTCCTTCTGAATAGGGATTTTACTTCTCCGGGTCTGGCATTCGTTGTGATGTCCCAGTCATGCGGCTCGTATCCCAGATAAGAATCCCTTACACAGCCTCCCACGGCATATGCCTCAAAGCCGTTATCCTGCAGTGTCTCTATGACAGTTTTAACACTTCCTGGAGGGGTTATTTGCATAACGCAACCGTCTGTCTTGCTATGGACATTTCCTCGTCGGTGGGGATCACAAGCAAAGTAACTTTTGATCCATCCTCCGAGATTATCGTCTCTTCGCCTCTGATATTGTTTCTGGCTGGATCGATCCTGGTTCCGAGGTATGTCAGATACTCACCTATCATAGCCCTTGCCGAAATATTGTTTTCACCGACACCTGCGGTAAATGTGATCGCATCCACACCGTTCATTGCCGCAACATATGAACCTATGTACTTGGCAACGTGATAAGCATATGTCTCAAGCGCCACCTTTGCCCGCGTATTCCCTGAATCCGCGGCCTCGCCGAGATCGCGAAAATCACTTGATACGCCATCCGACAGCCCGAGAACACCTGATTTCTTGTTCAGAACATTAAGCATTTCCCTGATCGAGAGATTCTCCTTGCCGGCAATAAATTCGAGAATAGCCGGATCGAGGTCTCCGCTTCTCGTTCCCATAATGAGTCCCTCAAGTGGTGTCAGTCCCATTGAAGTATCCACGCACTTTCCGCCGTTAACCGCGCTTACCGATGCGCCGTTTCCGAGATGGCATACGATGATCTTCATATCCTTAATATCTTTTCCGAGAAACTCTGCCGTCCTGTTTGCAACATATTCGTGGCTCGTTCCGTGGAAACCGTAACGGCGTACTTTGTATTTCCTGTAATAATCGTAAGGTATTCCGTACAGATATGCCTTTTCGGGCATAGTCTGGTGAAAAGCCGTATCAAACACCGCAACCATGGGAACATTCGGCATAAGCTTTCTGCATGAATTAACACCGATCAGGTTGGCGGGATTGTGGAGCGGTGCAAGGTCATTGCATTCTTCGATGGCTGCAAGCACTTCGTCATCTATAAGAACAGACCCCGAGAACTTCTCTCCGCCGTGAACGATACGGTGTCCCACAGCATCTATTTCCGAAAGATCCGCTATAACTCCGGAATTCTTATCCGTAAGTGCATCAAGCACAAGCTGGACCGCTTTCGTGTGATCCGGCATGTCGGTCTGCGTCTTTATCTTGTCCGCGCCCTTGGGCTGGTATGTATGCATTCCTCCGTCTATACCGATACGCTCACACAGTCCTTTTGCAAGAACTTCCTCGGTGTCCGCATTGATAAGCTGATATTTAAGAGAACTGCTGCCGCAGTTGATAACTAGTATGTTCATTTAATAAGCCCTCCCCCAATAGACTAATTTCTTGGCCGGTCTGCCACAACATACGCATGTGTCCGCTATCTTCTCCTGCTCAAAAGGCATGCAGCGGCTCGTAACCGACATCTCTTCCTTGATCTTGTTCTCACATTCAACATCGCCGCACCACATTGCTTTGACGAATCCGGATCTTTCGGCAAAGAGCCTGTCGAATTCCTCTTTGGTCGTAGCCGTATATGTCTGTGAATCTCTGCGCGATCTTGCCTTCTCAAGCATATCCTTCTGGATCGTATCAAGAAGTTTTTCGATAGTCTCAGGCAGATCATCTATGGCACATTCTGTCTTCTCGCCCGTATCCCTGCGCGCCAGAACTGCTTTGCCTGCTTCTATATCCTTAGGTCCGATCTCAACTCTGACAGGAATGCCGCGCATTTCGGCCTCGGCAAATTTCCATCCCGGACTCTTGTCCGTATCGTCGGTCTTAACTCTCATACCCTTTTTGGCAAGTGCTTCCTTGATTTCATTTGCCTTGTCAAGCACACCTTCCTGCTGCTGTCTGATAGGTACGATCACAACCTGAACCGGAGCAACCTTCGGCGGAAGGACGAGTCCGTTGTCATCGCCGTGAACCATAATGATGGCTCCGATCAGCCTCGTCGTCGAACCCCATGATGTCTGGAAAGGATATTTAAGCTTATTGTCTTTGTCCGTAAACTGTATATCAAAAGCTTTCGCGAATCCGTCACCGAAATTGTGGCTCGTTCCCGACTGAAGCGCCTTCCCGTCATGCATAAGAGCTTCTATCGTATAGGTTGCCTCGGCACCGGCAAACTTCTCCTTATCGGTCTTGCGTCCCTTGATCACGGGAATTGCAAGAACTTCCTCACAGAAGTCGGCATAGAGGTTCAGCATCTGAATGGTCCTCTCTTCGGCCTCTTCAAATGTGGCATGGATCGTGTGTCCTTCCTGCCATAAGAATTCCCTTGAACGAAGGAATGGCCTTGTCTCTTTCTCCCAGCGCACAACCGAACACCACTGGTTATATACCTTCGGAAGATCCCTGTATGAATGGACCTCGTTCTTATAGAAATCACAGAACAGCGTCTCCGATGTGGGCCTTACGCACATTCTCTCGGCAAGGGGCTGCAAGCCACCCTGCGTTACCCATGCCACCTCGGGTGCAAACCCTTCCACATGGTCTTTCTCCTTTTCAAGAAGACTCTCCGGAATAAACATTGGAAGATAAACGTTCTCAACTCCCGTCGCCTTGAACCTCTCATCCATCTGTTTCTGGATCAGTTCCCAAATGGCATAACCCGCGGGTTTGAACACCATACAACCCTTAACGCTCGTGTAGTCGATCAGGTCAGCTTTTTTGACAACATCCGTGTACCACTGTGCAAAATCCACTTCCATGGAAGTGATCTGCTCAACCATCTTTTTGTCCTGCATATCACATACTCCTTGATTGAAATCAAATTAACTCTTATATTTTACGCTTTTTTGCATGACTATTCCACATGTTTTACTCTTTTTGTCCGGCTCTTTCATTAAAATAAGCCTTTATTTCCCCGGATGTGCCCGAAGTGCTTCCGAAAACCATGATATCACTTCCTCCGCCTCTTCCCTTGCAGACTCTGTTAAAATCATCCGCAAAGTCTCTCAGCCCGGCAGTTTTTGCCCTGTTTTTGCAAACTGCAAATATATATCTGTAGCCCTCATTATCGTTTCCGGAAAACGCGCAAACTATACCTTCATACTGTCCGGTGCACTCGTTTATAAGGTTTCTAAGTCCTGTTTCGTCAAGCCTGTTCTCCCATATAACCTCAGGTCCGTGGTCTGTAAAACCTCTGCCCCTGATCCCCTCTATAACATTTTCCGCAACAGCGCTTGTCAGCTCCGATTTAAGGATCCTGTTTTCCTCTTTCAGAAGCATCTGCCTGTCTGCAAAATCCCTGACAAATTCCGCTGTCCTGTCACGCTTTGCCGACAGTATTTCCATGATCTCGGCATTTGAGTCGTGAAGATATACATAATCGTTATATGCATCCATTCCGGCGATCATAAACAGTCTCATCCCGCCGCGGTGGGGCATATATGAGAGTATCTTGATGACTCCCAGCTGACCCGTGGACGCGACATGGGGTGCACAGCAGGCGCAGACATCATAACCTTCGATCGTAACAAGCCTTATGTCCTCATATGTATCAAGCTTGCTTCTGTATTCGGTACGTTTTGCTTCTTCTTCTGTCGGAAAGCTTACAGTTACCGGGACGTTCTTAAACACAGCCTCATTTGCCATCCTTTCGATGTCACGGATATCCTCTTCGGTAAGCGGCCCGTCCACATCAAAGGTTACTCCTTCCTCCGACATATGAAATCCCACATTCTCATACCCGAAGCGCCTGTGGATCAATCCGCACAGAAGATGCTCCGCCCCATGATTTTGCATCCTGGAAAATCTCTGACCGGCATCGATCTTACCGGTTATCCTCTCATCTGCGGATATGGTTCCGTCAATATAATGCCTGACAGATCCGTCCACGTTCTGAACATCTGTTACCCTGATGCTTTTACCGTCTCCGGTTATTATCACACCGGTGTCGGAGAGCTGTCCTCCGCCTTCCGGGAAAAAGGCTGTCCTGTCAAGTATTACGTAGCATTTTCCGGTATCGGGATCTTCCCCCGCCTCATAAACTGCGGCTTCAAATTCCGTTATCATTCCGTCCGTCTCATACAGAAGTTCGGTTGTATCGCTCTTGATTCTTTCGTTCTTCATAATGCAGTATTATAACACGTCTGGTCCCGACGGCAAAAACAAAGAGAGCGGATAATATCCGCTCTCCGATAAAAACATATTTGATCAGGTTAATTAACCGAAATACCTGTCATACAGGCCCTTGAATGCCTTGCCGTGCCTTGCCTCATCCCTTGCCATTTCATGAACCGTATCATGTATGGCATCAAGATTCGCTGCCTTGGCACGCTTGGCAAGATCTGTCTTGCCGGCTGTTGCTCCGTTCTCAGCCTCTATTCTGAGCTCAAGATTTCTCTTGGTAGAATCTGTAACAACTTCTCCGAGAAGCTCGGCAAACTTGGCAGCATGTTCCGCCTCCTCGTAAGCAGCCTTCTCGTAATACATTCCTACCTCGGGATATCCTTCACGGAATGCTACTCTTGCCATGGCAAGATACATACCTACTTCCGAACACTCGCCATTGAAATTGGATCTGAGATCCTCAATGATATCCTCCGAAACACCTTTGGCTACACCGACAACGTGTTCTGCTGCCCATGTCATTTCACCTTCCTGCTTTGTAAACTTGGAAGCAGGTGCTTTGCACTGAGGACATGCCTCGGGAGCCTCATCACCTTCATGTACGTAACCGCATACCTGACAAACCCATTTCATAGTCATATTCTCCTTTTCAACAATCCATTAAGCCACTACTTGCTACAAGAAGAATTATAACATACTATGCGTTACTTTTCATATAGGTTTTAATTCCTCTGAAGGTCGATGCACTGATTATATGTTCAATGCGGCACGCATCAGCCTCGGCAATCTTGGCCGAAACTCCGGCTGTCTTCTGAAGGAATGCTGTTAAGGTTTTGTGCCTGTCGTATACTTCAACGGCCTTTTTACGGCCTTTATCCGTCAGGTTAATCTCCTTGCTGACCTCATCCATAGTGATGTATTCCTCTTCCCTAAGGATGCTCATTGCACGGGAAACACTGGGCCTTGAAAAGCCAAGCTCTCTTGCTACATCAATTGAATACACGACACCGTTCTTTTTCTTCAATCTGTAGATTGTCTCGATATAATCCTCACCGGACTCAAGCATTGCCATGATAAATCCCTCAATAACGGTTGCTGCGACAAGTAAACTCTAACACCTAATGAGAATTATTGTCAAGTAAGCCTGCCTTGGAGGATTTCTTTACAGAACTGCAGCCACCGCAGCACCCGCAGTTGTGGGAACATCCTGCGCATCCTCCGCCGGAAAGTTCACCTTTTATTGATCCGATGACACTTTTACCACAGAAGAATACTATAACAGCCAATATTGCTATTACTATTATATTTCCCAAAACAGCTGACATTAAGCTCTTGCCTCCACTGATGTAAGCGATGCCTTGCCTTCCTCGGGAACATATCCCTTTCTGACAAGCATATAGATGATAACTGCTATAAGTGCTATGCCGAGAATCGAACCTATTCCGAATGTAACATCCCCGGTAAAGAGTCCTCCCACATTATATGCAATAAATGCAAGCACATATGCCCAAAGGGTCATATAACCGATTGCAGCCCATGTCCATTTGGCATTGTTCATCTCTCTCTTGATCGCACCGATTGCCGCAAAGCAGGGAGCACACAGAAGGTTAAATATCAGGAAGGCAAACGCTGCTGCCGGTGTATAATCTGCCGCTACTCTGCCCCAGATCTGTTCACCTTCTTCTCCAAGCTCTTCTTCTCCGTCATCATAATTGTACAGTACGCCGAATGTTCCGACAACTTCTTCCTTGGCAACGAGTCCTGTGATGGTTGCCACGGTGGGCTTCCAGTTACCAAATCCGAGAGGCTTGAATATAAACGACAGACCGTTTCCGACTTTAGCAAGGATGGAAGCATCCATTGCGTTAACGTCCTCTTCCGGAACATCCATCTGCGATGCAAGTTCGGCAACGTATTCATCTGTTACTATCGTCTCGTCTTCGAACAGATTATCAACCAGTCCGAAATGTCCGTTTACACTTCCGAATGCCGAGAGGAACCATATAATGATCGAGGAGATAACGATGACCGATCCGGCTCTCTTGATGAATGACCAGCCTCTCTCCCATGTTGCACGAAGAACGCCTACCCACGAAGGAATATGATATGCGGGAAGCTCCATAACAAAAGGTGCCGGTTCTCCTGCAAATGCCTTAAGTTTCTTGAGTATAATACCCGACAAAATGATCGAACCTATTCCGATGAAGTATGCGCTTGCTGCGATCCAGGGAGATCCGCCGAAGATGGCACCGGCGATCAGTCCGATGATCGGAAGCTTTGCTCCGCATGGCATAAATGTTGTTGTCATGACAGTAAGCTTTCTGTCTCTGTCGTTTTCTATCGTACGCGAAGCCATAATACCCGGAACGCCGCATCCTGTTGCAACAAGGCAGGGAATAAACGACTTGCCCGACAATCCGAACTGACGGAAGATCCTGTCCATTACGAATGCAACCCTTGCCATATATCCGATATCTTCAAGGATGGCAAGCAGGAAGAACAGTACGAGCATCTGGGGAACGAATCCGATAACAGCACCGACACCGGCCACAATACCGTCCTGAATAAGTCCGTACAATACAGTTCCTTCTTCTATGGAAAGCGCGCCAAGGATCGTATCGAATAATCCGGGAACCCATTCGCCGAATATAACATCATTTGTAAAATCAGTTGCCGCAGTACCTATCGAAACAGACCATCCACCCATTGCGATAGCGTAAATCAGAAACATTACAAGCGCAAAAATAGGAAGGCCGAGTATTCTGTTGGTCACGATCGCGTCGATCTTGTCGGACATTGACATATCATGTGCCTTGCCCTGTTTCTTGACGGATCTTGCCATTACGTTATGAATGTAAGCGTAACGCTCATTTACGATAATGCTTTCGGAGTCATCATCAAGCTCTTTCTCACAATCAGCTATGTGCTCCTCTATATGTTTCTTCAGGTCAGCGCTTAAGTTTAGCTGCTCAATTACTTTGCTGTCGCGCTCAAACAGTTTAACCGCGTACCAGCGAAGGTAATTCTTGTCCACTACGTTTTCGATCGACTCTTCTATGTGGGCAATGGCGTGTTCAACACTTCCCGTAAACACATGAGGAAGGGGCTGCTTCTGAGCCTTCTTGGCTGCTGCAACCGCTTCTTTGGCCGCACGGTCACTTCCGTCTCCCTTAAGTGCGCTCATTTCAACAACAGTACATCCGAGATCCTCGGCAAGTTTCTTCATGTCAATGGTCTGGCCGTTCTTTCTGACAAGATCCATCATGTTAACGGCAACTACTACAGGAAGTCCGAGTTCGAGAAGCTGTGTTGTAAGATACAAGTTTCTTTCGATATTTGTTCCGTCAACGATATTGAGGATAGCATCCGGACGCTCTTTTACAAGATAATCCCTTGTAACGACTTCCTCAAGCGTATACGGGGAAAGTGAATAAATACCGGGAAGATCCTGAATTGTTACATTATCCTCGCCTTTAAGCTTTCCTTCTTTTTTTTCAACAGTAACACCGGGCCAGTTTCCGACATATTGTCTGGAACCTGTCAGGGCATTAAACAATGTGGTTTTCCCGCTGTTGGGGTTACCGGCCAATGCAATCTTGATATCCATCGGTTTACCTTCTTTCTTTTGATCGCTAACTTATATTTTCTTATTCAACCTCTATCATTTCGGCGTCGGCTTTTCTGACGGACAGTTCGTATCCGCGCAGGTTAAGCTCCATGGGATCGCCGAGGGGCGCCACTTTACGGACCTGTATCTCTACTCCCTTTGTGATACCCATGTCCATGATCCGGCGTTTTACCGGTCCCTCGCCACGAAGACCTTTCACTACAACCGTCTCACCTACATTTACGTCTTTTAACGTACGCATTGATTCTCCTCTCCTTTCCAAAAAGCTAAGAAACCATAATTCGGGCAGCCATGCTCTTATCGAGTGCCACCCTGGAATCCATTACGTTAATTATCAGATTTCCGTTGATGGAATTAACTACCGTAACGGCTGCTCCCACTACAAATCCAAGTTCCGCAAGATGCTGTCTTACCTCATCTTTTCCGGTTATACCTGTAATTGTTACCGTCTCACCTGTTCCAACCATAGTTAACGGCATTCATCTCACCTCACAACTTCTATTTTTTCGATCCTGCGGATCACATTCATCTTTTCGAGCTGATTGATCATTCTGTACACGGTTGCCATTCCGATGGTTGGATCTTCTTTGATGACTCTGTAGTATATTTCCTTGCAGGAATTAAACTCATTGCTCATTATGATATCAACGATCAGTTTTCTCTGCTTAGTAATCCGGCATCCCTTTTTTCGCATTTCATCAATGACCTGTGCACCTGTCATATTGAATATCTCCTTCGGATCAACTCTATTATGTTTTATATCGCTAACACATTTGTTACCCTTCGCTAACTCACTATATCACTTTGAAAATGATTGTCAAGAAAATATTTCATATTTACAAAAAAAAGGAACCTGTTCAACAGGTTCCATGCACAACCGGTCAATATACAGATGCCGTGCCCATCCGTCAGCCGATTGAAATAAACTTGTAATCCTTATCTTCTATTGTTTGTTTGATAAGATTATCATCAACCTCTTTGGACAACTCTATGACTGCGGTTCCGGCCTCATGGCTTACAACGGCACTTTCTATACCGTCCAGCGCCTCCAGCGCCTTCTTGACATTTGCCTCGCAGTGAGCGCACATCATTCCCTCGATATTAACTGTTTTTGTCATAGTACTTCCTCCTTCATACTCAAGAGCCACATCATTAGAAGCTCCATATTCGATCGCGTTTATGCTTATGTTTTCCTTAGTCATTTTATCACGGGACGAATCATATATGTTAAACAAATTCAGTCTAAGCGCATTTGTTACCACGAACAGGCTCGACATGCTCATTGCCGCCGCTCCCCACATAGGATTCATTGTCAGTCCCCAGTGCGAATATATTCCGCACGCAAGAGGGATCAGAAGCACATTGTATATGAGAGCCCAGAACAGATTTTCCTTGATATTTACAAGGGTTTTTCTCGACAGTCTGACCGCAGCTGCCGCATCCGTAAGGTTGGATTTCATAAGTACAACGTCAGCGGCATCTATCGCAACATCACTACCTGCTCCTATTGCTATGCCGATATCGGCTCTTGTAAGGGCGGGAGCATCATTTATTCCGTCACCTATCATTGCTGTTTTTCCGTATTTCTGAAGCTTCTCTATAACCGATTCCTTTTGTCCGGGCATGACTCCTGCTATAACTTCATCAACTCCGGCAAGCTTTCCTATGGCCGCTGCGGTTCTGTTGTTATCACCCGTCAGCATAACCACATGGATACCCATGTTTTTGAGTTCCCTGATTGCCGTTTCCGAGTCATCCTTTATCATGTCCGCCACGGCAATAAGCCCCAGTATCCTGTTATCCTCGGCAAACATTATCGGAGTCTTTCCATCATCTGACATCCTGCCGGCTAGTTCCTGCATTTTGCCGGATACCGGCAGTTTTGAAGAAATAAAGCTTACACTTCCGCCAAGGATCCGTTTCCCCGAAAGGTTTGCCTCCAGTCCGTTACCCGGCAGAGCCTGAAAATCATTAACATCATCCGCTTTATATCCTATATTCTCCGCGTAAGCGGTAATTGCTTTTGCAAGAGGGTGCTCGGACCTCGTCTCTATCGAAAAGGCCTTTTGTATCAGCTCTTCATCGGTAACTCCTTCTTCCGCGCATATATCCGTAACCTGCGGCATTCCCTTTGTAATGGTTCCCGTCTTGTCGAGGGCGACTACCTTAACGGAGCCTGTCTCCTGCAGAGCTTCAGCGGTTTTGTACAGTATCCCGTTCTTTGCTCCGACACCGTTTCCTACCATGATAGCCACAGGAGTCGCGAGGCCGAGGGCGCACGGGCATGATACTACAAGAACCGATATGCCTCTCGCAAGAGCGTATCCCACAGTCTGTCCCATTAACAGCCAGACGATTATCACAACGAGAGCTATCGCTATAACAACGGGTACGAACACTCCGGATATACGGTCGGCTATTTTGGCAACCGGAGCTTTGGTTGCCGCGGCATCGCTAACCATGGATATGATCTGTGAAAGTGTCGTATCCTCTCCTACACGGGTGGCACGGCACTTCAAGAATCCCGACTGGTTAAGGGTTGCCGTACTGACCGTGCTTCCCTCTTCCTTGTCAACAGGGATCGACTCTCCCGTCAGCGCTGACTCGTTTACTGCCGATACCCCTTCTACTACAACACCGTCAACCGGTATGTTCTCTCCGGGTCTTACAACAAATATATCCCCGATCACTACTTCATCAATATCTACGGTACTCTCAACGCCGTTCCTGATTACATTTGCCGTTTTGGGTGCAAGCTTCATCAGGCCCTTTAAGGCATCGGTCGTTCTGCCTTTTGAATAGGATTCGAGCATCTTGCCGACAGTGATAAGTGTCAGGATCATTGCCGCGGATTCGAAATAGTACTCGTCCATATACCGTGCCGCCGCTTCGGCACCATCCTTCATCTGAACATAGCTTGCCGCAAACAGCATTACTGCCGAATATACAAATGATGCCGCACTTCCGAGGGCAATCAGTGTATCCATATTAGGGGCCAGATGAAACAGGCTCTTAAAGCCGCTTATAAAAAACTTCTGATTGATCACCAGAATGATTCCCGACAACAGAAGCTGCATGATCCCCATTGAAACATGATTGCCTCTCATAAATTCCGGCAACGGGAATCCAAACATATGAACACCCATTGAAAAATACATCAGTACAAGCAAAACAGCTACCGATGCTATCAGCCGTTTTCTCAGAAGGGGGGTCGTTTTATCCATCAAAGACTCCTCTTCGGCCCGCAGCTTTTCCGAATACTTTACCGATACGGTGCCAGCCTCCTTAACCGATGCACCGTACCCTGCATTTTCAACCGCTTCTATAATTTTGTTCTCATCAGCATCTCCTTCAACACCCATTGAATTGGTAAGAAGGCTTACTGAGCATGAATCAACTCCCGGAACCTGCGACACCGCCTTCTCTACTCTTGCCTGGCAGGCAGCGCAGCTCATTCCCATTACATTAAACTGTTTCATATAATCACCCGAGCGCTACATCAAGCGCCATCATAAGCGTAAACCCAAACGCAAACATAACTACACCGATATTGGAATGCTCTCCTTCCGACATCTCCGGTATCAGTTCCTCTACTACAACATACATCATTGCTCCGGCTGCAAAGGACAGAAGATACGGCATCGTAGGAACAAGATATGATGCGGCTGCGATCATAACAAGAGCTGCAACAGGCTCTACCGCACCGGATATTATTCCGTACAGACACGCCTTTGTCTTGCTTACTCCTTCACTGTGAAGAGGCATTGAAATAATGGCTCCCTCCGGAAAGTTCTGTATTGCAATACCTATCGAAAGAGCCAGTGCTCCTCCTATGGTGATCTCCGTGTTTCCCGCAAGCATTCCGGCATATACGACTCCCACCGCCATGCCTTCCGGAATATTATGAAGAGTTACGGCAAGGAGCATCATTGTCGTTCTGGTAAAATCACTTCTCGGGCCTTCCGCCTTATTGGCATACATATGAAGATGTGGTATCACATGATCAAGCAGCAGCAAAAATGCGGTTCCGATCCAGAATCCGATAAACGCGGGAACAAACGAGAGCTTTCCCATTCCTTCGCACTGTTCCATGGCGGGAATTATCAGGCTCCATATTGATGCGGCAACCATGACTCCGGCTGCAAAACCCGTGAGCGCTTTCTGCACCGTTACGTTCAGTTCTTTTGCCATAAAGAGTACACAGGCGGCTCCGAGACTCGTTCCTATGAACGGTATCAGTAAACCCTGTATAACATCAGTCATAGAAGACCTCCTTTCTATGAATTCAGTCCTATCCCCTTCAATCTGTCAGTTTATACAATAACATGATTTTCATCAAGTACATTTTATATTCGTAAAAACTATTTGACATTTTCGTTAGCATATGCTAACATATCGATGTTATTAAGGTACCTATCCTTTTCAACTATCCATGGTCAATTATGACAAATACCTTAATTCCATAAAGAGAAAACCCGGAGCATGGCGCCCCAGGTTTCTTAAGGTAAAGGTTTTGTTTGATAAAGGATCTATATAAACTGGTTGTACACACTTGACAATGCACTAGTTGTGGTTGCATTGCTTCCGTAAATTGCAGAACTCATATCAGCATCACGGTATATGCTTCCCGCTTTGTCAGCGATCTGCGAACCGTAGGTTCCGCTTCCGTCAAAGAGAGACTTGACAGTTGCCTTATCGGCATTCTTGAGCTTCTCATCATCAACCGAAAGCTTGCCATCTTCTCCGACCGAGATTCCTATCTTACCGAGTACCTTTGAGAATGTATCGGTCATGCCTGTCATGAACTTAACATCCTGGGATACTTCACGGGAACTGATCTTTGACGACTGATCTATTACTTTGTTGTACTTGTCGGCAAAATTCTTAACGGCACTACTTATCTTAGCCGTATCAGTCTTTCCGTCCGCAGCCTTCCACAGATCATCACTGTTAAGTGCCTCTGCCGAAGCCCTGAGCTCGTCGGCATCTTTCTTGATCTGGGTAAGTCCGGTCTTGTCAACTTCCGTTGAAGCTTTGGTCTTAGCCGAATCGGATGATTTGGCAGATGCAGCCTTTGCTTCATAGTTGGCCTTGTCGGTTCCGCCATAATATGATTTTACAAGCTTTCCGTAGCTGCCGTTCTTGATAGCGGCATAATCTGAAAAGTTAAAAGACCCTAACGAATTGTTCGAATTCGTATTGGAATTGCCAAGCATTGAGGTAATGTCAAACATTTAATCGCCTCCTGATAAACATGCAATTACTGGTTTTTGGATGCATAATACTCATCAAACATCTTGTTGGCAGCAGCAAGTGTATCTTTGCTGATGTCGGGAAGTTCGTCTCCCCATGCACCCATAGCCTCCTTGAAGCCCTTTTCCATGGCTGCCTGCATCTCTTTCATCTTGTCGGGATCATCTCCGGCAAGTGCGGATGCAAAATCAAACAGTCTCTGGGATGTCTGCTTGATACCCCAGTATCCGTCTTCCGAAATATCCTCTTTGGCCTTGTCTATATCAGCCTGCGTAACATTCTTGAGGTTCTCGGGAGTAAACAGTTCTGAAAGTTTTGATACTCCGGCCTGATCCGAGAACATCTTGCGGACAAGATCAACCATCTGGTTCTGTCTGTCTACCTGATCCTGTTTAAGCTGCTGTACAAGTGCTGCACGGTCTTCGGCGCTCATCTTGTTGATCGAATAAGTAGCCTTATTTGCAGCTCCATCGCTCTTTTCGTAAACGGCTGCTACATCGGCGGTGTTTGCTGCCGGTGCCTGTGCAGCATTTACTGCAGCTTCAGAAACAGCGGGTGCGCTTGTACTGATAGCACTGTAAACGCCTGAAACACTTCCTACGTTCATATCGCTCATTTTACCTTCCTCCTTTGAATATTATATCACATAAGGAACTCTTTGTTACAACATAAATCAAAAAACATGATTTATAATCCGGATAAGGGAATCATTATCGAACAGATAAGACAGGAAGATGCTGTAAGCATCTGTATTTGAGCTCTCATTCCGTTGAGATAATCAATCCGAAATCCGTTTCGGAACAGCCGTCTATGACGGCTTTCTATATTCTATATCGGCAATATGTTATAATACTTTATAGCTAAATGAAAAATATTTTTATTATTTTGAAAGGGTTAATTCTGCTATGGATTCCGCAACAATTATAGAGATCATAGGTTATATAGGCTCCGCGCTTGTTCTTGTATCGATGCTGATGACTTCCGTGGTCCGGCTTCGCATAATCAATCTTGTCGGAAGCATAATATTCGCCGGGTATGCACTGGCGATCAGGTCATACCCGACGGCAATTATGAATATATGCCTTGCCGGTATCAACGTATACCACCTGTTCCGGATCTTCAAAGAACAACGGGCGTATACTTCAATCAAAACCGACAGACATGACGGTTATTTCTCCTATCTTCTTAAAAACTATATAGATGACATCAATATCTGGTTCCCCGAGTTTTCGCTTCAAAATGAGGATTCCGATATAGCATACCTGATATGCTGCGAATCAAATCCCGCATGCCTGTTCCTGGGCAGGAAGCTGCAGGACGGTCAGATAGAAGTCATTCTTGATTACGCAACTCCCGCTTACCGGGACACTTCCGTCGGAAGCTTTCTGTACAAGTGTCTGGCAAAGGACGGGTACAGGTCTCTTGCTTTCAGACAGAAGGCCGATAAGCATGTTCCATATCTGATTAAGATAGGATACAAAGTTTCCGATGACGGTTCGTATGTCCTGTCTCTTAGCAAAACAGACCGCCAGTCCTGACTGTTACTTATGTTCTTTTTTCTTTCTTCTGCCCCTTACTACGGTAATTACGACTGTAGATGCGGACAGTACGAAAATAATTGCCCACAACCATATCAGACTGTCATCACCTGTATTGGGATTGCTGCCTTTATGGCCTCTTCCGGTCGCAGAAGCCGGATCATTACCCGGGTTCTGAGGTGCAAGAGTAATAACCGGTATCACGCTTCCTGTAGGTACAGGAGTTACGGAAGGCGACGGGCCGTCATTATGATGACCCGGATCATCCGGAACCGGTGTGGTTGAGGGAACCGGCGTTACCGTAGGTGTCGGTGTTGTCGTAGGTGTCAGTGTTGTCGTAGGCGTAGGTGTAACCGTGGTCGTAACATCAGGATCCTCTACCCATTGAGCCGCAAGTACCTGTATACTGTGATTCAGCAGCAGATCTTCATCCGGATCATACATATCACCTTTTTCAGGTGCATCTACAGCTGCTATCAGACGTGTTCCGAGATATACAGGATTACCATAGGCATCTGTCGGAACAATTCGTGCTATATCAATATCCTTTATTTTTATATTATCTACATCATAATTATCCTTGTATTTCCAGCCGATAAACCTCCAGCCCTCGCGTTTGGGTGCCTTTTCAACCGAAACGATGGCATTCATGTCATTGTATTCCATATGAACAGGAATATTATCATCAAACCTGCCTCCGTTAGGGAAGTACATTACAATAACCTGATTTTTTCCTCTTTTAGAAGTATGGATATTGGTCACTACAAAACCGGTATATGCACTGCCTGTTATTCTGTACGAGTATGTATCCTTGGCGTTTACTCCCGTAATCCTGACATCTTCTACCTCGGCAACAGTATATGCTATCCTCGTGGAGCCTTTTGCGATATCAAGTCCCGTAAATACATGGCTCCATTTATTATTTTCATCCAGGACAGCACTCTTTCCTGTGTACTGGCCATCGGCAAACAGCTGTACGGTAACACTATCAGGTCTTATATTATCCCAGTCATCCTTGTCATCCCAGACCTTTCTAACGGTTACAGCAGTTTTTCCTGGAGTATAAACATTCGTAATATCATAACCCGAAACAGACGGAGTATAGTTGTTTACAGCGTCCTCCGAAATCGTATACACTATTTCTTTTCCGTTTGCTCTCTTCGGAAGCTTCTCGAATGTCCATGCCCAGCCCGAGCTTTCCGTCACAATCTGCGAATCAATCTCCCTGCCGTTTGCATATAGCCTTATATTGATCCTTCCGGGTCTGACGCCTGCTGCATTGTCGTTATCCACCCATGTTTTGGTACCGGATATATCGATAATCTCCGGTGTGTGGGTATTTGTAACCGTATAACCTTCTGCAGCCGTACCGGTTATTCCGACAGCATAAGTTCCCGGACCGTCAGTACCTGTTATGACTTTTTCGTCCTTAACTTCTTCAACCGTATAGGAGATAGGAGTATCGGCAGCATCCTTAACATCAAGTTTTGTAAATGTATCAGTCCAGTTATTCTCCGAAGACAGTTCAACACTCTTTCCTGTTGCAGCTCCGTTTGCAAGAAGATTAACGGTAACCTTATCCGGTCTTATTCCGTCAGAATTGTCACTGTCGGACCATACCTTGGAAACCGTGATCTGGGTCTTATCCACTGTTTCCGGATCATAAGTATTTGTTACGGTAAAGCCAAGTGACGCCGATCCTTCTATCCTGGTCTCATAACCCGGAATAACATCCTCCGTTACGGTGTAAACTATCTCTCTGTCATTAATGAATGTCTGGAGATCCTTGAAGGTGCATTTCCAGTCGTCGCTCTCTTTTACCTCTTTCTCATCAATTACTTTTCCGTCTGCACGCAGCCTGATCGTAATGCTCTCCGGACGAACCCCGTCCCTGTTGTCTTCATCCTCCCATACCTTTACAACGTTAACATCCATTTTCTCGCTCTTGTGAACATTGATGATGTTATAGCCTTTTATACTGGTTTCATAACCGCTTACCGGATCCTCGCCGACGGTATACTTAATTGTTTTTCCTGACTGATCCTTTCTGGGCAGTTTCGGGAAGAAATATCTCCAATCCTGAGTTGCATCGGTAGATACATAGGCTATCTCTTTACCGTTGGCGTACAGCCGGACAGTAACCTTAGCGGGACGTATCTTATCCTTGTTGTTGCTATCATCCCATATCTTCTGTCCTTCAACATCAACTGTATCCGGAATATCCTCATACCATTTATTGGTAAAAGTGTTTCCATCACGGCTGGTCACATAATTATCCTTGTACCTGTAATCAGCCGGAAGCTCTTCCTCCGCATACAGCTGTTTATCCTTGAGATGTTTGATCATCTCTTCATTGAGCTTGATCCTGCCAACCCATTCGCTCTGTCCGGCATAGTCCTTCTTGTTCATTACAACCGGAGAGCCGGCTATCTCTTCATCACCCGCATATACATGGATCTTGATCCAGTCGGGACGCGTAGACTCCTTATCGTTCTTCCAGATCTTCTTGACAACTATCTTGTCTTTATCAACCCACGGAATATCAGGGACGCTTAAACTGATCCTGACATTTATTACATTTGCCCATTTCTTGTATCCTGACAGGAATAAGGTGGTCGGGTCCTGTATAATATTCTTGATGTCGTCAGAGGTAATAATCTCCCCTGCCTCAAGAATCTTTGAAAAATCAAGTGATAAGATGGAATCCGCAAGGGAAGTTGTATCACTGAACGCCTTCATAGGTATACTGATAAAGTTATCAAAAGGAGTATAACTTACCGGTGAATTAACCCCCGTGAAGAACTGGATCACCCACCTAAGGAGCTGGCTTCCTACCTCTGCTCCCGAGAATTCCATCGGAATACCGAGCAGGTATTTGGAGACCGTAAAGTGGTGAGTCCAGTTATCCGCCTCAGTAACCCTTGCCGCTGCTATATCAGGAACAACGGTTCCGATCGCATCGCTGACAAGTGAGAATATATCAAATCCCGATATGAGTTTGCTCACAAGCGACAGGGGACTCATTCCTCCCGACAGGAGATTGCCGGGGAGCAGCGATGACGGAGAGAATGAAGGTATTTCAGGCAGGCCTAATCCTGTTATGGAACTTACATCAACACCCAGTCCTCCTGCAGCATCCAACGCACCGGCCGCCGGAGTCATGAGAAGTACCACCCATGCACTGTCAGGATGATCATTCGAATTAAGCGATATCCACGCATTATCCGTTCCGAGTCCTATCCAGCGTTTGGTAATGTCAATCTCCAGTATAGCCAGATTTGTTATCTTGAAGGATCCGTCACCATCTTTATATGTAACCTTGTATTTCGTATTATGACCGGCTACAGTTCCCGAAACAGCTGACATACGCGACGGAACACTGTAAACGACCGCATTGTCCGCTATAATGCTATCAATACTCTCGCCCTCCGACTCAGGGATCTTATCTTCATCGTTCTTATCATATACTATCCTCTTTGCAATATCGGGAGACAGCATCAGTGAAAGCTTTTCATACAGATTTCCTTCCGTTGCGTCAGCTTCATTAAGAAGATCTTCAAACGTTCCCGTACTAAGAGCATTCTTTACTCCATCCGGAAGCTTGTTATAGTACTCGGATGCACCTGTTATTTTGTTCTTTATCGAATCATATGCAGCCTGTCCCTGATCCAGCAGTGACTTAAGCTCACCCATGAAGGAATCATATGCCGTTTCGGCCCTCAGCTCTCTTACACGGAATCCGCTGTATTTATTATTCTCATCGTCCATCGCTACCGGGAGATCATCTTCCCAGTTGTTATCACTGCTAAGTTCGGCTGTAGCCAGGCTGACCCATGCTCCGTCCCTCTTGCCCTGAAGAACGACCTGAATCTTATCGGGCTTATCATTTCCCTCAATATCGATATCCCATTCCTTCTTCACATGGAAAGGTTTGAGCCTTATGTTTGTAAATGTGACGGTATCGGACTTAAGATCCTCTATGGATGATATATTTCCACCATCTTCTAAAGCATCCTTCATTCCCTGATAGTCATCCTTTGTTCCGACCCAGCTTTCGAATACAACATTGCCACTCTCATCGGTCGATTTGCGGATCGCTATATATCTTTCGGTCCTGTCATATTTGAAGAAACTGTTGTTTCCGCGCTCCTCCGTTATCTTATAGAAGTATGAACCCTGATTCTCAAAGGTTACTTCCATACTCTTTTTGCCTTCACCGGTTATGGAAACATCGGCTTTCTCGAGTGAAGGTGCCGAATCTACAGGTTCAATGCGGAAGCGGAATTCCTCACTGTTGTTTTCATCGGATTTCTCACCCTTAATGACCTTCTTCAGATTAACCGTATACTTGGTGGAACTTCCGCCGGTATTTGTAACCGTAAAGCCTGTCCTTGCATCTCCCGAGATCGAATATGCATACGTATTCTCACCGGCAACTCCCGTTATCACACTCGTTTTAACTTCATCAACGGTGTACGTTATATCCTCTCCGGCAGCTGTCTTTTCAGGCACATCTTCAAATGTTCCTCTCCAGCTGTTTGCACTGTTTAGTACAAGCTTCTTTCCTGTATCCTGTCCGTCCGCCAGAAGTATTATCGTTACCGAATCCGGACGTTTTCCGTTCTTGTTGTCATCATCGGACCATACTTTGGTCACATTGATCGTAGTCTTACCCGGATTGTACTTGTTGGTAATGGTATATTCATTACCGCTTTGTACGATGGTTGTGGTATATCCTTCCACAGCATCTTCTGTGATGCTGTATTCCTGCTTCTTGCCGTCAACGATCTTCGGAAGATCGTTAAAATCACACGCCCAGTTTCCGGCATCGTCCGGTCTAACTGTCTTGGCGCTTATGTCTTCGCCGTTTGCATGCAGGCGTACCGTTATGCTCTCAGGTCTGGTCTTGTTCTTATTATTGTTATCATCCCAGACCTTATTGACCTTAATATTGGTATTCGAAGGCGTATGGGTATTGGTTACGGTAAATCCCTTTTTCGCATCGCCTGTAACGGAAATTGCATATCCGGTTTCGGCGGAACCGTTGATCGGATCTTCCTTTACCTCATCAACAGTATATTCCCCACCTTCATTTAGTTTATCAAGTTCACTAAACGAGCCTGTCCAGTTGTTGCCGGCATTAAGCTCAAGCCGCTCTCCTTCAACCGGGTTGCCATCTTTGAGCAGTATGACAGTGACCTTATCAGGACGCAGTCCGTCCCTGTCGTTCTCGTCTTCCCATACCTTTGTAACGGAAACTGTTGTTTTATCCGGGTTATATTTATTGGTAACAGTATAACCTGTTGCGGCATTTCCGGTAATTTCGGTAGTGTATTTTTCTACTGCATCCTCCGTAATCGTATAGACGATCTCCCTGCTTCCGTCATATTTGGGAAGGTCTTCAAACGTATGCTCCCAACTACCGGCTTCATTAACAACAGCTGATCCAGCCTCTTTGCCGTCGGCATGAAGCCGTATGGTAACACTTGCCGGCCTTGCCGAGTCAGCGTTATTATCATCATCCCAGATCTTCTTAACCTTAACATCAACATCTTCGGGAGTATGTGTATTGGTTATGGTATAGCCCGTCTTCGCATCTCCGGATATGGCAAATGCATATGTGCCCGGACCGTCGGTACCGGTTATAACATCAGTTGTGACCTCCGAAACGGTATACTCCAGTTCTGTTACGATACCATCATTTACTCTCTTCTTCGGAAGATCATGGAATGTTCCGGTCCAGTTATTATCAGCCGAAAGCGTAAGAGCAGATCCCGCATATTCTCCGTTTGCCATCAGCAGGACTCTGACACTGTCAGGACGAATATGCTCCCTGTCATTATCATCTGCCCAGGCTTTTGTAACCGTAACATTCGTCTTGCCTACGGTTGTTCCGTCATACTTATTGGTAACATCATATCCGTTGATCGTTGTCGCATAATCATCGATCACATCCTCTGTGATCGTATAGATGATCCTGCTGCCATCGCTGTACTCCGGAAGATTGTCAAAGCTGTACTTCCAGTTTCCGTCAGCATCAGCAGTGACAACCACATGATCCTTCTCAACCCCGTTTGCATGAAGTCTTATCGTAATGCTCTCAGGGCGAAGACCCGCCGCATTATCATTATCTTCCCACGTCTTGGTACCCGCTACTTTAGTAAGTCCCGGGGTATGGATATTGGTTACGGTAAATCCTCTCTTAGCATCACCGCTTATTGTGTATGCGTATGTTCCGGAGTCGTCCTTACCTGTGATCAGATCGGTTTCGGATTCCGTTACGGTATAGGAAATATTCCTGTCTTCCTTTTGGATGTCAAGATCATCAAAGGTCCCCATCCAGTTATTTCCCTCTGACAGTACCAGCTGTTTCCCTGTATCATCTCCGTCTGCCAGCAGATGAATGGTCACTGAGTTAGGACGTATCCTGTCTTGGTTATCATCATCAGACCATATCTTGTGAACACTTACCGTAGTCTTTCCGGGTTTATGCGTATTGGTAACGGTAAATCCGCCCTCGGCACTTCCGGATATCTTTGATGTATAGCCGGCTATGGCATCCTCTGTTATCGTATAGACTATGTCTTCGCCGTTTGACTTCTTCGGAAGGCCGGTAAAGGTACAGTTCCAGTTTCCTGACCCGTCATCGGTAACTTCTTTCGAATCAACCTCAGTTCCGTCAGCATGAAGGCGTATGGTTATTTTGCCGGGTCTGTTGTCGGGATCATCTTCTTTCCATACCTTATTAACCTCAACATTAACTGTCTCAGGTGTATGTTTGTTGACTATCACATAGCCTGTCCTTGCGTCTCCGCTTACTGAAAGCCCATATGTACCGGGACCGTCCGTTCCCGTGATCACGTCGGTTGTTTCTTCCTGAACAGTATAGGAAATATTTGTGCCATTTTGAGACTTCGGCAATTCCGTAAATGTATGCGTCCAGTTGTTTGAATCGGAAAGTTTAACAGTACCCGTTTCTGTCCCGTCCGCAAGAAGCTTTACGCTCACGGATGACGGACGTAAACCGTCACGGTCATTCTTATCATCCCATACCTTGCTGACGGTAACGCTTGTTGTCGTATCCCCTGTAGATACGTATGTATTGGTCACGTCATAGCCGTTGATCGTTGCTGAATAATTGTCTATCGCATCCTCAGTGATAGTGTATGTGATCCTGCTGCCGTCTTTGTATACGGGAAGATCATCAAAAGTCCATGCCCAGTTATCTGATGCGGTAACGACTTCCTTTCTGACCTCTTCACCGTCTGCGCGAAGCCTTATCGTAATGCTATCAGGTCTTGCACCTGCTTCATTATTGCTATCAACCCAGGTCTTGCTTCCGGATACAGTAGTCGTAACAGGAGTATGGGTATTCGTAACGACAAATCCTTTTGTTGCATCGCCGGAAACTTCAATCTTATACGTACCCGGCCCGTCATCTCCCGTAAGAGTTCCGGTCGTTTCCTCTTCAACAGTATATTTGCCGCCCTTTTCAAGATCTTTGAATGCGCCGGTCCAGTTATTGGCAGATGACAGTGTAATGCTCCTGTCTGTCGCCTTATTATCCTTCAGAAGCTTAATGGATACGGAATTGGGCCTGATGCCGTCCCTGTTATTCTTATCATCCCAAACTTTGGTAACGTTTACCTCTACCTTCTCGGGGTCACCCGGAATGTATGTACACTTGTTGGTAACAGTAAATCCTTCTTTCGCACTTCCCGTTACCGTTGTCGAATAATTATCTATGACATCTTCTGTTACCGTATAGACAATATCCCTGCCGTTTGTCTGCTTCGGAAGGTCTGTAAAATCACATGCCCACTTTCCGTCTGTGCCTTCGGTAACCGTCTTCGAATCAACTTCCTTTCCGTCAGCGCGGAGGCGTATGGTAATACTTGTGGGTCTCTTATGATGCTCATCATTGTTATCATCCCATACTTTTGTAACATTAACGTCAACCGTCTCCGGAACATGGGTATTCTTAATGATGAAGACATTCCCATCATTTGTAATTTCAGGTGTATATCCTTCTACAGCATCTTCCTCGACTGTATATGTGATTATTTTTCCATTGGAATCCTTGATCGGGAGACGTACAAAGTAGAACTTCCAGTCAGAAGCCTTATTTGTTACAACATGCGACACTTCCTTCCTGCTTCCGCCAATGTAATTAGCAAACAGGCGCACTGTAATACTGTCGGGCCTGATGCCGTCTGCATCATTATAATCCCGCCATATCTTGCTTCCGTATATTGTCTTCGTGGTCGAAGTGTGAGTATTAGTTATTACATAGGTATTCTTTGCTCCGGGGCTGACAGGATTTATCGTCGTCTCATACCCTTCGATCTCATCTTCTTTTACGGTATATGTAATTTCGTTTTCACCATTCTTCATAGGAAGATTGGCAAATGTTCCTGACCAGCTGTTATTACTTGATAACTCCAGAGTTCCGGCTTCTACACCATTTCCAAGAAGCCTTACAGTAACCTTATCCGGGCGTATTCCATCCGCATTATCATCATCCTTCCAGACCTTAGTAACCGAAACGGATGTATAACCCTCGCTGTATTTATTCGTTATATTATATCCGTTTATACTTGTGGAATAGTTATCAACAGCTTCCTCCATAACGGAGTATTTGATCTTCCTGCCATCCTTGTAGCAGGGCAGATTGTCAAACTTCCACTTCCAGCCGTTATCTTTGGTCACGGTAACAGTATTGACAACACCGTCAATACTTGCCTCTTCTCCATTTGCCAGCAGATGTACCTTGATGCTCTCCGGCCTTTTTTGAGCCGAATTGTTATTATCATCCCATGTCTTCTTACCGGATACCGATGTTGTCCTCCACCTGTTGGTGATAATGTTGTCATCATATTCAGTCTCTATGTAGTCTTTGTACTGATATCCGTCAGGATATACTTCCTCCGCCCGAAGGGGAATGCCGAAAATCATCTCCCATAACGAAACTTCTATTTCATTTTCTGTGTATCCTGTCCACACATTTTCTCCGACATGATCAGCCTTGTTCATGACTATGGAGTCGATCTTTTCATAACCATCGTAAACATTTATGGTTATAGTCTCGGGACGTTTATCCTCAGGAATATCCTTCCAAATCTTCTTGACCTTAAGCTTTCTGCTGTCAGGACCATCACTCCAGCCCCAGTCAACCTTCACGTTGATCACATTGGACCATAGCTTATAATCCGAGAAGATAAGACTTCCCGGGTTGATCATGGATCTTATATCTTCAATCGACAGATTCTTACCGCTATCAATAATCTTCGAAAGGTCAAGTGACGCAAGAGCTTCGCCAAGGTTTGTAAGATTGCTGAAGGCTCTCATGGGTATGCTGATATAATTGTCAAATGGTCTGAAGCTGACAGGAATATTAACCTGAAAAACATACCTTATCACCCATCGGATCAGCTGACTGCCCACCTCGGCACCTGTAAATTTCACCGGAACTCCCAGTGTGTATTTCTTAGTGGTAAAGTGCCTTGTCCAGTTATTGTCCTTATTAACTTTGCCTGCAGCTATATCAGGAACAACTTTTCCGATTAAACCGCTGACAAATGAGAATATATCGATTCCCGATACGAGTTTGCTCACAAGTGACAAAGGACTCATTCCGCCTTCAAGAAGGTTCCCCGGCAGGAAGGTAGACTCAGAAAGTGCCGGAATATCGATCTCTTCAAAACTTGAGATGTCAAGTCCAAGACCGCCTGCTGCATCAAGAGCTCCGGGAGCCGGTGTGAACATAAGAACTACCCATGCACTGTCGGGCATATCTTCTTCATCCACCCCTATGGCTATCCACCGCTTTGTCAGATCGATCTCAAGGATCGCTGTATTGGTTATGGTAAAGCTCTTATTATCATCATTCTTGTAACTTACGCGGTATTTAGTCCTGTGTGCGCCGACTTCTCCTCCCTCAACTGCCGATATATAGGCGGGAACATTATAAACAACCGCATTATCGGCTATCAGACCGTCAATGCCCGTCTGTGTCTCTATCGTCACACCGGATTCGGAATCTGTTGACGAGGTAGCATCTTTGCTCTTGCCGTCGGATTCGGGTATCTTATCCTCATCCTTCTTATCATAGACTATACGCCCGGCAATATCCGGATCATACAGCTTGAGGACTAATTTTTCATAAAGCGTTTTCTCATTAGCATTAAGCTCTCCAAGCAACGCATCATATCCTGTATTGGCAGCATTCTGAACGCTCTGCGGAAGCCCATTAAAGTATTCGCTTCCCTTTGACTTGAGCTGACCCATCCAGTTTTCATACTGTTCCTGGCCCTGATCTACAAGAACTTTCAGCTCATTCATAAGGGATGAAAGTGCCTGTTCTTCGCGAAGTTCCCTTACACGCAGATCACTGTAGACTCCTTCGATATGCGGGATCATAACATCCTTCTCCCATCCGTCGGAGTTGGACAATTCAATAAGCTTCAGACTCTCCCATGTACCATCTGACTTCTTGCCCTGTACCACTACCTGAATCTTCTCCGGCTTATCCTTGCCCTCTAAGTCTATATCCCAGCTCTTCTTTACATGAATGGATTTTAGTTTCCGGTTGGTAAATGTCGCTGTATCAGACAACAGATCCTCTATGGCATCCAAATTATGCGTTGATGCCACGCTTGACAGCCTTGCCTCTCCGTCACTGCCCGTCCCTATCCAGCTTGTGTAGACAACACCCTGCTCTGTATCGGAGGATCTTCTCACAAGTACCGTGCGCTTTGCCGCATCATACTCGTATGCCTCGTTGCTGCCTGCTATCTCACTGATGCTGTACAGATAGAACCCGTCCTCTTTGAGTTCAAACTCTGCTCTTGCAGCTCCTTCCCCCTTAACGGTTACATTTTCCGTACATGGTTTCGGAGCATTACCTTGCGCCGCTACTCGAAAATCAAACTGTTCGTCTTCCGAGCCCGAACCGCCTTCTATAACTTTTTTAATATTAACGGAATAAGTTGAGCTGCTGCCTCCCGTATTGGTGACAGTATAGCCCTTTACTGCATCACCGGAAATGGAATAAGCGTATGTGGAAGCTCCAGCAACGCCGGTTATAACATCAGTTAATTCTTCTTCGATGGTATAGTCTATCCTGTCGCCGTTATCGTCATTGATGTCAAGATCATCAAACGTTCCTGCCCAGTTTCCGCAGTATTTGGTGCCTTCTTCCGATTCGGGAGGTGTTGGTCGAATTTCCGAAAGAACCAGTTTCCTGCCTGTATACTCGCCGTTGGCAAGAAGCCTGATTGTAACATAGCCGGGGCGTTTTATATTTTCATTATTGTTATCCGACCATACCTTAGTCACATCAACTTCTGTCTTACCTTCTTGGTAAGTATTCGTTATGGTATAGACTCCCGGTTCGTTATTTGTTACCCGGGATGTATAGTTATCTATTGCATCTTCCGTTATAGTGTATGCTATCTGCTTTCCACGTGATATCCGTGGAAGCTCAGTAAACTCACATGCCCAATTCCCGTCATCGGCGGTAACAACCCTCGAATCCACCTCTTCACCGTTTGCGTGAAGACGTATCGTTATACTCTCCGGTCTGGATGATTCCGTATCGCCTGACCACTCCTTATTGACCTTGATATTTCTCTTTGTAGGAGTATGGACATTGGTGATGGTAAATCCTTTTTCTGCATCTCCCGCAACTGAGGCCACATACCCTTCGCCGGCGCCGGATTCCCTGATGATATCGCCATCCTTTTCCTCATCCACGGTGTAGATGATAGTCTTGCCCTGATCATTCCTGGCAGGAAGGGACGTAAATACACCAGTCCATGTGTTATCAGCCGAAAGCTCAAGAGTCTTGCCTTCTACAGCCTCGCCATCAGCATACAGATTAACCTTTACCTTGCCCGGACGCAGTCCGTCCTCATCATCCTCATCATCCCAGACCTTGATGACAGAAACCTGCGTAATGCCGGGATTATATTTATTGAAAATGGCAAATGTCGGAAGGTTGCCCTCTGTCTTGGCACCTTCTATCACGGTTGTATAATCCTCAACCACATCCTCTGTCACACTGTAGGATATCTCTTTATTTCCGTTGTATTTAGGAAGATTGTCAAACGTATACTTCCAGTTATCAGCTGCCGTGACTGTGGCTATTGCCGCTTCCCTGCCGTCCGCAAGAAGTCGTACAGTGACATTTTGCGGTCTCTTACCTTCCGAATCATCGTTATCATCCCATATCTTTTGTACTTCTACGATGCCGGTCTCGGGTGTATGGGTGTTGGTTATGGTATAACCTCTCTTCGCATCTCCTGTTATCGAATATCCATAGGTTCCGATACCATCGCTGCCGGTGATAATGCTGTTTGTTATCTCCTCGACGGTATAGTGTACCTCTTTATCACCCTTAGTGATGTCAAGGTTACTGAAGCATCCCGTCCAGTTATTGTCCGGCAAAAGCGTTATGATTCGATCGGTCTCTTCCCCGTCAGCAAGAAGCCTTACCATGACCCTGTCAGGCCTGATGCCGTCTGTATCATTGCCATCGTCCCACGATTTGGAGACGTTTACCCATGTCTTGCCGGAAGTCTGCGGACTGTAAGTATTGACTACGTCATATCCGTTTATCTTGGAAATATAGTTATCAATAGCATCCTCGGTGATCGTATAGACTATTCTGCGGCCATTCTCATATTCGGGCAGCCCTTCAAAACTCCACTTCCAGTTTCCGTCCTTATCCGGAGTTACTGTAACGGCATCCTTCTCCACTCCGTCCGCGTGCAGTCTGATGGTAATACTTTCAGGTCTTCGTCCGGCCTTGTTATTATCATCATCCCAGGTTTTTTCTCCGGATATTCTCTTGCGTCCCGGTGTATGAATATTGGCTATTGTGTAGCCTTCCCTGGCATTTCCCGTTAATGAATATGCATATGAATTTATACTGTCTTCACCGGTGATAATGCCGGTTTTCACCTCTTCAACAGTGTAGTTTATAACACCGAGATCATCTGCTACCGGAAGATCCGTAAAGGATCCCGACCAGTTGTTTCCTTCAGACAATACCAGCGTCTTGCGCATGTATGTCCCATTTGTCTTCATGAGGCGTACTGTTACGGAATTAGGCCTTATTCCGTCAATATCGTCATCATCAAGCCATACCTTGCTCACATTAATCTGCGTTTTGGAAGCATCGCCTATAGTATTTGTAACGGTGAAACCTTCCTTCGCATTTCCGGTCACATTGGACTTATAACCGTCAATGACATCTTCCGTTATGGTATAGACTATGTCCCTGCCGTTATTCTTCTTCGGAAGGCCGGTGAAGGTGTACTTCCAGTTATCATCTCCCGTGACTGTGGCGATTGCTGCTTCCTCGCCGTCTGCACGCAGGCGTATCTTAACGCTTTCCGGCCTTACACTCTGTTGGTTATTATCATCCCAGACCTTGGTCACATCGATATTAACCGTTTCCGGTGTGTGCTTATTGACTATAACGTATCCAAGCCTTGAATCTCCGCTCACCAAGCTGTCATATGTGCCGGGACCGTCCGTACCCGTGATGACATCCGTTGTTTGTTCCTCCACGGTGTATGATTTTGACTTATCCAGACCCGTAAAGGTATATGTCCAGTCATTAGACGCGGACAGCTTAACAGATTCCACAGTTTGTGATCCGCTCTTAAGATTTACAGTTACAAACGACGGGCGAATACCGTCCTTATCTTCCTTATCATCCCATATTTTACTTACCGAAACACTTGTTGTTTCAGGACCACCTGAGGATCTGTATGTATTCGTCACATTATAGCCGTTGATCTTTGTATCATACCCGTCTACGGCATCCTCTGTTATTGTGTACTTTATCCTGCTGCCATTCTTGTATACAGGCAGCTCATCAAATGTCCATTCCCAGTCATTATCCGCAGTAACGACCTGCTTTGCCACCTCTTTACCGTTTTCGCGAAGTCTTATGGTAATGCTGTCCGGTCTCTTCTTAGCCGAATCGTTATCATCTGCCCAACTCTTCCTTCCCGAAACTGTCGTTGTTGCCGGTTTATGGGTATTTGTCAGGGTAAATCCCTTTGTTGCATCACCGGTTATCTCTACATCATATGCTCCCTCGTAGTAATTACCGCCGATGTACTCCTCTTTGATGGTATAATTATGACCCTTTTCCAGGTTCTTAAACGTTGCCCACCAATTGTTGGAAGGGGCCAGTATCAGCCTCTTTCCGGTATCTGCTCCATCCCTGTACAGTGCTATGCTTACACAGTTAGGTCTGACAACATCCCTGTTATTATCATCATCCCACACCTTGATAACATCTATGTGTGTTTTATCGGAATCTCCGGGACCGGATGTACAGATATTCGTAACGGTAAATCCATCCTTCGTATTTCCCGTTATTTCCGTATCATAATGATCAACTGCATCCTCAGTTACCGTATAGACAATGTCTCTGCCGTTATTTAGCTTCGGAAGACCGGTGAAGGTGCACTTCCAGCCATCATCAGCGGTGACCTCTTTGCTGGCAACCTCCCTGCCGTCCGCGCGCAGGCGTATCGTAATACTTGCCGGTCTTACGTTCTGTACATTATCACTGTCATCCCAGACCTTGGTAACGTTAATAGCGGTGATCTTCTCGACAATATGTGTATTAATGATATTGAAAGGCTTCGAATCGTCCTGATCCTCCGGTAAAGGCTCCCTTGTATATCCCTCTACGGCATCCTCACTGACTGTATATGTAATCGGATCCCCACTGGAATCTTTTGCCGGGACACGCAGGAAGAAGAACTTCCACCCTGATTGGGCATTTGTCACAACATGAGACACTTCCTTCTCGCTTCCGTCCTTGTATTTTGCGATAAGGCGCACTGTAACACTGTCGGGTCTGATGCCGTCTGCATCATTTTCATCCCGCCATACCTTTCCTCCGTATATCATCTTTGTTGTGGATGTGCGGGAATTGGTTATTGTATAACCCGTTTTCGCATTTCCTGAGACTACAGGCTCCTGATAGCCCGAAACGGTTTCTTCCGTTACAGTGTACTCAATTTCTTCCCCGTTATTGTCTTTAATCGGAAGATCCGTGAACGTACCGATCCAGTTGTTTCCGATCTGTGTGTTTTCATCAGTATTTACCTTGTCCGGAAGCGAACCGTATATCTCCAGTCTCTTTCCTGTGTCGCTTCTGTCAGCAAGCAGATGTACCGTAACGTGATCGGGACGAAGACCATCCGCATCATCATTATCTTCCCACACTTTTGACACAGTAACGGATGTTTTTCCGCTACCGTAAGTATTGATCACATTGTATCCGTCTATGGTCGTACTGTAATCCTTAACAGCCTCCTCAGCCACAGTGTACTTGATCTTCTTTCCGTTCTTATAATATGGCAGATCGCTAAAATCCCACTTGCAATCGGCTGCATCTGCAGGTATTACAAGAGGATTCGCAAAGTCTGCAGCATCACCGCCATTTACGCGAACCTTCGCCAGAGGAGCATCCTGTGCTGTTACCTCCTTACCGTCTGCCAACAGATGTATCGTGATGGTTTGTGGACGGGAAGACTCATCACCGCCCTTCCAGATTTTATGTCCTGATACTTTGGCTGTCTTCCATTTATTGGTAATAGTGTTGCCATAGCGCTCTGTCTCGATATAACCCCTATACACATAATCATCCGGGTATTCTTCTTCCACCATGAGTGGGGTACCGAAAATGGATGCCCAGAAGGATTTTTCATACTCGTCTGTATATACTACCCAGGTATCCCTATCCTTATAATTCGCATCATAATCAGCATCTGTCTTATTAACGGTTATGGAACCGATATTCACAAAACAGTCATTGATATTGAAGGTGACAGAGGAAGGACGGTACTCTTCGGGAACATCCTTCCATATTTTCCTGACCCTGAGCCGCTGCGGATATTCATCATCAAACCAGGTCCAATCGGTCTTCACATTGATAACATTTGACCACTTCTTGTAGTCTGACAGGAACAGTCCTTTAAGCCCAAAGTTTTCAAGATCATCAATTGTAACATTCTGCGCAGCATCCCAGAGCCTGGACATATCAAGAGAAGCCAAAATATCGGCAAGATTGGTAAAATTACTATATGCTTCCATCGGTATGCTGATATAGTTGCCGAAAGGCTCATAGCTGACAGGAACATTGATATGCACAAGGAACTGGAGCACCCAGCGGATCAGCTGGCTGCCCACCTCTGCTCCCGTGAATTTAACGGGAACACCAAGGGTATATTTCATCACAGTAAAGTGCTTTGTCCAGTTATTTCCTTCATTTGTTTTTGCCACCGCTATATCCGGAACCACACCGAAGAAGCTGCCGAATATATTCAGATTCACTCCGGTTATGAGCTTGCTCACAAAAGTGACCGGATTCATTCCCCCATCAAGGAGATTGCCGGGAAGGAAACGTGAAGGCGACAGTGCGGGAATGTCCACCTCTTCGAAGCTTGATATATCCAACCCCAGCTCTCCCGCTTTATCAAGGGCTCCGGGAGCAGGTGAAAACATCAGTACGACCCATGCACTGCTCGGCATATCCTTATCATCCACTCCGATACCCAGCCAGCGCTTCGTTATATCTATTTCAAGAACAGCAGTGTCGGTCACCCTGTAGGTGTCGCCGTCTTTTTCGTATTTTACGCGATATTTGGTGCGATGTGCCTCAACCGGTCCACCGGACATAGCCGATATTTCCCGCAAAGGTACATTATATACAACCGCATTGTCCGCAATAAGTCCGTCAATGCCGGTTTCGATACCCGTAGATACTCCCGATTCGGGATCCGTTGATGTTGTTGTATCCCCTTTCCCGTCAGACTCCGCGATCTTATCGGAATCCTTCTTGTCATATACTATACGTCCCGCAATATCCGGCTCATACAGTTTGAGACAAAGCTTTTCATACAGCGTCTTCTCAGTCGCGTCAAGTTCCTCAAGAAGGGCATTATATCCCGAATCGGCAGCATATCTGACACTTTCCGGAAGTGCATTAAAGTAATCACTTCCATCTGTCTTGATTTGCCCCATCCAGGTTTCATACGTCTCCTGTCCCTGATCGACGATCATGGTCTTCAGCTCGTTCATGAGTCCGGATAATGCTTTCTCCTCACGAAGCTCTCTGACACGGTATTCGCTGTATGCACCCTTTACCCTGGAAGAATCCGGCAGCGGAATGGCAATATCGGCCCTCCAGCTGTTAGCATCTGACAGGTCGAGAAGCTTAACACTTTCCCATGCGCCGGAAGAATTCCTGCCCTGGACTACCACCTGTATGGAATCAGGTCTGTCCAGATTCTCAATATCTATATCCCACTTCTTCTCTACTTTGATCCTCTTGAGCTTACGGTTGGTAAACGTGACGGTATCGGACAGAAGATCTTCTATTGAGTATACATTTGCAATAAATGCCGTAACATCCTTCAGTCTTCTCTCGTCCTCGGGATTATCGGCGATCCAGCTCGTATAGATGACCTGACCCGAATCCATGGATTTTCTGATAAGAACGGTCCTCTTCCTTGTATCATACTCATACGTATCATTGCTGCCCTCTGTCTCCGCTATGTTATACAGATAGAATCCGATCTGTTCAAGCTCGAAGTCGACCTTGGCCGTCCCCTCGCCTCTTATATATACATCCTCTGAAGAGGGTACGGGAGCACCGTAAAGCGGCGATATAATGAATTCAAACTGCTCATCCGATTCCTTCCCACCGGTAATGATCTTCTCTATATTAACCGAATATCCCGTGCTTCTGCCTCCGGTATTGGTGACGACATATCCGCTTTCGGGATCACCCATAATGCTTGCGGCGTATGTGCTCTCTCCGGCGACACCGTTGATCACAGCTGTGCTTTCCTCTTCAATCGAGTATTCTATCCTGTCCCCGTTTTCATTATAGATAGCAAGATCGTCGAAGGTACCGGTCCAGTTGCTGCCCGTCTGTGTATTCTCATCCGGAACGACCTGTGCCGGATCCGGTCCGTAGAGTACCAGCCTTCTGCCGGTATCTTTCCCGTCGGCAAAAAGCTTCATCGTAACGTATGCCGGTCTTATGTCATTCTCGTTATCGTTATCCGCCCAAACCTTCGACACGGTAAGGCTTGTATGTCCCGGATTGTATGTATTGGTGATGGTGAAGTCTTCACCGTTATCGGTTGTCACTGCGGTATCGTAATCATCAACAGCATCTTCCGTAACCGTATAATTCATCAGATTAGAGCGTGAAGATGTGGGCAGATCCTTAAAAATGCAGGACCAGTTTCCATCCCCGTCAGCTCTTACAACCCTTGAATCGATCTCTTCTCCGTTTGCATGAAGTCGGACGGTGATGCTCTCAGGCCTTGTACCGCTTATGGCATTAGCTAATGTGTCACCCTTCCAGACCTTATTAACCTTCACATCTATATATTTCTGTTTTGGAGTATGGATATTTGTAAACTTGTATCCGGTTCTCTCGACTCCGCTTTTTTCTACTGCATATGTACCACCGGGACCGGGAGTATCTTCTCCCGTGATCGGATCTATCAGCTCCTCTTCTACTTCATATTGATAGGGATTCCCCAGGATATCAGTTCCGTAAATGCCTTTAAATACACCGGACCACTTGTTTTCCGCTGAAAGCGTAAGTTTATCTTCATACTCACCATTTCTATAAAGTATGATATTGACACTGTCAGGACGTATCAGATCGTGATCGTTATCATCCTCCCACTTGACATTTACCGGAATATTGATATCAGTCGGATCGCCCCAGTATTGATTCCTGATATCAAACTTATATGTATTCGTATCTTCATCGAAGCTTTCAATTATTTCTTCGCAATGATAGCCGCGGACCAAATGCTCTTTTACAGTATACTGTATCTCCCGATGATCTTCGGTATATCTGGGCCAGCTGCCGAAGTCGAATGTCCATGGTTCTCCCATTACCCATTTGGATGCGACTGTATCTCCGTCAGCGATCAGATCCACGAAAATGCTGCCGGGTCTATTTTCATAATAATAATCCCTATCGTCTTCCCATATCTTCTTTCCCCTGATATTCACTGTTTCAATCTCGTGAACATTGGTTATGGTAAAACCGTCCTTGCTGTCTCCCTCAACGGTTGCGGTATAATAATTCCTGAGGGCGTGGGACGAAACCTCTTCAACACTGTATGTAAGCGGGTCACCTTCACTGTCATATTGATCGACATTAAAGCTTCCATGCCAGTCATTCTCATCTCTTAGGATAATGCTCTGCCCGGTATACTTGCGCGTTCCGATACTGTCCGTGGAAAACAGCCTTACTTCCACTGTTCTCGGTCTTATTCCTTCAGAATCATTATTATCTATCCAGGCTTTTTTCACATTTATGTGAGTCTTCCCCGGAGCATAGGTATTGGTAAATGTATATCCGGTGACGGCATTTCCCGATGCCTCCATAATGTAATCGGAAACCGGATCTTCCGTAACCGTATACCTGATTACTTCACCATGCTTCCTCTCCGGAATATTCGTAAATGTATAATCCCATCCGGTAGCTTCATTAACCTCAGCCACTTTTACTATTTCACCGTTTGCGAACAGTTTGTAAGTGATGGCAGAAGGTCTAGCTCCGGATGCATTATTGTTATCTTCCCATTTCTTGGTAACACCGATCTCGACCAGTGGCGGAGTATGCTTGTTCGTAATGAGGAAATCATTTACGCCCCTTAGTATCTCAAGCACACACTTGTAGGTGGAAGGGGTATCTTCATCAGTTATAACACCCGTCCTCTCTTCTCTTATGCTATATTTTGCTTTTGTTCCGTCAATGTTGTATATCTGAATATCTTCAAGAACACAGCGCCATCCATCCTGTGCCGTAACACGTTTGGTCACAACGTCCTTAGGGTTGTCAAGGTCGCTAACGTTTACCAAAGTCACGTTAACTCCCCTCGGCCTTATGCCGTCTGCATCATCATAATCATCCCAATTAACAGTCACACTTGCATCGAATGTATCGGGATCCTCCACTGCACCCTTCGGAGTGTGGCTGTTTATAACATTAAAATATGTCTCCTGGGATCCATCGATATCTATCCCATAGGTTCCTTCACCGTCTGTTCCAGTCAATATATCCGTGCGCAGTTCTTCAATGGTATAGACGATATCCTTTCCGTTACTGTCCTTAACGGCAAGATTTGTGAACATCCCAAGCCACGATCCCCTTTCGTTAAGGGTGAGCTTCTTCCCGGTCTCCTTGCCGTTTGCTTTCAGGATCACTGTTGCGTTTTTCGGACGTATACCGTCATAGTTCTGCCTGTCATTCCAGTTTACGCATACCGAAACTGTTCTCTTATCAGTGTTATAGGTGTTGCGGATATTGTAGGTACCCGTTCTTTCGAATGTATAATCCGGGACGCGGTCCTCCATTATAGTGTATCTGATCTGTTCACCGTTACGGTATCCCGGAAGATTGGAGAACTTATATTTCCAGTCGGAGGCGCTCGTAACAGCCTGGGAAGCCACCTCTTCACCGTCTGCCAGCAGCCTTACGGTGATACTGCCCGGAAGATCCACTATGGCTTCGCCCTTCTCCCACTGCTTTTCTCCGCTGATGTCGATGGACTGGGGTACGTGTACATTAGTGATCTTGTAGCCGATAGTGGCATCGCCCTCTATATCCTGCATTTTATAATCACTCAGGCCGGAATCGATCTCTTCCACGGTATAGTTTCCGTTTTTATCAAGTTCCCTGAATGTATCAGTCCAGTTATTAACTCTGCTTAGAATCAGTGTCTTATCGGTATCCACCCCGTTATTTAAGAGCTTTACACTTACCGATAAAGGTCTGACCCCGTCCTTATCATTTTTATCATCCCATATTTTGGTAACTCTTACCTGTGTTTTTCCGGGATTATATTTATTGGTTATTGTAACGGTATCATCATTTTTGATGATATCTGTTGTATAATCTCTTACATTATCTTCCGTGACGGAATAAATGATCTTCCTGCCGTTGTCATACCTTGGCAAATTGATAAAATCATGAGCCCAGTTATCATCCTCATCCAGAGTGTATTTTTCTATCTCAACCCCGTTTGCGTTCAGCCGAAGTGTAACATTTTCAGGTCTTTTACGCGCTTCATCATTGTTATCGTCCCATTTCTTATCAACATGCAGGGTAAACAGATCGGCTGTATGCTTATTGATAAGTGTATACCCTATCCTCGGGTCTCCGGTTACGGATGTCGAGTATCCGCCGGCTTCATCCCTTCCGCTTATAACCGCTGTTTTTACCTCAAAAACAGTATAATTGATCTCCCTGCCGGAACGCTTGAGAGGAAGATCATAGAATATACCCGTCCACCCGTTGTTCTCCGACAACGTCAGGGTGTCCCCTGTCTCAACACCGTCTGCGAGCAGCTTTACGGTAACAAACTGCGGTCTGATCCCGTCCGCATCATCAAAATCATTCCAGACCTTGCTTACGCTCACCTGGGTCTTACTGGGATCATAAGTATTTGTGATGTCATAGCCGGATGGGGTTTCCATATATTCCGGCGTATATCCGGGAACAAGATCCTCCGTCACTGTGTATCGGATCGCCTCAGGCTCACCGGTAACCTCATCCAAATGATACTTGGGAAGGTCTTCAAATTTGTATGCCCAGCCATCGTCTGCTGTAACCGTCCGGGAACCAATTTCTTCCCCAAAGGCTCTGAGACGCACTGTAATATTCTCAGGCTGAATGTTATCGGGAGCGGAGCCATGATTCCACGTCTTCGTACCTGAGATTTCTATCTTCGTTGGTGTATGCTTATATGTGACCGTCCATCTGTTGTCCTTCGAATCTGATGCCTCTTCGACTTTAAGCTTTCCGACAGTGGCGCTGTATGTTGTTTCCGTATCGGTACCGGTTATAACCCCTTCATATACCGGCTCAATGGTGTATTCTATCTCTCTTCCGCCATCTGTGTATTTCCTGAGATTGTTGAACAGTGCCGTCTGTTTGTCATTGGGTATGGAGAGAATAATATCCTCACCATTTTTATCCTTGACATATTGTCCGTCAGCCTTGATCTTCAGCTTAACGTTATCCGGACGTATCCCTTCAAGATCATCTTCATCATCCCATACCCTGCTGACATAGACCTGGACTGTTTCCTCCCCGGGATCCAGAGACTTGAAGAGATTTGTTATTTCGTAACCTTCTATTCTGCTGACATAACCGGGAACGTCCTCCTCGAGAACCGAATATTCAATCTCTCTGCCGTTTTTATACATTGGAACGGAGGAAAATGTCTGTTTCCAGTCATTGCCGCTGTTTAAATCCATACGTCTACTGGCAACTCCGTCTGTGAGCAGATATACTTTTATCTTATCCGGTCTTGTATTCCGGGAATTGTTATCATCCTCCCATATCTTGTTTACCGTTATATCCTTCTCGGCAGGGTTATGATCATTAATTACATATAGATTCTCCGCCTGCGGGTTACCGCTGTGTGTCCAATAGGTTCTTGGACCGTCTTTTTGTGTCAGGACATCGGTATACACGGCCTCTGCCAAATATGTGATGGGGTAACCGTCCAGATATTTGGGCATATCTGTGAATGTGAAATTATGGAATTGTTCTGATTTCGGAACAGGAAGTGTCCGTCTGCTTACAAAGTACCTGGAGGCGTATTGGGTCCATGCATACAGTTCTATAGTTATCATTTCAGGCCTTATACCATCCTGATTTAGATAATCATTCCACTGCACTATTACCTTGACATCCCCGGTTTCAGGCTTGTGCGTATTGGTTATGTCAAAGCCTCCCGATGTTCCGCCTTTTATTACGGTTTCATAACCATCTACCGGCTCTTCGGTAACGGAGTAATCGATAGGGGTTCCGTCTTCATATTTAGGACAGTTTCTGAATATGTATCTCCAATCATCATCGTCACGTATCGTTTCGGTATCACCATATTGCGCTCCGTTCTTCAGAAGATTAACGACTATACCGTCAGGACGCTTCCTGTCCCGGTCATTATCGTCATCCCAGAATTTTCTTACAGGAATATTGATGGTTTCGGGTGTATGAGTATTGGTTACGGTATAATGATACTCCGGAACTTGCCCGTCTGATACCTCTCCGGCTCCTTCCGATACGGCATATGTTCCCACGCCATCCCTACCGGTCAGCACAGAGGTTCTGGTCTCTACGATGCTGTAATGTGCTTCGTCTCCGTTTTCGTCATATTTCGACCATTTTCCAAAGTCAAAGTTCCAGTCATTACTTACGCTAACGGTTTTACCGGATATGACCTTATCTCCGGAAAGAAGCTTCACCGTAACTTCATCGGGACGCCATCCGTCCTGATCATTGGCGTCATTCCATACCACATTACCTTTTATGCTTATAAGATCCCGCTCATATGTATTTACTATTATGTAGGTTCCGTCCGCATTCCTGCTAATGTTGGATACATTTTGTTTTCCGCTGCCCAGTGAGGATACCCAGCCGTCGACAGAATCTTCGGATATTGTATATTCTATCGGCTTTCCATCTTCCTTAACCAGCCAACTGCCAAAATCCCATTCCTCAGCGGAAGACGGATTAGTCACTACCTTCTTCTCCACGCCGTTGGCATAAAGTCTTAATGTATAACTCTCAGGTTTTGTCCCTGTACCGTACCATTTCTTGATGCCCTTAATGCTTGCTTCGGATTCAATTTCCTTATGATTTGTTATTTTGAAAGTACCTGATGCGCCGGATATATTATCGGGCGTGACATCAAGTGTGCTCTCATACCCTTCCACTTCATCTTCCGTAACTGTATAAACAATATTCCTGCCGTTCCTGTCCTTCTTCGGGAGATTCCTGAAAGTATAGGGGGATTCTGACGGCATAAGAACGCTGTCTATTTCTCTGCCGTCCGCAAGAAGATGTATTCTGATGTTATCAGGACGTGAATTGGCGAGGTTATTATTGTCATCCCAGGTTTTTTCAACCGTAATGTCGATGGTTCCGGTGTTCTTAGGAACATTGGTTATGGTAAATCCCGCTGCAACGCTTGTTTCTATAATAGGGGTGTAATTATTAAGGACATTTCCGGTTTCCTTAACCGTATAGAAGTACTCCTTCCCGTTTTTATCTTTTATCGGAACATCATATGTCTCTATCCAACCCTTATTCTTTCTTAACTTACCATTAATATCAGTAAGTTTTGAACCGTTTTGGTAAATCTCTATATCTATGGTATCGGGACGTATCTGATCACGGTTGTCATTATCATCCCATACTTTCTGCACGGTTATAGTCATCATATTATTATAATCCGTACCATATATGTTTAATATTTTGATATTAAGATCCTTAACGGTGTTACCTTCCGTGTCTGTTCCATTGCTAATATAATTGTCATAATCATAATAATCCGGGTAAGATATGAACGTATGATAATCCCTGACCGGATCTTCCGTAACCCGGTACTCTATTATTTTTCCGTTCCTGTATTTGGGAAGCACAAAGGTATGTTTCCATTCGTTCTCATCCGAAAGGGGAACTGCGCAGACCTCGTCGCCTCCCGCCTCTCTGACATGCACGATGACCATTTCCGGACGCTCTATGTCCACAACATCTTGATCACCGGCCCATTCCTTTGTTACATTAACATTAACAGTTTGCGGTGTATGCTTTAATCTGACGATGAATCCGGTTGCGTCATTACCTTCTATTGTATATGAATAGGTCTTCTCCGTGTCGTCACCGGTGATCACGTCTGAGTTTATCATTTCGAACGCATATGTAATGGTTACAAATTCAGACCAGATATATGTCCACCATTCTCCATTATTGATTTCATGAACTGTAATATTTTCAGACGAAGAAGAACCTGTGGATTTATATTTTATTTTATTCAGCATTATGCTATCAGGTCTTATCCCGTCCTGATCATTATTATCATCCCATACGACTCTCAAATATCTGGTCATCGATCGGCCAGAACTGGTATTACGCCTGTTTTTTATATCATAACCGGTATATGTTATTTCATAGTTTCCTATGTCGTCTTCGGATATCCTGTAATAAATGACCTTCCCATCTTTGTACTTGGGAAGATTAGCCCACTCCCACTTCCAGTCGTCATTTTTGCTTACATGCTTGCTGTCGATCTCAACATTATCCGCATACAACCTGATATTGATATATTCAGGCCGATTCCCTTCACTGTCATTTTCCCACGTCGCCCTTCCGCTTACGGTAACGTTATCGGAAGTGTGTGTGTTTATAATGTCATAGCCTCTTATGGTCTTTGTATATCCGGTTACATCATCCTCATCAACAGTATATTTGATCTCCTTACCGTCCCCGTTATAGCGGGGCATTCCGGCAAAGTAATACTTCCACCCGGTCATCGCGGATGCCGTATAGATCGCAACCGGGGTTCCGTTGTCATCCTTTAGGAATATATTGACCTTATCGGGACGTAATCCGTCGCTGTTATTATCATCGTCCCATATTTTCCTTCCCTGGATTGTTATCATGCCGGGCTTTTTCTCGCTCCAGGTATTTATAACCGTCCTGTTGCCAATATACGTTGTCTCATAGTTGGACGGATCATACCCATCCGGATACTCCTCCGATATCCTGTAAACTGCAGGAGGTGCAGTCACTCCTTCGCTTTTATATAGCTTATAGGTTGCTACCCACTCATCCTTACCTGCATAATCCGACTTATTCATTGTAATGCTGCCGCCCCCTGCTATATCAAGGCCGTCAATGCCTGTAAGATGGAGCGTAATACTCTCAGGACGGTACTCTTCTTTATCGTTAACCCATTTTTTGGTAACGATATACATGAAGTAACCGCCCGTCTCCGGATCGTTCACTTCTACCCAGTCAGTATTAATTTCGGATTTTACGTTGAGAATATTCGAAACAAGCGTATATGCATTTTCATAGATTTCTCTGGCCTTACCCGGGATCGGAATATAGTCGGTAAACTGTTCGAAGGAGGTGGGGATTTCCAGGATCCCTCCCGACAGGGATTTTATGATATTGCTGATAGTCTCTCCGTTAAGCTCGGAGCCGATATAATCCTTCTCTTCTCCGTTAACATATTTGCTGACGGTAAACCTGTTTGTCCAATTATCCTCAGTCACTTTAGCTACGGCAAAGGTGGGAATCTTCACCCCGATGTAATTAAGTGAGCTCGCAACCCAGCCCAGATCCAGGCCTACGAGATCTCCAAAAAGCGTGACCAGATCTATTCCGCCGGATTCGGGATTAATGATGGGTACTTCAAGACCTCTCTTTTCACTGCTAATGTATTCCGTCAGGATAACATAGGCGGACTTGTTGTCACCTTTGTCCGGGCTCCAATTCTTTGTTACATCGACGTCCTTCACTGCCTTGTTAGTTATGGTGAAGTTGTAATAACCGTCATCTTTGTATGTTACTTTATATTTAGTCCTTTCGGATTCCTGTGACGGCAAATCCCAGCGGTTTCCCTTTACTGTGTATACAACGACATTATCTTCTGATAATCCGTAAGAGCCTGCTCCATGAGGACTGTCAGCATCTTTTCTGTCATAGACTATCCTGCCGGACACATTTATATAATCAAGAAGGCCGCAAAAAGAGCCATAAAGACCTGCAGCATCTGTATCCAATGCATGCAGAAGATCATCAAAAGTGCCTTCCTCATCAAGTGCCAGAGCCACCTTATACGGAAGCATATTGCAGATAACGCCAAGCTTTGCTTTGATCTCCGCCTTATATGTCCCATAATTCGTCCTTAATTCTTCCGTATTAACGCAAATCCCGTTCAGATACTCCTCGGCGAGTGCAGCCTGGACGTCATATCCATCCGGCAGCACACTCTCTTCTATCTCCCGGACACGGTATTGAACAGGAGTATTATCCTCATACTTAATGAGCATATCCGATAAAACAATTGTCCAGTCGTTCTCCGGGCTAAGGGTATAATTGCCTGTGTTGACCCAATTGCCGGTGTTGCTATCAAGCTGCTGCAGAACAACTTCCACACTGTCCGGGCGGTCTTCTCCCTGAGGGTCTATATCCCACTTCTTCTCAATGGAAATATTACCGCGTTTATCATCAAGCACCTTTAAGTACAGATCCACCTGCTCATTCAGAGCCTTCTGCATATTTTCAGGTTGCTCAGTCGCTTCAAGTTCGTATTGAACAGGCGGTTCTCCGTATTCTCCGGTCGCCTTTATCTTATATTTGTAATCATCCCTGTACGGAAGATACAGATCGGCTTCTCCCCCGTCATCGGTAACAGCAGTTGCATATCTTCTTTGCGCCTCATCAATGCCGGCCATATCTTCATCGGTTACAGACACAGTAAAACCGGGAACCCCTTTAGCCATTCCCGAATCTTCCCAGACAAATACAGGCACTCTGTATATGTGATAGGGGCATTTTCCTTCATGCATGCCCGTGTTATTCGTATAAGAGCAGTAGTATTCCTTTGCAAACTCCGCCTTCTCGCCGGAATCTTCAAAATCAAATTTCCAGTCGTCGAAATACAGGTCTATCTTGGCATAATATTTCTTGTCAACAACCTTCTTTCCGGTAATATCAAGACATCCCGGCTTTCCGTTTTCGGTGCACAAATGAATATCATCATCCATCGGATTGTCCGGATCAAACAGATCCTTTTCCACACGGGCAGTGAAATAATACCCGTTTTCCGTTTCGACAGCGATCTTAAATATCGGTCCGAACTTGATCTTTGTGAAGATCAGATTGATCTTTACTTCACCGAGCTTACGGTCAAAGTAAACGCCTGTTCCGATATAAAAATCGATGTTTTTATTAACATCATTGGGGTTTAGCAGTTGAAGATCGGTTATTGTGATCTTTGAATCATCCTCATTGATACTCGTTCCCTTTAAAAGATTGATATCAACGTCTATGTCGGATCTGATGTTTCCCTTAACATTGATGGGATGATCGTCAAACTCCGTTTCCAGACAGTAATCTATCGAGACTCCGTATATCTGGTAGTTTGCTTCAGCCTGTGCAACTTTGATCTTGTCGCGTCCGTTTGATGATCCGGATGTTGTTATCTCATAATCATAAGACAGCCAGAAATCGATATGGAAACCAAAATCAAGATCCCAGATGTCAAAATCGATATCAAAGCTCGGTCCTCCGGCACTGAAGTTATCTATGGAACCCGTCCAGTTAGTACCCTCGGGAGTTGTATCATAATCCCATGCTCCCGAAATGGAACCTCCTTTTCCACCTTTGTTACCGCTTCCCGCTTTCAGCGAAGCAGTTTTCATCATCCCCTTTTTGGCAGGCTCTTCTGAAGCTTCCTCCTCATCCTGACTCTGCATTGAGATATGTCCATCGGAGAAAAGCTGGTTTATGGTTATCTCGGATACATCCTGAAGATGGCAGATCATTTGATGTGTTACTTCCTGATTCTCAGACCCGTCATCATCTATGGTGTACTCTTCATATTCAGGTTCACCGTCAAAGACAAGGATTATATCCTCGCCGATACTGTCCTTCAGGAAAATGATACCTGTTCTGTCTGTAAGCTCTTCTTCGGGAATTGCAGGAGTGACGACCGCCAGACGCCTGTCGTCTGACATTTCAACGTTATATGACTCCCCTTCATCCTGGGGGATTATCAGAAATGAATCTCTGTAGACAAGATAACTCGGCTCTTCGGCGTCTTCTTCTGACAGATAACGAAGCCTTAATGACCCCTCATACTCCGACAACTCGCGATGCTCCACAGGATATTCATCAAGATTATCTACGGCCGCTCCTTCCTCGGACTCGGACTCGGACCTCTCCTGCATTTTCTCAAACATATTGGCAAATACATCGCCGATTATGTTATCGGTAAGTGAAAACGCATGTACTTCAAAATCAGGTTTTACATTGCCTGTCTCTTCACTCTCTGTTTTTTCACTTTTTGTTTCGATATTTTCTGTTTCGGTATTTTCCGCTTCGGTGTTTTGTGTTTCGAAGTTTTCAGCTTCGGTATTTTCTGCTTCGTTGATCTCTTCCTGATCCGTCAGGTCAGAATCATTATTATCATCCGAGCTGTTCTCTGTACCCGTATCTGTATTTGAATCGGTATTCGTATTGGCATCCGTTTCGGTATTCGTATTGGCATCCGTTTCAGTATTTGTATTGGTATCCGTATTCGTATTACTTCCGGGATCCTGTTTTTGTTGCTCACCTTCATTGATGATCAGCTCCGGACTGTTTTCTTTTCCCGGATCCTCATATCCTTCATTGGCACCTGTTTCGGTTATGATCAGCTCATCATGCGCCGGAGTTTCCGTTGCAAATACTTCCGCCGGGATATTTTCAAATGTCATCACGACGGTCATAAGGATCAATACAATTCTTTTAGCTATAGACGTTTTTCTCACTGGTTTCCCCATTACTCTGTACTGTGTTATTAAGACTCCCCCTTGTGTCACTTACTAATACAAATGTATACAGTAGGTAGACATAACTATACAAAATATAGTATATTACATTAACCATTACACAAACATTACAAAAACCCGATTTTTCACATTTTTTTGCAATTTTTCTGCATTTTTCATTATCAAAACAAAAAAGCCGCCAAAATGGCGACTTTATTGTGTAAAAAATGCTTCTGAGTATATATGCCGGGATACTCTTATTATTCACCCACAGCAAGTTCCTTTTCTACAAAAGCATCCCAGTCCTTTTCCCATTTATCCAGCAGCTGCTGTTTTTCATCCTCCGCAAGTCCGCTTGACTCGATGGAATTGCGGCACAGCATCTTCACATCGGCAAGTGTCAGATCCCAGTTCATGATAGCGGCATAGAAATCATCCACAAGAGGATTTTCCATCATAAAGACTGCATCATCTGAAGCCAGGACTACCGACAGTCCCGATCTTAAATATATGAGGGCGGGATGAAGCCTCAGATCATACAGATACCCCAGTCTCAGATTGCTCATCGGACAGACTTCGAGCGTTATACCTTCATCCTTGTATAATTCCATGATATCAGGGAAACGATACAGATTGAATCCATGACCTACACGGTCTGCACCGAGCAGATACGCATCCAATACACTTGTATTATCGAGTCGAAGACTCTCTCCGCAATGGAAGAAATAGTTCAGTCCGCTCTCCCTGGTTTTATCGCTGTTAAAATAATCTGCATAGTCTTCAAGAGGATTACCGGCATCCTCTTCATTGACAAGATCCAGTCCTATGATCATCTTATGATCACCTTCTTCATTTTCATCCATGATCTCGGAACTGATCCTTATGGCACTGTCCAGTGCGGCTATGGCATCTTCCTTGCTCAGATAGAATCCTTTTGCACTGGCCGCTATGAAACGGAGTTTAAAGTCAGGATAATCTTTCTTGACTGTATTGTATGCCTTGATGAAGGGTTCCAGTTTCTTCCTGTTAGCTTCGTCATCACCCGTCGTCATCACTATGCGTACCTCAACAAGATCTACATTGTGCTCACAGTATGACCTTAAGCTTTCCTCATACAGTTTGACGGCAAGATCATAGTCGTACATAAGATGTCTGAGCCTTGCCAGCATCAGATTCATGTCCTCCCATTCCTCTCTTGAATCTCCCACGCCCTTCAGGCTGAGCATATGGCGAAGATCCGACATCCTGACGGTTCCGTCGGATAACGCTTTTGACAGAAGGATGGCATAATCGGGAGTTGTATCATCCTTTGGTCCGTACAGACACCCATAGTCTTCGGCCTTCTGATCCAGAACGATCCTGATCCCGGGATAATTCTCTATAACCAACAACAGCCTGTCCTTGGGGATCCCGTAGTAATTATGTACATGCAGATCAGCACCCTTTGGAAGATCGAGGCAGAACCTGTACAGATCCGTATCCTTTGCTGCCTTGTCATCGCCGTCCACAATCCCGTATATCATATCGGGAGTATACAGACTGTCCGCTGCTTCCTTATATTTCTCCAGACGTGCCTCCAGCTCATCTTCCCTCGGATTTAACTCATCGAGAGCTATCTGCTCCTGTATCTCAAGGATATCCTCCTTGGTCTCGGTATAATCCTCGGGATCCACTTCACCGCTTTTTACATCGAGGACCTCATCATAGTCTTCATCGCTTTCAGGCGATATGACCGCCGGTGCTGCCTGCGATCCGACAGACTGCGGATTTACAGTTACACTGCACCCGCAAAGACTGATCGCCATACCACATGTGATAAGAGCGGCGAAAACCTGTTTACTGCCTGCGATCAACGCTTTTGTTTTCATAAATAACCCTCCGTTACAGGAATATCATACTGCTACTGTGAAATAAACTCTTCAATCTGCGCGATCTGTCCGTTATTCAGACCGCCTCTTCGCAGATACTCCTCAGCTCCCGATCTTACATCCAGAGTGCTGACATCATCTCCATCTGACGCATCGCACAGGTATCTTAAAAATCCGTTCACATTCTCAACAACTGCCTCGTATTTATCCGGATCACCGTCTTTCGTTATCCCATAATAGTTGTCATACGTGATCATGTAATCATCTATGATCTCCTGTGGCGAGGCTTGCGCGAGCGCAAGTAGAAGTGTTGCCGCAAAACCCGTTCTGTCCTTGCCTTCAAGACAGTGTATGAGAACAGGTTCACTCTGACAGCTCATCTTATAAAATGCATTCGATATCTCTTCTGCAAACTCATCCGAACGATAATTTGCATTAAGCGACAGGAACATAACGCAGCCTTTATCATACAGTTCATCATAATGATCCGAGACGAATCCGTCCTGCGCACGGTAACCCTGATACTTTTCGTCATTGTCTGCAAGATTGATGACAAATCCGATGCCATGCTCCTCTGTCAGATCGTCAACGCATGCGGCACGGTTATGAGTATCATCACACGGAGAAGCCGACCGGTAGAATGTATCATCCTTCAGATCGCCGCCTTCTATTTCCCTGAAATTTGCAAATACGATGTCTGTCTCATAATCGTCCGGTTCATCCGAATAATGCATGGCATTGAATTCTTCAACTGCACGATACCGGCCTTTCTCATTAAGCGAGATAATGACAGTTGATGAATCGGTAAGATTCATCTCATCCCATACGGTATTACCGTAATTTCTTGCTATCACCGGATGTTCATATCCGGGATATCCGCATACAACCAGTTCTCCGATCGGTACAAAATACCCTGAATAATATGGAATATCCGTATACTCTGTTCCGTTGTCAAATAATATGTCTACACTGTCACCGAAGGAAAATCCCGCCGCCTCAAATTCCTCTATAGTCATGCCGATATTTATGCTGCCGAACTCCTCATTTTTACTGACCGTAGTCTCACATGCAGTAACCGGGTCAGCGACAGACGGGGTTTCTATGCGGATATTGATATTGGCGCATGCAGCAAGCACACAGGCCATGACCACGCATACTGCCGTAAGGCATAAGCTTTTAAGCCGCAATATCGGAATCCTCATATAATACCTCATTTCTCATCTCGGTCCAGTAATCAACCTCATCTTCCAGACTGTCATCCGTCAGGGATCTGATCACCAGAAGATCATATGCATCTTCGAACTCATTCTGCAATACAAGGCTTGCTGCCTTATCATATGTCATTTTCTGTTCCAACTGGCTTTCAATAACGAACAGGTCGATATAGTCATCCATATCCTCTTCGTTAATGCTTATGGTTTCGTTCTGTTTGGCCAAAACGCCGGCGGATGATTTTTCCACCTCTTCCTTCGTCATACCTTCAAACTCGGGCCACAGGATGACGGCAATATACAGATCTTTTCCGATCTCGTCGCCTTCCGCCTCCCACGCGTCCATCTGCTTCGTGGCCGCTTCCATGTATGCCCTGTAATCGTCGGTCTGACAGATATCGTCAACAGGAGCAAACAGTACATCGAATGCCCCGTAATCATCAAGAACTTCGTAGCTGTTATACGCATAGCCCGCATCAAAGAACTTGGGCACGTTGAAGGAATTGCTTCCGGGACCCGGCTTCGTCACGTACACGCCAACGTTTTCGCGCATTGCCTTATCGAATCCATCCGAAAGTTCAAACCCGTATCTTGCCTTGAATCTCATTCCGCGAATGGATATGCGCGGATCCGCATCAAGTGCTATTGCCGGATCGACCATTGTCTGAATGATCCCCTCACGTATATCGTGGAGTCCTCCGTGGTAATCTACAAGCTCGCCTGTTTTGACGTCATAATATAAGGCATTGATCGTCAGATCCCTCTCAAATGAATCTGCGACAAAATTGTCCGAGTACATCTCATTCGGATCAAAATCCGGAACACCGGCTACTCCATGGAATTCGGCGGGAATGTTTACACATGATGCCACATCGATCACTTCCCCCGGGTACTCCACGAATGCAAATTCCAGACCTGACGGAATCGCATGGAATCTGGCATTTTCAAACACCTCGCTGATCTGGTCGTTGGAAGCATTGGTGGTTATATCAAAGTCCATGGTTTCCGTTCCCATCACGAGATCCCTGATCGCACCACCGATAATATATGCTTCATATCCGGAATCGATCAGCTTGTGTGCCGCATCCAGTGCATTATCGGAAAAAGAGTCCTGCCCTATGCCATGAACCTCCTCCGGTATCCGGAGCTCTGCCCAGCCGTTCTGTTCCACCTCTTTGTAGTTCGCGTCAATAAGTTTGTTTATCTCGTCATTATCAAAGAATCCGTCATAGGTACTTTCCTGACCGGATGCAGCCGCTTCCGGTATGTTGTAATTGATGTTTATGCTTCCGCATCCTGTCAGCGCGAAAGTACAAACTGTTATTATTGCAACCATTCTTTTGTTTATCTTCATCCGGTCCATAATCAAAGCTCCTTTCGAGGCTTATAGTATAATATACTTACCGTTACATAATCATTACATCGGAGCCGTCTCCTTTGTCTCCTTTGGGGTGTCAAAAGGGACGGATTTTGTATTTCTTGTACAGTTCCTGCCGCTCTTCCTCCGTGGCATTAAGTGCTTTGTTGAACTCTTCGCTGCCGGGAGTAAGCTGCTTGATCAGGCTTGCGAACATATCCGCTCCCTCTTTGCGGCCTTCCTTACGGCCTTCGGTTCTCTCTTCTTCCCGTATCAGTATCTCGCGACGTTCAAATGTCATGTCTATAGCCATAGTCTTTAATACCTCCGCTCCGCGTTCTCTCAAGAATTTCTCGAGTATATGATTTTCTATACAGTATTTGATAGCGCTCTCTACCGGGCTCTCATTGCATTCCCTGTCGTTTTTTCTCACTGCCTCGACAAATGCAGTATATTCCCTGAGAATACTGCATTTTTGAAGGAGCTCTTTATTCTTATCCGGGTTTATATTATATACGGTACAGATAAGCTCCAGCTCCGGTCTGTCCGTTGGCTTCTCAAATGCCGCCGAAAGCTTCATTACCTCTATTTCGGGACGGTCTATCACTCCGTTGTAGAATACGACAAAGTGCGGCGTAGGAATGTTTATAAGCCGCGTGCTGTACAGATCCCTTTTTTTCAGCATCTCCTGCATGATGGTCGCATAATAAAACAAGGCGCGAGTTGGCATGTTCGGATTGTAAGATGCCTGATGTTCATAGATATTGAAATCCGTACCTACTATAAATGCCGCATCATTACGTATGGACAGTGATATCCCGCTTTCCAGACTGACTATCTCCACGCTCCCCGGATCATCGTATGATGACTCATTAAGTACGTTATACACCTGCAGCGCATTTTCCCTATCCTGCATAAGCATGGAAAATGTATCACTCTTATACTCTCTGTTTTCTGTCATAAGATTCCTCCTTTCACTATGGTCTGACAAACCCATAGCCTGAATACGGCAGGAATCCATCTCATCTCTTAGAATCCTGCTCACTATAAAATTAATAAATTATTGGGTAAGCATAGATTCTCGAAATTGATAACAGAAATGTCTGAAATATGATTCAAAATGGCAACGGTCATTAACACGTTGCAGGAAAATATGCTTGGTTAGAATATATCAAATCCAATTTATGAATTCAAGTAGAAACTTTTGGCATTACCTTTTGACATTATTTCTGAAGTAAAGCTTGGCGTTTGTAAGTTCCGCCCAGCTGTATTCGATCATATATTCACCGCGGTACATATTGACGGCTTCTATGTCTCCTTCGAGCATTCTGTAGTAATCACAGTCGACGAGATCTTTTCTAATGGCAATATCTCTGTGTTCACGTATTATCAGATCTTCCATGCCGATCTCTTTTAATGTGTTGCGAAGATCGTTGACAAGCACACGTATCCTGTTCTGCTCTGCTTTGGTATCGTTTCCTTCCTTCCACAACGCAAGTGCGATCTCGCTGGAACTGCAGGCTGCACCCTCCCTGTCTATGAGGTATGCAAGCAGTTCCTTGCTCTGTCTTCTTGAGAAGAATATCGGCTTTCCGCCCCAGTAAACATCAAAATGCCCGAAACACTTTACTACCAGTTTATCCTGAATGGCTGTCTCTTTCCTTGGTATATACTTAAGTTCTTCTCTGATGTCATCAACGGAGAGCGGTTTTAACAGATAACCGTGTACTTTGATCTTAAATGCTTCAACTGCATACTCCCTGTATCCTGTAACAAAAACAATCCTTGTATCCGGAGACAGACCTTTAAGTTTTACCGCAAATTCAAGCCCGGACAGACCCGGCATCTCTATATCCGAGAACACCACATCTGCGCGCTTTCCACCCCTGATAGCTTCCAAAGCATCCGCAGCCCGTTTGTAATCAGCTACCTCTGCAGTCGGATCCGCTTCCTGTATAGTCCTTTTAGTCTCTTCCCTGACACTGTCCTCGTCATCAACAACAAATATCAGCACTTCTCCTCCTCCAAGGGAATCCTAACCGTTACGCTTGTTTCGGACCCATTATCGGAATCTATAATAAGATCCGCACCTGATACACTTTTGAGTCTTTCACGTACATTCTGTATTCCCATATGGCTTCTTTCTTTATCTTTGGATTGTTCATCTTTCACAAAGCCCGGGCCGTTGTCTTTTATGACAATTTCGATGTGATCCCCTGCTTTTGCCGAACTGATCACAACTCTTCCCTGCCCGTTCTCTCTCTTTCGTACTCCATGTATGATCGCGTTCTCAACAAGCGGCTGAAGAGTAAGGGTGGGAAGGCGAAAATCACTGTATCCGATATTGTACTCAACCTCTATGTCATCCCCAAAGCGAAGTTTCTGAAGCGCAACATATTCCTTAACATGCGCCAATTCTTCTTCAAACAGTATGGGAGTATCCACAGTCAGTGAATCCATGTTATGACGGAGAAAATCGGTAAATTCGGTAATCCCCTTTTCTGCCTTGACCGGATCTTTCCGTATCAGATTTTTGATCGTTATCAGTGAATTAAACAGAAAATGAGGTTGAATCTGCGCAAGCATAATGTCCATCTTGAGCTTGTCATTTTCACTCTCCATTTTGTAATTCCGCTCAGCCTGATCGTACATAATATATGTCAGAGCAAACAGGGCAGCTATAACCGATGAAATTGCAATAAAATGAACTCCAAACACAAATGCCTGGATAACCATGGATATCAGCGGGACCATCGAATAGATAAGGAAAGCCCTCATCTGCCACGCAGACAGAACGCCTCTGTTCTGATACAGAATTACAAGGTTTATTATCATGATAAATATCGTAGGTATTATAAGGACAGGAAACCATTCTCCCCTGGAATAAGCGTTAAAATCATTGATATAGTATATTTTCTCATTAAACAGATTGGTTATAAGAAGTGCGGCATAAACTATATATAGAATGACAGCAGTCCTAAACATTGCATTTTTGGTGTATGGCCTTATACCACACTGATCAAGAAGAAATGCCGTAATTATAATGGTTATCGTTGCCGCCAGAAACCCCTGGGCAAAAAAAAGAAGCTGTGAGAGTAAGACCCATCCGCTCCCCATATGGTCATATGTCAGTTCCCTTATAAGGAGTGATAACACATAAACATTGAGAACGGAAAACAGGGTAATAAAAAAAGACCTTGCTCTTTTCTCAACAAAACGGCCTATCAGCGTTTGTAAAAGACCAAGAAGAGACATCGAAAATCCGGCTGCCGCAAAAATCAGATTAATATTTCGAATATCTTTGTTCATACAATGTGATTATACAACTCTACCATTACATAAACATTACAAAATCCCTGCCGGACCTTTCGATCACGACAGGGATTTCTGTAGCTATTTACTTGTTATCTGATTCAGATGTTGATCTTTGTTCCTAATAACTGTATAAGAGCCGCGATTGAGATCTTTCCGTCAAGTCCAATGAGAGATCTGAGGTCAAATCCTGCGGGGATGTTGATCACATACAATTCTCCGCCGACCATAACATTAATCTTAACCGAAACATCGCTTCTTGTAGCAAGAGAAGCTACTATAACGTCATTAAGGTATGCCTCATCGGAAACCGTGATCTCTACTGTTCCGCCATAAGGAGTATTATTTACAAGAGTAGTAAACTTTGTCACATATGCACCGTCTCCCAAAGCCACAGGACTAAGAGCTGTATTTGATTCCGATGTTCCGGGTATTACTGAGCTTGCAGGTGCTGCTGATTCGGAAGATGATGTGTTATCTGCAGGAACCTCGGCCTGACCCTTTTCCTCTGCTTCATCAATCGCATCCTGAAGAGCTTCTGCGGAAATAGTTACACCGCCGCCCTTAGGTACAATAAGTGTAAATGTTCCGTCGGCGTTCTTTGTAATAGTAGCAACCGAACATGTAGCGGCATATCCCTCTACCATCTTAATCACTACAGAAGCGCCTTCCTTTGCAGTGTCATATGTTTTTCCGTTGACAGTATATTCTGTTGTTCCGCTTTCAAATCCGGAAACTTTATCAGAATCCTTAACCAGAATGTAGTTAATGAGGTTGGGTGCATCGGTTTTGTCATATTCCCAAGTAGTCTCGTTAAGTACTCCTTTGGATACATTTCCCTCTACCTTAAACGCTAATACCGTTTCCTTATTCTCATCTCCTGTAAAAATGACCGCATCTTCAGTTCCCTTCAAAGTTCCTTCTACAACTACTACTGCGTTTCCATTACCATATGAACTTAAAAAAGCACCTGTTTTACCTGATGTGTCTCCACCAACTGTTACCTGTGTTGTTTCATCACTGCTATCGCCGGTATATACTTGTAATACTACACTATCGTCTCCTGCGGTTGCGTTCCCTTTAATAACAACCGAAGATCCGCCTCCAGCAGCTACTGCTTCACCGTTATTGCTTGTAACATTACCGCTTACTGTTACCTCAACATTATTTCCTCCTATTTCTATTGCATTAGAATTAGATGTCACATCTCCGCCAACAGTAACTGAAGCTCCACTTGCAGCAAAAACACCCATCCCGTATTCGGTCCCTGTACCTTCCACATTGCCTGTAACTTCAACAGTAGAATCTGTTCCTGCCTGAATACCGTCTTTTGTAACATTGCCTTCAACCGTAACTTCTTCATCAGCACCTACTGACAGAGATTCAACATCTCCTTGCACAACTTCCGCATAGGCAATTACCGATGACGAGGCTACAAGAGTAGCCGTTAGTATTACTGCTAATAGTTTTTTCTTCATATCAAAAACTCTCCTTTCCTGTGATAGGTAATACTCTTTTATCACATAAAGGGGGGTATGTATAGGTTTACAAATGTGTAAACCCGCATATAATCGGCTGAATATGGGGATTTTCAGATTGTATTTATTTTAGTACAATCCGCGGGTGATTTTTCCAGCTTGCTCAGGAGTGCATTTTTATCTGATGTTCCGGTTTTCTCGTACAGCTGGTTTATGTAGCGGTAAAACATGGTCCGGGATATGCCGAGATGCTCCGCATGAGTCTGTATCTGCAGGTCGGGATTTTGGAGAAGCTCCCTTACCACATCCGTCTCCCTTGGAGTGAGATTGTATGTGCTTACAATATTAAGAATATGGCTTTCATCGTCATTTTCCGAGGACGCGGCAGTCTTTATCTTCTGCTCCAGTATCCTCTCCTGCCGGTTTGACAGTTCCATGACCACAAGACTTATCCCCGTGAAAAACAGGACAAAATCCATAAGATTATCAATAGTATTTCCCTCGTGAGGAATGACAGAGTTTACTGCCTCATACAGAAGCCCTGTACACATGAGAACTCTACCGAAGGATGCCCACAGCTCCGGCCTTTTTGTTTCGGGTGCGATTTCCCAGAAAGAGACCGTAATAAACAGGTAGATATATATCTCACTTGCCTGATAGGCAATGATCAGAAGCTTTTCATGGGCAAAATCAATGGGAAGCCAGATTCTTATTACCATCGCAAAAAGCATCAGCACAGACATGATATCATGCCTTTTTTTGTCAAATAAAAATCCGATGATAAGGCTGACAGGAATAGCGGTAAGCCTTGTTATCCCATATACAGACCCTACAATATCCCCGTAGTTGCTTGTGAATATCTCATAAGTCCTGTCCACACTGATAAGAGCGATCGCTGTAAGGCAGATCAGGAGTACGAGCTGCTTCTTTTCTATCCTGATTTCCTGTTTATCAGAGCCGTCGGAGTAGGGCAGGGGATCCATATATATCCAGTCAGCCGCAGGCTTGATCACTATATAGGCAACGACTGCAAATCCCGCAAGCATAACTACAACCATTATACTTTCCTGTGCCAGTACTACCCAAAGAATATAGTGGGTGATATAGGCAAGGGATGTTGCGAGGGCAACGATCAGTCCGCCGTATTCAAATTTAAATATTCCAAGGGAAACATAATAATATACACAGCCTCCTGTGTATCCTATCAGAAACATTGCGAGGATCGACAGAATGGAGATCACTGCGGGATCTTTGCCAAACATAATGATTATCAGGGAAACAGTGTATAAAATATTGCCGGATAACAGAAGGATCTTCCTTTTTAGGTGATCGCGCACCAATCTTCGGCTTAATGAGAAGCAGATAAAACCAACTATCATAGCGAGTTCTTTTATCCTGTATGATGCCCATACCCAGCCTGTCCGGCTGTCGGTATAGATGCTGCACGACATCATATTAAGATGAAATGACGCATACAAAAGAATTATCCATAATTTTGAACGAATCTTATCAGCCATGATTATTGTCTGCAGTTTGATTTTTACTGTAACTTATTATCTTTTCCTGAGGGATGTATTGGATAAGTGCTTCCTCAAGCTTAACTCCCGATATCGGTTTGACAAGGAATCCGTCAAATCCGATAGCTTTATACATCTCCTGATTTTCCCCTTTGGCATTTGCCGTAAGTATGATGACCGGGACATCCCTGCACATTCCGTCTTCCTGACTGCGTATCCTGCCAAGGCACTCCGGCCCGTCCATCTCAGGCATAAAATGATCCATCAATATGACATCATACTTATTCCTGACCGTTAACTCAAGTGCTTCCGCACCGCTCGTCGCGGTATCAATTTTAATCTTTGTATCACGAAGCAGTTTCTGTTCGACTGTCAGATTCATCTTACTGTCATCAACAATAAGTATCTCCGCTTCCGGGGCCGTAAACATACTCCGGTATGATTTTTTCTGCTTTGTATGATCGCTCAGATCCACTTTACCAATCTTTTGAGTATTGGCAACTTCCTGTCTGATCCGGACTGTAAATACCGTACCCTGTCCGTATATACTCTCTACCGTAACTTCGCCTTCCATAAGTTCTGCCAACTGTTTTACGATGGACAGCCCCAGACCGGTTCCTTCTATTCTTATGTTTTTCTCCTGATCTTCCCTTTTAAATGCATCAAAAAGTGTAGGGATCACTTCCTGTTTGATGCCCATCCCGGTATCGGAAACTGATATTATGAGTACGATATGTTTATCATCGCAGGCCTCCGGCTCCAAGCGGAGGCGTACGGAACCCGATTCGGTGTACTTTATGGCATTACTCAGCAGATTGACGATTATCTGCTTGATCCTGACCTCGTCACCGATAAGTGATGACGGTATCTGCGGATCAATATCCACATTAAATGCAAGACCTTTTTCGTTTGCTCTTTGCCAGAACATATTAACAATTTCGGATATCATCTCGGCAACCTTGTATTCCATCGGGATAATGTCCATTTTACCGGCATCTATTTTGGAAAAATCAAGAATATCATTTATTATGGCAAGGAGCATTTTGCCGGCACCCTGAATATAGCTGGCATCACTTTTGATCTCTTCGGAAGCATCTTCCTGACGGAGGATAACCTCGTTAAAGCCGAGTATCGAATTGATGGGAGTTCTGATCTCATGGCTCAAACTGGAGAAGAACCTCTTTTGTGACTGATTCAGTTCTTCTATTTCCCTCTTCTGGCTCTCAACACGCTCATTTTCTTTGCGGAATAGGCGGGCCTGATAGCCTACAAGAAGAGTCATCGCGGTACATACGATCAAGAGTGTGAAGAATGAGTCGTAAAACGCTTCTTTACGCGTAAACTCCGTTACAGTCCCCGGATAAGTGTATCCGATCCACCAGCATATAGCGACAACTATAAAATTAGCAATAAGAAAAAACACTTTCGGTTTCCCGGAAAGAGTCATAACAATAAAAAGCGTCATAAAGGCACACCATACCGGCGTACCGCCTGCTGCGCCTCCACTTGTAAAAAATGCCGCGGGAAGAAATACAAATATAAGAAATGCCGAGATTATGATCAGAGCCTTTTTGATTCTGTTATGAAAAACAGCCCAGTAATACAGCCCAAAAAACAGGACGAATTCAATAAACAACGACAGATTGGCCATGAACGACTGGCCGAGGATAATCCCGCTTATCAGCGCAATAAACAGCCCTATCAAAGCAATAGAGGCAAGCAGGACAAATGATTTACTCTGAAAATCCAGACTCGAATCGCCAAGAAGGTTTCTGATCTTTTTGATCATACAATCTCTCCTTTATTTCTTGAGAGCCACTAAAAATCATTAATCATGTGTCTTTCCATTATCCATATTTATTCTATTCAGGTCAAGTATTATTACTTCTCTTCTGATCGGACATTAAACCCGTACCCCAAAAGACCGCCTATTATTCCTCCGATAATGTGGGAAAGATTAGATATGTTATCCCTGATAAATACACCTTCAAGAATCTGCTGGCCGATAAAGAATACCGCTACCAGAATAAATGTGAGCGGTATTTCGCCCTGCTTAAAACTTGTAAATGAAGACAATAAAATGAAGGCAAATACTACTCCGCTGGCTCCGCAAAGCATAACATTGGGAAACAAAATGTAATTAACCAGGCTTGTTGCTAAGGCCGTGACAGCAACAACGCCGGCAAGCGTCCTGGATCCATGCTTTTCCTCAAGCATTGGCCCCAGAAGAAGCAGATAACTCATGTTTCCGACAAAGTGTGACCAGTCCGCATGTCCGAATATATGCGTAAATGCGCGTATCCATGTCATTGGTGACCATATGGCCGACCGGTATGTTGTGAATAATAACCGGGAAGTAACGTTACCTGTGAGATACCCAAGCAGCGTTGCAACAAAGCTTATCCCGACTATTCCAAGCACTACCGGGGCATTGAATGTGATTTTAAAGTTTTTGATTTTCATAGATAATATTAAAGGCTATCGGAGTTGTCTCGTCAAACGCAAAAATTACAAATCTTATTCCATTTCGGATAATGTTATCTTCTCGTATGCACCCTGCTTATCTTCCGGATGAGGCTCAAGACCAATAACCGTTATAATTTGTGGCTTAGGCCCATATACCCAGTATATCCGCCCCGCTGCAGGTGTGTCATTCTCCAGATATGACTGCCAAACTTTATGTCCGTACCGTTTACTCAAAACGCCTATTTCATGGGACTGAAGTCCGGGATGCTGGGGATTAACCGCTAAAAATTTGAGGGCTTTTCCTATCCTTTTGTATAACCGTATTTCATTCTTGTTCGCTTTATCAGACTTCACTTTTCCCTTTAATGATTCCCAAAATTCTTTCATTTCGGGAACGCCCATATGTATCTTAAACATCCGATATCCCCTCAAAATTCAGAGAGGTCTACAGCTTCGGAAACAATACCTTTATCATAGTTTTCCATAGCCGAATCCATCATTTGGAGCGTATTTTTTGATATCTGAAATGGAACTGTAAGCTCCCGGGGCTCCAATTTAATTATCCCGTCTTCAAATTCCTCCACGTGATAATACTCATACGGTGTATTTCGTATAGTTATACGCCGCCTAGAATCAAGCTTAGCGTCATATTCCTGAACCATAGCTGCCATAAGTGAATCCTCCTGTATGTTACAAATGGGTACACCCATATTTTACAATCTCTTTGCTGGATAGTCAAGATGTAACCGCGAACGATAAAATTATGGTATCCTCGCAAGAGCGCGAGACGGGACTTAATAAGGTAACGCCCCGATCACCTTCGGAGATCGGGGCAGGTCGTCCCGTCTCGATTTCGATGCCCGAACGAAAAAGGACCATCCTACGGATGATCCTTTTTCATTCGAGCGCGAGACGGGACTCGAACCCGCGGCCTCGACCTTGGCAAGGTCGCGCTCCACCAACTGAGCCACTCGCGCACTGTCTTGCGACTTGTATATGTTATCAAAGCGAAAAAGAAAAGTCAACGATTTTTTCAACTTTTTCGCCGGTATCGGGATGAAGGAATTCAAGTCTGTCGGCTACAAGAGCGATTCCATGCGGATATATCGAATGAGCTCCGTATTTTTGATCTCCGACTATAGGGTGTCCGATATGCGAAAGCTGCGCCCTTATCTGGTGAAACCTGCCGGTTACGAGCCTTATCGACAGAATCGTGCGGTTTTGTGATTCGATGATCCTGTCCGTGTGATATATAAGGCGGGCTTCCTGCAGTTTAGCAGCTTCCGATTTTTCATCCGCTATTACAGCCTTGCTTGTTTGCGGATCTTTGTACATAAGATCCACAAGCTCGGTATCTTCGGGAACATCAATAATTCCTTCAACCATAGCAAGATAATGCTTGTTCATGATGTCGCTTTGAACCTGGGATGATAATGATGCTGCCGCCTTTTTTGTTTTGGCAAATACAAGGAGTCCGGCCACCGGCTGGTCAAGCCTGTGGATGATCCCCACATAGGGCTCTTTGGACATATGCGGATCCATCTTCCTGATGTGATCCTTAATAAAACTGACACAGTCGCTCTGTCTGACATTTGCGGACTGAGTGGCTGTGCCGGCCGGCTTTTCGATCACAATTATTGAATTGTCTTCATATACAATGTTTATAGACACTTTATTCGAGACTGTTTTCTTCAATAAGCTTCATTATAGTGGATACCGCATTAGTCTGGTCACTTTTTAGCATTGTTTTACGGAACTCTTCTCTTTTATCGTACAACTCACAGATCGTATCAAACAGTGAGTCTTCCGTAAGATCCTTATCTTCGTCAAGCACAAGTGAAAATCCCTGCTTCCTGAACGACTCGGCATTTAGAAGCTGGTCGCCTCTTGATGCGGATGCAGGCAGGGGAATGAGAAGATTGGGCTTATGCAGTGCAAGAAGCTCACATATTGCATTTGCTCCAGCGCGCGAAACCACTATCTCTGAATATGCAAACAGATCCTTCATCTCGTCTTTGGCATATTCCATCTGAAAATAACCTTTTGTTCCTACAAGCGTTTCATCAAGCTTGCCTTTTCCGCACAGATGCATAACATTAAACTTCTCTGTAAGTCGCGGCAATATCTTCCTGATGATCTCATTAACCGATGCGGCACCGAGACTTCCGCCCACAACCATGATGACCGGCTTGTCCGGATCTTCGAAATTACATATCTTTTCAGCTGCCGATGCATCTCCAAGCATAAGTTCGGCTCTTATCGGAGATCCCGTAAGACACGCCTTATCCTTTGGCAAAGTCTCCAGTGTTTCCGGGAAATTACAGCAAATCTTCGTTGCCGCCGAGAAACTCAGTTTATTTGCAAGGCCGGGAGTCATGTCGGACTCGTGAATGATAACCGGTACATGATTTTTCTTCGCAGCCCAGACTACCGGAACCGATACAAAACCGCCTTTGGAAAATACTATTGACGGTTTAAGCTCCTTGATTATTGCCTTGGCTTCGAAGAATCCCTTTATAACCCTGAATGGATCAGTGAAATTCTTCAGTGAAAAATATCTGCGGAGCTTTCCGGTGGAAATACCATGATAAGGGATGGAATAATCCTCTATCAGTGACCGTTCCATCCCTTCATATGATCCTATATAGTGAACATCGTACTCATTCGTTATAAGCGCCGGAAGAAGCGCGATGTTCGGAGTTACATGTCCGGCAGTTCCTCCGCCGGTCAGTACGATAGTCTTCATTACAGTCTTGCCATGAGAGCCTCTCGCTGCTCTTCATATCCCGGCTTTCCGAGAAGCGCAAACATGTTCTTCTTGTAGCTTTCAACGCCGGGCTGGTTGAAGGGATTAACACCGAGCGTGTATCCGCTTACACCGCACGCAAACTCGAAGAAGTAGAACAACTGTCCGAGATAATACTCATTTACTTCCGGAACATTCACAACCGTATTCGGAACGCTGCCGTCCGTATGCGCAAGTATCGTTCCGTTCATAGCGCTCTTGTTGACAAAATCGACCGTCTTGCCTGCAAGATAATTAAGTCCGTCAAGATCCGTCGGCTCTTTTTCGATCGTGATTGTCTCTCTGGAAGTCTCAATATTGATAACGGTCTCAAAAATGTTCCTCGATCCGTCCTGTATGAACTGTCCCATTGAGTGAAGATCTGTTGTAAGATCAACGCTTGCGGGGAATATACCTTTCTGGTCCTTGCCTTCGGACTCTCCGTAGAGCTGCTTCCACCACTCGGAAATATAATGAACCGAAGGCTCGTAATTGGCCATGATCTCGATCTGCTTACCTTTGCGCAGAAGTATGTTTCTGACTGCCGCATACTGGAGGGCATCATTCTCTTCAAAAGGAGCTGTGAGTGCATTATCCCTTGCATCTCTGGCGCCTTCCATAAGCTTATTGATATCGGCACCCGATACGGCTATGGGAAGAAGTCCTACAGCGGTAAGCACGGAAAATCTTCCGCCTACATCATCGGGAACTACGAAGCTCTCATATCCCTCTTCATTTGCAAGATTCTTAAGAGATCCTCTTGCTTTATCGGTTGTCGCATATATCCTCTTGGCTGCCTCTTCCTTGCCGTACTTCTTCTCGAGCATTTCCTTGAACACACGGAATGCGATCGCAGGCTCTGTTGTTGTTCCCGATTTGCTGATCATGTTGATTGAAAAATCACGATCCCCGATAACATCCATCAGATGCTTGATATATGTGCTGCTGATGCTGTTTCCCACAAAGTAGATCTCCGGAGTCTTGCGGATCTCCTTGGGAATAATATTGTAGAAGCTGTGGCGCAGAAATTCGATTGCCGCCCTTGCTCCAAGGTATGAGCCTCCTATTCCGATAACTAAAAGCACGTCCGAATCGCTCTTGATCTTGTCAGCAGCCTTTAAGATACGGTCAAATTCTTCTTTGTCATAGTCGATGGGAAGATCGATCCATCCGAGAAAATCATTTCCGGCGCCGCTCTTTGATACCAGAACATCCTTGGCGTTCTCGACGATATCGCACATTGAAGCGATCTCCTGCTCGCCTATAAACTGCATCGCTTTACTGTAATCATAAGTAACTTTTGAACTCATTGTTTTTTGATTCTCCTTTTTAATAACAGTTTCAAAACCTTACCAATTATAGCACTATATTAAGTCTATGACACTATTTGGCTCAATACTTCCTCAAGCTCTCCTTCCTTCGGAGATGAAGGTTTCATATTGAGATTCTGTCCGTCATCTATATATCTGGGGATCAGATGTGTATGGAAGTGAAACACTGTCTGTCCCGCTATTTCTCCGTTATTCTGAACAACATTGAACCCGTCCCAGCCAAGCTTTTCTTTGAGCAGCTTCATCATTTTCTTTGCAAGCGGGAACACCTTTGATGCAACATCATCACTTAGTTCCTCCAGATTATCGAAATGCTCTTTCGGAACGATCAGGCAATGTCCCTTTGTTGCGGGTGCTGCATCGAGAAATACGCGAAAATCACTGTCCTCGTAGATCGTATTTGTCGGAATGTCACCATTCGCCAGCTTACAGAAAATACAGTCATCTTTTCTCATATAAATTGATTCCTCCTGTCATCTACTAAAGTGATGTGTCGTTCATAAAAGTAAATACCTGATCGAGGAGAAGCAGGATCCTGAAATCGCCTTTAACCTGCATATCCCCGGTCATGAATGCTCTCTGGAAACTCATCTGCCCGGTTATGATCTGTTCAAGCACTTCCGGCTTTATCTTGCACAGAATATCCGGTTCGTCAAAATTGCCGTAATAACACTTAAGCTTGGAATCAACGATCTCGACTACCAGTGATTTTTTCCGGTCTTCTATCATAAACTTGTACGATGCGTTGATCACTCCCTCAGGTGCGAAATGATCTTCGAAATCCTTGATATACTGCTTTGTTACATCTACATCCTTTTTCTCAAGCATACCTTTGAAGAGTGATGAGAGTTCCTGAATATCTTCCTTCTGCTGCTGTACATACTGCTCATCGGAAGCATACTTTGACAACTGCTCCGTCTCCTGGGGTGTCAGCGGTATGTTCTTGGATCCCCCAACGATCTGCTTAACTGCCTGGTTGCTTGAAGGAAGTGAATGTATCTTCTGGGAGATCGTGCGGTACAGATTTTCCGTCTTCTTCTCAATGATCTTGATATATTCGTTATTAAGTTCAAAGCTCGTCATGTCTTCAACATATCCGCACAGCCCGCTGCATGGAAGTCCACCGAGTATCTCCCAGGCAACCTGAAGATTTGTCTTGGCTTCACGCTCTCCGCTTGAGAGTGACATTACGACAGGACACATATATGTCTTGCTTATCTTCTCTTTGTTACCGTACAGCCAGCATGCATCAAGAAACTGCATCATGAGTCCGCCGACTCCGTACCACTCAACCGTTGTCGCCAGTATGATCCCGTCCGCTTCGTTTATGGATGCGGGAAGTGAAGTTATCTGATTTCGAAGTTCATAGAGCGGAAACCTCTCAACATTAACATTCAGTTCGGTCAGAACTTCCGTCATCTTGCCGATCACGAACAGTGTCGGGTCGTCAAGAATTCCACGTCCTCCGTAATAGATGTTGATCTTCATACAGCCAAGCTCCTGTCATTTTTTCTGTAAAGCAGTACAGCGATCAAAAATCCGCCGAGAAATCCGAAAAGATGTGCTGCCATATCCACATTTTCCGACGTAAATCCGTTATATAACGCATATGCGATAAGAACGCACATTCTGAGTGTAGTCATATCCTCAAGGCGTCCTTTGTTTCTGATAACGAGCCACAACAATGCTCCGATTACCGCAAATATTGCTCCGGATGCTCCGGCGGAGACTATTCCGGGATTATATACAAGGGCATATGTAAATGATCCTATGCTTCCGAATATGCCTCCCAGCAGGTATATAAGCAAAAACTTTAACTTGCCTGTAGCTCTTTCAACGTTATCCCCGAGAAACAGCAGAACAACCATATTCCCGGCAAGATGCATGAATCCGAAATGGATAAATATGCAGGTAATAAATCTGTATATCTGCCCGTCCTCAAGTATAGCCGGAACAAACATCGCCCCGTGATCAAGCATGAATTCTATATCTTCGGTCGATCCGGCAAAAGTCATCACAAAGAATACGATCACATTAAATATGACCATAGCCGTATTGACCGGAGTGAATTCCTGAGCAAGCGATTTGGTCTGCCTCGGTGTATTGTCGTAATACCCCGTATAACCTCTTGATACTCTTGAAGCGCTTCCATCATAGTATACTTCAGGTTCCGTATCTTTAGCAATCGATTCCGACTCTATGATCCCGCGCAGTCCGTAGAATTCCTCCGGTTCATTATCATACACAATAACAGTCATCGTTTCGGAATTAACGATCCAGCAATGATTATCGTTTAATATAAATTTTTTAACTTCACTTAGAAACGGGGTTACGATCAGAGTGAGAAAATCAATGGATTCATAACCGTTATCCCTGATATGCTCCTTTGATTTTTCGCAAAATACCGTATATTGTTCAACGGTAAGGGGTACATCCTCGGTACAGTCAAGAAGCTGTATTACCTTCGCAAGAGACAATTCATACCTTACATACAGTTTAACAAACGGAACATTCGATTCTATCTGAAGATAACCCTGCTTATCAAGCAGATTCCGGATTTTTTCGATCATAGAGGGATTATATCAAATTGAGGCGTTTGTGTTAATACTTTGGACAAAAGTGTCTGTATGCAGAAGCACTGTGAATAAATGTCCTGTTAATGACAGGACAGGTTGCCTCGATACGAGTCGTTACAGTCTCATCATCACAATCCGTCTCAATACCGGTATCCCAGTCAAGTATGAGAAAGCGATCCAGGTTTCGCTCTGATACCATGGCCGCCGTCAGCTCCGGATCCGTGTCGTATGCCGCTTTTGCAGAGGATACGCGGCATGCGTATTCTATTGCGCACCTGTCGTGGCAAAACATCGCAATATAAATAAACGTCACTATAACGCCTAAGATAACCGGCATTATCAGCGCCGCTTCAACGGTAAAACTCCCTCTTTTCCCTATATTACAGATTTTCTCGGTATATTTCATATATAAGTACGGATAAATAGCCTGCCAGAATAAACGGAGCAAACGGGATAAGTCTGTGGACTCTTCTTCGCCCGGAAATGAGAATAACCGAGGATGCCGCAAGCAGAATGAACAGACCTGCGATTACCGAATATATACCGGTTCTTATCCCCAAAATCATCCACAGCGCTGCAGTAAGATACCCGTCTCCTTCTCCGATGTGTGCCTTTCCGGCTTTGACTACAATGATCAGAAGAATCCCTGTAGCAGCGGGAGAGAGCAGTTCCCGCAAAAGGACCTCTCCTGCTTCAGTAACAGATGAAAAGAAAGAAGACGTTACGGTCAGCGCCACCGCTCCTGCCGTGCATATCACAACCGGAAACAGATATATGCATTTCTCCCTGATATCCGTATATGAACTGACTGCCAGCATAGCCAGTGCTATAAGCTCTCTTACCTGCCGCATCTGCTGCATGGCCTCCTGTCTTGTATCTCGCTTTTTCTTATGGCCCGTACAGTTCTTTTGAGCCCGCTGCATGTAATGTTGTTATGATACCTGTCCCCTTCGGGTGTGACATAAAGCTTTTTGTCCGATAAACTGCTGTGGCATATCCCGCAGGGCTTGTACTTTGCCCCTCCGTTATTTCTGAGCGTTCCCACCGTAGCTGAATCCGTGTCCGTAACTGTCAGTCTTAAATGACTGCAATCCCTGTCAAGATGATATACTTCGCTGCCGTTTGTCACATACACATATTCCTCATCCCCGAAGAATCCCCTGTCATACCCGCACCATACATGCGATATACATCTTCGTCTGTAAGGGATCTTTAATATTCCAAAATAATTCCCCAAAGGAATAAGATTACAATCCACGCACAGTTCAACATACTCGGGATCATCTAGGAATGATGCTGACATATCCACACCTTCCTGACCACCCTCTATCAGTCTGACATCTTCCGTATCAAGTTCCTTTATCAGCTCATCTCTTACCATAAGTGCTGATACATTGTGACCATCCGCAAGGCTTATTGCCAGTTCCTCCGCCTGCATCAGGAGGGACGCCTGCATCCGCATGCCTGCAAGATCCATAAGCAGTACGGATACAAGCGTCAGCAAACCCAACATAAATACGGGAAGTATGGCGGCAGCCTCAACCGTAAGGCTTCCGGCCTCAGATTTACGTATTATACGCATATTCTCTCTCGACACTGTATTCACCAACGCTCCGGCTCTTAAGTGTTGCGGCAAACGTAACCTTGTAATAGCACTCATCCGGGTCAAATCCTGGACTGTTATGTTTGTGCATATGATCCGACATAAGTTCGGCAAACCTTTTTCTAAGCAATTGTATTTCCTCTTCCTCAAGACGTTTACACAAATACATATCGTAATCCTTGTCCTCGATGTCCTCTCTGTCCTCGATGTCCTCGATGTCTTCGCCGTCTATGCAGTTTTCGAAGTCTTCGGCGGCAAGCCGGATATTCTCATCCCGGGATTCGTATCCGTATAGTAAATACTCTATATCTCCCTCATCCCTGCATACATTCAGTAAGTACGTAAGAAAATACGCATCATCACCCGTTTGGGACAATCTTCCGTCTATCCCGGTAACTTCCTTCGCATATCTGACTCCGGATTCATACAAATATTCATAATTCATGCCGGATACACTCTCTGCGTCCGGGATCTGTACATCACACACTTCGTTACTGTATATCCCGTTTTCTAGATACATTGTAAAATGATCCGCAATCCTGTTCCTTCCCTTTTCATATCCTTTGTAGGAGCTGTCAATCAACAGAATATGGTATGTTTCAAACACTTCCCTGTTATACTCTGCAAAACAGGACCTTACTGCATTATCAAACGCATATACGGCCTCGGATTCGGAAGTATACCGCTTTGTCAGACCGGTAAGGAGTATGATAAACCCCGACAGAACCGACAGGATCAGAGTCAGAAATACTGTGATCCCACCCTTCATAGGGCATTGGCATCTTCCGCTATCCGCCCGAAAATACTGTTCATGATCCCGGTAAGCTGGTCCCTGAAGATCACTACCAGGCCTATGAGCACCACGAGGATCAATATTACCTCCACTACGCCGATTCCACGATCGTCCTCTCCTGCAAAGACTAATCCTTTCCCTATCTTTGACAGGAACGCTGCAATTGTTTTAATGATCATTCAACTCTTCCTCCTTTTTAAACAGACATTGAACAACAATAGGTTTGAAAATATGCCGATACGGCATGAACTGTATTTTAAAAACCGCGACTGCGGTTTTCGGATATGACCGATTATACGGTATGATTTTTGCTCTTGTAAATACCTTTTTTTAATACCGTGATTCTGTACAAATTCCGTGTAAAACTCTTCCTATCAAAACTGTTAAACTTAAACAAAAAAAGAACAGAACCGGCACATATCCGGTCCTGTTTTTCTACATTCTTTTTATAACCGCCTGTTCACAGAAAAGACATTACAATCGGTATGGTAATTATTGATGTTAGAGTTGTGAGTATGATCCCCGCGGATATCATATCTTCCTTAACCCCGTATTGCTTCGCTGTCATCAGCGGAAGGTTGGCCGCAGGCATCGCAGACATTACCGCAACAGTACTTAGAAGCAGTTCGTTTCTGATAAAAGGCCGCAGGATAAAGATCAACATTATCGGAACAAGTATCTGCCTTATTAGCACAAACACATACAGTCTCCATCTTGTGAACACTTCCCTCGGAACCATCTGTGCCACGGATACCCCGAGCACTACCATCGACATAAATGTCGTACAGTTTCCGATATAAGTGAATGTTGACTTGACCATATCCGGCACCTTAAGATCAGACAGATAAACAACCACCGTTATTATCGCAAATATCGTTCCGGAATTGATCATATTCTTAAGCGAATGGTCTACCGTGGTCTCTCTGTCGGGGTTCTGCGTGGCTGCTTCCTTTTGGAATACGATGATTCCGTATGTGTAGAATATCATATTAAAAGTCAGTCCGCATAAAGATACGAATATCAGCGAACTTGTCCCGAGCACCGCCGATGCAAAGGGTATCCCGATAAAACCTACATTTCCGAATATTGCAAGCATATGATATGCATATCTTCTGCCCCTATCCACCCCGAGAAGCATCGGAATCAAGTATGCCAGAGGAATCAGAATCGCATACATCACGCCAAAGCACACAAGAGCCAGACCTACCTCTTTGGCACCAACCTTCTGCTCCTCAGAAAGTGCCGCACACAAAAGAGTTATCGGGTTGGTAATGTTGACTATCAACCACGATAACTGTCTTGAGGCCTCATTTGACAGGTGTTTACTCTTGTAAAGATATACACCGACCAAAATCAGCACAAATATAATGATCATTTGTTTTTGTACGACCCAAATACTCATAACTTATGCATTATAAGCTCTCTTTACTCTTTCCAAAAGCATTTCTTACATTTATAACAGTTTTCACCCGTTCTGTCAGCAGGATATCTTCCGGAAATCCCCATTTTATGCCTGATCTTTACCAATTCAGCTATCTGTTCTTTTGTGAATTTCGTAGGCGTTCCTATCGTTTTTGACTTGTATAAAAGTTCCGCATAAAACTCCAGAGACTCCATCTTCATGTAAGCGGAGAGCAGATCACCCGCCCATGTGAGCGCCCCATGATTTTCAAGAAGGACTGCGTCAAAATCATCAAGATAAGGCTCTATTGCATCCGGTATCTCCGGTGTAGAGGGCGTACCATATGGTGTAAGAGGCACACATCCAAGTGTTATGACAGCCTCGGGCATTATCGGAACATTAAGAGGCTGCCCCGCTATCGCAAAGCTTGTAGCAAAATTGGGATGCGCATGAACAACGGCACCTACATCAGGTCTTTTTGCATACACTCTCATATGCATCTTGATCTCGCTCGAAGGTCTGAATGACCCACTCGCTTCAAGGAGTTCTCCATTCTCGTTGACCCTGCATATGTAGTCAGGAGTCATGAATCCTTTTGAAACACCCGTGGGCGTACATAAAAACTCGTGATCATTCAGCTTAACCGAAAAATTACCGTCATTGGCCGCAACCATATTACGACCGTATATTCTTCTTCCGATATCACATAACAGTTCTTTGATCTCTTTCTCATCCATTGCCATTTTCTTCTCCTTTTATCAGGCTTTGTTTATTGCGGCTCAAACATTCTTACCATAAACGACCTTCTGACGCACTGCCTTGCGTCTGATACGTCTGTAAGATCACCGTGACGTATCATCTGTGTCAGAATGTTTCCAATCGCCGTGGCCTCCGACGGTCCGGCAATGACCGTTCTTCCGGTTCTAGTGGCAGTAAGACTGTTGAGGTAGTCCGCATTGGACCCTCCGCCTATGATGTTTATCTTATCATAATGAATGCCTGTTATGCTCTCGATAATTGATAGCTTATCTGCATAACATTTCGCAAGACTATTGTATATCACTGCCGCAAGTTCGGGAAGTGTTTCCGGTACGGTCTGTCCGCTTTTACGACAATGATCTCTGACAGTTTCTGCCATATCATCCGGTGACAGAAAATCCGGATCCTGACAGTCAACTATGCTTGTTATCGTCTCCTTTGAAGCAAGTTCACACAGTGTTCCATATCTCATATCAGGGGCAAGCTTGTTTCTTACCGACTGTATCATCCATAGTCCCATGATATTCGTAAGGTACGTGATCACTCCACCATAGCCGCCTTCGTTTGTAAGATAAGCCTTGCAGCTCTTACTTGTACAGTTAGGCTTATCAAGTTCGACGCCCATAAGCGACCATGTTCCCGATGAAATATAGCAAATGTTTTCTTCATCTGAAGGAACCGCCAGCACCGCGCTTGCCGTATCATGCGAAGGTGGCAAGACAACATCGCAGTTATATCCAACTTTTTTGACCACCTCCTCGGTAAGACTTCCCAGACACGTTCCGGGCATGCTGATATCCTGAAATATCCTTACCGGAAATTCCAGTCTTTTTATAAGATCACGGTCCCAGTCTTTTGTTACCGGATCAAGAAGCGCGCTTGTAGACGCCTCGGTATACTCACATGCTTTCTTTCCGGATAAAAGGAAATGGAAATAGTCCGGCATCATTAGAAGGCTGTGTGCACCGGCCAGTCTTTCCGGGGTTTTGAGCTTTTCCGCATACAGCTGGAAGATCGTATTGTAGATCGCTTTCTGAATGCCAACTCTTTCATACAGCTCCTGTTCCGGAATGACCTTATATACTTCCTCGTCCAATCCCTCTGTCCTGTGATCCCGGTATCCGAACACCGGCCCACAGAGTCTGTCGTGATCATCCAGCAACGCGTAATCAACACCCCATGTGTCTATTCCGACACTGACCGGGATACGATCAATCTCCTTGCATTTCTTCATTCCGGTAATGATCTCATCGAATAATCTGTCAACATCCCATATGAGGTGAGTGTTGTTCTCGGTCATTTTGTTGTCAAATCTGTACACTTCTTCCAGACAGATCTTTTTATCCTGAAGGTGGCCGAGTATATGACGCCCACTTGATGCGCCTATATCAACGGCCAGAAAATACTTTGTCTCCAATTAGACTCCTTTCGCACTCCCCGATGCTCAGAAAATGCCGAATATCTTGTTCCTGAACGATGAATACAGCTTATCATACGTTGTATAGTTGATATTCGTTCCGTCAAATCTGGCATTCCACGCATCTCTTATGCCATCACACAGTTTTTCACAGCAGTCTTCATCCGTAAGCAGTATGGCCGGAAAAACGTAGTAGATCATAAAGAAATTAAGATCCGCCTGTTTTCTTCCATTCATCCTGCCTTTTACAGAAAAGTTCGAAAATACCCCATCCGAAAACTCCTTTGCAATTTCAGCTACGGACGCATCGGGATCTTCGGATTCTTTCACGTGACTTATCATTTCTTCGATAAAATGACCCTGCTCGCTCCGGAACCGTTTCATGTTTTCCTCATATGAAAGCTTTTTCAGCTTCCTTAGCATGAGCTCTAAATCCGTAAACATCAGTTCAATATTATCGAACATACATTTCCTCCACTTTTGGGATTCATTCAATCACAACACCTTTTCTGAGAATGATATTGGCATAAATTGCCGTCTCGGTCGTCTGAACTATAACCGAGGCTCTTTCTCTTGTCTGATCATAGAACTTCCACTTGTTGATCTCCTGGAAAGCCTTGTCTCCTCTTTCATCGTATTTTGAAACGATGGATTTGTATTCGTCCCAGATAGGGGTGGCTACTTTGCCGACATCCCCGGGCTCAAGAGCCATCAGGGTGCATGGCGGATCATCTTCTCCCTTTGAGTTCGGATAAGTATCAAGAGGGAAAAGCTTCAGTATCGCATCGAGAAGTTCCGGCACTCCGAGACCATCAGCTCTGATGACTTTCTTTCCCATGGTCGATCCGGGGAAGTTTCCGTCTGCTATGACGAGCTCATCCGTATGTCCCATTTCATCAAGGACTTTCAAAAGCTCCGGTGATATCTGATAAGGAATTCCTTTTAACATTATATACCTCCTGCCCAAGTTCAGAGAAAGGGACCGGATGATCCAGTCCCTCCCCCTGTGTTTTCATAATAAATGATCGATAACTCTTAGTCGTAAAGGTTCGGAGCGATGTCCGGAGCATCCATGTTGGAGTTATCATACCAGTAACCATCTGTAGCGATATCGGAAACTGTCTCGCCGTTAGCGATCTTATAAAGGGTTTCAACAGTTGTCTTACCCATTGCAAGAGGAGACTGTGTAACAGCACCGAACATCTTGCCGTCTTTGATAGCCTGCTTGATCACTGTACCTGCATCAAAACCTGCTGCAAGTATATCCTTGCCTGCTTCTGTTCCGAGCTTGTTAAGGTTCTCGTTAGCAGAAAGGATACCTTCTGCTGCAACCTGGTTCGAACCAAAGATTCCAAGAACGTCTGACTTGTTCATGATAGCTGAAGCCTCTGTTGCGCAAAGCTCAACTGTTGTCTGTGCGGGAACAGCAACTTCGATTATGATGTCTGCAGAAGCCTCGTCACCTTTGTCTTTAGCACCGTTTACATAGAACTCGTTACCTACTACTGCAACCTTCTTTCCGTCTGCTGTTGCAAGCTCAGAGAACTTATCAATGAAACCAAGACCGCGCTGGGTGATGGATTCTGATGTTGACTCCTGATTAACTTCACCGATCCTTACAGGAGCTGATGCGCTTGCGATAGAATCCTTAAGTGCTGCGTATAGATTCTCTGCTGCCGTAGCGCCTGCACCGTAGTTATCTGTAGCGATCGTTGAAAGTACTGATCCTTCGGGAGCATCCGGACATCCTGAGTCAAAACATACTACAGGGATGCCTGCATCCTTAGCCATCTGAAGAGCATCAAGACATGCGCTCTGATCACAAGCTGCAAGACCGATTCCGCTGGGAGCACCGTTGATGTAATTTGTAAGCATATTAACCTGGTCTGCAATATCAGACTCAGCATTGGGACCGTTACACTCAACCTTTACGCCGAGTTCTTCTGCTGCCTGGTTAACGCCCTGAACTGCTGCCTGCCAGTATGAAGACTGGAAGCTCTTTACAACAATCTTGAAATCGAGATCGCCTGATGCTGCATCAGCTGCAGGTGCTGCTGCTTCCGTGGAAGTATCTTCAGCGGGAGCTGCTTCTTCTGTTGCTGCGGGTGCTGCATCAGCTGCGGGGGCTGCTGCACCTGAACATCCCGCAAGGAGAGTTGCAACCATTGCTGTGCTTACGATTGTAGCCAATAACTTTTTCTTCATTTTGTTCCTCCTTTGAATTTGGAATTTTTCCATTTTATATGAACTGCCCTCTGCAGTACACATCTGCTTCATGATCTTTACTTCTTTGCTTCTCTTCTCTTCTTGATGATATCCACCATGACCGATCCGATAAGAACAAGTCCGGTCACTATCTGCTGCCAGTTGGCCTGAAGTCCTATGAACGGAAGTCCGGTCTTTAACAGACATATGACAAATACACCTATAAATGTTCCGATAATGGAACCGGCACCGCCTGTGGCCGACACACCACCGATGATCGCACCTCCGATCGCTTCAAGTTCGAAGCCAGCTCCGGTACCCGGAAGCACCGTCTTGAACACTGCCGAATATGCTATCGATGCAAGTGCCGCAAACAGTCCTGAGATAGTGTATGCCATAATATGGTAGAACTTGACGTTTATACCCGACAGGATCGCAGCCTCTTTATTACTTCCTATAGCGATCGTATACCGGCCGATCTTTGTGTGGTTGAGAACAAAGTGCATGATGACGGCAAGCAACAGTACCCAGATAAATCCGAGAGGTATCTTCGTTCCGCCTGCTGTCTCATACTTGAAAATACTGCGGAACCAGCTTCCCGGCTGTCCCGTTGTGGGCCAGGAGATACCTGTGTTCTTCGAACATATGGATCCGAGTCCTCTTGTTATCATGCATGTACAAAGCGTTCCGAGGAAAGGCGGCAGATCCATAACGCCTATCAGTATTCCGTTTAGAGTTCCGATCGCCAGACCAAACAATATCGATACTATCATCGCAAGACCCGTCGGCCATCCCTTAAACATGATCAGATATCCGCCGGCAAGGGAGTAACATACAAGACCGGTACCTATCGACAGATCTACTCCTCCGGTTATCAGAGGGAACGCAACTCCGATTGCCATCAGAACGATGTAGTACGAGTAATCCATGATGGTAAGAATCGTTGTATATTTCCTGAAATCTTGGCTTGCCACGCAGAAGAATATCAGCAATGCTATGACAACCAGGAATACTATCACTTCCTGCTTAAATATCTTTGCAGGCACTTTTTTCTTTTCCATGCTTTTCCTCCTAGTTAATATCTCTCGTAGCAAGATTCATTATCTTTTCCTGCGTGGTTTCTTCAATCGTGAGCTCTCCGGTCTTTCTTCCTTCACACATAACTACAATGCGGTCACTCATTCGAAGTATCTCCGTCATCTCAGAAGAGATCATTATGATCGATTTTCCTTCCGATGCAAGCTTATTCATGAGCTTATATATCTCGTTCTTGGCCCCTACATCTATTCCTCGTGTAGGCTCGTCGAATATGAGAATGTCACAGTTCTTGCACAGCCACTTGGCGATGACAACCTTCTGCTGGTTACCGCCCGAGAGGTTGATCACCATCTGGTCAACGCTCGGTGTCTTGGTTGCAAGAGAGTCCACAAACTTCCTTGCAACATCCCTTTCCTTCTTCCTGTCTATGAACAGACCCTTCATATAGTTCGGAAGATCAGCCATGGTCGTGTTTTCTGCAACCGTCTTCTGGACTACAATACCGAACCTCTTACGGTCTTCCGAAAGATATCCAATACCGGCTCTTACGGCATCCTCGGGACTGTTTATAGTAACGAGCTGTCCGTTTACATATATATCGCCACTCTCTTTTGGATCAGCGCCGAATATCGCCCTTGCCGTCTCTGTTCTTCCCGCACCCATAAGGCCCGAAAATCCCAGAATCTCCCCCTTATGCAATTCAAATGAAATATCCTGAACCATCCTACCGGCATTTAAGTGTTCAACCTTCAGAACGACCGGCGCATCAGCTGCCACCTGGCTCTTTGTCTTGGGTTCTTCGTAAATGACACGACCGACCATCATGTTGACAATATCGTCCTTCGTGGACTCTTCGGTGATGAGCGTTCCGACATAGCATCCGTCGCGCATAACCGTAACTCTGTCCGTGATGACCTTGATCTCATCCATACGGTGAGAGATATATACGATACCCATCTGCTGTTCGCGAAGGTCCTTAATGATCTTGAAGAGATCTTCTATCTCTGCTTCCGTAAGAGCTGCTGACGGTTCGTCGAATACAATGACTTTGGCATCGTGAGATATAGCTTTTGCAATCTCACACATCTGCTGTTTACCAACGGTAAGATCACTCATTGTCATCGTCGGATCGATATCGATGTTGAGTCTGTCAAACAGTTTCTTTGCTTCCTCGTTCATCTTCTTATCATCGATACGGATCCCTTTTTTGAACTCACGTCCGATAAAGATGTTCTGTGCCACAGTCAGATGTCCCACCATGTTAAGTTCCTGATGTACGATAACTATTCCGGCATCCTGAGCTTCCCTGGTACTGTTAAACTCAACTTCTTTGCCTTCATATATGATCGTCCCGGAGTCCTTAGTATAAATACCGGTAAGAACTTTCATAAGTGTTGATTTTCCGGCACCGTTCTCTCCCATAAGGGCATGTACTTCACCGCGCTTTACTTCAAAATCAACATTGTTAAGAGCGTGAACGCCGGGAAAGCTCTTATCGATTTTTTTCATTTCAAGAATGACTTCACCCATTTTCTCCACGTCCTTTCTAGTTATTCCTGCGTCTTGCCATTACGTCCGCATATACCGCAACGATAACTATAAGACCTGTGATTATCAGCTGATAATCCTTGGTAAATCCAAGAGCCAGGATTCCTTCCTGCAAAAGCGCAATGATGAGCACGCCTATTACTGTTCCTCCGATGGATGCGAGTCCGCCTGCCATTGATGTTCCTCCCATAACGCATCCGGCGATTGCTTCATTGTTGTACTGGTCACCGTATCCGGGCTGGACCGTTGTATAAGCTCCGACAAAGTATATTGCTGCTATTCCGACAAGAATACCGCATATCACATATGCAAGCATTTCCCATTTCTTGATATCTACACCGGAAAGCCTTACTGCCTCGCGGTTACTTCCAAGACTTAAGATGTACCTGCCGGCTTTTGTGTGATTGAGCACTATCGAGCAGACGATCGCTATCGCAAAAAATATCACTATTCCCACCGGAAACTTTCCTACCTTAACAAGCGATCTGAACCAGCCTCCCTTTGCTGCCTGAGGCCAGCTTACAGACTGGGTCTTGGTAAATACGCTCGCTACACCTTTGGCTATGTTCATACTAGCCATTGATACGATGAACGGCGGAACCCTCCAGTAAGCAACAAGATATCCATTAAACATTCCGAATATAAATCCCACGATGACACTTATTATCAATGACAGTAGCATCGGTACACCGTGACTGGTAAGACAGTACCCCGATATGAGCGCGCAGCAGAACATGACAGGACCGATGGAAAAGTCAATACCTCCTGTTGCTATGACAAAAGTAACACCAAGAGATAAGAATCCAAGGAAATACGCATAGTTGAGCGCGCTCATGATACGCGGCATTCCCGCGAATTTGTCGACTATCAGGCTCAGCACCACATACATCAGTACCAGAACACCTGTCAGTACGATCCTGTTAAATCCCAGTTTTTTGACTATCGGGATCTCTTTAATCTTCTTTAGGTTCAATGCTGTTCCTCCCTGCAAAACACCTTTTCCTAACAGTAAAATGCATCACTTATCATATAGTTGATCTTTGTTGCATAGTTGTAATCTTCGATAAGATGTACAACACAGTCCTTGGCAAGTTCCTTCGGATCTGCCGGTAGCACACCGTCCCTGACCTTGATATACTGTTGCGGCATATACTGGCGGAGCATTCCGAGCGGGATGTGTACCTTTGACATATTGTCAAACAGCTTATCTATCGCAGCTTGCATTTCCGGCTGTGCGAAGTAGTACCTGCATCTGTCCGAAAAACTGTATTTTCTCTTTATGGCAAGTTCATCTTCACTTCCGTGATAATGCTTCTTCCAGTTTGCGGGATCCTTCATCATGGTCTCTTCCATAACCTCGATGAAATGCGCCTGCTCACCTTCCGGAACAAGCATCTTCTCCATCATGGAAAGCGCGAACAGTCCCTCTCTTAATGAGAATGTAAGCGCCGGACCGACCTTTAATATCGCGATACCGTCTTCAACCATTTCCTTAAGACATTTCGGCGGCTGGTAATCAGTTGAATGGCCTTCGAGAACTACATTGTCATACTTCCTCATAGCTTTCGTAAGATCCGCCGCACTTGTCCTGTCGTAATGGAAAACATCCTCATCACCGAACTCCACTCCCGGCTGTACGACTATACCTATGATGTTGTCAAACGCATCGTTGAGACCTCTTTTTTCGAACTGCTCCTTGTATGCTCTAAGCGTCTTTTCCACTGCTTCAGGCTTTGTAACGCTTATGGAATCTTCAGCTTCCTGCGCACCACCCGGGATCGGAACCTCGCTTCCGATGATAAACGCGGGTCGTGCCTCATCTGGATTACTCTTCAGAAGTTCCTGATATGCCTCCTCGCACGCTTCATAGAGGATTGAACCTCTTCTGGCGATAGTCTCGTCCGAAAGCATCTTATCTGTAGGATCATCGGCAACTCTCATGCTCGTATCCAAGTGAATCTTCTTGAATCCGGCAAGAACGAACAGTTTTACCAGCTCTATTGACTTGGCCATTGCCTCTGCTTCGGGCTCATCTTGCCATGTAAGCGGTCCGAGATGGTCTCCTCCGAGAATTATCTTCTCCTTCGGAAAGCCTATCCTGTCGGCTATCTTATAAACAAAGTCCCTGTAATCGGCAGGCTTCATTCCCGTATACCCGCCATACTGATTGACCTGGTTGGCTGTTGCTTCAACCAGAACATAATCATCAAATCTGACTGCCTGCGTAAGGCACGCTTCGATAACAAGTTCGGAAGCCGTACAGAAGGAAGGTATTCCGGCGAAGTTCATTCCCTTCTTTCTCTTTGAAAGCATTTCTCTTAGTGCATCCATCTGTATCTTTATCTCCTATCTTTGTACTATCGGTCGCTCGGCCATTAGAATTCTGTTTCGCAGAAAGGGCCTCGCGGTGAAGTCATGCATCCGGGCAATCCACTATCTTTCCGTCTTCATCCCAAAGATCATGCCAGTCATCGGCACCGGGCCATAAAAATACCTGTCCTTTTACGAGACGGTTATTCTTTTCGAGAGTAGCGATCGTTGCCATCTCCGCATCTGTAAGAGGCTCCGTAAGGGTTGCCTCGATATTGCTTGTGTATTCCATCTCATGTACTGAAAAGGGAATAGGTATCTGACCCCTCTGTATAGCCCACTTCAGGCAGATGATTGCCGGATGCACTCCGTGTGCCTCGGCGATAGCCTTAAATTCCGGAACCTGCATATCCGCGATATCGGTAGCCACCATGTCACGTTCGGGTCTCTGAGGTGAACCAAGAGGCATAAAGCCTATGGGTTGAATATCATGAGCTACAAGATAATCGAACAGTTCCTGTTGCTGGAAGCATGGATGAAGCTCCATCTCGCATGCAACCGGCTTGATCTCAAACTTGTCGATAACTGCTTCCATCTTGGGTATCGTCATGTTGGAAATACCTATATGACGTACAAGACCCTTACGTACAAGGTCTTCTATCTGTCTGTATGTATCCATGAATTCCGCAACCGAGAAGGGCTTGGAATCGGGATTTCTCGAATCGACACCACATCCGGGTGCATGATAATTCGGGAAAGGCCAGTGGATAAAGAACAGATCGATGTAATCACATTGAAGATCCGCTATTGACTTACGACATGATTTTTCAACTTCTCTATGCATGTCGTTCCAGACCTTTGTCATGATGTACAGATCCTTACGCTCTACTACTCCTTCGTCAAATGCATTCTTAAATACCTGACCGATCTGATCTTCATTGCCATAACATGCCGCACAGTCAAACATCCTGTATCCTGCACGTATGGCTCCAGCTACCGCATTTGATACCTGTTCTGCCGTAAATCTGTCAGATCCGAAAGTACCCATGCCGATGCATGGAACCTTGTCGCCATTATTGAGTGTGATCTGCGGAACTTTTTTGGGATCTACTGCCATTTTGAAACCTCCTCCTAAGCTTTATGCTTCACTGTCTATTAGTATCTTTCCTTTTACCGTGCCCGGTGTCTTGAACATTTCAAATGCCTCATTGATCTTCGAGAGCGGTATTTTCTTAAATATGAATGAATCGTCGAACTTGAGCTCTCCCGTACTGAAGTAGTGTGCGGCAAGTGACCATTCATCTCCTGGGAACGGAGCCGAGTAGCTCATCCACGAACCCGTAAGTGTGAACTCCTTGCGGTTGATGTTTTCCCATTCGTCTACCGTAAATGTCATTTCCCTTGTTGGAGTTCCGATGAAGCACACCTGAGCTTTGTTTGCTGCAAGCTTGAATGCCATCTTCATCGTTATCGTGTTGCCGGCTGTCTCATATACATAGTCAAACCCTTTGCCGTCCGTGATGGAGCTTACTTCTTCCATAAATCCTTCCTTGCCGGAATTGACTCCGAAATCACAACCAAGTCTCTTAGCAAGTTCCAGCCTCTCATCAAGTATGTCAAAAACCGTAACTGTCTTTGCACCGAATATCTTTGCCCACTGTGCGGTCATAAGACCTATCGTGCCACCACCAAGGATCGCTACGTTTTTGCCGCCTTTATAGTCGACTCTTCGAAGTCCGTGAAGAGCAACGGTTGCTGGTTCAAAGAAGGCGCCCTTTTCGAAACTGACCTCATTGCCGATCCTGACGGCGTTCTTCTCGGGAACAGCCACATATTCGGCATAACTTCCGAACTCTCTCGACCCGATAAAGCTATAATGCTTGCAGAGACTGTAATTGCCCTTCTGGCAGTCATCACACTTCATGCACGGAACAAGCGGGATGCCGGCAATCCTGTCACCGACCTTAAGAGTCGTAACTCCTTCGCCTGTCTCCGTTATGGTTCCTGAAAATTCATGTCCCAAAACATTTGGGTAGTAGTGGCAGGCATCTGCATTTACTCTCGGAATATCAGATCCGCATATTCCCGTGTACTTGACCTTGACAACGACCTTTCCGGGACCTGCGATCGGTTTATCGATCTCCTCGTAACGGATGTCGTTTGGAGCATGTACTACTCCTGCTTTCATAGTGATCTCCTCTTTTCTGTAATGTATTGATCAAAATTCTTTAAATGTATCCCTAAGATCCTCATACAATCTCAGATATAGTTCCATCGACCGTTTGTATATCTCATGATTGTTCATATCAGGCTCCTGAACTCTTGTTATCGCTATCGTTTGTTCAACCGCCTGTTTGTAACCGCTGTACAGTCCGCATCCGACTCCCGCAAGTATCGCCGCTCCGAGTGTGGTCGCCGTATCGCTTGCAGGAACCTGTATCGTTCGTCCTGTAACATCTGCCTTGATCTGTGTCCATAAAACAGAATTGGCGGATCCGCCCATCGCATTCAACACGTCGACCGTTACGCCCGTCTCCTTCGCTGTCAAAAGATTATGCTGCAGTGCATATGCCACACCTTCAAGAAGTGCCCTGATCATGTGCCCTCTTGTCTTGTCATATGACAGTCCGTAGAAAACACCTTTTGCATCAGGATCCCATATCGGAGAACGTTCGCCGGACATATAAGGAAGAAATACGACCCCGTCTGATCCGGGGGCAACTATTTCGGCTTCCTCTGTCAGCTCGTCAAAACTTAAACCCTGACCGAATTCCTGTTTGAACCATTTGAGCGCTCCTCCTCCCCCTACAGTACCACCCTGAAGAAGCCATCTGTCGGGAACTACGTGACAGCTTAAGATGAGTTTTTTATGTGCAAGCGCATGATCCGTGCATATGCTCATCCCGCCTGCCTGTCCGCCCTGTTCCTGCGTCTGTCCAACCTCATAGACTCCGGCTCCGAGTGTTCCGCATGCCGCATCCAGTCCGCCCGCAACGACCGGAGTTCCGGCTGCAAGTCCCGTAAGGGATGCGGCTTCGGCAGTAACCTCGCCGACTGTTTCATCACATCTGTATAAGGGAGGTACAAATGATGCATCCAGTCCGAAGTCCTCGGCAAGTTCTTCTACATATGTCAAATTCTTCATGTCAAAAAAATGGATACCGTATCCTTGGCTTAGGTCCTGGCTCATGATGCCCGTCAGTTTGTATACGATATAACTGTTTGACTGAAGGAACTTATCTGTCCTTTTAAACACTTCAGGCCTGTTTTCCTTGAACCACAGCATCTTCGGTGTTGTGTATGAAGGGAGAAAATCATTCCCTGAGATATCGAATATTTTGTCCTCTCCGACAAAACGTTTCACCCTGTCGCAAATTTCTCTGCTTCGCGTGTCCATCCAGATCGGAGTCCTGTCAAGAACATGTCCTTCCTTATCAACGGGAATGGCTGACCAGCTCTGTCCGTCGACGCCGATCGCCGTTATATCTCTTGCAGATAATTTGCCGGAACCCAGTATTTCCTTGATTCCTGCGCATATTGCAGCCCACCATTCATCGGGGTCCTGCTCAGCCCATCCGGGATTCGGATAGTAGACTTTATAAGGTTTGCTCGACTGCTCGATCACATTTCCGAAAAGATCAAAAACTGCAACTTTGCATGCAGATGTGCCGATATCGATTCCCAATAAGAGCTGTTGTGACACTGTTATCTCCTGTTTTGAGCGAAACGTTTCGCTCTTTATCGAAAAAAATAAGGTCCGCAGACCTCTGCTAAACAAACTATAAACTTATAAACTCGGCACGTCAATACATTTTCTTAAAAATGAAACGTTTTGTGATACATTAACAAAATTTGATAATGATTTTCTGTAATAATTATTATAACGTCTTGATTGAGTTACCTTCCTGCAGTCTTGTTCCGAGAGCTATCTCTATCGGATCCTCGTCAATGATACCGTTCATTCTTCCTATCAGAAGTTCAACGGCACGTTCACCGAGTGCCTTCATTGGCTGCTCGACCATGTAGACCTGGGGTTGCAGGAGATGGAAGAATAGCTGGTCGTCGAATCCAAGCAAAGATATATCATCCGGACACCTAAACCCGGCTTCATTCATGGAGAGCATCGCTCCAAGTGTGATCTCATAATTACTCATGAACACTCCCGTAGGCCTGTCCTTTAATGCCATCAGCTTCTTCATTCCGTTATATCCGGTCGCTATGGAGTGAGTTCCCCTGATTTGGTAATCGGCAGGAACTTCAAGACCCGCATCTCTCATGGCTTCCATAAATCCATTGAAACGCTCGCGTCCCGTATATTCACGCTCCGATGCGATCACGGCAATTTTTTTGTGATTTCTATTGATTAGCTCCTTCATCGCATTATAAGTGGATTTTCTGTTGTCAATCCTGACACAGTCATACTGAATATCCGACAGCGATCTGTCCAGGAGCACGATCGGTATTTTTGCATTTTGGGCCGGAGAGAGGAAATCCCCTCTCGATGCGACGGGAAGAACTATAATCCCATCAACTTTTTTACTTATCAGATACTTGACATTCCTGGCCTCGATCTGCTCATCATCGCACGAGTCCACGATGAGCATGCCGTATCCTTTCTTACGAAGAGCCTCTCCGACGTGATGAAGGATCATCCCGGTAAATGGGCTTTCTATACTGAATACTAGTATTCCGACTGTATTGGTCTTATTTGTTACAAGCCCTCTTGCAAGTTCGTTGACCTCATAATGAAGCTCCTTTATTGCAGCTTCTATCTTCACCTTATTCTCCGGAAGTACATTTCCCCCATTAAGATATTTGGAGATCGTTGCAAGAGACAGTCCTGTTTTTTCTTTTATGTCTACAATGGTTGCCGGCATATCACGTACTTATCCTTTCACCAGTTCGAAGCGTTTCGTTCATTTTAACAGATAACCTGAGGTTATACAACATCTGCACCTTTCTCTGATCTTTTCACACGTTCAACAATAGGTTCTTTTTCCGTCGGATAACTGCCTGTTCTTGACATCAAAAAACGGTGACTGCTTTCGGAATACTTCAGTTCTAAATATCCATATTCATCCTTTTCAAATCCATATCCGTCACCCTCGTCATAATAGATCTTAAAACTTGCGTCACATCCCTCATAGACCCTTATTCTGTCGGCAACACCGTCTCTTTTGTCCGCGAAGCCAATCTTATCTGAAAGGGGGATAATCGCACCTTCCCTGACAAATACAGGTATCCTGTCGATCGGCGCCTCGGAGCTGATTATCTGTCCGCCCTCATAATACTTTCCTGTGTGAAAATCATACCATCCGCAGCCTTTGGGAAGATATACGTCTCTGGACTTTTGCACATCACCGGCCTTTTCCGATCCCGGAAGATAATACATTGCCACATATACCGGCGCGATCAGCATGAAAGGTCCGAAAAGATATTCATCCTCTATACCGCATACCCTGTCGTCATCCGGATATTCCGCAATAAGACTTCGCATAATCATCTCTCCATTAAAATGGGCGGCGGCGGCAAGAGAATAAATATATGGCATCAGACGGTATCTGAGCCTGATATGATCCGTGATCGCATCATAGAACATATCGCCCTTTTTCCCGAATTGCCACGGCTCTCTTGGGGTATCCGTTCCGTGAGATCTGAAGATCGGAAGAAATGTTCCGAATTCAAGCCATCTGGTGTAGAGCTCCCTGTACCCCATATCATCAACACCATCATTATAGTCACCACGCCAAAACCATAACGGTTTATGCTCCGTATCGTTGCAGCCGCGGTTTTCATATTTATCGTTTACCGTAAAGAAACCACCGATATCAAGAGTCCAATACGGCATTCCCGTAAGGCTCATCCTGATTCCCTCAACGATCTGTTTGCGAAGTGTATCATATGTAGCGGTAATATCGCCTGACCACAATATCGCTCCGAGGCTCTGAATACCGGTGTAGCCTGACCTTGTCAGGTTAACCACGCGCTTTTCGGGGTATGTTTTTCTCCAATTTTCATATATCCCTTTTGAATGATACAGACCGTATGAATTAAGTCGGTCACTGTCCATTGATCTTTTGGATGTTTCTGTCACAACAAGATAACGTTCTTTTTCCGGTTTTTTTGAACTGCCGCTCCAGTCCGCATCCGAAAAGGGCTCGGAATTATCGCACCATAGAGCATCCGTACCGGCTGACATAATCTCCTCTGTCGTCTGATCCCAATATACTTTTCTGGCATTTTCATCAAACGCGTTATATAGATTTGAATTTGGAAGCAGCATACCCTTCTTTGCAAATTCGGCATAGTTTTCGGAGTTAGGGCTCATGTTTGGCCATATGCTGACCATGAAATGAACATTTGAATCATGAAGATATCTGACCGTTTTTGACAAATCTGGATACCGGCTCTTGTCAAACTTTTTTTCTCCCCACATACCTTCTTGCCAACTGTACCAATCCTGAACTATACAGTCTATCGGAATATCTTCGTCCATGAATCTTTGGGCCACTTTGCACAGTTCTTCTCCGGTCCTGTAACGTTCCTTGCTCTGAATATATCCGAATGCCCACCTTGGAAGCATCGACGGAAATCCAGTGATACGGTGATAACATCTGACAAGTGATCTGATATCTTCACCCAGAAAAACGTAATAAGAAAGCCTGCTTCCGCTTTCAATTGAAAACTTTATCTGTGTTTTGGCGGAGGAAAAAATCATGCTGCTCTCGGAATCGATAAGTATAGCGTAGTGACCTGTCGTAATAAGGAATGGTATCGCGATCCTCATGTTCGATTCATACAAATATTCCGTACGGTTCCGCAAGTTCATGATCCCATCCTCATATTGCCCCATTCCGAGAAGCAATTCAGTATCCCCTATATCAAAACATAGTTCTATCGAATATGATTTTCCCACAGGGATCTTCTTCATGGCATCGGCATAAGATACCTCCCCATTCGCGGTCTGCTTCGTGGAAAGCGATGAATCGCCGGCCTCATATCTGTATATGGTCTTTGGCGTAAACGATACCATGCTCTGCCTTACCACACACATATCATTCCATGTAAAATCAATGGGGTCGCTGTCATGCGATCCCATTATTTTCTCCGATGATTCCGCATATGTTACATGAATAATCGAATCATCCAAATATTCTATCGATCTTTCCAATGGTTATCCTTTCACTGCACCGGCAGTCATACCGGAAACTATATATTTCTGGCCTATCAGATATACAAGCAGTACGGGAAGACTCGTAAGCAGTATATCCGCACATACAAGATTCCAGTCCTTGAAATACATTCCAAAGAAATTATAAACCGACAGCGTCATCGGCCACTGTTCACTCCTGTTAAGGAAATATAAGGGCGAAACAAACTCGTTCCACGTATTAAGGAAAGTAAGCACGGTCGCTGTTGCGACTGCGGGCTTCAGCATCGGGAAAACAATAAGGAAGAACAAGCCGAGCGGTCCGCAACCGTCTATGACCGCAGCCTCATCAAGTTCTACGGGAACCTTTGCAACAAATCCGTGTATCAGAAAAGTCATAAACGGAAGCTGCATTGAAGTATACAACAGTATTATCCCTGCAGCGGTATTGTTAAGATGGAGGAACTGCAATACCTTTGTCAGCGCCACATAGTTAATCGGAAGTGTTATCCCGAGTACAAGGAACATATACAGGAATCTGTTTAGCCTCGTCTGGTTCCTCGATAATACGTATGCGGCAAGTGCCGCAAAAAACACACAGAGGATAACCGATCCGGCTGAATATATAAGACTGTTGGCAAACGATGTTGCAAGCTTTCCTTTTTCAATGACTTTGACAAAGTTCTCCCACTGTATCGGAAGTTCGGGCAGTTTTAAATTCATTGCCGCAGCCGATTTTTTGTCCTTAAGCGAATTGAAGATGATAAGGAGCAGAGGGATCAGACATATCGCCGAAAAGATCCAGGCAATAAAGTTTCGTAAGACGGATAAAGCGATCTTTTTACTCTTCATCACTCCACCACCTCATTTCTTGTCATTACCCTGATCATATATATACCGACAAAGATCATTATCACAAACATCACTGATGAGAGTGCTGTTCCGACCGCATACTGTCCTGTTCCGAACTTCTTGAACACCGCCGTATAAAGCACTTCTGTCGTGGCCTTTCCGGGACCTCCGTTCGTAAGTGCGTACACCATGTCGAAAACTTTCAGGCCGTATATTACATTAAGTACTGTTGTAGTTGCAAGTGTCGGAAGAATAAGCGGAAAAGTGATGTAGCGGAACTTCTGCCATCCACCTGCACCGTCGATCGCTGCCGCTTCATAATAATCCGATGAGATCGACAGTATCCCGGCGATCAGTATAGTCATTATATAGCCGACGCCTCTCCAAATATCAACTGCCATCACCGATCCGAATGCAAGTTCCGACGAAACAAGCCATTTCTTGGCCAACACCTCGAGTCCGACCGAACGGAAGAACGAATTCAAAAGACCCGCTTTCGGATCAAGTATCGATTTGAAGATCATACCTATAATCAATGTTGACAATACCGAGGGCATGAATACTATACCGCGATGCATGTTCAGAAGTTTTATCGATTTGGTAAGAAGCAGGGCCAGTATCAGACCGATGACATTTTTCAGTACCGTGGTTATGAACGTGAACGACAATGTATTCTCGATTATCTTCATGTAATTCTCGTCGGATGAGAATACCGTTTTGAAATTTTCAAAACCCACATAATGCAATTGATCCGAATATGCCGACCAGTCAGTAAATGAATACCCCACACCGATCAGTCCCGGCAGGAAAAAGAAAACAAAATATATTATAAGAGCGCCTGCTGCAAAATATCCGGGATATGTCTTATTTTTGTTCATATCAGTTACCCTTCCGTTATTACGGAATTCCTATTATTAAACAGGGGCTGCCCGGATGAGCCGGACAGCCTCTTAAAGACTCCGGTAAGGAGAATTATTTCCATGCGGGATCAGATGCGGCTGCTGCCTGTTCTGCCCTGAGCTTGTCAATGTCTTTAAGTACTTCTTCGGGAGTCATCTCACCGAGGAACATTGCCGACATATCTGCTCCGATGTCCATCCATGCAGGATTGTAGTACTTGACTGATGCCTGGAATACAGCGATCTTTTCCGGATATCTGTCATAGAAGTCCTGAACTACCTTTGAATATGCCGAAGGAGCATTCGTATAAGGAAGCTGGTTGAACTTGCCTACATTTTCGGTCATATATGCAAGACTCTCATCTGATGCCATGAACTCAAGATACTTCTTGGCTGCATCTATGTTCTTGGAACCTGAGAAGATGAATCTTGAAGGTCCGCAGTAGTTAACGTTAAGTGCCTGGTTATCGCAAAGAGGATTAACGAAGTATCCGATATTGTCAACATCAAAGCTGGGATCTACAGCATTTACTTCTGCTCCGAGTCCTTGGTTGTACAGTACCATTGCATACTCGCCGCTTGCTATAGATGCGGGAGCATCAGCATACTGGTTGGACATATAGTTGTCACCCATGTATCCCTTGTCAGCCATTTCCTTGAGCTGTGAGAACATTGTTGTAAGTTCCTTGTTTCCCTCAAAGGTTGCCTTGTTCTCATTGAGTGCATCGGGATATCCGGAATCTGCCTTTGTTGCTGCAACTGCTGCTTCTGTCCAGCATACATGATGCCATCCGTCGGATACGCATTCGTATATCGGGATAATGCCTGCTGCCTTGATCTTTTCACAAACGTCACAGAATTCCTTGTAATTGGTAGGAATCGACAGTCCAAGTTCATCAAACATCTTGATGTTGTATGCTACTGCCCAGCATGCCGAAACGTCCTGAATAGGCTGACCGTAGAGTTTGCCGCCTGCCGATAGTTCCTCGGCAGCAGCGGGCTCAACATTTCCTGCCCAGCTTTCGCCGGAAAGGTCGACCGCATTCTTCTCAACATCAAATTGTGTTACGATCGAAAACTTTGAGCTCTGTCCGCCAAAGATATCCGTGCATTCACCTGAATTAATCTTTGTCATCAAAAGGCTCTCATACTGGTCGGAAGGAACGATCTGGTAATCAACCTTGATACCTGTCTCTTCGGTAAACTTTTCACCCAGTTCCATTTCTGCATCCTGTATCCAGTCCTGACTGGCCATGAACGTGATTGTTACATCTTCTTTTGTATCTGCTGTATCTGATGTATCTGCTGTTTCTGCAGTCTCCGCAGCTGCAGGGGTCTCTTCTGCCGTGGCTTCGTCAGCTACAGGTGCCTGAGCACTTGCTGTTGAAGCCTGCTGTCCACATCCAGAAAGCATTCCAAGGATCATAGTTAATGAAAGAAATGAAGCTACTAAACTCTTTTTCATTTTTAACCTCCCGTTTTTCAAAATCACAAACCGCTGGTATTTGACAATCGATTGTTTGTATGCTTATCATAAGACAATCAGCAGGGCTGTTGAATGGAAAAACAAAGAATTCTGTATGTATATTTTTAACCGGAGCCAACTATGCTAGGAAGCAAAAAGAAGAGTGTTCAAAGAACTTTACAGTATGTTTTCTTCCTGATCATTATTGTCATTTTCTTGGGTTACATGAGTTATTTCGTCTTTTCCGAATCCCGCAAGATCAAATCTCGCGCCTTTGAAACTGTAAGAGTAGATACTCTGACCACCTCTGCTTTTGCGGATGAAGAAGTACGAAGCATAAATACCGTTATGCAGAATGTGGCATATTCCAATCTTGTCAAAGAACACTTTCTGGCCTATCTTAACAGACCCGATGCCGGAAGAGTCGATTCCTATTCCGATACTCAGAACATCAAAGTCCTTACCGATCTTCTAACCGCTATCATCGGACCGTCAAGACCGGTCGATCAGATATATCTGTATTCCCTTGAAAAAGGATGTGTCGGAGTTGGCCTTGATAATGCCAATACAACTGTTTCAATCAAAGATATGCCGTGGTATAGCGATCTTGAAGACAGCGATAATAACCGTTTCATTTTCTGTGACCAGGACATGCGTCTAGACAAATACTTTTCTTATAGCGAGGGTTCTCGTTTTCTTACCATCTGTTCAATTTACCAGTCCTCTTTTTATAAGCCTCAGGGCGTGATAGAAGTTAAGCGTTCCATATCTTCTCTTGCTTCCAAACTGAAGAACCTCGATACCGAATCATATAACGAAAAGATCTATATATATGATCAGGCCTGGAACATCATATACGAATCCGCCAACGACGGGATGTCCTCCTCGTACGCAAAGGCGCTCACAGTCGGCGATTTTCTTCCCGACAGTCCGCATCATATCTCTTATGGTCAAGATACTCACCTGTTTGTAAATACTTCGTCATATTCCGGATTCACGACTGTCATCGCGATCAACGATCATGATCTTTACCATCCAATATACGATTATATAATAGCTAACTTTCTGATCTTCCTGACGTTTACGGTCCTGATCATGATATTGTCATATGTTGTCTCCAAAATAATCACAACTCCGGTGATGAAGATGTATTCCAGTATCTCATCTCTTCACACTGATAAGGACAGCTTTCTTGAAGCGTCACTGGACAGCATAGACACGGATATACTCGAACTCGATACGCTGTATTCCGCTATCGTTGATATGCATGATCAGGCAAAGGCATCGATGAACAGGGAGATAGTGCTTAACAACCAGAGACTTCAGTCTCAGATCCTAGCTATTCAGTCTCAGATGAACCCTCATTTTCTGTATAATTCACTTGCAACCATCTCTGCGATGGCGGATGAAGGGATGAACAAGGAAGTGATTCAGATGTGCCAGACCATCTCCCGGATACTTCGGTACATCTCATCCGATAAGGAACCTCTTGTATCAATCAAAGAAGACGTATTGCACGCAAAGGATTATCTTGAATGTATGAAGATGAGGTATGCAGATGAGCTGGTCTATGAGATCGACATTCCAAACGAGATGGAAGATCTCATGATACCCAAACTCTGCCTTCAGCTCATAGTTGAGAACTCAATCAAGTATACGACCAAAAACGTTAAGGCTCCGTGGAAGATATCGGTTACCGGAAAGGTGACTGGAATATACTGGGAGATTTCGGTAAAGGATAACGGAAAGGGGTTTACCGAAGAAGATATCAAAGAGATAAACGATAAGATAGACTACGTTAACAAAACGGATCTTCTCCCGGATCTTGAAATAAACGGAATGGGACTTATGAACATATATATCCGCTTTAAGACCCTTTATCACGGAAAACACATCTTCCGCGTCAGCAACGTGGCTGATGGCGGAGCACTTGTTACGATCGGAGGACAGCTCGATGGATGATAACAGATACCAAGTGATTATTGTAGAAGATGAAAAGCTAATCGCACAAAATATAGCAAAACATATCGAGACCGAAAATCCCCGGTTCAATGTATCCGGGATATACTCCAATGGAGAAGACGCTCTGAAGGCTATAAAAACAGATCCACCTGCTGTCGTGTTTACCGATATTTCAATGCCTGTTATGACCGGGCTTGAGCTTGCCAAAACCCTTCACCAGACAATGAGCTATGTCAGATGTGTGATCATCACCGGATATGCCGAATTTGAGTATGCCAAAGAAGCGCTTCATTACGGTGTCGAGGATTATCTTCTCAAACCTCTTGATACTAGCGAGCTTCATAAAGTATTAAAGAGTCTGGAGCTGTCACTTTACTCTATAAGCAGTAACATTAAAGAAAACAGGGGCAGTGAGTCATCACTTGCCCCCGAAGAGATAGTTCATCTTGTTAAAGAATATATTAAAGAAAACTATGCAACAGATCTTGATCTTAATACGATAGCCGATAATCTCGGTTTTTCCTCATCATATCTTACCAAGGTTTTCAATCGCTGTGAGCAGACCACTCCTTCGAAGTATATTCGTACTTACCGGATGGGTATTGCCAAACAACTCCTCAATAACAGAGATTTGACCATTCAGCAAATAGCCGCAGCCGTGGGATATAATGATCCTTTTCATTTCAGCAAGTCATTTAAGCAGACATTTGGGATCAGTCCCACAGTTTACAGGTCCTCCGTCTGACGTCTATCTTATCGTTTTGTACAAAGGTCCGTATGCATTGCAGGCTCTGTAGTCTGCTCCCTCCTTATCGCTTCCGAATGCATTCCATGCAGCGGGACGGTAAATGTCATCAGCCGGAACATTATGCATGCATACCGGTATCCTGAGCATGGATGCCATTGTGATAAGATCCGCTCCGATATGCCCGTAACTGATGGCCCCGTGATTGGCTCCCCAGTTATTCATCACATCATAAGCGGTCTTAAACGGTGATCCTTCTACACCGTCGGTTCTCGGTGCAAACCATGTGCATGGCCATGTATAGTCAGTTCTCTTCCACAAAACATCCGACACTTCATCAGGAAGGTTTACTGTCCATCCTTCTACAATTTGAAGCACAGGACCCAAGTTCTTCACAAGGTTTAACCTTATCATTGTTGCAGGCAACTCGGCCCTGGTCAAAAATCTCGCCGAATAACCAGCACCTCTGAAGTAACCATTGTCAGCGGGACACCACTCGGTCGCACCCATCATTGTCTCGATATCCTTATCCGTTACGTTATACCACTCCTTCATAACCGGAGCACCGCTCTCATCCTGTACTTCTCCACATGCATCAAGACAGCATGCCCCGGAATTGATCAGGTGTATGAATCCATCCGCATCCTTCGCATGACCTTCTATATCATATCCGGTAACGCGCTTGACTGCACATCCGCTCCAATATGTACGTACATCGGCAAACATCTGGGCACGGTTTGTAAGAAGCTTCATGAAGAGCATCGATGCACCGTTCAACGTATCATTTTCCGTAGCTAAGATAAAAGGTTCCCTTGCTCCGTTCCAATCAAAAGATGTGTTAAGTATCGCCTCCGGAAAATCACAGTTCGGCCAGTGATCCGTCCACTGTCTCTGTCCCTGGAATCCTCCGCATATTGCGTTATGTCCCACCGACTCTTCGCCGCACCCTTCAGGAAGGTTGGGATTTCCCTGGTACAGGTCTTCGATGATCACCGCCATCTTTGCGGTAAACTCCCAGTCTTTTTCCTTCTGCTCATCGGACTTCTTGACGAAATCGGGGTTTTTGTCAAATCCCTGTCTGCAGTATTTCTTAACCCATGCAAGGGCTTTTTGATACTCATCCTCATTATAGATGTGTTCTTCTATGCGACGAAGTATCTCAACCTCGTCAACGGACTCCACCCTCATTCCGAGATATTCCTCAAAGAAATCCTGATTGATTATGGAACCGCCGATACCCATGCACTGGCTTCCGATCTGAAGATATGATTTGTCTCTCATTGTTGCGGCAGCGACTCCGGCCCTGGCAAATCTTAAAAGCTTAGTCTTAACATCTTCAGGAATAACTGTATCATCCGCGTCCTGTACGTCCTTACCGTATATTCCGAATGCAGGAAGACCTTTTTGTGCATATGTCGCAAGTACGCTTGCAAGATAAACCGCACCCGGACGTTCCGTTGCATTAAGACCCCAGACGCCCTTTATGGTAAGTGGGTTCATGTCCATAGTTTCCGATCCGTAGCACCAGCAAGGAGTGACGGAAAGCGTGACCGCAACACCTTCTTTTCTGAACTTTGCCTCACATGCGGCAGACTCAGCAACACGGCCTATGGTCGTATCGGCTATGACCACTCTGACCGGTTCACCGTTCGAATACTTAAGATTATCTTCAAACAGCTTTTTGGCAGACCTTGCCATGTTCATTGTCTGCCCCTCCAAAGACTCGCGCACCTTGAGCGGGCCTCTTCTTCCGTCTATGATGGGTCTGATTCCTATAGCGGGATAATCACCGATGTACCTGTTCTTTGCCATATGCGATCCTCCTTGTAAATTGTAGTAAAATCGTGATATAGTAACCTTCTCAAATAATGATTTTATCCCTGTCAATTTGAAAATCAAAGTGATATACTATAAAAAAATATAACAATATTCACTTTTTCTTACTAAAGGGTTAGTTCCTGTGAAATATACAGACTATATCGAACACAGAAAACAAGGGACATTTAACTTTCCCATTGCATATTATCATCAGACGCCTCTGAGCCCACGCTATTATATGCCCTATCACTGGCACACCCACTATGAGATAATGCGCATAGTTTCAGGATCATTTCACCTGACACTCGACAACCTGACGACCACTTACCATGCCGGTGATGTGATATTTATCACACAGGGAGTTCTCCACGGAGGTGAGCCGGAGGATTGTGTATATGAATGTATCGTCTTTGACCTGAATATGCTCATGAAGGACAATCATGCATGTGCCAGCACTATCCAGGCCATTATGAACGGGAAGATAAGGATTAATATACTTATTTCCAAGAAATGTGATAAAATTCTTCCTATAGTCAAGGCTCTGTGCCACGTCCTTGCAGAAAAAAAACCCGGTTACGAATTCATGACGCAGGGTTACCTGTATACGCTAATCGGAGTGATAATCGAAGAAAGGCTTTATGAAGAATCCGTCAGCGATACAATAACCGCACAACGCCTTAATTCCGTTAAGAATGTTCTTGATTATATATCCGACAACTACTCCGACAGCATCAGCCTTGGACGACTTGCCAGGATAGCTGGTATGAATCCCAAATATTTTTGCCGGTACTTTAGAAGCATGACCGGCCGCACACCCATTGATTATCTTAATTACTACCGTGTGGAATGTGCCTGTGAGATGCTCTCCACCAAAAATATATCCATCAAGGAGACCGCCATTTCATGCGGTTTCTCCGATGAAAGTTATTTTGTAAAGACTTTCAGAAAATACAAAAACACAACACCGAAACAGTTTACAAAGAAAGAATTCTGACATATGATCTTCAAAAAAACAGCTGTATTTCCTGTGCCGGTTATGCTCATCGCTTTGCTTCTAACCATGCTTGCAGGATGTTCATTGAAAAATAATGATATCAACTGCCCCTTTTCCATAATGTCATGGGACTCGACAACAGATGACATGATCGAAGCCGAAGGGAACGGATACGACACTTACAACAGCATCTACAAAGGACTGACGTACACTTATCCAAAGGAGTATCTCGGAAAACCCGGTATAATAAAATACATGTATGATGACACCGGAAAGCTTTGCAATATCTCCTGGTCATATACGGGTGATAACGATGAGAGCGTTATGAACATTTACCGGGACGTAGTTGAAGAGATGCGAAAGCTTCACGGAGAGAGCAAAAGCGATGACGGTATCGGTAATTTCTGTGAGATATGGGTGAGCGGCAACGGTACCGTAATGGCAAATGCGGTCGTAACAAACGATGTGAAAGTCATGCAAATAGCATATATGAATCCGGACGTATCAAAGCAGATTAATCAATGATAAGGAGGAACGGTTATGTCACTTGTAACAAGCAAAGAAATGATGGCAAAAGCAGACAAAGAGGGCTATGCGATCGGAGCATTCAATGTCGAGAACATGGAAATGGTAATGGCTGTCATACAAGCATGTGAGAAATTAAATGCTCCTGCCATCCTTCAGACGACCCCGTCAACTGTTAAGTATGCGGGACTAGACATGTATTACGCTAATGTCGCGGCCGCCGCAGCGCGTGCATGTGTACCGATAGCTCTTCACCTCGACCACGGAAACAGTTTCGAGCTTGCCATGCAGGCGCTTCGTACCGGCTATACATCGATAATGATCGACGGATCCAAGCTTGAATTTGAAGACAATATAGCTCTGTCAAAAAAAGTGGCTGATGCGTGCAAGCCTTCCGACATACCCGTTGAAGCAGAGCTCGGTAAGGTCGGTGGTAAGGAAGATGATATGAGCTGTGATGATCCCGGATACACGGATCCCGATGATGCCGTAAGATTTGTCAACGAAACAGGGGTTACATCTCTTGCCGTTGCGATAGGGACTGCTCACGGTATATACAAGGGCGAACCAAAGCTTGATGTGGAAAGACTATCCGCCATCAGAAAGGTCGTATCGATCCCTCTTGTGCTTCACGGCGCCTCAGGTGTTCCCGATGAGGCAGTAAAGGACTGCATAAGAAGAGGAATAAGTAAAGTCAACTTTGCGACCGAACTTCGTATAGCATTTTCAAACGGGATAAAAGAATACATGAAAGATGATCCCGATGTGTTTGATCCAAAGAAATACTGCGCTGTCGGAATGAAGAACGTTACCGAACTTGTAAAGGAAAAAATCCTTATATGCGGCTGCAATGATAAAGCATAAGGTACTGACACGATCATCATGAACATAGGAATGAGCAGCTTTGTCTCATTATATTTCAAGCAAAAGTGCAAACGCATCAAAAGAATCTCTAAATGTGAATTCTAATTTACATCCGCCGGTCATAATGCTATGGTCGGCGGTTTCATATTTATCAATTACTTTATAACCATCCGGAATATCAATCAGTATATTGACCGGTTGCTCTGTCTTAAACGAGTGAGCGATAACGAGTATTCCTCCGTTTTCACCATACCTGACAGAAACCTGGTATCCTTTCAGTTCACGGTTGGAATTCTGAAACGGACCGAATCTTTTTGTTGTTCCGCTGATAATAATTGGTGAGACTTTTTTATAGAAATCGATTCCTTCTCTTGCCTTGTTCCGCTGTTCTTCGGAGAGGTCAGTAACATCACCGGATATACATAATACCCCGTACATCCCCGCACATATTGAATACACTATTCTCTTTAAATCATCATTTTTCCTTAATACCGCCCAAATCTGACTTTTCTGAGGCAGCACAAGATTATGCAGGTCAGCAGCAATAACCGGTATTTCCTTCTCCTCATGTGCATCCGAGAATGAAAGATAGTCCGCAAGTTCCATGAAGCCCGGCTCAAGCCTGTGCCCTCCCGAAGAGCATATTTCAATCGCTATATCCGGAGCGGATTCTCTTATTTTTCTGAAAAAATCCTTGGTTGCTTCAATGCAAGCCCTTAACCCTTCCCCCGGACTGTCGGCGCCGTCACATCCGATCCCGATCGTATCATTGTAATCTATTTTTATATACTTAAACCCGTTTTCATTAAGGAAAGTTATGACTTTTTCGGTAAGATACCGATTTACATACTCACTTCTCATATCCCAGAATCTTCTCGTTCCCGATATGATAACTTTACCGTCTCTTGTAAGCAGGTGTGCCGTATCGGATAAAGCGTCGGAGTCTTTTCCTACAACCTCCAATTCAAACCAGATACCTGCCTTCATCCCGGCAGCATTTATGGAATCAACTGATTTTTTTATTCCGTTCGGAAACAGGTCTGACGCCACATTCCAGTCTCCCATATTGTCCTGCCAGCCCTTGATGGAATCGGCATACCAGCCTGCATCAATCACAAAATACTCAAAATCATCTCCGTTTATTACGGACAGCAGCTTTTCTATGCTTTTCTCGCTCGGCTCACCCCATGTGGTACAGTATTCATTAAAGACAACGGGAAGCTTGGACACACATTGATTCGGAAGAAGTTTACTCTTCTGTACATCAAGCAATCTGTCACAGGCTGTCGGAAGATCACATTTTCCGGCCGTAACATATGCTTCCGGTGTTGCAAAACTCTGTCCGTTATCAAGAACTTTTCTCCAATGTCCGAATTCGTAATCCACCAGTCCTCCGGTAATACATAGACATTTATCGATCCTGACTGCCTCAATCTGCCATGAAGAAGAACATGCCAGCGATAATGCCCATACTGTGCCCTCCTGCGTATCCTCTACGGCGATAAACGGAAAATAGCCTCTTACCGGCATAGAACCGAGCGTTCCGAACTTCTCACATCTTACACCAAAATCAGCCCACGAAGGTTCAAGCAAAAGATCTTCTACCGTTCTCGTCTCAAGCCTTGCCTCTTCGCTCCATCTGCTTCTGAATCTGTGAATAACAAGTCTGTCTCTGCCTTCATCTTCGCAATACGGTGTAATTCCCGAAAGGTTAATCGAAGACAATGCTTCTATCGTAACGGGATTACCGGTTTTATTCGTAATCTCCGTATATACCCTGACTCCCCGGCTGTTAATGCGGGATATTACAGTATGATTTGCTTCTATTCCTTCAGGTGACCTTAAACCGGTAATTATTTTCTTTTCGTCCCCTGATTCTATAACCTCTTGAAATACAAACTTCATCGACATTGAAAGTGCGCTGTCATGCCTGGTTTCACCTGCAGCAAATCCTATTGAAGATGCATCTCCGGTAACAGATATCTGAATCAGAGGGTCAACCTTGGCTTTTTCGAAGCACAGGTCATTATCACCATGCGGTATGAGCAGAAACGAAATATTTCCCTCATCGGATGTAATGTAAATTGCATCCATATCATTTACAGGTATTCTTGTTATCTTTTCCTTACTCATACTGTTTTCCGGTCCTATAGTTTTCCGCCTGAAGTTGCAATACCTTCAATAAACTGCTTCTGGAAGAATATATACAGAATTATCATCGGAAGACAAGATATAAGTGCTGCCATCATCAGTTCCGGATACTTCTGCTGGTACTGCCCGTTCATTTTGGCAAGAGCACTTGCAAGTGTGGTCGCCCTGTTATCCGGGCATACGATCATCGGCCACATCAGATCCTTATATGCAAATACCGCCGTAAATATTCCGAGCGCCACCATAGATGACTTGGTAAGAGGAGTCATTATAAACAAAAATGTTTGGGGAATATTGCACCCGTCGAGTCTTGCCGCCTCTTCCAGATCTCTCGGCAATTGCATATATGCCTGCCTGAGCAGAAAAGTTCCGAAAGCGGTAACGATTCCCGGAAATACAAGTCCGGCTACGGTATTGGTCATATGAAGTTTGCTCACCATAACATACTGCGGAATAATAAATATCTGAACCGGTATCATCATCTGGAGCAGTACAAGAGCAAACATTAAGTTTTTCCCTTTAAACTCCAATCTCGCAAATGCATATCCGGAAAGTGTAGCGGTCAATACCGCAAACAGAATTCTCAGAGCCACCATGGAAAGAGTGTTCGCATATAACTTAACAAAATCCATTGCTCTTACTACATTACCGAAATTCTGTGTCTGCCAGACTTTGGGTACTATAACAAAGGGGTCTATCTGCATGGTTTCCGAAACCGTCTTGAACGCGGTCAAAAACATCCAGACAAACGGTACAAGCATTGTGATCGATACAAAGACCAAAATTATATATATAAGAATTTTACTTATTATTTTCTTCATCTTCTCTCCTCCGGTCACTTACTCGTAATGAACCCACTTTTTCTGTCCAATCAACTGAATAACTGTCAAGAGAAGTATAAATACGAGAAGAACAACGACAACGGTTGCTCCGTAACCCTTCTTACTCTGCTGGAAGGAATACTTGTAAAACAGAAATACAAGCGATTCCGTTTTCTTCCATGCCGGGTTATTCAGATCGATCATCATATAAATCAGGTCAAACACCTGCATCGCTCCGATAACTCTTGTAACAAGAACAAAGAAAATGGTTGGCGATATAAGCGGAACTGTAATATTAATAAACTGTTGCCATCCGTTTGCACCGTCAAGAGATGCGGCTTCATAATAATCTCTCGGTACTTCCTGGAGACCCGCCAAAAACAGAACCATATTGTATCCTATAACCGACCATATTCCGATAAGGGCAATAGAATATATTGCTATATCAGGATCAGAGATCCAGTTTACCTTAATGTTAAAAACATTATTGATTAAACCGAAGTTCGAATTGTACAGCCATTTCCATACCATTGCGATTGCAGCCGGTGCTACAACCATAGGGAGAAAAAAGATTGTACGGAATGCATCACGACCTCTCATTTTCTTATTTAACAGTACTGCAAGCAAGAGTGCGATCACAAGTGAAAACGGAACCTCCACTATGGCATATTTTACCGTATTCCACAAAGCCTGCCATACCTCGGAGTCTCCCATGACTTTTCTGTAATTCGCCAGTCCGACAAAAACATTTCCCTTTCCGAAGTCTCCGGTTTTGTAAAAACTCTGCTTTATAGTGTCGAGCATCGGATAGATATTAAGTACGATCAGGCCGATCATCGTAGGAAGGATAAATATCCATCCCCACATAAACTCACTTATTTGTCTTGATGAAGCTTTCTTCTTCACGTGATTCTCCTTATTTTTAATTAAAGAATGCGCCCGGGGAGCTTATCCCCCAAGCGCACCCTCCTTATTCTACCACAAATTATTCTTCAGCAAGGTCAGCATTCATCTGCTCAGCGATATCCTTGCAGACATCTTCCACAGGTTTAGCACCTGTCCATGCATCCTGAAGCTTCTCTATCATCATATCTTCCCAAACTGTCGTATCTCTTGAGTAAGGTCTGAATACAAGCTTGGCATCAAGCATTTTCATATGTCCGTTAAGGTCAAAGTTAGGTACACTGTTAACCCATGCATCCGACGTTCCCATATAAGCTGACATTGTCACACCGAGTTCTGCCTGCTTAAGCTGGGCTTCTTTGGAGCCGAGGTATTCAATAAGAGACCATGCCGCATCAATATTCTTTCCGTTTGCAGCTGCTGCCCATCCGAGTCCGTTATAAATTGATACACGGTCATCCGGAGAATTGGTATAAGGAAGAACTGCTACATCACAGTTAGCTGCTGCATATTCGTTATCACGGTATCCTGCAAGCATCCATGAACCGTTAATCGACATAGCAGTCTTCCCTGCACAAAGAAGTTCGTTGGGAGCAGTCTCGGAAACTGTTGCAAGGTCCGGACAATAGCCTGCTGCTATCATATCTGTGAATAACTTCATAGCCTTGATTGAATTGGGATCATCCATACCTGATTTCTTCTTATCATCGCTGATAACATATCCGCCCATTGAGTATATGGTGTTGTAGTAACCTTCCTGGTTGTTACCCGGAGCAATCGCATATCCCCAGTGATCATCATTTGTAAGTTTAGCCGCTGCATCCGCAAAATCCTGCCATGTCCATGTATCATCGGGATATGATACTCCCATTTCGTCAAAGATTGTCTTGTTGTACCAAAGAGCGATTGTGTCTATATCCTTCGGAACCGCATACTGCTTGCCGTCAGACTGGTAAAGTTTAACAATACCATCATAGTAATTGTTCATATCAATCTTATCACTTGCTGCAATCTTATCCGTAAGATCAAGAAGCATGTCATTTTCCATATACTTCTGAGCAACGTTTGAGTGCATCCAGAACACATCGGGAAGTTCGCCGCCTGTTGCGCCTGCCTCAAGAAGTGTCCAGTAGTTATTCCAGTCAACAACCTGTATAGTTGCCTTGATTCCGGACTGTGCGCTCCAGTCATCAACTATCTGCTGAAGTCCCGGTCTCTGACCTTCATCCCAGATTGTAACCGAGAGTTCGCCCTCAACACTGCTTCCGATACTGTCGGGTGCCTCTTCATCAGCAGCCGGTGCCGCTTCCTGCGTATCTTCTGCAGGTGCTTCTGTTGCTGCACTTTCAGTAGCTGCAGGTGCTGCTGCACCGCATCCGATCATCGAGAATGCAGTAACGGCACTAAGTAAAATAGCAATTACCTTCTTCTTCATAAGTTTTCCTCCTAATAAAAGTTAGACAAGTTATTGTTTCTTTGTCCTTCCCCTGATTGCATTTTCATAATAGTCAATCGGGTCAGGATTGCATATGGTATTTCGTGTTATCTTGATGTCATTTTGTGACATCGGTTTATTCCTTTGCTTCCAGAACAGTAACAAATGATGAAAAGTCCTCGGAAATCGTAAATCCTTTTTTATAAAACCGGGAAAGTGTTATTCCCATATTCATAAGTTCATCTCCGTAGAACTCCCCATCCTCCATTTTATATAGCATATTTTCGTTAAGTCCCTTCAGTTTCAGAAAGCCCGGAAGAGTGTTAACATTAGCCCTCAGACAGTAGAATCCCACAACAGCTCTTTTTTTGTCCTCCGAAACTACCATCCATGCTGCCTGGTCGGTTTCAAAAGGTGATCTGAGTCTGTAAAAATCTCCGAACTGAATGAGTTCGCGGTATTTCTTCATAAACCTGATCTGTTCTTTAACCTCTTCAAACTCTTTTTCACTGAGCTCATTCAAATCCAGCTCATAGCCGAACGTACCAAAATAGGCTACATTAGCCCTTGTGGCTATTGAGGTACTTCTTCCGGTCTGTTGATTGGGAACCGCCGATACGTGAGAGCCTATTGAAGCAATCGGATAGCCGTATGATGATCCGTACTGAATCCGTATCCTGTCAATTGCATCCGTATTGTCGGAGCACCATGCCTGCGGCGCCCAGTATAACATTCCGGCATCAAAACGGTTGCCTCCGGATGAACATGACTCAAACAGAATGTCCGGAAATGCTTCCGTAAGTCTAGAATACAGATCATATACACCCATCACATACTTGTGATAAACCATACCCTGTTCTTCGGAAGTAAGCTCATTACTGAAAACTTCCGTAAGAGAACGGTTCATATCCCACTTTATATAGCTTATTGGAGCGCCGTATATAACCTTATGGAGCATGTTATAAATATGATCAACCACTTCTTCCCGGGAAAAATCAAGAACCAGCTGATGCCTCCCAAGGGATGCTTTTCTACCCGGAGCAACAAGTACCCAGTCAGGGTGTCTTCGATACAGGTTGCTGTTCGGATTAACCATTTCCGGTTCTATCCAGAACCCGAACTTCATACCCATTGCGGTAATCTTGCTGGCAAGACCGGCCATTCCCTGGGGAAGTTTTTTGGGATTTTCAATCCAGTCTCCGAGCCCTGCGAAATCATCGTTTCTTTCTCCGAACCATCCGTCATCAAGAACAAACAGTTCTATTCCGGCCTCTTTTGCCTTTTTGGCGATCCTGAGTATCTTTTCCTCCGTAAAATCCATAAAAGTCGCTTCCCAGTTGTTATTCAGGATCGGGCGCGGCTGATTTTTCCATTTCCCCCTGACCAGATTATTGTTATACAGCCTGTGATACGTCTGGCTCAGATCGTTAAGTCCCTTGTCGGTTATAGCCATTACTGCTTCAGGGGTTTCAAAGGTTTCTTCACCGTTAAGAATCCATGTGAACCTGTCGGGATTGATACCCATCAGGATTCTCATTCTCCCGTGTGTTCCCCCTTCCGCGGTAGCTATGAAATTTCCGCTGTAAACTAACGAAAAGCCGATCGCCTCTCCGGCAAAATCATCAGTATTCGGCCTCTTGATTATAATAAATGGGTTAAAATTAGCACTTGAGACTCCCCGCTTGGACTCAACAGAAGTAATTCCGTTACACAGCCTTCTCGTCTGCGGCATCCTCTCTCTTGCCCATGCACCCGTAAACTGAACCATCTCGTAATCCTGGTCGGGAAGATCAAGACAGCATGATAATGCCTTTATAAGTCGGACTTTTGAATCGCCGCAATTGGTAAAGCGGGCATGCCTTGCAATAACCGGAAATCTGTCAAAAATTGTGTAAAACAGAGTAACCGAAACTTTTGCAATCTCATCCTCAAGAACTATCTCAAGCGTCATCGCTTCACTATCATCCGCATACAATGCCGGAAGACCGTTCAAACTTCCTTTTCCGGAATAGATTTTATGGCTCTTATATGCAAATGAACTGATTCTCGATCCGTTAACTGTTTCAATTTCATAAGCCTGTGTTCCGAAATCCGTTGTTCCGAATGAAGGATACTCCTGACGGTTCAGTTCCATTGAGTAACTCTCGGTATCAGCATCTACAACTACATTAGGCATCCCCATGCGGAAGAGAACATATGAAAAATCATCCCTGTCATGGATTCGCTTTCCATAATACAGATTGGTAAGTTCTCCTCCGGGTGCAACCCCGATAATATAGCTGATTCTTTCGTTATACAAATGAAACTGCCCTGATATTTTGTTCCAAATAATGTTCATTCGTAAACCCTTTCATCAGAAAATTGATACATCTTGCAATCAGTAAAGGTATATAAAGTATATTATCCGTTACGGACCACTTTAATGGCATTATTTGATTTTTTGATGTCAAAATGTGACCGAATAATTATTTAATTGAGTGCGTTTTATCAGAATGCTATAATAGTCAGGTAACATTTTGACATCTGTTTTTCTTGTGGTTTTTCTCAACTGACAGGGGGTAATGATTATGCCTCAGGAACTTCGTGGATGTGATTTTTGTAAATTTGTTAATTACGAAGATTCAGATGATTTCTACCTTTACGAGCTTGGAACAAACAAATGCGAGCCTCTGTACTCCTATGAACATCTTGTAAGGAACCGCATAATCATACACTTTGTAATAAGCGGAAAAGGTATTATACGCCTCAACGGAAAGCAATATGATGTAGGTCCTCACCAGATTTTCCTGATACCCCAGGATACCAGGACTTTTTATCAGGCCGATAAAGATGATCCGTGGGAATATATCTGGTTTCATATAGGAGGTCCCAAAATACCCCTTATTCTTAAAGAGGCAGGTCTTACACCTTCCAACCCTGTCTATACCCCGCTTGCCTGTGCGGACAAAATTGAAGACCTTGCCCGTGACATACTCGAAAACTATACAAGACAGTATTATTGTGTAGGTTCACTGTACAAAATCTGTGATTATATGATTGAAAACTCCAGGTCAAAACAGGAGGAGTCTTTTGATAATTCTTTAACATATGTAAAAAATGTTATCTCTTACATACAGCTTAAATACTCGGAACACATCAAAATCGAAGATATTGCATTTTCGCTCGGTCTTAACAGAAGTTATCTTACCCGCCTGTTTAAGGAAGCGACCGGTTATTCTCTTCAGGAATATCTGCTGACTTACAGAATGAAAATGGCAATAAAACTGTTATCTGAAAACATCCTTAATGTAGCGGATGTAGCTGCCGCAGTAGGATATACCGACACGTTTACTTTTTCAAAAGCATTTAAAAGATATTTCGGAAAGGCTCCTTCAGAATACAAAGGCATAGATTACAGCATGGCCACCGGAATGGTAGGGAAGTCTAATCGTTGAGACCTATAAATGCCGGTATCATAACAATCGCTATAACTGTTACAAGCATCATAAACATAGGAAGAAGCAGTTTTGTTTCGGCTTCGGATGCTTTGACCCTTACCATATTGTTCTTATCCCTTTGTGCCTTGCCAAGCTCTTCCTCAAGCATATTATCAAGATCCCTGCTTCCCTTTACAACGCTTTGTTTGACAAAGTTAACAAACGACCTGTATCTTATTGTTTGCGTCCGTCTTGCAAATTCATCATATGCATTTAATTCTCCGCAACCTTCTTCCATCATCTTTTTGGTTGTTATCATCTCTTCATAGGCATATCTTCGGTTCTTACCGTCCGTGCCGGTATTTTCCTCATATCTGTTGCAAATGTTATACCATATGGTACGCGGATTCATTCCCGCTGTATGATAAAGTGCATACTGGTTAAGAATATTCGGATAGTCGTCCTCTATCTGTTTTCTCCTTGATTCAGCTCTGTCTTTAATCTTCCTGTCAAGAAGAGCCATGATCAAAAAAGCACTTACCGTTCCGAAAAACAAAACAGCCCATCCTCTGTTTATTGCGGAACTGTAGAATCTGACCGGACTGTCAGCTGCGTATTCCGGCAGCTTTTGATCATAGTCGTTCCGGCTATCCGCATCACTTGCTTCAATTGACAGGTTGATGCTTTCTTTTATTGCATCTCTTATATTCGGGGGCGTCGGGTAAAGCACAACACATGCCATCTTGTCCTCGGAATAATCCTTGTAATTGCACGTTGCACACAGCATCACCGGTAAACCTTCATTACCGGGGGCCTCCTCCTTAAGCTTATCTTTGTTAATTGTTCCCGATCCGCTAAGTATCTGAGGTTTATCCGATTTCCACGAAATATCAAAAGGAAATCCATCCACCCTGTCCATTAGATTCAGTTCGGAAGTTACATATCCGGCACTTTCGTTATCGCCGAGGATCTGCGTCCATAAGATCTCATCAAGACGGCGGGAGTATTCCTCCAGTTCTTCATCACTGTATATTCTGTCTTTAACATTTACAGTTATCCTGTCAGAGTATCCGCTATCCGTTGCCACATCAAGTGTAACGGCCCTGCTCCCGTATCCCGCTTCGTTTCTGTGAAGCTCTTTTACAGGCTTTCGTGACTGCTTCCTGTCAATTGTAAATACCGGTATAAAGACCAGCACTGAAGATACGATCATCAAAGTAAAGATCAATGATTTTTGCTTTTTGTGCTTTCTGATCATTCTGCCGGCTTCGCTTTTGGGATAAAGCTGCCTGATAAGTTCTTCAGTCCCCTTTGTAACGAAAATATCCGATAGTCTCATACTCTTATATCTCCTATCTTCTCGGCAAGATAAACGGCAAAAACATATACTGCCAGACAAATGCTCATTATCATTATTCCAAGCGGATTATGGTAGAGGACGCTTATAAACGATCCGGAAGATACCCGCAGATATGCAAGGATCCCCGGCAATATGAAACACATGACTCTCTGCTCGTACTGCTTTGAACGGATCAGGATACGTGCCTCCCTCTCGGCATCTCTTTTTGCTTCCATTATCCGGGTGCATGAAGATATTACCGCCGAGCAGTCCGCGCCGTTTGCGGCAGCAACGGAAAACACAAGTGCAAAATCATATATCTCCGCAACCCCGGTTCTCTTTGCAAGATCAAACAATGCATCTTCGATCCTGACTCCTGCTTTAACACGTGCATTTACTTTATTGAGTTCCATAACTGTTACCGACCTGTGACCAAGCAGTTTCTCCATATCCGCCGCGGCAGAAATAAACGCATTTTCCGCAGACAGCCCGGCGGCAAGCGAAGATGCTACGGAATTAAGCGATCTGATGAATCCGTCAGTCAGCTGCTCAGTTTTTTTTCTTGAATATACTTTATTGACGGCTCTTTGATACAGAAGATAGAATGGTGCAAATGCAAAAGCAGCAATGACCGAATCATAGAACAGCCATGCGGCCGCTACGGAGGCAGCCGCATATGCCGCTATACTTATCATCCTCTCTTTTGTATCAGGCCTGACGCTCCAGTTTTCCGGTGTATGTAAGCTCATTTATTCCGACAAGTTTTCCTTTCCTGTATTCAAACAACGGTCTCGTTTCAATCTTATCCGAACCGGTTTTGACCATTTCCTTAATTTCCAGAACATGCCTGCTTCCGTCCCGAAACCTTCCGAGATGGACGATAATATCCACTCCCGATATGATCTGACGGCGAAGTGCCTCTATCGGTATTTGTGTAGAGAGCATTATCATAGTTTCAAGGCGTGAGAGCGCATCCTGTGCACTGTTTGCGTGAATGGTGGAAAGTGATCCGTCCTGACCGACATTGAATGCCTGCAGCATATCTATTGCTTCCTCGCCTCTTACTTCGCCTACGATTATACGGTCCGGCCTCATTCGCAAAGCACTCCTTATCAGATCCCTTATCGAGATCTCACCGCTTCCGTTTGCCGTTGCACTTCGCGTTTCGAGTCTGACAAGGTTCCTGATACCCCTTATCCTCAGTTCCGCGCTATCTTCAATGGTGATTATCCTCTCGTCGGAAGGGATAAATCCGGACAGGACGTTCAGCAGGGTCGTTTTACCCGAACCGGTTGATCCGCTTACAAGTATATTGTACTTTGCACGAACGAGACTCTTTAAGCAATCAAGAGCCTCATCAGTTATGCTGTTTGACCGGATAAGCATTTCCGAATCTATCGGCCTTTTGGGAAATCTTCTGATCGTAAGTATCGGACCGTTTATGGCAACAGGATCAAGGACCGCATTTACTCTCGACCCGTCGGGAAGCCTTGCATCAAGTATCGGAGAAGACAGGTTGATAGTCCTGTTTACCCCGGAAGCTATCTTGCTTATGATGTCAAGAAGCCTCTCTTTGGATTCAAAGCGGATCCCGCATCCTGCAATCCTCCCTTCCCGTTCCGCAAATATCTCATCAACTCCGTTTACCATTATTTCCGTTACCGAGTCATCATCCAGAAGATCCTGCAGAACATCCAGTCTTCGTATTCTGTTAAACAGCTCATGGCTCATCTGCCCCCGCTGTCTCGGAGTCAGGTTTGATGAATCCTTGTCGGCGATTATGCATTCCCTGACTGTTTTTAATACCTGCTCATCATCCGTTGCGGAGTATTTTAACAGCCTGTCGCATACCGACAGGTATACCGATGCCTTAATCTCGGCATATGATTTTGTAATTGCCACTTATCCTCCTTGTCAAATGGTGCTGTTTACCGATGTTATGCGTTTCCCCGAGCCGAACGGCTCATGAAATGCTTCTGACATAAAACAAGAATTAATATGATCTGTTAACGGAAATTATAAGATACGGTTCAATAACTGTAAATGCCCGGAAGGGCAAAAATCATTTTTCGTGATTATACATAAAAAACAGGCCCCGGTGTTCGATCCAAAGACCTGTTTTTTGTATATTATTCACAATGATCAGTTTCTGTACTCAGACTGTAAATCCTCTGTTACCTGATGATGTACTCTCGTTCAGAGTTCCCTTTCCGTATGTAAGTCCCGCATACACAGACTGGGTATTACTCATTGCGGGGCCTGAATCATCCTGCGCGGCAAGCTTTTCAAAGGATTCTTTTAATGAATCAAGAAGCTTTATACACGAAGCAAGTGCGCTCCCGTCATTCTTTATTACAGACATCGATACTTCTTTGGATATAAACTCATATATCCGAAACAGCGGAAACGATATCTCATAAGTAAAATCAAGGGATGAAATAAGGTCTCCAAGCACTCTTCCGGCATTTGTGCAGCTGCTCCTTGCACCTTCATGGTCATTGGCACCAAAGCACTTCTGCGCTTCTTTGATATAGTCGATCGCAAGGTCGTACATAATCACGATTATGCCTGTGGGCGATGCATTGGTGATCTTAAGGGTATACTCGCGAATTCGTTCGTTGGTCATGAAAATTCCTTTCTATATATTTACCGTACCCGCTCAAGCGGCGCTCCGCCTGTCCCGACTGCGTCGGGACATTTACTGCAATAACTGCAAAGCTTGCTGAGGCTGTTCATTGGCCTGAGAGAGCATGCTTGTTCCCGCCTGAACAAGAACCTGAAGCTTTGTATATTCTACCATTTCCTCTGCCATATCAACATCTTTTATCGTCGAGTAGGAATTCTCCAGATTCTCCGTTGTTTCCGCAAGAGATGCAACCGTTGATTCAAGTCTGTTCTGGTATGCGCCGAGTCCCGATCTTGCGGATGATACATACTCTATTGCACCTATGATCGCTTCTATAGACTTCCTTGCGCCTTCTTCCGTACGCATATCTATAGGATCATCTATTATGTTACCGGCAGAGTCTTTTGTTACTCCGATGCCGATAGACTTTGAATCCATCTTGGGTATCACAACCTGTATTTCCTGTCCTGCCTTTGTTCCCACCTGAATCTTCATACCGCCTATTCCGGTAATATCGATCTCTATATTATCCGGATGATCCGTTTCGGTATATGACAGTATCAGCTTTGATCCGTCATCAAGGGTAGCCGTGCAGCGACCATCCTCACAAACAACATCTTTAAGATTCGGAACCGGATGACCGTTAATATCCGTTAATTCTGGATTGTCTAAATCTCCTAAGTTGAGCTTATACTGTCCTTTCGGAAATTCAACATCATAATCTACAACTTTTACAAGCGTGTCCATGTTGGTTATATAACCCTTCATTGACTGCTCACCGCCGAGAAGGTTCTGTGTATTGTACTCACTGTCTTTTGCTATACGATCGATCTCATTTCTAAGAGCGTTCACTTCTTTCTGAATAGCTTCTCTGTCGGATGTGGTAAGTGTTCCGTTAGAAGCTTTAACAGCAAGTTCGTTCATACGCTGGAGCATATTATGAACTTCCGTAAGTGATCCGTCTGCTGTCTGGACAACGTTTACCGCATTACTTGCATTGTCTTTTGCTTTATAAAGGCTCCTGATCTGTGCATTCATCCTGTTGGATACTGCCATTCCCGCCGGTGAATCCTTGGCATGATTGATCTTAAATCCTGATGACAATCTCTCGGTCGAAGAGGCATTCTTTTCTTCGTTGGTCCTAAGTACGTTCTGTGCTATGAGTGCCTGCATGTTTGAGTTAATCTTCATAAGTTATCTCCTTCCGATATCCGTCCTATCTTACTGTATTGCACCTATAAACGCTTTTGCTATTCTGTACAGCCTGCTGTCCGTAACCTGCCGGCTACCTTCCGGTACATATCCGTCATTATGGGCATTTCTTGAAAATACATACGACAGATTCGCTGTTTCCATATTCTCACGCTTAAAGCCTTCTTTTATTTTATCGTCAATCCGGTTCAAATTATCAACCCCGGCACGTGAATCGGATACGATAAATCCGTCGACTCCGGAGGCTTTAAGTCCGAATGAGGCCTCAACCCTTCCGTAATCTTCCGACTCAAATGACACTTTGACTTTTCCTGCTTCATCTTCATTATGAACTATTGTTAAGTGCACACTTGTCCAGCCGTCGGAAAGCTTGACCGGAACTTCATAGCTCTCTCTGTTTGCAAGAGATGCCGCAAATCCTATCTGCTTATAGATCATTGAATATGTGCGTACATCCTCATACGTCTCCGAATTAAGGGAATTTATCCTTGCAACTTTTTGGGCTTTGTCGAGAAAGCTCTCATATACCCCGACAGCACTTTCCCTGTCACTCAGGCCATCCGCCAGTTTTTCGGCATCCTCTTCCGAAAGGATCCCGTCTTCCGTCTTCTTATCATCTTCTTCCATAGATCCGCCGCCGGAAAACAGCTTTTTATATCCTTTTCCCATTCCCCCGGTCATAGCGCCCGCTGCAACTATATTATCAACCGTGACCGGCTCCGATATCGCGGTAAGAATATCTTCCACTTCCTTATCGGCCTTTCCTGCCGACCTTATCTGACGCTGTTTTTCCTCAACATAATCTTTGTCGGGCTTAGGGTCCATAAGCTGCGTAAATGTCCTTGCAAGCTGCTCCGTAATGGAATCGCCCTTTTGCGTAAGCTCTTCAAGAAATCCGAAATCATCATCTATAACATATTCCCCGCCCGTCCTGCGGTTAGATCTTGATGCCTCAAGCATGTTCTCAAGAGTAAGCTCTTTTCCCGATGAGAGTACATTTCCTATGACTTTTCCGTCCTGCTTCTCAACCGCGTTAAACAGTCTGTACATTCCGATAAAAGTCTGCTTTTCATCCTGCGTGATAGCACCGCTTCTTTCGAGTCTTAACAGGAATCTTGAGTATTTTTCGCCCGTCTCTTCAAAAGTCTCCTCGGAAAGTGATCTCTCAAGATCAAAAATGTTCTCCGAAAGAGGGTTGTGGCCTTCCCGTATCATAGACAGTGTTTTTGCCGGTGTCATGAGCGATATCACTCTTTCAACAGAGTGGGTCGCCTCTCTTATCTCATCAACCGATTCTCTGTTTATCATCATTCCGGCATATCCGAGAGTCCTGACAGCTTTACGGTTTGCATCGTTAATATCCATATCAAGGTCGGTAAGTATCTCATCGACATTTCTGAAGGCTTTGCGGATACTGTCACCCATATCGGCTCTCGGTGCCGTCATAAGTGCCTCGTATGACTCTCCGGCTCTTTGATAGGTTGCCGCCGTAGCCGCGCCGTCCCTTGCGATACTTCCGAGGCTAAAATCATCCGATGAAGCTTTCTCGGCGATCGTTCTTAACGGTACGGAAGGTATCTCATTTAATACGGAAACCGTCTGCTTGTACAGATCTATCCTGCCGTCAAGTTCCGCATCGGCTTCTTTTGTATCTATCCCTTCATTCTGCCCATTGTTATCTGACAAAAGCGGGGCATAGAATTCTCTTTCCGCTTTTTTGAGCTCTTCTACAAGCTGCTCTAACGGCTCTGTTTCAACATTGATCCCTTTACGAAGAAGTGTAAGGTTAGCTTCCTTCGTCATAACAAGCCTTACTTCTTCAAGCTGTCTGCGCCGTGTCAGATCGGCGGGATCTTCCATATTCTTAAATGTTTCGACTATTTCCGATGCCTTCTCATACAGGCTTTGAGTCTGGGTAATATCGGCAGTCTTCGGGCTTCTTCCTTCTTCTATGGCAACTGTCATTGCCGCTATAAGGTCTTCGGGACGTGCCGGAACTTCGATATCTTTTATCTCTTCATACGCACCAAGCGTTTCCCCTGTTAAAGGCAGATCATGCATAACTACCCATTTTGCGTCTGCAACAGTCTCTTCGGTATCTTCGAGCCCGGCTTCTTTAATTACTTCCGAAACCTGATCCTTAAGATCATCCCAGCTCGACTGTGTGTATTCCGACCCCGCATATGTTGCGACACCGTCAAAGTGAACACCTCCTGTGCTGAGTACGGCATTTGCCGCGGAATACTCGGCTCTGTACAGATTCTCAACCGTAGGTGCCATATCTTCTCTTATCATGAAAGCCTTTGCTTCATCCGAAAGAGGTTTCAGATTCTGTGCCATCATGACTGTCTCTTTGATCCGGGAAACATTATCCCCGGTGGCAGGAAGATCGGATGCCGTAAGAGTGTCGGCAATGATTTTTCCCGCATTTATGGAATTGCCGAGAACAGCTTTGATATCATCCTCGGTAAGATCATCGTTGTAGCCTGCGATAGTAACACCGCTTTCCGCCATTTTGATCTTGATCCTGTCAAGATTCGTAACGGTCTCACCCGCAGGGATACTTGTCGGGTTGACACCGTCTTCCATAAGCTTTGCGAAATCTTCGTCAGACATAGAATTAGACATCACGGCCATGTAATCTCTCTGTACGGAAACATCTGTCATACCGGCCATCTGCGCAATCTCTTCCGCAGATTTCAGCTCTTCCTTACCGTATGCAGCGTTCTCCCTAACTTTGCCCGTAATGTCTAAGGAAAATCCCATCTCCTGCGTTCTCATCCTTGATATGCCGGGAGTGGGTTTGCTATATGTGCTGTCCATATCTGTCCGATTCGCATTATGATTATTAATCATTTCAATATTCATAAGCGCACCTTTAATGTCCAGTGTTTTATTAATCAACTTATATTTCGGACATAATTACCGAAAACTTTATATTTAAAAGACCTCTTCGCACTCGAAGAGGTCCTGTATACAATAATATCCGTTAAAACTCAAAGATAGCAGCGCCATATGCGGGAAGCGGATATGCAATCGAATAATCCTTGCCGTCCCAGCTGATCTTCTCGGCCGTAAATACTTTTTTCTTCGAAGGTTCGGAATTACCTCCAAAGCGCTTATCATCCGATGAAAGAAGAAGTTTGTACTTACCGCTTTTGGGAACACCTACACGGTAATCGCCCCTTTCTATCGGTGTGAAGTTAAGAACAAACAGCAGACTCTTTTTCTTTTCTCTGTCATATCGTACGAACGAGTAAATACTCTTGTATGTATCATCCGCATTGATCCATGAAAATCCCTCATATTCGTGATCAAGCTCATACAGACACGGATAATCGTTATAAAGTTTTAGCAGTTCACGGACGTAGCTTTGCATTCCCGAATGAAGATCATCGGCCAAAAGTGACCAGTCGAGCTCCCTTTCCTCGCTCCACTCCGAATCCTGTGCGAATTCCTGACCCATGAACAGAAGCTTCTTGCCGGCATGTCCGAGCATGTATGTATATCCGACACGCAGATTAGCAAACTTGTCAACGTAAAATCCCGGCATCTTATTCAGCATTGAACATTTAAGATGCACAACCTCATCATGTGAAAGCACAAGGATATATTTTTCCGCCTGATTGTAGCTCATGGCAAAAGTCATCTTATAGTGGTTATCTCTTCTGAATATCGGATCCAGCTTCATGTAATCACAGAAGTCGTGCATCCAGCCCATATTCCATTTGAACGTAAATCCAAGTCCGTCATTTTCGGGAATATCCGTAACCTTCGGCCAGGCTGTCGATTCTTCGGCAATCATCATAACGCCGGGGAAAACACCCTTTACATATGAATTCAGATGCTTAAAGAACTCTATTGCCTCAAGGTTGTAGTTTCCGCCATACTTGTTCGGGATCCACTGGCCGTCCTTCTTGCCATAGTCAAGGTAAAGCATTGATGCTACGGCATCAACACGCAATCCGTCGATATGGTATTCTTTCAGCCAGAAGATCGCATTGGCAATAAGGAAATTCTTAACTTCCGATTTTCCGTAGTCAAATATCTTGGTGCCCCAATCGGGATGTTCACCCTTTCTCGGATCCGCATATTCGAACAGTGCCTGTCCGTCAAAATCAGCCAGCCCGTGGGCATCTCTCGGGAAATGCGCGGGTACCCAGTCAAGGATGACGCCGATGTTGTTCTTGTGGAACTTGTTTACCATATATGCAAAGTCTTCACATGATCCGTATCTGGTAGTCGGTGCATAATACCCGGTTACCTGGTATCCCCATGATCCGTCAAAAGGATGCTCTGCAATACCGATAAGCTCGATGTGCGTATAGTGCATATCCAGAAGGTATTCCGTCATTCTGTCGGCAAACTCTCGATAGTTGTAGAACCCTTCATCTTCACGGCCCGGATGTCTCATCCATGATCCGATATGACACTCGTAAATTGCTATAGGTGATTCAAACAGATTTGTTCCAGCCCTCTTTTTCATCCACACCGAATCGCCCCAGCGTATTTTGGATATATCCGTTGTAACGCTCGCTGTTCCCGGACGCAGTTCGGCTTTATTGGCAAACGGATCGGCCTTATATAACTTTTCACCACGGCTTGTAATGATCAGATATTTATACAGACAGTCAATACCCATTCCCGGAATAAATATTTCATATATTCCGGCGGGCTCGAGTCTTGTCATCGGATACTCGTCTTCATTCCATCCGTTGTAATCCGATATCAGATGAACCTCTTTTGCATTCGGTGCCCATACGGCAAAATAAACTCCTTTTTTCCCGTCTCTGGTACACAGATGTGCTCCCAGCTTTTTATAAATATCATAATGTGTACCCGTACCGAACAGATACATATCCATTTCCGAAACAAACGGACTGATCTTCTTGGATTCCGCCATCTCTTACCCCCTTGGCCTAATACTATTTCAGTTCAGAAAATCCTTCTCCCTAAGTATAATGTAGTCATCATCATCATATCTCTTCGCAAGAAGGAAATCCATAAAGTGAGCCATATTCTTGCGGTCAACATGATGTATAGCGTTATCTACTATTTCAATGACTTCATCAACTGTGACAACATGGTCTATAGTCTGCATATCACCGATCTTGTTGTAAAGAGCAAGCGTTCCCATATCATCTATACTGTATTCAAGTTCTCTTGCATAACCTTTCGCATAAGCAACAAGATCCGAATTGGAAAAATCATCTATTATAATTCTTGCATCAAAAACTGATTTAGTCTCAATGCACCCGTTAAGAAGCGGTTCAAGTGTTTCCCTCTCACCTTCAAAGACAACAAGGATATAATCTACTTCATTCTGCAAAGACTCTGTGATCGCATTAACCGTGATGGGAGTAAGACCACCCGCATTCTCGACTATAAGCGCTCCGTTGCGTAGCTTTTGAAGCGTCATAGGAATATTTTTCTTGTTAAGAGCCTCCCCGGAAATCTTGGCTACTTTACCGGAGAATGTGGAATCCATTGTCTGGATCGCCTTTACGATATCGATAGCAAGACCTTTTCTTCCGAAGTTCTCCGAACCCATGACGATGACATTACCGTGGGAAGCTTCCATCTTCATATCATCCATGACATCCACGATCTGGGCCTTTAACGATTCAATGCCCTCAAATCTGCCGAAGATTGCCCTTTCGGTATCGTCAAATTCACGCCGGCTTGTCACATTTTCATCAAGCTTCATCCAGGAAGGATGGTTTGCTTTCTTGGGCTCTTCTTCCTCGGACTGGTATTCTTCTTCGATCCCGGCTTCATAACGCATCCTGGCCTCAATCTCTTCCTGAGGTATCGGACGTGTCTTGAGCATATCATCAACTTCATCCGGCTGGTCTATCGTCTCAAGTTCCTCGACCTCACCAAGATCATCCACATTATACGGATATTGGATGGGCGCAGTCAGACCGTGACGAATTGCCACTGTCTCGCTTTTTTCCGGCTCTTTTGTCTGTTCTTCCTTACTCTCTTCCGCCCGGGGTTTTACCGGTTCAGGTTCCGGTTCGGGTTCAGGCTTCGGCTCCGGCACAGTCTCTTCCAAAACCTCATCTTCCGGAAGATCCTGCTGTTCAACTTCTTCAATTTCTTCAGTCTCACCGTAATCTACAGGTTCCGGCTCATTTGTCTGAGGTTCGGAAATTTCCTCTTTGGGCTCGGGAAGTTCTCCTGTCATACGTTTAACAAGCTCAACATCCTCTTTTCTGATCTGAGCAATGTTTCCGCCGTATTCTTCGGCAAGCGTAAGCTTTCTTCCCGAAGGAAGTACATCCCCGGAAAGGGGTATGTTTGCATCCGGCAAAATATCGGGAATTGCTTCCGTAATGGAAGTGGTTGCAGGACCGTTGATCCTTGCTCCCGATTCGGTTCTCTTGACACTTTCCCTTTCAAATACGGGAGAAGGTATGGTTGTCCTTGTAACAACACCCTTTTTATCATCCTTGATTACCTCTTCGGTAACTGTATTCTTACCTTCCGTGATCACACTATCCTGATTATTAGCCTGCGGCTCTGCCGAAGGTTTGGGTTCTGTTGAAACAGCATTTTCTATACCGGGGATAACTCCGGCAAGCTGTGCCATAATATCCTGGGTCTGCTCTTTTGTCTTATTAAGGAACTGTTGTTTACGCTGTTCTTCACCGTTTTTCTTTTTTTCTTCCCAGTCCTTCATAAAATCGCTAAGGTCGATCTGTCCGGGAACCTGTTCGTCCTCAGGATTGACCGTCTCTTGAGGCTGCTGAACCTGCTGAGGCTGCGGTTCCTGAATTTGTGACTCCTGGATTTGAGGTTCCTGGATTTGAGGTTCCTGAATTTGCGGTCCCTGAGGCTGCTCCATAGACTGAGGCTGCTGTTCATATATGGGCTGCTGATATACAGGCTGTTCAGGTACCGGCTGCTGGTATACAGGCTGTTCATATACGGGCTGCTGGTATACAGGCTGCTCATATACGGGCTGCTGGTATACAGGCTGCTCAGGTACCGGCTGCTGGTATACAGGCTGTTCATATACGGGCTGCTGATATACAGGCTGCTCAGATACCGGTTGCTGGTATACAGGCTGTTCAGATACGGGCTGCTGGTATACAGGCTGTTCAGATACCGGCTGCTCATATACAGGTCCTGCCTGATTGAGCTGCTGCATAAATTGTTCCTGAGATTGATCGTATAGCTGGGAAGTCACTCCGTAGTAAGGAGCGGGAATAACATTCTGTTCTTTGGCATAGAACTCCTCCATATTCCTGGCGAGTTCTTCCTGAAGATTCATTGTAGAGTACTTGTCATTACTGAAAGGAGCTATTTTAATATCCTCTGTCTGCATAAGATCAGCAGGCGAAGACTGAACGGGCTGTGCAGGCTGAACGACATGAGCAGGCTGAACAGGCTGCTGTGGTGTATCAGGCATCTGTACCCGGACCGGATTACTGTTAATAGGTGTAGTCTCATAAACACCTGAACCCTTTGAGTATACAGGCATCGACTGTGTCTCATAAATATGAACCGTTTCTTCCGTTTCGCCTGTCGGAATCTTCGGAGCATCATATACTCCGTCATACTTCTGCTGCTGTTCTTTTGTAAGCGGAGAATGCTGCATCTTTAATTCAAGTGCTTTTCTCACATAAGGGCCGTCACCGAACCAGAGTGCTAACTCATCACATGTTTCCACGCATTTGGTTTCCTGTCCGTCCTTATGATACAAAAGTGCCAGTTCATATGCCCACTTTTCCGTATACTCGGCTCTTTTGAACTCTTCGAGAAGGGATATCTTTTCTTCAATAGGCACATCCTGAGCATCATATATCTTATAAAGCAAAACATATCTGTTTGTATCGTGGGGTTTTAGGTGAACGTATTCCCTGTAGTAATCGATAGCATCGGGAATCTCATCAAGCTTAATGGCAAGCTCACAGAGGGCATAGACAACATTTGCCCTGTCAGGATATCTTTCATAAGCCAGAAGAAGTATATCTCTGGCTTCCGAGTAATGCTTTGTGACTTTATAAATCTCGCTGACCGTACACAACATAGAGAAGCTCTTAACTCTTCTCCAATCGATCGTATCTGCTATATCCATCGCTTCCTGGAAACGATGTTCTTTGATCAATGATTTTATCTGGTCGGCACAGACCTGATATTCGTATTTATCCAAAACAAAAACTCCCTAGGCACAACATATGCCCATTATTTCGCTATTTTATCATAGTCATTGTACTATGTCAAAATATTGGAAAGCTCGGCAAACTGCTGCAAACTAAGGGCTTCTCCTCTTATCTTTTCTGAAATATCAAGCTCTGCAAGGGCTTTTTCAATATCTTCTTTTGTATAATCAAGACCGGGAAAATTCGTGACAGCATTAACAAGGGTTTTTCTCCTTTGGTTAAATGCGGCACGTATAAGAGAAAACATCAGTTTTTCATCCGCAACTTCAACCTTGGCCTCTTTGCGGACAGTCAGCCGGATAACACCGGATCCTATCTTGGGCCGCGGCATAAAACAGTTTGGCGGAACATTTGCCGCAATGTACGTATCGGCATAATACTGAACAGCAAGAGACAGTGCTCCGTAATCCTTAGTTCCGGGACCGGCCTGCATCCTCTGGGCCACTTCCTTTTGTACCATTATCGTAATGCTCTCAACAGGCAGATGATTTTCAAGAAGGCTCATCACTATGGGAGTGGTAATATAATATGGAAGATTGGCAACAACTTTGACACTCATTCCCGAAAACTCTTCTCTTATCAGCTTATCAAGATCCGTTTTCATCACATCCGCATTTATGATCTTAACGTTGTCATATCCGGACATGGTTTCGTTTAGTATGGGAATAAGCTCCTTATCTATCTCAATTGCGACAACCTTTGATGCAGCTTCGCACAGTCGCTGTGTCATGGTCCCGATTCCCGGACCTATCTCAATGACACCGTCTTCCTTCCCGACAAGAGCCGCATCAACTATCTTATCAAGAACATGCTCGTCTATGAGGAAGTTCTGCCCGAATCTCTTTTGGAATGAAAAACCGTATTTGTTTATTATATTTGCCGTGCTTTTTGCGCTTCCAAGATCTGCCATTATTTTCCGAATAACCTCACTGCATTATTATATGTGACTTCTTCGACCTCCTGTACGGATATCCCTTTGATATCCGCAATTTCCCTGATTATATACGGAAGATACTCCGATGTGTTCCTCTTGCCTCTGTTCGGAACCGGTGCCATATATGGTGAATCCGTTTCGGTCATTATACGCTCAAGAGGGGTATACTCAACTACTTCCTTCAGCTTTCTGCCGTTTTTAAACGTAACAACGCCTCCGACGCCGATATAGAACCCCGCATCCAGAAACTGTCTTGCAACCTCAACACTGTATGAAAAGCAATGTATAATGCCCCCGACCTTTTCTGCCTTTTCCGCCTTGATAATATCATATGTGTCTTTTGCGGCCTCTCTTGAATGCACAACGATCGGAAGCTTTGTCTCAATGGCAAGGTTTATCTGTCTTGCAAACCATTTCTTCTGTATGTCGCGCTCCGGCTCATCCCAGTAATAGTCAAGTCCGATTTCACCTATTGCTACAACGTTATCATCTTCCGTATATTCTTTAAGCTGTGCCATATCATCTTCCGTAAGGTCTTTGCACTCTTCCGGATGAACCCCGACCGCCGCCAGAAACTCAGGGTATTTATGAGCAAGTTCCATGCTCGCCCGGCTCGAATCCATTGACGCACCGATGTTAACAAATCTGCCCACGCCCGCTGCCATGGCCCCTCTTATGGCATCTTCCCTGTCATCATCAAACGCCTTGTCATCAAAATGTGTATGTGTTTCGTAGATCATGTATATCTCCGGTCCTGTTCAAATATTATCATTGTGCTGATTTTTCCTAAAAAATCCTTGCAATTCAAAAAACATTATAATATAATAGCACTTGCGTTACAAATCGGATGCGCGCTTAGCTCAGTTGGTAGAGCACCTGACTCTTAATCAGGGTGTCCAGGGTTCGAGCCCCTG
>DFGA01000020.1 GCA_002371615.1 Lachnospiraceae bacterium UBA3762 | reverse complement strand
TTTTAGCGACCTCTCCTCTTCTTCGGGATCCCTTCCCGCACTTTGTTCGATTTTATTATACCGGATTCAATTTCTACGAAAAACTGTCATTTACTGACATTATTCCTTCTTTCATCGCTGGACGTTCTTAATGAATTGACCTTAGAAAATAGGCAGCACAAGCATTGAGAGTTGACAGCATTTCTGCGCAAAAAGAATTCTGAGATTTCGTGACAGAAACCGGCTTTTGTGGTATAAAGAGAGCATCTAACCTTGACTGTCTTATTCGCAGTACAGAATTTTGATGAGTAGGATGATAGTTCTGTTTTTATATAGAACGACAACTCAGAATAGATCTGTGAAGAAAGGTTTTTGCTATGAGAAAGGAAACGACCGGCACGGTAATCTCCGTATCAAAACAATGGTGGTTGAAAATAAACACAAAGGTTATCAGAAAAGGACCTATGGATGGGGCTGTGTTTCCACATATCATAAAGGTCTCATATATAGTTGACGGAAAAGAATACACCGGGAAGAAATGGATCAGTGCCGGTACACCTGTTCCAATTGAGGGCGGTTCCGTTAAAGTCGTCTATAATGATGATGCACCAACTAAAGCAGAGATACTTTATTAGTCAAATCGGGATTTGTTAAGTGGAGGAAGAAAATGATAAGGAAAACAAGATTCATTCTTACATTCTTGTTGGTCGTTTCTATCGTTATGACTGCGGCAGGTTGTGGGAATAAGGTGCAGGACATACCGCAAACAGAAGATGCGATTGCAATAGATTATGTTTCCGCTGTAATCGGCTATCTGGGACCGGAGGGCACATATTCACAGGAGGCCTGTGGAGTCTTCTTCGAAAAGAAGGGGACCTATATTCCTTATGAGACGGTAGCGGATGCGGTAGAGGCATTAAAAAAGGGGGACTGTACATACGCTGTTATCCCACAGGAAAACACCATCGGCGGGGCGGTGACAGATTATCTTGATATTGTTATAGCCAACCAGCAATTATCCGTAGTTGGGGAGGTTGAATTACCTATCAATCAAAACCTTCTTGTACTGCCTGGAACGGACCTGAAAAAGATAAAAAAGATATATTCGCATAAGCAAGGGATAGCGCAGGGAAAAGACTGGATTACGAAGAACCTCCCGCAGGCTGAGGTTATAGAGGTTTCGAGCACCTCAGAAGGTGCAAGAATAGTTTCTGAAGCTGGCGATGAGACGCAGGCTGCCATTGCGTCTGTGGCGTGTGCAGATGTTTATGGCCTGGAGATCATCGCGGAAAGCATCCAGAACAATCATAACAATAAGACGAGATTCTATGTTCTTTCAACCACGGCGCCTTCGTACGGGAAGGGCGACAGGACGGCATTTATCGTGTCAGGAAAAGCAGACGCGCTTCCTCAGTTGATGGCGGAACTCGAAAAAAACGGCATTCGTCTTGTAACATTGCATGAAAGACCGGAAAAAACGGAGCTGGGCAATTATGTCTATCTAATAGAATGCTCAAACATAAAACAAGAGCAATTGAAAAAGCTGACGGAAAACTCGTCGCTTGCCTTCCGCTATCTTGGGAGCTTTGATGTTCATTGATTAAAAAAATCAGCTCCTCCCGGATCAGTAACTCACGCAATAGTGCGGTTGCTTTTTCAGCGGCTGTTAGTTCTGATGAAGTGGATATAGGTGTTGAAACACATGGGGATTACCGGCGGAAGGGTCTTGCGGGTTTACTGACCGATAGGATGTGTGAACAAATAATCAGTATCGGGAAAAGACCAGTGTGGGCACACTCTATTTCAAATAAAGGATCCATGAACACCGCTATGAAATGTGGGTTTGTTCAGGACAGGATAAACACAGTGATTAAAAAGAAAGATATTTGAGAGGAACAGAAGGTTCGCGGATATAAAGGACTGGAAGAGCCACCCGGAAAAATACCTTGGCAGGTCCAAACTGCCAAAATACCTTGATAAGAATGGCAAATGCCTACTGATACAAGACGGGTACCAGATCTCTTTTTTTGCACCCGTTCTTTATTGCCGAGAAGGATATCTCGGATTGACAGCTTCAAAATGGCGGGGGTAATCCGAGTGACGGGGAGGCTATTTGGTCGCTTGCGATTAAAAAAGGGGTGGTGGTCATGAGTTCGCTTGCCCCTTGCCTCCCCCTCAAGGGGGAGCTGTCGGCGAAGCCGACTGAGAGGGAGCAGACCTAAAGCTTCTACAGAATGAGGAGGAGAGATGGTTAAGCAGATTATACGTGATCCGTTGTTCCTGCGGCAAATGTCGTCTCCGGCGACAAAGGACGATGCGCAGGTGATAACCGACTTGATGGATACCTTAAGAGCCAATGCGGACAGATGTGTGGGGATGGCTGGTAATATGATTGGATATAAGAAAACGGTGCTCGTCTTTGCCGCAGGCCCGTTTATCTTCCCTATGGTCAATCCTGTAATCACGAAGAAGTCCGGCAGATATGAGACGGAAGAGGGCTGCCTGTCACTTGACGGCGTCAGACCATGCGTCAGATATCACGAGATCGAGGTGGATTATCTGGACCAAAACTTCGAAAAGCGCCACGGCAAATACAGCGGATTTACTGCACAAATCATACAGCATGAGATACAGCATTTTAGCGGGGAGCTTATCTGATGAACATACAGATATTCGGCACGAAGAAGTGCAATGATACAAAGAAGGCAGAGCGTTATTTCAAGGAGCGTGGCATAAAGTACCAGTTCATAGACATGAAAGAAAAGGGCATGAGTAAGGGAGAGTTCCAGTCAGTCGCCCAGGCAAATGGCGGCATGAACGCCATGCTCAATCCTGACTCGAAAGACAAGGGTACCCTGGCGCTTATCCGTTACATCGCCGAGGAGGACAAGCTCGAGAAGATTCTTGCGAATCAGCAGGTGATCAAGACCCCGGTGGTGAGGAACGGAAAGCAGTCAACTATCGGATACATGCCTGAGGTCTGGAAGAATTGGGAGTAGGATTACTGGGAGGAGGCATTTGGATGGATTCTTATGAAAAAGCTCTGGCTTTGTGGCAACGGAAAAAAATCGAAAATGTAAATTCCGGTTGTCATGACACAGAA
>DFGA01000043.1:115812-173721 GCA_002371615.1 Lachnospiraceae bacterium UBA3762 | reverse complement strand
TCCATTTATCTGTGAATAGTAACTGCGTGTCAACCGTGCGGCTTTGAGCCGATTTTTCGAACAATGCGTTCGAACTTTTGTAGCGATTTTCCCTTTTTGACATTATCGAACATTTGTTCTATAATGTCATACCACGGGGAGATTAGTGTACGAGTATGGGAGTGTGCGAGGTATTTACGTTATGGATCTGTGCACGAAAACTCAACAGAAAATAGATATGATATGCCAGCATAAGGCTGACGGAACCATCATTCCGATTAAGTTCCGTATGGTCGACGATGATGGTCTGTATCAGGAATATAAGATAAAAGGCTACAAGGATCTGTCATTTAAGGGAAAGCTGATCAACCTCGAAGATGCAGGGCTTGTACACTCTTCTGTCATCGTTCCCTTTGAGTGCAGGATAGAATCATTCGGAAGAGATATGGTCATAAATATTTATTACAACAGTGATGAGCGCATATGGGTACTTAATAAACCCATGCGAAAATGACCGGTGATATATCATAGCCATAATTCTGTCTGTTATATCACTATAAGATGTGCTAATATATATTCATTAAGTCCATGTTTGGGGCATTAGCTCAGCTGGGAGAGCGTCAGGTTCGCAATCTGAAGGCCACGGGTTCGATCCCCGTATGCTCCATGATCATTATACTTGTTCAATTACTTATATCGATCTCACTTATACTGTTTTGCAAACTCGACGGCATCTTTTATGTCATTCTCATTAGGTCTGCCCTTATGAATTCCCTTGAACTCACCCTTACAGTGAAATTCTCTCTCATCCATGGCCACTCCTACCTTGTCAGCCTGTTCCTTTACTTTCTTATAGGTTGAATTAAGAAGCGCAGCCGACCCGAAATTAACGATCTTTCCTATTTTGTTTTTATCAAGCGACTCAATAAATGACCTAACTTCTGGATCAATGTTGAACGCATAATATGAATTGCCCAAAAACAGATAATCCACAGCCTCATTTACTGGCTCGCTGATCGGCAGTGCCTCCACGCCAAGCTCTTTTGCCATGGCTTCAGCCAACCTCTTCGTGTTTCCGGTCTTTGTATAATATCTTACAGCAAAAGTCATAACGTTTCTCCTTATTCCAGTTGTGATTCGGCCATCCAGCCGTCCAGCCATGCATATCCGTATTCGGCGGTATCATCTTCCGTTAAATACGTAACCTTCAGCCATTTTTTCCCTTCTTTGGATGTGGCCTCTTTTCTGTAAACCTCCAGTTCTTCCCCCTGGGTCACCTTGCATATGACATCATATTCCGTGCCGGGACCTGTACGAAGATTTGCATATCCATCAGGCGCATTGACATATCTTAGATATTCCGGGATCACATCCAGGGCATCCCTGTCAGAGAGGGGTTCCGGCTCGAGAAGTGTAACAGGCTCATCCTTTGGAGCAATGCGGTCATATTCTTTTTGAGTGATTTTGTCTCCCCACTCGTTTATCCAGGCAGGATAGTTTCCTGTATCGGCGATGGAGCTATTGATCTGCCCTATTTCCTCATCACTAAGATCGTAGGCACAGTATGTATAGTATTCCCCGTTGAGTTCCTCAAATACAGGCAGAAAATCACCCCACTCGGCAAAATATTGATACCATACGGTTACCGAATTTTCTGCGCCATCGACAGTTTGAGACTTCAGCATCCCCTTCGGATACAGCGTTATCTCCAAGCCGTCCGAAGACGCCATCGTGGCCACCGGCTCTCCATTTCTTCTGCCGTATATTTCAGCAATACGTCCCTGATTATCCGTGAAGATGACTTCCTCGATCCCGTCTGCGTTAACGTCATACATAACATATCTGTAATCCTTCGTATTCGGATCTTTCATATATTTGTCCAGAAGATCCTGCACCGAATCAGATTCCTGTACAGTTTCGTCCTCCTGCTCAGTTTCGTCCTCCTGCACAGGCGAAGCTTCTTCCTCGGCCATGGCAGGCTCCTCTTCTATTATTTGTGCTTCCTTTGGCGCCTCGCTATTTGCCTCTTCGGCAACCGGTTCTGAACCTGTACCGCCACAACCTGCCAAAAGAAATACCATGAAACTAAACGCAATTATTGTTTTCTTCATTCCAGTCCCTTTCTCCTGTCTATATGTTATAGTGACCGAATTTATTTCGTTTTCGATAGAATCTGCATAAATCATATCACACAAATCACGAGATTTGTATTGCGAAATGGTAATGTATATGTTACGTTCAAAAAAAATAAAATCAGGTGGAATTCAAATGGAAAAACGGTCAACAGCACGCATATTCATAGTTTTAGGTATGGCGCTTGCCCTTTCGGGTTGCAGTAAAGGCAGCGAAGCTTATGAAAATCAAACTGAATCATTACCCGCAAAAATCGAGGATGACGTTCCCGCGGTGAGTGATTCAGATACAGATACAGACTCAACATGGGTCAGCATAACGCCTGAAGGCGACGAAACGGATCCGCCCGCAACAGTGGAGGATGATATTAATGTCAGCTTCAGCCATGATGACCGTTCATTTACCGTAAACGGGAAGACATACGATATTGCGGAGCTTAACGACGGATCCACTGCCGTTATGGATGTGTGGCAGACGGGGGACTGGATAATTGCGGACTGTCATGTTAATCCACACTTTGGTATGTACTATTTAGTAAATATCTATACCGGAAATATCGAAAAGAGGATAAGAGGCACAAACCTTACCTGGAGCGGGGATGATATAACGACTGCTGTCTACAGTGTTATGGGGGATGTATATAACTTCAAGGATCATATTGTTTATTCGGGAAGTGACGATGAAATATATGATATAAAATACAACACATCAGGTGATCAGATCACGATAGAAACTTTCGGCGGCAATACATATACGGAATATGTTGATAATGACGATACGGCTATGTACCGTTATGCCGATTATTTAAGATACCCGACCGAAGATAGATGGGATGAGTTCATGAGGCAGGCACCGGAGGATGCGGTGACATTTGTTATGGATACGCCTCCGGAGGATGTTGCCGCACTGCTCCCCCCTCCTGAAGAGTTCACAACAGATACACCCGAGTGTTTCTATGTCGTATCTCTTGAAGATGATACATCTGTCAGACTGGCACGAGGCGATATGGATACCGATACATGGGAATTTAAGCCCTCATATACTGCACACAGTACAACCCTTAACAGGGGAGAAGCCTGCGGATACCGCATGGTGATCCCCGAGGGATTGCCATCCTATGCCGTATACTTCATTGCCGGAAATAAAAGAGGAATGATCCCCGTATCTATCCTAACAGGTAAGACCGACAGATGCGGTGAATTTGTTGTCAGCAAGTAACCGGCGCCAATCATGCCCTGCCAAGGAGCTTTAACACGATATATGCCGCAAATGCACCAAAGATAGAACATCCGAATGATACACCTGCAAGTTTTAAGCACATGCTTACCTTATACATAACTCCTCTGTCGCCGTAAACGATATCGTAATCCGGATATGACAGACCAAGCGCCGTTGGTCCCGAGAAAAATAGCATAATAGCAAAGATCATGATGACGGAGCCTATCCCCACCAGAGTATCCTCTCCCGGATCGGGTCCGGTGCTGAGCCCTATGAAGAAAAAACCGAAAAAAACAAGACAGGTGATGCTTGCATACAGGATATTGCGCCACCTGGACCATCTCTTAAGATTCTCTCTTCCCTCATCTATGATCTCTTTCTCTTTTTTGTATCCTTCTACGCTGTCCTTCAGCTCATCTATCTGACCTTTTGCAGCCTCCCCTTTGATCTCGTCAAAACAGACCTCCACTCCGCAGTACGGGCAGGTCGCAAAATATTCGTTCTTCTGTCTGACTACTTTTGCGCCGCAGTTAGGGCACTCAAGTGTTATTATTTCCATCATGCAATCCTCCGAAACACCACTACACTTTTCAGTATGTAATTTTATCACAGAACAGGGGATAAATGTATTGCAAAAAGGTCCTGCCCCGCACCGGATCTTATTGTAATCATCCGCTGTACATTGTAGAATAAAATCAGTGCAGCTGATAACATATTACCCGGAAAGGCAGAGGATGAACATGGTATACAGAAAGCTTGGTAAAACAAATCTGAACGTGAGTGAAATAGGTTTTGGCGGCGAATGGCTTGAGCGGCACGAAACATCGGAATCAATAGAACTGGTGAAATATGCCCACACCCTGGGAATAAACATAATCGACTGCTGGATGCCCGATCCCAAATCAAGGGATATCATCGGCGAAGCCATAAAGGACAGCAGGGATTCATGGTATGTACAGGGGCATATCGGTTCAACGTACCAGAACGGGCAATACGTCAGAACCCGTGACATGAACCATGTACGTCCTGCCTTTGAAGATCTGCTTGCAAGACTGCAAACCGATTATATAGATCTCGGAATGATCCACTATATCGACTCCCTTGAGGATTGGAACAATGCAATGAACGGGGAGTTTATAGACTACGTTCATGAACTCAAGGACAAAGGGATAATCAGGCATATAGGCCTTAGTACCCATAATCCCGTTATCGGAAAGCTTGCGGTAGAAACTGGCTTCATTGAAATGATCCTCTTCAGCATCAATCCGGCGTTTGACATGAGACCTGCAACTGACAATCTTGATTCAATGTTTGAAGGTTATGACAAAGATAATCTGTCCGGAATCGATCCCGAGAGGGCGCGTTTTTATCAGATGTGCGAGGAGAATAATGTAGGTCTGACTGTCATGAAAGGTTTCTTCGGAGGAGCCCTGCTTGATAAGGACCGCTCACCCTTCGGTGTTGCATTTACTCCCGTTCAGCTCATACACTATGCACTTACAAGACCGGGTGTATCCTCTATCCTGTGCGGATATGATTCAAAAGAACAGGTTGATGAAGCTGTGTCATATGAGAAGGCCGGCGCTGACGATAAAGACTATGCTTCGGTCATCGCAAAGGCACCTCTGCATTCCTATATGGAGCAGTGTACATATTGCGGTCATTGCAAGCCATGTCCTGTCAATATAGATATTGCAATGGTTAATAAACTCTATGATCTTGCAACGGTTCAGCCCGAAGTCCCGGCAAGCGTATCGCAGCACTACAAGAATCTTGAACACACAGCTTCCGAATGCTTGGGTTGTAAGGGGTGTGAGAGCAGATGTCCGTTTAATGTTGAAATAGCGGACAGAATGGTTAAGACTTCAGCTCTGTTCGGCTGCTGATGCGGTAAATATATCTGTTATCTGATGAATCTTCTTGCTCCGCTCTGGCCCTTCTCTACCTTGCCATAACCGGATATACCGGATTTGTGCGAGGCAGCTTTTTCGGCTTCGCTCTTTAATCTCAGCTTTTTGGAGCAGGCTTCACAGTATCTTCCGCTTCTGATGGGAGCATTGCATATCTCGCAGGAGAGCATAACATTACTGGAAGAAGTAATCTCCAGCCGCTCCTCTTTGAGAAAATATCTGATCGTTTCCATGGACACACCGGTAGCCTGCGAAACCTGGGACTGCGTGGCTCCGCTGTGGGCTTCAAGATAATTCCGGACAATTCCGAAATCATCATACATGGTAAATCCGCATTCACTGCACTTATACTCGCCAACGCCCTTATATTCCGGGTTGGCCTTTCCGCATTTCGTGCATGTAAGCGGAATGTGTATATCTCTTCTTACAAGACTGTCTTCATCCATCATATTTTTGCTATATCATTTCTCATGTATTTGTTGGCAAAATCGATCCAGCCCGTTGCTTCGTATGCTTTTGCTCTTGCGGTCTCAAGATCGGGTCCTAACGCAGTAATTCCAAGGACTCTTCCGCCGTTTGTGACGATGGAATCACCGTCAAACTTCGTGCCGGCGTGGAAACAGAAATAATCATCCTTACCTTCAAAAGCTTCGAATCCCGTGATCGGAAATCCCTTCTCATAATGCTCCGGATATCCGTCACTTGCAAGTATCACGCATACAGCGGACTCATCCGAAAACTCAAGGTCAATATCCGACAGCTTTCCGTCAATGCAGGCGTTCATCACGTCTATTATATCATTTTTCATCCTGCAAAGTACAACCTGTGCCTCCGGATCTCCGAATCTGGCATTATACTCCAGCACCTTCGGTCCATCCTCTGTCAGCATAAGGCCGAAGAAAATCACTCCGCAGAAAGGTCTTCCCTCCGCGGCCATGGCGTTGACCGTAGGCACAAATATATTCTTCTGGCAAAAATCATCCACTTCCTTTGTATAGAAGGGTGTCGGGGAAAAATTGCCCATTCCGCCTGTGTTAAGACCTTCGTCATTATCCCTGGCACGCTTATGATCCTGGGAGCTTGACATCGTCTTGATCGTCTTGCCGTCAACAAACGCAAGAACCGAAACCTCACGTCCGGTCATGAATTCTTCTATAACAACCGTGTTTCCGCTGTTACCGAACTTCTTGTCGACCATGATAGTGTTAATGCCTTCTTTTGCCTCCTCAAGAGTATTACATATGAGAACACCCTTTCCGAGTGCAAGTCCGTCGGCCTTAAGTACTATAGGCATTTTCGCGCTCTCAAGATATTTAAGTGCCTCTTCGGGATTATCGAAGTTCTCGTATGCGGCGGTAGGAATGCCGTACTTCTTCATAAGATCCTTGGAAAACGCCTTGCTGCCTTCTAATATTGCGGCATTTTTTCTCGGTCCGAAGGTCCTGATCCCTCTTTCCTCGAAACAGTCCACTATTCCGCCCACAAGAGGATCATCGGGTCCGATTATTGCAAGATCTATATCATTGCTCTTTGCAAAATCAGCCAGCTTATCAAACTCCATTACACCTATGGGAACACATTCGGCAATCTTCGCGATACCTGCATTTCCGGGTGCGCAGTATATCTTATCAACCTGTTTGGATTTTGCCACGGCTGTAGCTATCGCATGCTCTCTGCCGCCGCCACCCACGATCATAACATTCATATATAATCCTCCTCTATTCAAATACTAAATTTAGAGCAAATTTATCGAATTTGTCTATTTGCAATATTTTGAATAGCCTGCGGCAGTATCACCCACTCCGCCTGCTCCATTACTCTTCTTTGTAATATTTCCGGCGTATCACCCGGCTCAACGTACACTGCCTTCTGCATTATTATCGGTCCGGTGTCGCACCCTTTATCAACGTAATGCACTGTTGCACCGGTGACTTTCACACCGCGAGCCAGTGCTGCCTCGTGAACTTTGAGGCCATAGAATCCGTCTCCGCAAAAAGACGGAATAAGCGACGGATGGATATTGATTATCCTGTTCTCGAATTCATCAATAAAGCACTCGGGAAGCACTACGAGAAATCCCGCAAGTACAACAAGATCTATCTCGTGGTCCTTTAAGAATTCCGCAAGATACCGCCCATACGCATCCTTATCGGCATAGTCCTTCGGTCTTATGCAGATCCCGGTAATACCGTGATCATTAGCCCTTGTCAGCGCATATGCGTCATCCTTGTTTGATACCACAAGCTCGATCGTCACACCCGTAAGCTTATGATTATCTATTGCATCAATGATTGCCTGAAGGTTCGTTCCGCCTCCGCTTACAAGTACGGCGATCTTTAACATAAGGTCACCCCTTTTTCTCCTGCGGTGATCTTGCCGATAACGTATGCCTTATCGCCTGCTGCCGTAAAGCTTTTAACAGCCTTGTCAGCCTCGTCTGCCGGCACGGCAACGACCATACCGATCCCCATGTTAAACGTATTGTACATCATCTTTTCATCAAGCCCTGCTTTGTCACGCATAAGCGTGAAGATGGGAGGTATGTCATATGATTTTTTCTCTATAACGGCGTGTGTGCCTTCTCTTAGCATTCTCGGAACATTCTCGTAAAATCCTCCGCCGGTTATATGACTGCATGCCTTGAGTGTGATCCCGTCCTTCATGGCATTTTGCAGTGCCTTAACATATATTCTCGTAGGAGTAAGCAGAACATCTCCGAGCTTTGCCCCAAGCTCATCATAATATGTATCAAGACTTTCCGGAGTCATTTCAAACACCTTGCGTACAAGAGAGAAACCATTGGAATGAACTCCGCTTGAAGCAAGACCTATGAGAACATCTCCCTCGGCAAGTGTGCTTCCGTCTATTATCTTCTTCCTGTCAACTATGCCTACCGCAAACCCTGCAAGATCGTATTCATCCTCCGGCATAAGTCCCGGATGCTCGGCAGTCTCGCCGCCAACTAGTGCACAGCCCGACTGCCTGCAGCCTTCCGCAACACCCTTAACTATCTGTGCGATCTTCTCGGGATAGTTCTTGCCGCAGGCGATGTAATCCAGGAAAAACAGGGGCTCGGCTCCGCCGCAGACTATATCGTTAACGCACATGGCAACCGCATCGATGCCGATGGTATCATGCTTATCCATAAGGAACGCGAGCTTAACCTTGGTACCGCATCCGTCGGTTCCCGATACAAGTACAGGCTCTTCCATACTCTTGTATTTGTCCATGGAAAAGGCTCCGGCAAATCCTCCCAATCCACCGATCACCTCGGGACGGTTTGTAGCTCCCACAAAGCCTTTGATCAGTTCAACACTTTTGTAGCCTGCTTCGATATCAACTCCGGCTGATTTGTAATCCATAAAAGTCTCCTTATTTGCTTATCATTTATCGTAGTTTTTATATCCGACTTCCGAAAGTTTGGCGTCCTTCTTCGCAACGCCCTCTTCCATCTCGCGGGAATACTCTTCAAGTTTGGCAAGAAGTTTATCATCCGAGATCGCAAGCATACGAGCCGCAAGAAGTCCGGCGTTTGCACCGCCGCCTATCGCAACTGTTGCTACCGGGATCCCGGAAGGCATCTGAACGATGGAATACAGACTGTCTCTTCCTCCGAGGGATGTGGTATGCATCGGAACACCGATAACGGGAAGCGGGAAGATCGCCGCAAGCATTCCCGGAAGGTGGGCTGCCATACCGGCCCCTGCGATAATGACTTTCATCCCTTTATCTTTTGCGCTCTTTGCATATTCAAAGAAAACATCCGGCTCCCTGTGTGCCGATATGATCCTCATCTCGTAATCGATCCCGAACTTCTCCAGAATATCCGCCGCCTTACTCATAACGGACATATCGGAATCAGAGCCCATAACTATTCCTACCGTTGCCATAATTAACCTCCGTAACTGTTCTTACTCAACTCTCATGTATCAATTAATGTAACATATTTACGATGATTTTTGTATAGTGATATGCATATCCCGCATCTCATCCAGCGGCTCGTTTAACGCTTCGCACCCGGGCAGCGTGAACCTTCCGTCTTCGATTATTGAATCGTATCCGTCAACCCTGACCGCGCGGATATACAGCAATTCATCGTAGGGTATGGTAATATCGGTATGACACTGGAAATAAGCAGCCCCGGCATCTGATTTTCTCTTTTGTGATACCTCGTTTTCACGCGCTATGATCTCCTTGCCGTCCGGGTTGTAAACTTTAACATCTTCCTCATGAGAATAGCACGTATCTCCTACGGCAAAATGCGGTCCTGTCTTCTCTCCGATCAGTATCGGGAGAAGCCCTTCTATGTCGTAATCCCTGGCCATTTTGTATGCCGTTGTATTCGTCCCTATGGCAAACTCCCCGAGGGGAAGTGATTCATGCTTATGCAGGAGATTTTCCTTGATGAACTTGCGGTTGTCATCCTCATTCTCATAATTATCGCACGAATAATCGCTTATCATACCGTCAGTAAAAGTCACTTTGAGGTTGTTATACAAAAGTCCGTTCAGGTATACCTTCGATACGTTGAGCACTCCGTTTGTGCCGGTAAGCTGCGGAGAAGTGAACACCTCACCGACCGGTATGTTGACATCGGCAACGCAGTTTTCAAACTTTGTCTGGTGCGCGGGATCATCCACCGGGTGCAGTGCAACCTTAAGGTCAGTCTCATTTTCCCCCTTACCCTTTATTTCCACATAATCAGCCTTATCAAGGGTATCTATCATTATCTGCTGGATCTTCTCGTACTTACTGTAGGGAAGCGTATTAAGCTTTACCGTGTCTGCAAATATCTTCTCATAATCGTCTCCGATCTCGGGAACCGGATATGCAATTATCGTAAAGCTTCTCTCTTCGCCGATAATGTATCTGTTTATGATCTCGGATGCCTTTGCCGTATATTCCACTGACAGCTTTTGCGTTTTGTCGGTCTGTTTTATCGCACTCTCTTTTACCACCGGAGTAAACGGCTTCTCGCCGAATACCTCCATAACCGCAGGACCCGCATGACCGTTTGCAAGTACTATACGCTCCCTGTAGGCAGCTTCAAGCACCTCAAGTTTTCTCGTAACAAAATCCGCATCCATATAAACGGCAGCATCATCCTTGTGATCATAGTCATACTGCCTGTTCGGAATCGCGCCGTAAAATCCTATCCTGTTCACGCCTGATCCCGTAAGGGAGAGCGAAGCGGCTCTGTATATTACAGAATCAAGCCCCATCTTTTTGAAATTTTCGACAGCAGCTCTTACGACTCTCTCAAACCCCAGACTGTACCTTATATTCGCGCTTGTTTTTTTATCTATCGGTTTTCCTGCCTTAACAAAGCCAATACGGTATCCTTCGGTAAATGTATCCGCCATCGACTGTATCTGCTCTTCGGAAAGTGAATTGATGAAATGCGCGCACCTTATCTCATTGTCAGTAACGTACTCTCCGGAAAAATACAGGAACCTGTCATCCGTAAGGTCTTCTTCGCAAACTATACTTCGCAGAAAATCATTTGCCGCGTCCACCTTATCCGATACGTTAGCTGGTATGATGATGTCACAGTTATCGCTCTCAAACCAGTAGATGATGTCTCTTACCGATTCACTGTCGGGAACAGTATTCTCAACGGCAGCAAGCCTGAAAGATGTATAGATCTCCACATACAGTTCCGCATAGATCGTAAATATCTCTTTGTTTGCTTCGAAGGCATAGGGGATCAGACCTCGTATCTCGGCATACAAAAAGCACAGATACTGCGCCATCTTTCTGTCGCCTATTCCTGCCCCGGCAAATTCCGAAACTATGTAATCGGGATTGGCAAAACTTGTATCATAGTTTTCCGGCAGTATATCTTCGTATAGCATATGATTTTGTATAGCCAGTTCTTCAAGGGACATTTTCCGGATGCTGCCCGAACAGGATCTTTCGAGAATATCGGACAGCTTTATGATAAACTCCGAACATCTCCCGAAGAACGATAAGAGAGGCCCCCCGAAGGCCTCCTCATGCTGCATCTGGCGGATCCTGCTCATGGCAAGATCATACCGTTCATCTATAAGTTCGTCATATGTTTCCGTCATATTGATCTCCGTTCTAATTAACAATAGCCGATATTATTATCATGATGATCCACCACAGGATCACTGCGCCGTTTACGGCTATGGCAACCACTGCCGGTGCAATGTAGGTATCACGTTCGCCAAGGCTCCTTATTCCGCATACGATCCCGATTATGCACAAAAAGACCGAGAACAGTCCGGCGCTTCCATATCCCGCGCCGACCCTGCCTTCATTGCGGTAACTCTGTATTACCATTGCAGCCCCGAAGAATACATTGATCACTCCAAGTACTATCCCCATCACACTCATGAAGGAATAATGCCTCGTCGTAAACATAAAACTCTTTTTTTTGCGTATCTTAACCGGCTTGCCCATTTATGCTCCGTAGGTTTTGTAGTATTCGTCAAGAGATCGTTTTATACCGTCATCTATGACGATGCGTCCGCAGACATTACGATTATACAGATGCTCGGTAACTTCGGCCATAGTAACTATGGCTTTAGCCTCAAATCCGTATTTGTCGGTGATTTCCGCAAGTGCCGGCAGTTTCCCTCCCAGTCCCAGTTCCATTCTGTCAAGAGATACCATAAGACCGGTAACGGTAACATTCCCCTGCGCCTTGAGGATCGGATATGTCTCCTCTATTGACTTGCCGCTTGTTGTTACGTCCTCTATCATTACGACCCTGTCACCGTCCTTTATTTTACTTCCGAGAAGTATACCGGTGTCGCCGTGGTCTTTTTCTTCCTTACGGTTGCTTGAATACCTTATCTGCTTTCCGTACAGTTCATCATACGCTATAGAGGTTGCCACCGAAAGCGGTATGCCCTTATATGCAGGGCCGAACAGAATGTCAAAATCATCCCCGAAGTTTTCATGTATCGCTCTTGCATAGTATTCTCCGAGACGCTTTAGCTGGCTGCCGGTAACATACGCTCCCGCATTCATGAAAAAAGGGGACTTTCGTCCGCTTTTTAATGTAAATTCACCGAACCGCAAAACATCCGATTCTACCATAAATTCTATGAATTCCTGCTTATACTGCTCCAAAGGTCATCCCTCCCGTATAGTGTATCTAAAAGGCGTTCTGTCTTATATCATCTATCATATCAATGGTGGCGGATCTTGCGGCATCGGCAAATCCGTCCTCACCGTATTTCGAATATTTCTCGTTTTTGTATGCGGCGATTATACCCCGGGAACTGTTGACTATGGCTCCGAGCCCGTCGTCATTAAAGAAAGGTTTCAAATCCGCCCCGCTTCCTCCCTGGGCGCCGTATCCGGGAACAAGAATGTAGGAATTGGGCATGATCCGGCGAAGTATCTCTCCCATCTTCGGATAGGTCGCGCCCACAACGGCACCGATATTACTGTAAGTGCCATCCATTGAAAGCTTGGCCCACTCGTTTACCTTGAAGCCGACAGTTTCATATAATGTCGAATCCTCATCATGAAGTACCCTGTCCTGGAATTCTCCGCTTGAAGGATTGCTTGTTTTGACAAGAACAAAGATACCCTTATCATTCCCGTTGCACTCATCTATAAAGGGCTTGATACCGTCGGAACCAAGATATGGATTGACCGTACAAAAATCCTCATTAAAGGCTGAAATTTCCGTGTTACCGATCTTAACCTTGCCAAGATGTGCCTTCGCATATGCGGTGCTTGTAGAACCAATATCTCCGCGTTTAACATCTCCTATAACTATAAGTCCCTTCTCTTTGCAGTAATTGACCGTTTCGGTAAATGCCATCAGACCCGGGATCCCGAACTGTTCATACATGGCTATCTGCGGCTTAACTGCAGGTACGAGATCGCAGACAGCATCCACTATAGCCTTGTTATACTGTATGATGGCTTCCGCGGCCGCTTCAAAGGATTCCCCTTTGTCTTTTATGGCCGCATTCAATATTTTCTTCGGGATATTGGAGAGTGTCGGATCAAGTCCGACAACAACCGGTGCGTTCTTTTTCTTGATCTGGTCAATAAGCCTTGATATCATCTTCCTTCTCCCTTAACCTTGATTAATTCATAAAAAAACGATAGCCACGACTGTTGTCGTGGCTACTGCTTAATACTGTCAAACCTTAACCATTGACATTGTTTCCGCATACTTGCGTATATTGGAAGCATTGGCGTATTTCCTGACCTTGTCGCCGTTTACAACCACAAGGGTCGGCGCCTGCATTACCCCGTACCTTTGAGCAAGTTCGGTATTCTCCTCGGCATCTATAAGGACGTAACTCTCATCTTTGAGATATTCCTTGGCAAGCTTGCAGTTCGGACATGTCTTGGTGGTGAACAGATATTTAACATTATCGACTGCACCGACTTCAACTTTCGCGTTTTCATCGGTTCCGGACATTCTGACCATCGCGGTCAACGGCCTCTTCAGGCTACTTTTTGCAATATCGTAAACAACTCTGTTCTTGTACTCCTGGCTCTTACCGTCGTTCCAGTTCTGGACAGGGCGGTAATAACCCGTGATCCTCGAATATACTTCTGTGGTCGTTCCGCAGTGAGGGCATGTCTTGACCTCGCCTGCAAGATATCCGTGTTCCTTACATACCGAATACGTAGGACTGAGGGTATAGTAAGGAAGCTTGTAGTTGTATGCGATCTTGCGTACAAGTGATGCCGCCGCCTTCCAGTCGGGAAGCTTTTCGCCGAGAAATGCGTGGAACACGGTACCGCTTGTATATAACGTCTGAAGATCATCCTGAATATCAAGTGCATCAAACACATCGGCCGTATAGTCAACCGGAAGATGTGATGAATTGGTATAGTAAGGTGTGTCTCCCGGATGTCCGGCGGTTTTGATATTGGGCCAACGCTTTCTGTCATGCTTTGCAAGCCTGTAAGTTGTTGACTCAGCCGGCGTAGCTTCGAGGTTGTAGAGATCTCCGTACATCTCCTGATAATCGGAAAGTCTTTCTCTCATATGATTAAGAACTTCCTTCGTAAACTCCTGGGTCCTCGGATCTGTCATATCGGCACGGAGCCAGTTTGCATTAAGACCAACCTCATTCATTCCGATAAGACCGATCGTCGAGAAGTGATTATCAAAACTTCCGAGATATCTCTTTGTATAAGGATACAATCCTTCATCGAGAAGCTTTGTGATAACTCCACGCTTGATCTTGAGTGATCTTGCGGAAATATCCATCATACGGTTCAGCCTTCTGTAGAAGTCATCCTTGTCGGTAGCAAGATATGCAATTCTGGGCATATTGATCGTAACTACACCTACAGAACCCGTTGACTCCCCGGATCCGAAAAATCCGCCGGTCTTCTTGCGCAGTTCCCTAAGGTCAAGACGCAGTCTGCAGCACATACTGCGGACATCCGAAGGTTCCATGTCGGAATTGATATAGTTTGAGAAATACGGTGTTCCGTATTTACTTGTCATTTCAAAAAGGAGCCTGTTGTTCTCTGTATCGGACCAGTCAAAATCTCTTGTGATCGAATATGTGGGGATCGGATACTGGAATCCTCTGCCGTTAGCATCACCTTCGATCATAGTCTCGATGAATGCCTTGTTGATCATATCCATCTCTTCTTTGCAGTCCTTGTATTTGAAGTCCATTTCCTTGCCGCCTACGAGAGCCGGAAGTTCCGCAAGATCAGCGGGAACCGTCCAGTCAAGTGTAATGTTTGAGAACGGTGCCTGTGTTCCCCAACGGCTCGGTGTGTTGACTCCGTATACGAAAGACTCTATGCACTTCTTAACTTCCCTGTATGTAAGATTATCGACCTTAACAAAAGGGGCAAGATATGTATCAAACGAAGAAAATGCCTGGGCTCCTGCCCATTCGTTCTGCATTATTCCGAGGAAATTGACCATCTGGTTGCACAGAACCGATAAATGTGATGCAGGTGCCGAAGTGATCTTGCCGCTTATTCCGCCAAGGCCTTCCTGGATAAGCTGCTTTAATGACCATCCCGCACAATAGCCCGTAAGCATTGACAGGTCATGAATATGAATATCCGCATTCCTGTGAGCTTCCGCTATCTCCTCATCATATATCTCCGACAGCCAGTAGTTTGCGGTAACGGCGCCCGAGTTGGAAAGGATAAGTCCGCCCACCGAATATGTTACGGTTGAATTCTCCTTAACTCTCCAGTCCTCTACCTTGACATAACTGTTGACAACATCCTTGTAATCAAGGATAGTTGACTTCATGTTACGCATTTTTTCTCTCTGCTTACGATAGAGGATATAAGCCTTCGCAACCTCCGTATACCCTGCCTGTTCAAGTACAACCTCAACGCTGTCCTGAATATCCTCAACATGGATCTTACTGTCCTTCATCTTGGGCTGAAAATCAGCCGTTACACGAAGTGAAAGCAGATCGATCATATCGTTTGTGTACTGCTTCTCACAGGCATTAAAAGCTTTCATTATTGCATCATTTATCTTTGCAATATTGAAATCTGCCAATTCTCCGTCTCTTTTTACTACGCTGAACATTACGACTACTCCCTTCCTTGTTCGAGAACCCCCAATGTGACCCCTCTGTAATTGTTTAAGATTTGAATAATACATGACTTACGTACGTGAAAAAGTATATCATTGTAAAATATTGAAGTCAACATAAAAAATACAATATCTTATGTTAACTCTTCCATAGAACACAAGATATTGTATCGAAAAAACATTGATAATTTAGGTTTATTGTAAACCATGCACAAAAATGAGCGATGATTTTTTACCTGCTGCTCAAAAAGACATTTTCACGTAAAGCGACCTCATCGTCGGGATATAACTGAAGGTATTCTTCCATGTACTTTTTGGCCGATTCGAAGTCGTAAAGCCTCTCATAAGCCACTACCCGGTCAAACATCATCCCGCCGGCACCTTCTCCTCCTCCGAGACTCAGTCCCGCTTCAATCGTTTCAAGCGCACCTTCGTAATCTTCGTTCCTGATCCTGCACTCGGCAAGCTGCTCGTATATCCGTCCTGCGGATGAATTTTCCCGAATATAGTCGGAATAAAGCGTCATTGCGTATGTCGAATCACCAAGTGCCTCGTACGTCTTGCCGAGGTAGAAAATGAGATTCTCGCTGTTTTGCGACTGTTTAGCCGTCTCAAGATCACTTCTTGCATCAGTATATGACCCCATATAGTACTCAAGAACACCTTTGTTATAATCCGACAGTTTATCTCCCGCACTCAATGCCTGCTGCAGATAACCGGACGCCTCGGATTCATATCCTTTTGCCCTGAGTTCCTCATAGACTCCCACGTACCGGTCATAGTTTTCCGGATCTATTGATATTGTTTTGTCAAAATCACTTTTTGCCCCGTCTATATTCCCGAGAGCAAGGTTGATCTTTCCCCTGACAAAATATGCCCGGTCATCTTCCGGTCTTAATGCTATGATCGAATCAACGGTTTTGAGCGCAGCTTCCATGTCACCGTTCTTGAACTCCGCCACCGCCATATAATAGGAGATATCAATATCCGCCGTCTCTATCAGTCCGTTGGAATATGAAAGCGCTGTAGTAAATGATTCCATGGCCTGCGAATAGTCTCCTTCGGAAAGCTGGGCAATTCCTCTGGTCCGGTATGCAAGTTTGCCTTCTTGCGGCTCCGAACCGGCTTGGGCACAACCTCCAAGCAAAACTGCAATGGCTGCGATTATTGGAAAAATAGGTGATTTTAGTTTCATAAACTATACCATTATGATAAAATAGGTGGATATGGATACCAATTCACTGACAGCAGGTAAAAAATTACGGCTATCCTGCAACGTATTAAAACTGATTGCATGTATTCTCATGTTCATAGACCACTTCGGTTACGGGGTGTTCCACAACTACATGATAGCACATGCGATGGATATACTGCCCGACGAATACAAGACGCTGAACACCGTGTACGAGATATGCCGCGGAATCGGCCGTCTGGCATTTCCCATATTCTGCTTCTTCATAGTCGAGGGCTTCCTGAGAACACACAACATTGGTAAATATATCGCAAGACTTGCTGTCTTTGCGGTATTATCCGAGATCCCTTTTGATCTCGGACTGTACGGAGTGCCGTTTCGGTGGGAACATCAAAACGTTATACTGACGTTCCTCATTGCACTCATTATGCTCTGTGTTATCAAATACCTTGAAAACAACATATGGGGTGTTTCTTCTTTTCTTGTTAAGTTTACATGCATATGTGCCGTGATAGCATTCGCGGATGCGGCTTATCTTCTTAATACGGATTACTCATGGAAATGCATGCTTCTTGCCGCCGTTTTGTATTTCGCAAGAAATACCGGACCGTTCCGGTATCTTGCGGGTGCTGTGGCAACCTGCTGGGAAAAATACGGTCCTATATCATTTTTGTTGCTGTATTTCTACGATCCCGAAGTTCGCCCGAAGCACAAATACGCGTTCTATCTGTTTTACCCGCTGCATCTTATGCTAATTTATCTGGTTGCCAGATTAATTATCTGATCTTTAAAGCTTTCCGCAAGTGCAGACAGAACCTCTTTTATCATCCGCTTGTCACCCTCATCAAGCGCTCCGGCCGCTGCAATCGCCTTCGACATAATAGTAGTCAGGTTCCCTTTAAAATCATTCATATCCGACACTCCGGCCGAAACAAGAACTTCGTATATTTTGTCAACAAAGACTTTCATCTCGGCAGGATCCGCCCGGGTAGTCCATTCGTTAACCGCCTCGTCCGAAATACTAAACCGCTCTGCGATATCATCCCTGTATACAAAATCGTCATCTTCGACTATCCAGTTAAACGGATCATGCTGAAGTATACCGAAGCCCGATGCTTCAATAACCCTGTAATGTTCCTGAGTCTGTAAAAGCATTCCTATTATCGAAGACCTTGGAACGAATTTTTGTATCCTGTCCTTTATCGCATCAAAATCAGCATCTTCAAGCGTCTCTTTCGTGAATCCCGGCCCGTCCTGGGAATAAATATTTGTTATCCTCTCCCGGACAAGTCCGGAGCATTTCATCGCGGAGTACACGGCAAGATTGCCGCCCTTTGAATGCCCTCCGACCGAAAAATTACCCCTGATCCTCTCAGCGGCATAATGAAGGTAGTCGACGGCCTTGACCTGCGCCGGCACGGGTGTCATGAAAGCCATATTAAAATCTTCCTTCCACCCGATCATTGTTTCATCCGTACCCCTGAATATAACGTGGGTCAGTCCGTCCGCAAGATACGCCGTAACGGCTGAAAACTGCATCTCCCATCTGTTGCTTACAAGGTTGATATGATGATTAAGCTTAATATCCGCAAATCTTCTTGATGCAGCCATGGCATCAAAGAGTTCCGTATTGTTCTTTCTGTATCTCTCATCCGCAAACAGTTCCTCCGCTTTGCCCGATAAAGCGATGCTCTTAACGGTAACCGGCGGAAGCATTGTTCCGACTAGGGGAACTACCCCGTCAAGCTTAAAATAGGAAAACTGTGAAAGGATCAGTGCATCTACCTTATTAAATTCTTTCTCTTCAAAAGTCAGATCCCCGTACTTTTGAATGTAATCGATTATATTCTTCACAATCAGTCAGCAGCTTTGGTATTCCCTTTTCTTATGGCAAATACGAGCAGAGCAAGTCCTCCTGCAAATGTAAAAATCGAAATAAACTGTGAAGTGGAAAGCACTCCGACAGATCCCCTGTAATCATTTCTGAAAAATTCTATTACAAATCTTCCGGCACTGTACATCATAAGATAAAGAGCCGTTGCCAGTCCCGGTATATAGCGGATCTTTGCCGAAGAAATATCTTCGCTGCCCCTCTTCGGACAACTGCAAAGATAGATCACAAGCAAAACCACGAAGATCACAAAATTCCCTGCTGCCATTATCGGCTGTGTCGGTATAAGCCTGACCCCGGCCGGTGCTATACAGCCATCGGGAAATATAAGAGAAAAATTGGATTTCGTTTCGCGTCCGTAACAGCATCCCGCCAGAAGGCATCCGATTCTTCCGAGAGCCTGGTTTACCGGAACAACAGTTGCAAGAAGGTCTATATACTCAAGAAAATCCAGCTTCTTGATCCTGCAATACACATATATGGTTGCGATCCCGGTGATTATTCCTCCGTAGACAACAAACCCCTCGGACCCGAGTACTGCCATAGGGTCGACAAGAAGTGTTTTGAATTCGACTATGATGTGTAAAAGCTTTCCTCCTAAGAATCCGATGATAAGAACATATATCGCTATATTAACGAAATCCCCGTCTGACAGGTTCCTTCTTTTCGCAAGATAACTGCCCGTAAGAACAGCAGCAAGAAACCCGAGACCTATCATAAGGCCGTATCCGTGTACCGTAAATTTCCCTATAGTAAATAAATCAATCGCCATAATCCGACCTTTCACTGAACGCTGTTGTTTATTTATGACAAAGGGCGCGGGCTATCGCCCGCGCCCTGACATTATCATGATTACTGTATTGAAAGTCCGCTCCACTTATCATCGGGGATAATACCTACATAGGTCTTACCCGTATTAAGAACAACCTCATTCCCGTCAGAATCAAAGTAGCGGGTAGGAGTTACTTCATCTTCCTTGGACCATGTAACAGGTATTGCCTTGCCCTCGGTAATGAACCAACCTTCTCTCTTGAAATCTATTGCATGGAACATCATATATCCGTTGTCATCAAACTTGACATATCTTGTATTCTGAAGAAGGACATTTGTAAATCCGAGCTGGGCATCTCCGTTACCGGGATCCGTATGCTTCTGTCCGTATTCCGAGTACATGTAAAGCTTCGTTGCAGGGTCATACTCAAGTTTGGACGCGTTGTGCTTAAACGGAAGCTCGATCTTGGTGCAATCCTTAACGCCCGGTGTGCCTGACAGATCATTTATCTCATCGTCACCGGTAACAAACTGGTAATGAGGGCCTCCCGAATAGTACTCGTTATATGTTCTTGAAACATTGGTCTTGCTTTCAAAGTTCTTGTCAAGATCGCCTGTACAGATATACTCCGTAAACTCTCTTGATTTGCCGTTATCAACTCTTGAGAAAGTTCCCGAGAAATTATCTACAAAAGGCTTTGCAAGGTAATCATCAATATAGAACGGGCCGCCGTCATGACATACAATGGCATTCCATTCAGGTGCGATTACAAGGTTTGTGGGACGTGTACTACGGATACTTCCGAGCTGGTCTATCTTCTCCCAGTCCTTAACAAGAACCATCAGACGTGTGATTCCGTCATTTGCAAGGGAGTTGGTCATTTCATATACAACATCCGCATATTTCGAAAGTCCGTAATGCGGAAGCGCTGTTCTCTCATTGTCGACCATTGCCGCAATAGGCCTCTGATCCTTGATATCCTCTGATATCCACTCATTTGTAAGCTCACTTCTGTACATACCTTCATGGGAGCCGTCATCGACAACGGCTTCCTCTTCAATGCTGATCGCAGGGGTATTGTTAACGACCTCTATCGAAGGAGCGGGAGCCGCAGGAGCCGCAGCCTCTTCTTTATCTTTACATCCGGCAAATACAACCGCCGAGCAAAGTGCCAAAAAAAGAACACTACTCTTTTTCATTCTGTAAATCCTCCTAAATAACTCTGATTTCTAAATAACTTTGATATTATACTACCAATCTTCGTGACATTATAACACAATATAATGTGGTTGTCACTGTCAAATTGCACAATTATTCTTATCTGAAGTACTCCTCCCCGATTTCTTCGGTAAACTTTTCGGCCCCCGAAGGATTCAAATGGGAAGTATCCGAAAAATATATGCCGTCATAATTACGAAGATGAGTTTCATACTCTATATCACTGCAAACCGTGGCCAGTTGTTTGATATAGTTTCTGTATGATGCCAGATAGTGTTCGTTTATTCCTTCAAAAGTTGCCGTATTGACTGCCGGCTGCAGAAGAATAACATGAACACCGTTATCATCACACAGTTTCAGAAGCTTTTGCATATAAAGAGTGATCAGTTTGGCATCACCGTCAATTACCATATCTTCGTATGATGTCTCGTACGATTCGTCAAAGCACTCGTCAAGTTCCCCGAATGTTCCCCACCCGTACGAAAGGCAGAGATCTTTGTATGCACTTGTGTTGTCGCTGTATCTTCCGGTAAAATGCGCAGCGTTGATCGCGGGCAGATATATGTTCGGAAGTCCCAGCCGGGCCGATAATTCATCGGTGACATACCGTTCATACATAACCGATGCCGCGCCGCAGGATCGGGCATTGCGGTACAGCTCCGGAATCTTTGATAAAGGTATCCCTTTAAAGTACACCGTCCTCGTTTTGTAATTGTCTATATGCCAGTAGTGAAAAGGCGCGAACATTATGACTGCGTTTTCCGGCGGGGTATGATTTTGGAGGTATTCCTCAAAAAAATAGTACATTTCGACAGGTGTTGCTCCGCCAACAGCCATGTTAATGCATGAATCATCAAGTTTTGAAGCCATAAGCGAACTCATGGCACCGGAGTCACCGAGTATTACAGTGTCGAAGCTTTTTCCGTCAAACTCCCGTCCCGACGCGACGCGTTTTTCGAAATCCCACGCCGGAAAGTCCTCATCCATGTAACAATAAGGGCACAGTAACGTAAAGGCAGACAGCACGATGGCGGGAGCTGCTGCAAGTATGCATTTGAGGATAAATTTTATATTACATCTTTGCATAAATGAATTCCTTGCCCGACAGATTTGCCGAAAACAGTATCGCGATCAGCAGCGCATAATATATGACCCAGCGCCAGAATGCCGGTATCCTCTTAACAAGCGCGGGGGTGTCGCATTTTCTTTTGTCTGCCGCACCGTCAGCAACAAGAACAAAAATCATCATAACGATCACAACGATAAGGTTAGTCTTCCCCAGCCCCAGAGCTGTGACCCTGTATGCATCCGAGAGGGAAAATCGCGTGAGTATACCTTTGACAGCAAGATACGCTTTTGTAACGCTTTCATTTGCAAAATAAATAAAAGTATATGAAAACAATATATATACGCCGATCCTGCGCATAACTTCACGTACCCTGTCAAATATCTTTCCGGCCTTTTGGGTGGAAAAAAATCTGTCCGAGAGCATGTCCGCCAGCCTGTCTCTTACCGGCAGAAGCATCTGCCCCGCTATGTTAAAGATCCCGTTAAGAGCACCCCATATGAAAAAAGTGAGATTGGCACCATGCCATATTCCGCTAAGCAGCAGCACAACAAAAATATTGAAATATTTCCTTGCGGTTCCTTTGCGGCTTCCGCCGAGAGGTATATACATATAATCGCGAAACCACGTTGACAGGGATACGTGCCATCTTCTCCATACTTCCGGCATGCTCCGTGCATAAAACGGCTGACAGAAGTTTTCTTTCATCCTTATCCCGAGAATATATCCGCTGCCGATAGCGATCTGCGAATACCCTTCAAAATCACAGTAGAGCATGAACAGATAAAAGACCGCAGCCGTCGCAAGTTCAAACCCGGTCATTGCGCCCGGATCCGAATACACGTTTTCCACAACGATGGCAAGTCTGCCGGCTATCGCAAGTTTCAGGAAGTAGCCCCACAGCATCTTCTGCATCCCGTCCTTTGCCCTTTCCATCGAAAAATCACCGGCCTCGGTTATCTGCGGGATAATATCACGCGCACGGTTGATAGGTCCGGATACGATACTCAGGAAAAACGACAGGAACAATGCAAGCTTTAAAATGTTTTTTTCCGGTTCGATGTTGTCACGGTATATATCCGCAATATATGAGATTGCCTGAAATGTATAAAAAGATATTCCAAGCGGAAGCACAAGATCTATCCTGACAGGGCTTCCGATAAGTCCCAGTGAAAAATTCAGATATTTAAAAACGAACAAAGTCCCGGCAAGAACTGCGATCGCCGCTGTCATGACAAGCTTTTTAATGCGGCAATCATCGGCATAATATACTCCCAGCCCGGTAACATATGTAATGATCGTTGCCGCAGCAAGGAGCATGGTAAAACTTCCGCTTTTTGAGCAGTAAAAAGCCATGCTTACCGCAAGAAGCCAGATATATCTGAACTTTTGCGGGATCAGATAATACACCGATACCGCTATGGGAAACAGTATTATATAAGAAACTGTGTTAAACATTCAAATTACCCGTCTTGTGTGAAATAAACTATTATATTATAATGTATCGATGTTGTGATTGTAAATCCGGTGTATAAGAATCCCACGGAAGAGACGTATGAAATCAGAGAATAAACAAAAAGAAAAAAAAGCGGAAGAAACCTCATTTGCAAGAGAAGTTATGGAGTGGATAACAGTTATACTTATATCCGCTGCATTAGCATTTACCCTTGATAAATTCATAATCGTAAACGCCAAGATACCGTCGGCATCCATGGAACCTACGATCATGACAGGGGACCGTCTTATAGGAAACCGTCTTGCGTATATAAACGAAGATCCCGCACGGGGAGATGTTGTTATCTTTTTGTTCCCCGATAACGAGAAAGAATACTTCATCAAACGTGTAATAGGACTTCCCGGGGAGGTCGTAAATATCCGCGAAGGAAAAGTTTATATCAACGATTCTTCCGAACCTTTGGATGAGTCGGCGTATATCGTCACGGATCCGCTTGGTGATTTTGGCCCCTATAAAGTGCCCGAGGGAGCATATTTCATGATGGGGGATAACAGAAACAATTCCATGGATTCAAGATTCTGGAATCAGCATTACGTATATAAGGACAAGATCCTCGGAAAGGCCTGGGTAAGGTATTATCCGAAGCCGTCTAAAGTTAAGTAAGTGTGCTCCGCCTGTTGAGGCACAAGTTTTGTCGCTATCTGTACATTACCGGCATAAGCGGTACATCTGCATTATCTCGTCACCGCTTGCAAACCCTTCACTAAAAGCGCTTGCACTTCCCGCACATACTCCGAGACACAGGGCATCTTCCATGTTATTACTTTCCAGATAGCCCGCAAGGAAACCTGCCACCATAGAATCTCCGGAACCTACGCTGTTAACGACGATACCGGCAGGTGCGCTTCTCGTATAGACAGCCCCGTCTTCCGTAATAAGCACCGCTCCGTCCTCTCCCATTGAAGTAAGCACATTTCTCGCGCCTTTATCCTGAAGGCGTCTGGCAGCATTCACTATAGCATGTATATCCGATGCGGTATATTCCTCATGAAACAGTTCCGACAACTCCTCTATATTCGGTTTGATCAAAAACGGATGATAACACAGTGCATTGACCAGAGCTTCTCCCGTAGTATCAAGAATAACTTTTGTATCCCTGTAAGGCAGTTCCGAAATAAACGTTGCAAACGTATCGTTCTCCATATTGGCTGTAGCCGCCCCCGCAAATACTACGATATCATCACTTCCGATCTGCCTGATCCTGTCCCTGAGCGCTCTCATGCTGACCGCATCCACGAACGGACCCGGAGCATTCACTTCCGTCTCCTCAATTCCGTGAAATTTGATGTTAATACGCGAGTGACCTTCCGGAAGATGCACAAAATCGGTTTTGATACCCATTTTCTGAAGACCTTCTTCAATCTCTCTCCCGGTAAATCCGGCAACAAATCCCAGAGCCGTATTATCGATTCCCAGTTCCTTGAGGACCTGGGAAACATTTACGCCCTTACCTCCGTACATATACGATGCCCTTCGCATCCGGTTGAGTTTTCCGACCTCCAGCCCGTCAACAGTGACAAGATAGTCTATCGACGGGTTATAAGTAAGTGTGTAGATCATATATCCTCCTCATCTTCCATCTCAAATGCCGGGATATATCCGAGATATACCATCCGTCTGTAGATCTGTTCACCCAGCAGTCTGTGATAATGCTTGTTTCCGTGAACGTAGTCACTTCGAAGGGCGGATGGGATCTCGCCCTTTCTGATATCTGCTTTATCCTGATCCGACGGGGTAATGCCGGCATCGGCAAGCCCGTAATTAAGCATGTATTTTCTGATATCCACAAAATGATCGCCGAATTCCTTATCCATCGCTTCATTTACAGCATCTATTTCCGGTATCCCGCCGGCATATGTCAATCCGACGATGATGTATTTATCGCATTTGGCAGCCTCAAGCATCTTGCGCTCCAGGCTGATAATATTACGCACAGTATTTGAATCAGGAAGATCATTGGTTCCGGCAAAGATAACAAGTATGTCTCCCTCTTTAGAGTCCGTTATCCCATGGGTCTTAAACTGTGTATTATCCTCTATTGCTACTCTCTCTCCCTTTTTGCTGCGGATAAAATAGTATGATCCGTTCAGTTTCTGCAACTCACCTTCTATTCCGCTTATCGAGCACGGATTAACACCACCGTCGCCGTTATCGAGAAAAAAAACGTGACCGTTGTTTTCCGTCCGTAAGAATATGGGTATCAGGCTCGGCTCGGCAGGTATTACGGTTGCTTTGACATTTACCCTCATTCCGCCTTCACGCATCGCTATCATCGATGTGTTTTCCGCCTCAACTCCGTAATTAATGACTTCACATCCCGACAGACCTCTTAAAATATCTGGAAATGCGCTTTTTTCATCCAGCGATACGGTTAGCGAATCACCCCAGCATATTATTCTCGGAATAAGCCCTTCAAATTCCGCTTTCGGTTTGATCGGTCCGTGCCACAAAGACTCGTTGTCATCTATTACAGGAGATATCTGACCGTCATCTTCCCGGGGTGCGGTTTCGGGTGTCGGAGAAGGCAGCGGTACGCCCGGTTTATCAATCTCTTCCTGTTCATTTTGGGCAAGCTGCGCGGCTGATCTTTGCTCCTCTATTGCGATCTTTCCCGCATAAACCCTGAGTGTAATGAACAGACTCATTGCCAATATGAAAAACAGGTAAGTTATCAGAGTTTTTTTCATAACAAAACTTATTATATCACAAAAAGTAAAAAAGGAGATGCCGCACAAGAGCATCTCCTTTGATCCTTCCCTGTCATTTCTTTTCGATATAATTTCTGATGTATTCTTTGACCTCTTCCCGGTCGATTCCAAGTGCAAGAGCCATTTCCTCGTACAGCCTGTTTTCGGCGATCCTGAAGTACCTCTCATCTATTGCGGTTGATTTCTTACCGCTTTCGACTCTGGCTTTTCTTCTGAAATACATCGTCTTTATGATACGTATCAGCTTGCGCGGATCTTTGGAATTGACCGCATTTTTATATTCCGTCTCGCGTTTTTTCTCATCGGAAATATTGATCTGGTCAAGATCATCTATCTCGTCCATCAGCTCCTTGACCTCTTCGCGTCCGAGAGCAAATCTGAGGGCATTGTCATCCCCGTCAACCGGCACATATATTGTTGCTGCATTATCAAAACACGGCCGAAGAGTGTAATATGTTCTTCCGGCAGCTGACTTACCCATTCCCGCAAGCGGACCGATCTCTTCTATGCGACAGACACCGTTGCTGCAAACTACCGTATCACCTATATTGAACATATTAACCTCCATGAATTATTTTAAAACAAATAGACCAAAAAGAACCGTGCAAAGATAATTATACAACTTTTATCATGGAATTGTAAGCTTTTTTTCTGAATATACTGTATGGTGTGATTTATATTCTGAATTTAGCAGAATAAAAAAAAGCGAAGACTTATGTCTTCGCTTTCACGATCTGCAACAAACATTTGCTTCGCAATCATTACATTGACTAATCCATCCGGAATTCTCCTACAATATCCTGAAGCTGTCCTACACAGTTCTTGCTTTCCTCAACAAGTCCGCTTGTTTCACTTGTGCGGGTAACCATGTTCGTCGTCTTCTCCGCAATATCCGTAACACCGACTGTGGATTCTCCCACCGTAGATGTGATACCGGATATGGCATCGCTTATCTTGGATATCGATTCGGTAAGATTGATGATCGATTCGTGTACGTCATTCATGCTCTCCTTGAACTTGGTCGCATCATCGCTGTACTGCTCGCTGACCTGAGTAAACTCGGCGTAATCCGCAAGAACAGTCTCCTCAAGAAATGCACCTGTCTCGGAAAGACATCCTGACATATTGGAAACGGCATTGTTAACTTCACTTACAATGTTGTTGATATCGGCAACAGTCATTGATGTCTGATTCGCAAGATTTCCGATCTCGGTAGCAACAACCGCAAATCCTCTTCCTGCCTCACCTGCTCTTGCCGCCTCGATCGAAGCATTAAGTGCAAGAAGCGATGTCTGGGAAGAAATAGCCATAATGGCATCGGTAAGTGCATTGATCTTCTCAACCGCTTTCGAATCTTCGATGGCTTTATCGGAGCGCACCTTAACAGATTCGTATTTCTCTCTTGTCATATTTGCGGCAGAAACCGTCTTCTCACGAAGTTCCGCAGCTCTCTCCATAACTTCACGCGAAAGTGTATCGCCGGCTTCAGAAAGTGCCTGTATGTCCTCGGCTCCGGTCTTCATATAACCTATATTGGCATAAATGCTCTCCGTCGTTGCCGCTGTCTCCTGCATACCGGCAGCAAGTTCCTCGGTCGTTGCTGAGTTATCCGTACACATCGAATTGACAACATCCGTAACATTCTGAAGCATATCAACGTTTCCGTTGATCTTGCTTGAGGCCTCTTCGATACTTGCAACCATCTTTCTGAGACTTGCACGCATTCCCGAAACAGCTCTTGCCATCACACCGTTCTCATCGTTGCGCTTGCACAGTTTTGCGGAATTGGGGTCATGTCTGAAATCAAATTTACTTGTATTGTCAAGAATCTGGGTTATCTGTTTAATAGGTCTTACAATGAGTGTACTCATAACATACGCTCCGACAAGCGAGAGAGCTATCATCATGATTGACACCACGATTCCCAAATTCCTTATCTTGTCCATGGGAGCAAGTGCAACATCCTCATCAGCAGTAATAACAAGTATCTGGTTCTTGTTTGTAATGGAATATCCGGCATACTTCCATGATCCGTGATATTCATATCTGGCTATTCCATCCTCGGGAACCGTACCCGACTGAAGCTGGGCCACAAGATCCTTAACGATCGCATTTTCAACCGGCTGCCCTACCTTTTCCGGGGTGGGATGGTAAAGCATTGTTCCGTCCTCGGCAACAAGATATGCATAAGATCCCTGAATACTCTTGATTGTAACGCTGCTTAGCGCATTCTGATAGAACTCGGGACCGACAGCAAGAGTCGCCTTACGATTAAGCATATCCTTCTCGGCCTTGGCAACATATTCAATGTATTCCATTGTCACTTCAGTAATCTCATTTTTTGCTTCACTTATCATAAGCACAGTAATCACCAACACGGTAACTGCGATGCACACAAGCACAAGCAACATGATTCTGGCCGCGATAGAATGGAAAAATGATACCTTTCCATCATCGTTCTTTTTATTTACTTTATTATCAGCCATATGAAAAACCCTTTCTGTCTGCCTCCTGTTAGCTTTGAGAGCCACGCCATTAGAAGCTCGCTTCGCCCCTTGCCGGGGTGGCATCTCGCACTTCGTACGAGATAACTGGGGCGTGGCCTACGTGCTGTAAAGTTTTCATAGAAAACTTTACACCACCTGTCTCAGGCAAACCACAACATAGAAATTATAACCGAAAATCGTTCGATTAACAATCACTTTTTGTGCATTATGTCTATCTTTTCCTTATTGCAGACAACCGTGTATTTTTTCCATAAACGATCCCTTTTTGCCGAATCGGATATTACAAGATCACGGATTGCGGTATACCTTGTAAGCATCTCCCATGCCTCATATGTTTTTTTCAGAAAATCATCCGTCAGGCTCTTTTTCTCATATATAAGAGGGCATGTGTACGGTGTCCTGATATCGCTGTATATCAGTTCGAGTTGACCCTTTTTGTTTATATGCGGTGCAAGAGGGTAAGTCCTGCACTGTATCGGCCGGCATTGCCTTACACAGTTCTCCGGTCCTTCACAAAGTGCCACCGTGACAGTATCGCCCCATGACGGCGGAAAATCGTGGTCTTTTGCATCTTTTGTGACAAGTTTTATTGCTCCGGGCATATCATCAAATAATCTCTCTTCCCCCGGGAGCAGATAAATATAGGATTCATCATCCCCGCCAAAAGCTTCTCTTCTGCAGCACGCCATTGCGCATATCTTTCCGCAGTCACCTTCCGTGGGGGACAGCTTATCCGTCATTTCGTATATTCTGCGGTAAACTTCCGGGGGCGGGTAAGCAGGAACGTTTTCCCTATGATTTTTCACGCTTATTGCCTCTTTGTATAAGGCATCCTGAATAGTGTCGCTAAAGTACGCCCTTCTGTTGTACCGGGCAATGATCATGGCAAGTCCGTCAGCTGTAGTCACTCCCTCACTGTATGCAAGTAAAAGCACCATATTTGTATGGCATAATCCGAGGGTTATCTGTTTGCGGAAACTGTATGTTTCATATGTTCTTAAAAAGTACTGGAACAGATAATATGAATAGTATGCGGAGAGAGTTTCTCCAACAAGGGGATTTTCTGCCATAAAAGCTGAAAGTACTTCCTGCCAGCCTTCTTCGTTACCAAGAAACCTTTCCGTGACAGTGCGTGCGCGAAGAAGCATTTTGTAAAGCGGCGGCGAAGTCTCGCCAAGTCGCGGATGGCAAAGCGGGGTGTGCAAAGTAGCATTAAGTCGCTGTGCGCTCATCGGAAACATCGAAGGTACAGACACAGTATCCTGATGATTTTTCCGGTATTTTTCAAATGTCAGCCCGTATGCCGGCTCCGTATTGCCTGCTGCGAATAGATCCTGCAGCTCTTTTGCAAACGAAACAAGGCTTCCGGCAAGTTCTCCCGTAAGTCCCCCGTCCACGATATCCATCAGTTGACTTCGCTGGTCAATCAGGAAATTAAGATATGCACCGTCGTCATTCGTCGTACACTCCCGCGTGACAGGATCTGCCTCTTTTTCGATCAGCACCCTGTCATGCAAATGCCTCATAAACAGTCTCGCGGCACCTATACAGGACAGGTCTAGACAGGACTCCTCAAATGAGCCGTAATTGCGGTAAAACCTCGGAAATGACCTGCATGTCCACGGGATAAAATCATGTCCCTTTGCTTTTTGAAGGCGGCACAGACCGTCATCGTCCCAGAAAGGGCATTTTCCCGAGCCCTTGTTAAACTTGGTCCTCGTCCAGCCGGCTGTTGCGAGAAAAAGGGAAAAACCAAGCCTTCCTCTCTCCTTTTTAAGCCTTGTGCAGTCATTCTCATCAAGGGGAATGACCCAGCCTCTGCAGCACGTTTCCTCACAATCCCCTCCGAGACACTCAAATTCATCAAACCATGATATACTGTAGCACTTCATACCTGTATTCTATGAAAACTCCCATCTTGTGTAAAGACAATATATAAACATTATGGTACAATATTAGGCAAACATGCGGGTTATACAGCAGGTTATTGTATATAATTACGGCAGAAATTACGGCAGAAAAATGTGTGATACTTCTGTGATAGTTCTTATGATACATTTAACTTGCAACGGGAGGTAGGATGATGAGTACGACATCCGCTATTGATGTCAAAAGATTATACGAGTCGATAATAAAGTTTGATGAAAGTGAAGAAGCACGGGGGCGCTATTATGAGATAATGGATACCCTTACCGGCAAGAAGAATAAAAGCGGAACCGATGAAACCGTTAGAGACCGGGTCCTTAAAGCATACGGAATGCTCTTTTGCGAAGATACCGAACTTGCGCCCGGAGAAAGGGCGCAAACGGTACATGTGGCTGACACCGCTGACAGGCTCTATATCGGAGATGCGGGGTATGATCCCGACCACTGGTACCGCATGAAGCATCATTTTCCCGAAATAGATGACGACAACTACGATCGTTTTGCCGCACTTGTTATATCCGATATGAACTCGGGACCGCTTCACGACGCAGCTATAAATGATGGCGAAGTGCTTCTTGTCGGGGAACCGGATCCGCTGCATATGACCGCAGCACAGCGCCGCAATCAGCGGCTAAGAGAAGTCACATTACCTGCAGGGGGTGAAAATTGAAGATACTTGCTGTAGATGATGACAAAACTTCCCTCGACAGGATAAAAGGAATTCTGGAAAAAACAATTCCGGATGCGGAATGCTACTTTTTTGACAGTTCACTGTCCGCTTTGGCCAAAGCCCGTGAAGAAGAAATAGATGTGGCATTTCTTGATGTGAAGATGCCCGAGCTTAACGGAATAGATCTCGGAAAATACCTTACCGAACTTAATCCGTACGTTAACCTCATCTATATCTCGGAACATACCGACTATGCATATGAAGCAATGAGGATCCATGCAAGCGGCTACATCAGGAAACCGGGGACAGGCCCGGAAGTACAATCCGAACTTAAGGCTCTGCGTTTTCCCGAGCTTCGCAAAAAATATAAGAGAGTCTTCATTCAGACATTCGGTAATTTTGAGATATTTTGTGATAAAGAACCGGTGGAATTCAAATACAAGCGCACCAAGGAGATTGTGGCTATACTCGTTAACAACAAAGGAGCGCAGACTTCAAACGGTGAGATCATCGCTTCCCTCTGGGAAGATGACGGGGATCCGGAAAAGAAAAATTCATACCTTTATAATCTCCGTCAGGATCTTCAGAATACTTTTTCTAAACTGAAACTTGACGGGATAATACTCAAGCAGCACGGCAGCATGGCTATAGCAAAGGAAAAGATAGATTGTGATCTTTATGACTGGCTTGAGAACAGGGACGAATCAAAGTATACATACACCGGTGATTATATGAACCAATACAGTTGGGCAGAGGATTTTCACGCGGAGCTTGATGAACTCGCCTACGCTGATGAAGATTAGGATGTTGATTTTGCCAGTGATTAGATTATATCAGTCAGGCTAAGTCATAGATGAGAAAACCAACAAAACACGCAAAGGAGGATTTAATTATGGCAGATTTTAAAGACAAGGCACTCGGTGATGACCAGCTCGAAGAAGTAACCGGCGGCGTAATATTTAACGCATCGGGAATAATCGGATCGGATTCAAATAATCCGTGGGAAGTTCTCGATAACAGAAACGGAAATGTTCTTTGTCGCTTTAACAACAGAGCCGATGCTGAAAAGCAGGCAAAAAGCTATGGCGGCGGCGCAATGGATTCCCTTGAAGTTAACTGGGATCAGGTGTTAAAGCTTCGCGGTCAGGCATAAGCTGTCTTGCGACAAGCTCGGCAAAATAGCCTTTTGCCGCAAGAAGTTCATCAAATGTTCCGTCCTCGATTATCCGGCCACTGTCAAGGACAAGTATCCTGTCACAGTGGCGGATCGTGGACAGCCTGTGTGCTATAACGATACGGGTACATTTGAGTGAATCAAGTGAATCGGAAACGATTTTCTGTGTAATATTGTCAAGGGCAGACGTTGCCTCATCAAACATCAATATCTTTGGTTTGGGTGCTATCGCTCTTGCTATCATGAGTCTCTGGCGCTGGCCTCCGGATATTCCCCCCGAACCTTCCGAAATAACGGTATTCATTCCCATAGGCATTTTCCTGATATCTTCGTCCATTCCGGCCATAGCTGCCGCTGCCCACGCATCATCAAGCGTAAGGTTCGGATCGGAAATGGTAATGTTCGAAAAAATATCCCCCGAAAACAGACTGCTGTTTTGCATAACAACACCTATATGTCTGCGAAGCGACCGGAGGTCTAACTGTGACATATCGTGACCGTCATAATATACCGCACCTTTGCACGGCTTCTCAAATCCGAGAAGTATCCTCATAAGGGTCGATTTGCCGCAGCCGGTTTTACCTACTATCGCAACATACTGTCCCGGTTTAATCCTGAGCGTCATATCATCTATCACATACGGTGTATTATCCTCATATCGGAACGACACATTATTCAGTTCAATTCCTCCGCGAAGACGTGTAACAACTTTTCTTGCAGCCTCAATCTCGGGTTCCGTATCGAAAACCGGCTGTATCAGTTTGATAACAGGCCGGATCATTGCGATGGTTCCCATTACGGTCGAAAGTGCCGTAAATGCTCCGCTTACCATTCCGTATGCACTTGTAAATGCCATATAATCGGCAACCGTTACATTGCTCCTGATAGCAAAATAATACATCGTAATGCTTCCTATCAGCATGACGGCCGTAATTACCGTATTGCCGAGCCGAAGGATTATAGGAGGGTCATACAGATATGCAGCCTTTTTAACATACTGTGCACTCCACTTGGCAAATGCTCTTTTTTCCGCGCCGGCATTTTTAAGCTTAGGCACCCCGTTTATAAGCGAATAGACCATACCATCCTCGCGACCGGCTTCGCGAAGCTGCTCTTCGGTAATCTTCATCTGGTGCATTATCATTACCACGGTAATAACAAACGTCAAGAGCATTATTGCAAGAGCGGGAGCGCAAAGTGCAGGCGCAAAAGCAAATATCTGACCTATGTAGATAAGAGAAAACACCGCAGTTATTCCGCTTGAAAACAAGGAGTTGAAAAGTGCCGAGCACAGTCCGTTTACATTCGATAACCTGCCGGCAAGTTCACCTGCTGTAAACTGTCTGAAAAAGTTTGCCGGAAGAGACAGGATACGCATCATTATCGCACTTTCCGTAGCCAGACTGATACGGGTCGTTATGTTAGTAACGATCATTGTCCTAATAGCGGTTACAAGTCCCGAGGCAAGTGTTATACATAAAAGAGTCAGCACCGCTGCCGCAAGAAGCGATGCGCTCTTTGTCACAAGCACATTCGAGTACAGGTATTTTGTTATAACAGGGACTGCCATACCCGAAATGATACCAACAAGTGTCGCCGCTATAATCAATGCCATATCACCGGTATTAAGCTGGGCGAGCATAAACCCGAGCAAATCTTTAAAGTCCATTTTCCTAAGGGGAAGCGACTGATAAAAACATATAGCCTCTTCATTCAGTTCGCTTTCATTGGATGATGTAACTTTAACGGCATCCTGGGTTCTGCTGTTTCTGTAATAAAATCCTCCCGCCCTTCCGGGGATAACGGAAACTATCTCACCTTCCCTGTTAGTTCCGAGCATGGGATATATGGCATCCTTATGCCAGCCTTTTGTAAGCTTTACCCTGCGCCTCATGATTCCTGCCGGGCGCAGCATGTATTCAAGCAATTCATCGGCATCGGTTATATCATCCGGAAGTTCCTGCGGCTTGATGCGGAAATACTTCAGAATATCACATACCGCCCCGTACACCGAATCCGTCCTGCTTTCCGAACCGATAATGATTTTTTCCACACTGACAAGGTTTACCATTTTGGCAACCGCATCGGTAAACATTTCATTGTCATTTTCTATTCTTTGCTTTATCTGTTCCTCAAACCAGCTCATATGCACATTTCTCTTTTTCTGTGATAATCCATGCTATTGCAGTCACTATTCCGAAGTCACAAGTTCTTCGTATTTGCCGTGTTTATTTATAAGCTCATCATGAGTACCCATTTCAACTATCCTGCCGCCATCGAGAACTATAATCTTATCGCAGTCGCGTATTGTGGATAATCTGTGAGCTATCACTATGACGGTGATTCCCCGCTCCGCTATTGATGTAACAACATCATGCTCCGTCATGGCATCGAGTGCACTCGTTGCTTCATCAAGTATTATTATCGTAGGATCCTGTGCAAGCACTCTGGCAATTTCCATTCTCTGACGTTGTCCGCCGGAGAAATCCTTTCCGCCTTCGAGTATCTTGTATCTGTAACCACCGTCACGCTGCATGATGTCTTCGTGAAGCGCGGCATCTCTTGACGCCATTATCATCTCGAAATCTTCAATCGAAGAATCCCACATTTTAATATTATTGGCTATGGTATCTTCAAACAGTATGATGTCCTGGTCAACCACAGCAATGGAAGACGTGAATATACTGCGGTCTATTTCGGAAAGAGGTTTTCCGTCATAGAGTATCTGACCGCCCCACGGCTTGTACAACCCCGATATAAGTTTCGAAAGCGTTGATTTTCCGCATCCGGACGCTCCTACAAAAGCAACCTTCTGTCCGGGCTCAATCCTCATGGAAAAATCACTTATCAGCGGGTCCGCCAGAGGTGAATAACCGAAAGTCACATTTTTAAGTTCAATGCTGCCTGTAAGCTTTGCATAGGATTTTTCGTTTCCGGACAGTTTTTCGTACCCTTCCGGCTCATACGAAACGTCCGCAGGATAATTCATCACATCTTCTATACGCTCCATATCAACGCGCATCTCCCTTATGATTGCTCCGGCATCCGAAAGCGTGAGTACGGGCGCCATAAAGAGTGAGAGCATTGTCTGGAATGCAAAGAGCATACCTATCGAGAATCTGCCCTGCATGATCAGATACAGACCTGTCGCAAGAATGGTTGTATTGACAAGGGTTCCCGTTACAACGGGTATAAGTCCGAAATAATTAGTCAGCTTTATCGTTCTGATATTCTGACTGTTGACAGAAGCCTGATAGCCCGCCCATTTTTCAAAATAACCGTTCTCGGAGCCACCCGACTTGATGGTCTCCATCATCTCTATTCCGGAAACGGTAGCAGCAGCTAATTTTGCCGAATCTCTCATCATAACCCGGGTGATGTTCATACGTTTTTTCGAAACATATTGTACAACTCCAATATTTATGGCCAGACCTGCAAGACCTATCACTGTAAGCAGCACACTGTAACGCAATATCACAACCAGGTATACAAGCATCATTACTACATTAAGCGCCGTTGGTGCCAGGGTGTTTATAATGTTGGAAGCAAGCGGTTCGTTTGTCTGTTTTCTGATGGCTATATCTTCCGCATGCCTTTGTGAAAAAAATCCAACCGGGAGTCTTAAGACGTGCCACATATAATTTGCATTGGCTCTTATGGCAAGCTTACCTTCAATACGGAGAGCATAGATGGCCTGCATAGCCGAGAGAGTAATCTGAATAACAGCAAATGTTATAAGAAAACTAAAAAACGGGACCAGCCATTCAAGACTCCTCCCCGCAAGAAAACGGTCAATGAAAAGCTTTGAAAATACGGGATTAATCACACTTATGAGTGCCGATATAAAAGATACAAGTACAGTAAAGAGCATCGCAGCCGATGTGCCGTGAAGCTGGTTTGCCGCAAATTCAAAAATACTCTTTTTCTTTCCGCCCCGTTCAAATTCTTCCGTGGGCTCAAAGAAAATACATACTCCGGTAAAACCCTTATCAAAATCATCAAGAGTGAGTTCTACTGTACCTCTCGCGGGATCATTGATAATAACTTTGTCCTTCCTGAAGCCGCACAAAACAATAAAATGATTGAACTCCCAGAAGATGATGCACGGAAATTCTCCCTCATTTTTCAAATCGTCTATTTCAAGACGATACCCCTGGGCATCCAGACCGTAGTTTCTCGCTGCCTTAACTATGTTTTTGGCATTGGAACCGTCTCTTGATACCCCACAGTCACTCCTTACCTGCTCAAGAGGCACCCACTTTCCGTAATAGGCAAGTACCATATCAAGGCAGGCTGCTCCGCACTCAAGTGCTTCCATCTGCAAGACCACGGGGACTTTTGCCACTTTGTTTTTGACCGGTTTATCATTAACGTGCATTATATGCCTCTCTACTGATTCAAAAGAAGTGAAGCCGGCGCTATTTCAACCGTCTCTGACTGTCCTGCCTCGTTAGTTACGATATCTTCAATCCGCCCGGTAAATCCCCAAAAAACAGCGGCCGCCAGAAACAGCACAATGCATGCAAGGATAACCCACATGCTTATGCCCGAAATCTTCGTGTATTCATCTATCTTCTCGGGCGAAGATATCCGGTCTATGCTTTTTTGTCTGAATATCGAATTTTCCATATTTACACCACCTTTCGGGAGAGCCATCACACCACGGGAGAGCCATCACACCACGGGAGAGCCACGCCATTTAAAGTCCACTTCGTGGAGGCGTGGCCTACGTGCTGCAAAGTTTTCTACGAAAACTTTACACCACCTTTTCCATCTTCAGGAACATGGAGGAATAGGGTCTCATGCGAAGTCCTCCTCCGAAGTCGATCTTATCACCGGTAATCAAATCATCCGCTGTTCCGCATCTGGCATCAAAGTGAGCCACATACTCGTTTTCATCGGCATTGATGCATACGAGCACACGCTCATCTTCACACTTTCTCTCTATTATACATTGCCTGTTTGTAAGTACAACAGTACTAAAATCACCGTAACAGAGTGCATGACTGTTATGCTTTGCTGCGGCTATCTTCGAGATATGTTCGGTAAGCTCATTTTCCTGCCACGTTTCGAACGCAGGCCGAAGTGCGGGATCTCCCTGAGACTTGTCGGCACGCTCTCCCCATTCACTACCGTAGTACACACAGGGTATTCCGGGCATACCGAAAGCAAGCGAATATATCAGAGGCAGATGATTGCTGTTAGTCAAAATGCTTGCCACTCTCGTAACATCATGATTATCGACAAACGAGAGCAGATGCTTACCTCTGTACAGGCACCAGTTGTCTGGGCCGAACTGACGCAGGAGTGAATGGCATATCTCAAACATATTCATGCTGTTAAAGCTTGAATACAGCCCTTTGTAACACTCGTAGTTTGTTACCGAATGGCACATGTCATCGCCCATCCAGCGGTTGTAATCACCATGGAGGCATTCTCCCACAAGGAAAAAATCATCCTTCAGACCGTTTGTAAATGACCGGAGTCTTCGAAGAAATTCAGGTGACAGACAATACGCCACGTCAAGACGAAGCCCGTCTATATCAAATTCATCGACCCATCCCTTAACACAGTCGAGAATGTGGCAGACAACCGCCTCATTTCCGAGATTAAGCTTTACAAGATCAAAGTTTCCTTCCCAGCCTTCATACCACAGACCGTCGTTATAATTGGAATTGCCGTCGAAGCTTATATGGAACCAGTCTTTATAGATACTGTCCCATTTGTATTTAAGAACATCCTGAAATGCCCAGAACCCCCTTCCCACATGATTGAATACTCCGTCGATAACGACCTTGATCCCGGCCTCATGAAGTTTAGTTACTACTTCCTTAAAATCATCGTTTGTTCCGATACGGCTGTCAATGATCGTATAATCTCTTGTGTTGTATCCGTGTGTGTCTGATTCAAACAGAGGTGAAAAATAGATGGCGTTTATATTAAGACGCTTCAGATGCTCTATCCAGTCAATGACTTTCAGAATTGAATGATTTTCTCCCGAATGTTCGGGTTTTGCTCCCGCATTTCGCTCCTCGGCACAAAGCGGTGCACTTGGATTGTCAAAAGGTGCCCCGCAAAAACCGAGGGGATATATCTGATAAAATACCGATTCATATGCCCACATATAAACTGTCTCCCTTCATGGTATATACCAAATATAGTACCACGAATCGGCTTTATACGCAAATGCTTGTGAACCTTACGGGGCCGCCTGGCGTATCCTTTCGATCTCTTCCTTGTACGGAGGAAGCTTAACATCAGGATCTTCGGGGGAAGCTATATAGGGTGTCTCAAGTATTTTGGGAACATTTACAAAATCAGGGTGATATACTACCGAGCAGATCGCATCAAATCCGATATTACCGTCTCCGATGTTGGCGTGACGGTCCTTGTGGGATCCCAGTCCGTTTTTGGAATCATTGATGTGAAATACGCTGATACGCTCCTTGCCCACGATCCTGTCAAACTCATCAAACACTCCCTCAAGGTCTCCTGCAATATCGTAGCCTGCATCAAATACATGGCATGTATCAAAACACACACTTAATCTGTCACTGTATCTGACTCCTTCGATTATTGCGGCGATCTCTTCGAAAGTGCATCCGATTTCACTTCCCTTACCTGCCATTGTCTCAAGGGCTATACTGCATTTCATGTCGCAGGTAAGTATCTCGTTCAGTCCCTCTATTATCTGCCCTATCGCATCTTCCCTGGGAGCCCCGACAGCAGAGCCCGGGTGAAGTACAAGGATATCGCTTCCCATTGCAATGGTGCGCTCTATCTCCACGGCAAGAAAATCCCTGGCAAGCTTATATATTTCAGGCTTTACGGTATTGCCAAGGTTTATGATATAAGGTGCATGGATCACAAGTTTTTCGATGCCGTGCTCTTTCATATACTCATGACCTTCTTCGATGCGAAGTTCCAAAATATCTTTACGTTTTGTGTTCTGCGGCGCACCGGTGTATACCATAAGAGCATTGGCACCGTAGGATGCAGCCTCTTTCGCCGAGCCAAGAAACATTTCCTTTCCGCTCATACCGCAATGTGATCCGATCAGTATATTGTTCATTTCAGATTATTCCTCGCCTCTTTTGACAGCTTCGGCTGCTTCCTGCTGTATGTCGTCAAAATATGACAGAACCGGTTCCTCACTCTTACCGTCCAGTTTTCTTGCAATATAGTTGCGTGTGATTTTAACCACTACCGGAGTAAGTGCTACAACACCGATAAGGTTGGGAACCATCATCAGACCGTTGAATGTATCCGAAATATCCCATGCAAGCGAAGACGTCATTATCGCACCCGATACCATCATAAGAACGAAGATCACGCGATAGATCTTCACTCCTGTAATCCCGAACAGATACTCCACAGCTTTGCTGCCATAGTGGGACCATCCGAGAACTGTTGTAAAAGCAAAGAGAAGAACGGCAATGGCAACAAACCACTGTCCGGGACGGCCGAACACATTCCCGAAGGCCTGGGCAACGAGAGTAGCATCACTTACGCCTTCTTTAACAAGCCCTGTTGACAGATCAATATATCCCGATGAGAGAACTACGATTGCCGTCATTGTACATACAACAAACGTATCCGCAAACACCTCGAATATCCCCCACAGTCCCTGTTTGACAGGTTCCTTGACATTTGAATTGCTGTGTACCATAACGGAGCTACCAAGTCCCGCTTCGTTTGAGAACACACCTCGTTTACATCCCTGCTGAACAACTGTCATTACTGCAATACCGGTTGCTCCTCCGGCTGCCGCCTTTACCCCGAATGCATACTTAAATATCGATGCGATCATTGCCGGGATGGATGTAATGTGAACGATCATGATTATGAGAGCCCCAAGAATATATATAAGTGCCATGAAAGGGACTACCTTTTCCGCAACGGCTGCGATCCTCTTGAGACCTCCGATTATGATGAACCCGCCAACAACCATCAGGACAATACCTATGATCAGATTGACCACACTTATTCCCCCGAATACAGTGGCACCGGCGGTGTTCGAAAAGAAGGCGCTCTCCAGATTGAGTGTGATCTTGTTGATCTGACCCATGTTACCGATTCCGAATGATGCAAGCACCGCAAAGCATGCAAACAAAACAGCAAGAAACTTTCCGATCTTCTCATAACCGGTTATGTTCCCAAGGCCGTCTCTGAGATAATACATTGCACCTCCGGACCACTCGCCTTCCTTGTTCTTGCGTCTGTAATAAATTCCCAGTACATTCTCGGAGTAGTTGGTCATCATTCCGAGAAATGCCGCAACCCACATCCAGAATACGGCTCCGGGACCTCCTACACATATAGCAGCTGCTACACCGGCTATATTTCCTGTTCCTATAGTTGCCGCGAGCGCTGTGCAAAGTGCCTGAAACTGCGAAACGCTTCCCGATTCATGCTTGACGTGGGCATCGGCTTTGAACACTCCTCCGATAGTCTTACTCATCCAGTGTTTGAAGTGCGTGATCTGGAAAAATCCCGTAAGTATCGTAGTCAGGACTCCGGTACCTATTAACAGGATCAGGCCGATCTTAACCCAGACAAACGAGTTGATACTGTCATTTACAGTTGCTACGGTAGTCATAAAATCGCTCATTTTCTCTTGCCCCTTTGTGTGAAGATAGTTCAAAAACAGGGCGGTAGCGCCCGCTACTGCCCCATTACAGTTCTTTAATATTATACACACCCTGGCGAATATGTAAAGAAAAACAGTCTTCGATGAATCAATAATCCAAATAATTGTTCCATATTGTTGCATACTCTGTAATTCTGGGATAGACGTAGGCCACGATAGCGAAAGTCAGCAGCCATACTGTTGTAATTGCCACCACATTCCACGGACTCTTCAGTTTAATGATGCTGTTCGGTAACTTCCGCTTATCCACCCAGCTTATAATGAAATAGCAGGCTGTTAACACTATCAGACTATAGAGCATCGGCATATTATTACCTTTCATACGCTCTCCGATAACACCCACAAGAAGTATGCACATCGGTACTATCAGAATAAAACTAAGGCAATAGTATTGATTGATGTGTCCGGACAGGTGGTTAACCAGCATCGGAGCATCTTTGTGACGAAGCAGTATGTGGAACACTGCCAGCAGAAACACCGTCATCAGAATATTTGCCAGAGCATCGGGTCCGGGTTTCATAATATACATCTCTATGCTGTTAAACTCCGGCAGCACAGAGGAAAATATGCCTCCGCATCAGTGACAATGAAATAAGCCAGCAACTGATCCACCCGATGTCTGATACATGAAATACATCAGAATGAAAGATATGATAAAGCCTATGACAACCATAACAACTATTATTGTCTGCAGCGGGATCGCTCGGCTATCCTTTTATTTTGTCTCTTGAAAATCATTAACCATCTTCATAGAGGGTATTACAATTCAAATCTTCCTATGATCTCGTGCATCGTATCGACCTCGTCATACAGACCCTTTGTCATATCAACACACTCTTTGGAAGTTGTTTCGGTTTCTTTTGCGAAATCATCTATACCAAGAACTATCTGAGATACATCCTCAACGATAGTCGTCTCTTCGCGTATCGAATCTGCCATCTGCGCGATATGAGAGTGCACGTTTTCTGTTTTTTCGACAACATTCTTCATTTCTTCAACCGCCACATTTACTATATGGAATCCTTCTTCAACTGCTTCAACGGTGCCGCGTATAAGATTTTCCGAATCGGATACTGCCTGAGCTGTCTGAGCTGCAAGATCCTGCACATTATCGGCAACGACCGCAAACCCTTTTCCTGCCTCACCGGCACGGGCCGCTTCGATAGAGGCGTTCAGTGCAAGGAGGTTTGTCTGGGCTGCAATAGAACTGATGGTGTTTATTATCTCAACGATCTTGTTTGATCTTTCAGAGATTGCCGCCATTGCCTCAAACAGTGATTCAAGCTGACTGTAGCTGGTCTTGAGGGCAGCTGTCGTATCTTCGGAAAGCTTCATGGATTCCTCTACGTTCTCGAGGTTTTCGCCGAACTTCTGCCTTACAGATGCTATACCCTCGTGAATGCCGTTTATCCTTGTATTGACATTAGACACGTTCGTGGAAAGGTCGGTAGCTTCACCGGATACGTTTCTGGCATGCTCATGAACGCTGTCTGCAGAACGAAGTATCGTCTGCATTGATGTATTAAGAGATTCTGAGATCTTATTGATAGAAGTCTTAAGCTCCTCGAAATCTCCAATATAGTCCATCGAGACTTGGGCTGTTAAATCACCGTTGCTTATTGCTTCAAGCTTTTCAGCAACGTCAGCAATATAACTTCTGATGGATGCGTTTGATTTTTCTATCGCAAGACACAGATCACCTATTTCATCGTCGGAACTGTACTGCGGCTTATAATCAAGCTGTCCTTTAGACATATTGTCGGCAACATCCACAAGTTCTTTCAGAGGATCGAGCAGGGGATAGAGCCTGGTCTTTACCATAGTCCTGACTACGAAGTATATGGCAATAACAAGTATGATACATGCCAAGGTAAAGAGAATGACACCCTGATAGTAATGCAGGCCTTTATCAACGACTATCGCGGTAACACCTGTCCCGTTTATTACCTGACCGGTGTAGACTCTGAACAGTCCGGCATAATCATTGCCAATCTTTTTAACAAGAGTTGCGGAGCCGACAACTGCATCCGGAATACCTGCGGCCTTATAATTCGTCAGTTTTTCGTTTCCTGCAGCATCAACCGCAGGAGCAAATTCCTCGTTCTTATGAGCCATAACCGTTCCGTCACTGTCCACAAGGATAACGTATTTGCTGTCATCTTTATCAAATGCTGATGCTGCGACCGCCTGTGCATCATCTGTAAAGATATCCGCAGCAAGAACACCGACGATCGAACCATTTTCATGAATTGGTACAGACATGGTAATAACAACTCTTCCGGTTTCCGCATCAACGTATGCAGCAGAAACCTGGACATCCTCCGAATTAAGAGCTGCCTTATACCAGTCTCTTATTGTCGGATCATATTCGCCGGGAGCCGGCTCCCAGCCTCCGCCAAAGTAACAGGTTGTATCCTGCATTCCGACATAGTAGTCATATATACCGTGGGATTCATTTTCTGCCAGCATGTGTGCCAGATAACCTTGAAGCTCATAGGAACTGTCGGAAGTCATATTATAATTCTCGATTGTGTCTCTTATTGATCGAACCTCAGACATACGCTCCGCATACCATATGGCAACTTCTTTCTGAACAGCTTGTGTTTCCGTATCCTGCAGCTCATTTGTGAGGTTTATCAGGAACCCGATGGAAACCGCCCCCAGCACAATGATCAGCACAGCCAGGGATGCAGCCATTGAAGTTGAAACAAATTTAGCTAGTTTTTGCCGTATGGTTCTGTCTTCGGTTTTTGATTTCATGATGATATCGCTCCTTAATTAATTTGATCCGATTTTACCTAATACCGGAAAAAGTGTACAAAATCACTATCTTTAATAGTATGAAACATTTGAGAATTTGTGTCAACGTTCTGGAAAATATAATTCTAAAATCGTTCGATATGACTTGTTTTGGTTCTTGTTTCTTGATAGTATTATAGGGAAATTTGCGGAAATCTATAGGGGAAATCATGAATTCGCAGAAAATAGTCGATCTGACAAATGATATTGTCCAACGTTATTATCATAATGATATCCAGCCGTTTTTGGATCATGTGGATGAAAAGGTACTTTGGTACGGGCCTGCCAAAGGGCAGTTTCTCTCCGGAAAGCAAGCGATACTGGATGCCTGGTCGGGCGAAAAGCATTCTCTGTCCTTTTCACTTGGGAATGTCCGAGTGGATCATATCTCTTCCCATAATTCCTATTGCGAGGTGATGATGTCTTTCCCCGTCACCACGCATTATCCTGATGGTGGCAGTATCACTATGGATCAGATCATCCATATCACGTGGTGCGAACGAAAGGCAGAGGACGAGAAGGAAAAAGTCCCCCGGATGCTGGTCGTACATATATCCGACCTGTACCAGAAGCATAAGGCAGACAATATCTACCCTATACACTTAAAAGAAGTGTATAATGGACGTCTGCCTGTTACAGAGCAGGCTGAGCGCCTTTATTTCCGTGGAATGGATTCCTCCGACCTGTATCTCCTGTCAAATACAATCATGTGGGTTGAAAGCACCACCTACGGTCGCCACAGTATCCTCCACACAACAGATGGAGATTTCCAGGTTTCCGCACCAACCGCAGTTCTTGAAAAAGAACATCCTGATCTTCTCATGCGTTGCCATGAATGCTTCCTTGTTAATCCGAAATACATCATGGAGATCAAGCGTTTTACCGTTACTCTCTCAAATGGAATAATTCTCCCTATCCCCGAAAAAAAATACACTGCCTTCAAAAAGACAGTGTATGATAGACATACAAATACCACAGGAAAATAATTTTGTTCAGTTTCTCCCTTTCTAAGAACCTGTCCTTTACTGTCCTTTCTTTCCTCCATTGCATCTCCTTCTCACCCCTCCGATCAGTGAAGACAGAATACCACAAAAAAGCATGACTTTGGGTCGGACATAAATATTTTTTGATGATTGACTTACATTATATGAAATTATCGTGTTGCGATAAATTATTATTGAAATGCAAAAAGCACTGTGCTATACTCTCCAATATCGAAAGATAATCTGTACGAAACAGGAGGATTTATCATGGAAAAGACCTCATTATCATTGAAGATTACGGTAATAACAACCGGGCTGTTGGGAGCAGTATTTTATATCTGGGCGCTTCCGTCTGTCGGAAGGTTCATAGCTGAGGTGTCCCCGGAGTTTGCCGGAGCATACTATCCGTGGCTGGTTTTATTCTGGGTCACCGCCATTCCCTGCTATTTTGCACTTGTACTGCTCTGGAAGGTCATAAAGAGCATAGACGGCAACCAGCTGTTTCGAACAGTAAACGCTGACCGGTTCAGGACAGTTGCAAAGCTTGCGTTTACAGACGCTGCCCTGTTCATGGCGGCTAATATCGTATTTTTGTTTCTTAACTTCAATCACCCCTCCATTCTGATTGCATCCGCCTTTGTATGCATTGTCGGTGTGGCATTCGGCATATGCATGAAGGCCATGGCAAGTTTTTTTGACAAGGCGGCCACTCTTCAGGAAGAAAACGATCTTACGATTTAAAGCGAAGGAGCACCGTTATGGAAGAATCAAGAGGAACTCTGATATTTAACATAGATGTTATGCTCGCAAAACGTAAGATGAGTGTTACGCAGCTTGCGGAAAAAGTAGGTATTACCCTTGCAAATATGTCCATACTAAAGACCGGAAAGGCTAAGGCAATAAAAGTATCGACCCTTATCGCAATCTGTGATGCACTCGACTGCCAGCCCGGAGATATTCTCGAATACCGGAAACAGGGAGATGATACAAATGATAAGTGAAGCTGATCAGCTTATGCAAAATCTGGTTTTTATGCTGCTTGTTTTTTCTGTTATGGCAACACCTGTCGTTGCGGTTATATCGGAGGCGGTATTTCTGTTAATGACAGTTAAGCGCCCTGATAAGATCACCCGTAAAAAGAAGTCCCTGTTCTTTACCATTGATCTGATAACAGTGGTTCTTGCAGTTGTCCTTCAGATAGCCTATCTGTCATTTTGCGATGTTATGTTTTCTGCCGACTGGCAGACGCAGCTCTATAATTCCCAGAAACATCAGCCAGTCTATACCGGTTCCTTGCCCACATTCATAACAATTGCGGTACTTGGCGTTGCCGGGCTTTGCATTCTGAACCTTATAAACATAAACAAGACTCCGCCGCTGATACCAATCATTGCGATGTCGGCATTGTATATGGGAGTTTTGTTAAGCATTGTGTTTTCGATACATGTGATTGATTTTGACAGGATGGGATCATTTGAGCTTTACCTGCTGCTCCCTCCCATAGCGTACATACTCATGGCTTTTCGCGCCATTTGTGGTGTTATTAGCGACTATGCACCGTCCGAAAACAGAATGAGTAAGGTAGAAAGCTCCTCCACTCTTTCCACCTTTTTAAGTATGCTTAAGGATGCAAAACACTGGCCCGCTATAGCCCTTGTTATGACGATACCTATGCTGGGGATCCTGATATGCATTCTTATGATTTTCGGACAGGCTCCGGATGCTGCGATAAAGGCCTTCACCGAAACTGCAGATTTCCGGCTGTCACAGAAGATCCCTCCACAGCAGCTCTACTATGATGAACACTACCTGTGTACTGTGGCTGCAGGCGGGGATCCCAAAATAGTGAGGCCCCTTCGCATGGGCATAAGGCACGGACATCCTGTTGTTGTTAACCGGCAGTTATGTATCGCAAACGCCTTCGAACAGGTACTTGAGGAGCGCACGCCCCGATTTCATAAGCTGGTACGGTCCGTCTATGACACTTACGGATTCCCCGTTGCCCGACTGATCAGGACCAAAAGAGCTGCGGATATTGTATATTTTATTATGAAACCGCTTGAATGGGCATTTCTGGTCATACTATACATGTCAGATGTAAATCCCGAAGACCGAATTGCCATGCAATATACGGGTACACGCAAAAAATATTGATAGTATACATGAGTTATGTTATATAATGGCATTGGTATCTTTTAACGGTATTTTCCAAAGAGGTGGACCATTGAGCAAAATCGCCATAATAACAGACAGTAACAGCGGTATTACACAGGATCATGCCAAAAAGCTGGGAATCAGTGTACTTCCCATGCCGTTTACCATTGACGGTGAGGATTATTTCGAAGATATCAATCTTACCCAGGACGAATTCTATGCAAAGCTTATGAATGACAGCAAGGTCATGACTTCACAGCCCAACCCCGAAGATGTTACCGCATGCTGGGATGAGGCTTTAAAATCATATGATGAGGTTGTCTATATACCCATGTCAAGCGGACTGTCAGGATCAACACAGACAGCCACGGTACTTTCGGAAGATTACGACGGAAAGGTTCATGTGGTTGACAACAGACGAATATCCGTAACACAGCTTCAGTCTGTATATGATGCCATGCAGATGGCTTCAATGGGATATTCGGGTGAGCGCATCAAAAAAAGGCTTGAGGCGGACAGTCTCAACTCCTCGATCTATATAATGGTCGACACACTTAAATACTTAAGAGCCGGCGGAAGGCTGACTCCTGCTGTTGCGGCTCTTGGAACTATCCTCAAGATCAAACCGGTTCTCCAGATACAGGGAGACAAGCTTGATACATTCTCTCTTGCACGCACACACGCACAGGCCAAGACTATTATGATGAATCAGATCGCCAAGGATATCATCGGCAGGTTCGGCGGCAGTGCATCCGGAAAAGGTGTCAGGCTCTATGTGGCATATTCATATGACAGGGAGGCCGCAGAAGTGTTTACCGATGAAGTCAAACAGCATTTCCCCGACACCGAACCCCAGGCCTATGCCCTCTCTCTTTCGGTAAGCTGTCATATAGGTCCCGGCTCGATCGCGATAGCCTGTTCAAAGATAGAGTCTTACTAAAGATAAATCCTAATTATCCCCAGAACTCCTCCAGGCTCTCGGCTATATCATCCACGCGGCATGTTGTGTAATTATTCCACTCACGCGGAAACAGACGTGTATAATCCCGTTCCAAAAATCGTTCGTCAAGGAGCGCTACAACTCCCATGTCTTCTTCCGTCCTGATAACTCTTCCCGCTGCCTGAAGCACTTTATTCATTCCGGGATACCGGTATGCGTAAGCAAATCCGTCAAGTCCCATATCGTCATAGCATCTCTTCAAAAGATTCCTTTCAGCGCATACCATGGGAAGTCCGGTTCCTATAATTATTGCGCCGATAAGCGCGTCGTTCTTTAGGTCTATTCCTTCGGAGAAAATCCCGCCGAGAACGCAGAAGCCAAGCAGAGTGTTATCCAAATTCCTGTCTCCGTATCCGGATGAAAATCTCGATAGGAATTCCTCACGCTCGCTCTCCGACATCTGTGGCTCCTGAACAACAATTTCCTGAAGCTGCGGATCATAATATCTGCTCATAAATATCTCATATACGCTTGACAGCATGGCAAAGGACGGGAAAAAGACCATATAATTACCCGCTTTTGCAGACGAAACAGCCGATATGTAGGATGCCATCCTGTCATATTCACTGTCACTTCTTCTGGTATATTTGCTTGTAACATCCCTTGCCACAAGAAGAGCTCTCCTTGCCTGATCAAATACCGATCTGGCATAGACTGCGGGGTCCGAAGCATCGGCTCCGAGCATCATCCTGTAATAATCGATAGGCAGCAGTGTAGCAGAAAAGAACACGGTAAATCCCGCTTTATCAGTGCATGCCCTGACGCGTTTTGCAGGATTGGCACACATAAGATGAGCCCCGAAATTACCGCCATCCTCATGTTTCGTATAAAGCACATAATCCTTTTGATTCATGTTTTCATATATGTTCAGGAAATGTCTCAGATTAAAATAAAAATCAAGAACTTCTTCGGAATGTTCAAAGTGTTCCCTGTCATCAAGGAACTGCTCCAGTCTGCCGTTTAATCTGAGCAACTGGTTAACAAGCGGATCAAAGCTTTCTACAACCTTAACATCCTCGCATTCACGCTTAAGAGAAAGCATCTGCCTGTTACAGCCATCAAGCGACCTTGCAAGGCGCGGATCAATGTCGCTTACCAGACGTTTCAGATCGAGTATATCCTCTTTGACAAGTTCTGCCGAATACATCTTCATCGCACGCTCCGTAAGATTATGTGCCTCATCGATCAGGAACAGATAATCTCCGGATGCCCCCTCTGCGAAAAACCTCCGAAGGTAGACATTCGGATCAAAAACATAATTGTAATCGCATATCACTATATCGGAAAAGAGGGACATATCAAGTGAAAACTCAAACGGACATACCATGTGTTTTTCCGAATACTTAACGATATTCTCCCTTGAAAAATCATCCTCGTTTGTCAGCAGGTCATACATCGCGTCGTTTATCCTGTCAAAATGACCTTTTGCAAAGGGACAAGCCTCCGGATTGCATTCACATTTTTCAAGGGGACATATTTTTTCTTTTGCAGTAAGTGTAACTGATTTGAGACGAAGCTTATCGGGAGCGGCGGAACTGTCAGACTCCTTATCTCCCCGATGCCGCAGCACATTCAGGCAGTCTTCCGCAACAGTTCTCGTTATTGTTTTGGCGGTCAGGTAAAAAATCTTATCTGCCTTGCCTGCCGCAACCGCTTTTAATGACGGATAGATGTTGGCGATCGTCTTACCGACACCTGTAGGAGCCATGACAAACAGGCGCTCCTTCCTGACTATCGAGCTGTAAACCTTGGCAATAAGTTCCCGTTGTCCGTTTCTGTATTCATACGGAAACTCCATGGTCTCTATACTCATGTTTCTGATTTTCTTCCAGCCTGTTTCAAAGTCGGCCCAGCGGATATACGCTTTCATCAGAGTCTTAAACCATGCGGTTATCTCATCAGCCGAATATACACTGTCAAAATACCTTATTTCTTTGGTCTCGGTATTGCAGTATGTCATCCTCACTCCTACGGCGGGAAGATGGGCAAATGCCGCCACTATATATGCATAGCATTTAGCCTGGGCAAGATGAACATTCTCGGGTGCTTTTATCTTCTCCAGATCACGGTATGTCGTCTTGATCTCGTCTATAACCACAAGTCCTTTAAGATCCTGCGTATCCTCCATATATGAAAGAGCCGGTGTAAGATCACTTACATCGAATGTATCAGGATCGTCCGAACTCATATCCAGATCGACTGTAATGTTTTGGGAATCCTCAAGAAATGAAATATTAATATCAGCGTGTGACTGCGGAATAATGATACCGTCCGCCCTTCCGTCCAGAACTATCCGGGCATCAGCACGCTCTATAATACAGGAAAGATACACCTCCGCATGATAACCTGCTCCCATGCGTCGCTGTATCATTCTGTGAATGTTTGCTCCTTCAAGCATGACCTCGGGACCGGAAGATGCCTTCCGGCGGTTGTCAATATTACCGCTTCGCATTATAAACTCTACAAGAGAGCGAACGGAAATATGAATCTGTGAGATCATGGAGTCTGTCAACTACAATGCCTCTTGTATCTTATGAAGAATATCGGAATACATGGCTACCATTTCATCGTTATGTGCCCTGACATAATCCGCATCGCCGTCCGCTGCGGCAAGTTCAAGAGCCTTAGCCTTTTCCGACAGTTCAACTGCTCCTATCGTAAGAGATGTCGATTTGATTGCATGAACAACAACCCGGTAATTTGCGAGATCTCCCGCATCATAATACCCGGCAAGTTCAGCGCGCCTGTCCTCTTCAAGATATCCTTCGATTACCTCGCGGTAGATTTCGTCATCGCCTCCGCAGTACTCAAGACCTGTATCCTTGTCCAGAAAATCAAAACCTTCCATAACCATCCCCCTTACATCACCAATAATTAAGAGACACACAATTAAAATCACATTTATTTAATAAAGTAATCATAATGTCCACAGTATGAAAAATCAACACAAACTTTCCACGTATCTTACCGAGCCCATGGCATCCTTTGAATACGCATCGGCGCCTATCTTATCGGCATATTCCTGGGTCAAGACCGCACCCCCTACCATAACCTTGCACCACTTTGCCTTCTCGTGTATCAGTTTGATCGTCTCCTCCATGGCCGGAACCGTCGTTGTCATAAGTGCAGACAGACCGCAGACATCAGCGTGAAGATCCGTGACAGCCGCAAGGACTTCTTCGGGAGCAACATCTTTACCGAGATCCGTAACATCAAATCCGTAGTTTTCAAGAAGAAGTTTTACGATATTCTTGCCTATGTCATGAACATCTCCCTTTACGGTTGCAATCACTATCTTACAGTCTGAATTCTTCGACTTTACACTGCCTTTATCCTTAGCTGCCTCAAGTTTTGCCTTGATGACCCCGAATGCCTCTTTTGCAGCCTCCGCACTCATTAAGAGCTGCGGCAGATATATGCGTTTTGCTTCAAAGCCTTCACCGACAATGTTAAGTGCCGGAATAACTTCAGCTGATACTATATCAAGAGGATCTTTCCCTTCCCCGGTCATTTGATCCGTGATCTTTGAAGCCTGATCCTTAAGCCCCTTGACTATTGCGGTCATGAGCTCCGTCATATCGGCCTGATTCCCGGTTGTGTCTTTAACAGTGGCAGTTGATGATACATTTGCCTGTACAGTACCGTATTTTTCATCGTATCCTTCGGCAAAGGAAATGAAATCCATACAATTGCTGTCAAGATTATGAAGTGCGCGATAACTGTGATATGCAGTCATCATCTCAGGTGCAAAAGGGTTCATGATAGCAGCCGAAAGTCCTCTCTCAAGGGCAGCCGCAAACATTCCCGATGTTATCATATTACGCTTCGGAAGACCGAATGACACATTGCTTATTCCGAGAGACGTATGAACTCCCAGTTCATTTCGCAGTATCCTCACACATTCAAGTGTCGTAAGGGCGGCACTTGTGTCTGCGCTTATTGTCATGCACAGAGGGTCAAAGATTAGATCTTTTTTCGATATCCCGTAACCTTCGGCTGTTTTGATAATATTCTTCGCTATATTGATCCTTTCTTCAACCGTATCGGGAATCCCGCTCTCATCAAGAGTCAGTGCAACAACAAACCCTCCATACTTCTTTACAAGGGGAAAAATCGCTGACATCACTTCCTCTTTCCCGTTTACGGAATTGATCATCGCCTTACCGTTATAGGCACGGAGCGCACTCTCCATTGCCACGGGATCAGAAGTATCAAGCTGAAGCGGAAGATCCGTTACCGCCTGAAGTTCTCTGACTGTTTCGGTCAAAAGCGCCGGCTCGTCAATATCCGGTATTCCAACATTAACATCAAGAATGTGAACATTCTCGTCAGCCTGACGCAGACCTTCGTTTAATATATAATCCATATCATGCTCTATAAGAGCCTGTTTAAACCTTTTCTTGCCTGTAGGATTGATCCTTTCTCCGATAAGGATCGGATCTTTATCAAAATAGACCGCATGGGTATATGAGCTTACTACAGAGAGATTTTTATCCGTAACCGGTTGCGGGGCAAGGCTTTTTGATTTCATCAGGTCATAAACCTTCCCGATATATTCGGGAGTAGTTCCACAGCAGCCCCCCACAACCCTGACTCCGGCCTCCATCTGACGAACGACCTCCGCTGCAAATTCGTCGGGCATAACATCATAAACCGTCTCGCCCCCCTCTACTCTCGGAAGTCCGGCATTTGGCTTGAATATAACCGGAACCGAGGCCTTTTCGAGAAACTCAGCGATAACGCCGCGTAGCTGGAAGGGGCCGAGTGAACAGTTTGTACCGATAGCGTCCGCGCCCATTCCTTCAAGCATTGCCGTCATTGCCGATGGTGTCGCTCCCGTCATAAGCTGGCCGTTCTCGTCAAAAGCATCCGTCACAATAACGGGAAGATCGCAGTTCTCCTTAACTGCAAGAAGCGCAGCCTTGGTTTCAAGGCAGTCATTCATTGTCTCAATGGATACAAGGTCGGCACCTGCCTTGCTTCCGAACCGGACAACCTTGGCAAAAGCGGCAACCGCATCCTCAAATTCCAGCTGTCCGTAAGGTTTTAAGAGTTGCCCCATGGAGCCGATATCAAGAGATACGAATTTCGGACGAAGTGCACTCTCAGCGCTGCCTTCGTCTGACAGTCTTGCAGCTTCTCTTGCATTTTTTATCGCAGCTTCGATTATTGTCTGTAATTCGTCATCATCGGGAAAAGTGAATGGATTTGCGCCGAAGGTATTGGCATATACTACGTTTGAACCCGCATCAAAATAAGCCTTGTGAATATCAATGATGATCTCCGGATGGAGAATATTGAATGTCTCGGGCTTCTCTCCGGGCTTTAAGCCCCTCTTCTGAAGGAGCGAGCCCATTCCGCCATCAAGTATGACAAAGTTGTCGCGAAGAAATTCTCTGAAGTTCATTTTATATAACCCTTTGCGTTATCTGTTTATTCATAAACCTGGCAGGTTGAGTAGCGCATGTTCTCTCTAAAACCTTTGGAGAGCGCCGGCGCTTGTGGAGGTTTTGTCGACACTAGCGTCCGCTGCGCTTGGAAAGGAGCGAGAGCGCGTTTTAGAGAGAATACTGCGCTACTCAACCTTAGAATCTATTCCAGAAAATGCAGTCACGGATTTACTCGGTGACATCAGGAATCCGCTATCGAGCGTTATCGACAAGTTCTTGACCGCGTTTGTGATGCGCAGCACTTCAGGCTGAATGGAGAGCGTAAGGTCTCCGAATCCCGGAGAAAATCGTGGGCGAAGCTTTTTCTCAAACGTTCTGCAAAAAGTATCGCACAACGATTCTACTCTCTCGGCTCCGATTGCCTGCATAAACAAAGCTTTGGCAGGATCGAGCTTCGTATATTTTCTGATGAGTCTGTCAATCCCCGGTCCGATGGTTGCCGCAAACAGTACCGCCTCGCGGCAGCCCTCAAGATTTCCTGCAAGATCGCGGCTCGTCAGGCTTATATGCTCCATATTGATCCTGCCCGAATCGGTATCCAGGCTTTCTATCGGAAGAATACAGTATGAAACCCTGTATGAAAAAGATGCTGATCTTTTGCACTCGGCTATACACTCTTCCATCAAATCCAGAAGTGTCTTGTCGGTACACCCCGGACTTTGAGCGTATCGAAGTATCTCCCTTTCGTTAAAGGGTGGCTCATCAAATGATTTTATGCCCGCATGTCCCGTCATCTTACAACTATTTCCGATAGGTTGGTAAGGATCGCTTCGGCAACATTCGGCTTGTTCATTGAGTACACGTGTACAAACTTTATCCCGTTAGCATACAGATCGATTATCTGGTCTGTGGCATAGGCTATTCCCGCCTGACACATTGCCTTCGGGTTATCACCGAAAGCATCCACAAGTGATTTGAAGCGCTGAGGCATAAAAGAACCCGAAAGCTGTATCGCACGCGCCACCTGACCGGCATTGGTGATCGGCATTATTCCGGGTATCACCGGACAGGTAATGCCGGCTTCCCTGATTTTATACAAAAAATTGTAAAACAGATTATTGTCAAAAAACATCTGAGTCGTTAGGAATTCTGCTCCGGCATCCACCTTCTCTTTGAGATGTGCTATGTCCTCTTTCTGGTTGGCACTTTCCGGATGAACCTCAGGATAGCATGCCGCACCTATGCAAAAATCGCCTCCGTACTCTTTGATGTCGCGGATCAGTTCAACGGCATGACAATAGTCCCATTCACTCCTTGGCTTACTTTCCATCTCCGGAGTGAGGTCACCGCGAAGTGCCATGATATTCTGTATTCCGGCTGCCTTCATATCCTCTATGCGCTCACGTACGGTTTCTTTTGTGGAGTTCACGCACGTAAGATGGGCAAGAGAAGGTACACCGTATGATTTTTCGATATTCTTTGCAATATCAAGGGTATATTTGCTCGTTCCGCCGCCGGCACCATATGTTACGGACATAAAGGCCGGCCGCAGCTTTGCTATCTCTTCCGTTGCGGATTGAACACTGTCATATTTGTCACTTGTCTTCGGAGGAAAAACCTCAAAAGACATCATGTTTTGTCCTGAGCTTAACAGTTTTGAAATCTTCATTTTGTTCTCCTAGGCCTGTCAAAGGCAATATATGTATCTGTCAGGATTGCTTAATGCGGACGTTGGTAAGAGCTACCTGATCGCCCGAAATACAAGCATAAATATCCTTCGTTCCGTCTACTACGGTCGTAATATTCCTTATAAACAATCCTCTGTTCTTAGTTGAAGTAACAACGACATCACCTTTTCTCTCAAATGAAACCGTACACTCAAATCCCTCATGATTTGCCTCTTTCCACGCATCCCAGCCATCAAATTCATCAGTTCTGTTCACGATCAGCCTGTTAGTTGCGACCTCCCTGCTCTGCCAGTTTTCGCCGTCAATGCGTATAAGAGCAAATTCTTTATAGTCTTCCCCTTCCGGAATAAGATCCGAGGAATAAAACAGTACAATGAACGGGCAATGCCATACAAGCCTTGCAGTAGGAAGACTCATGGTATGAAATACTATAGACAATCCGTCGACAACCGGTATAGCCTGTGTAGAACTTGTCCGGTATCCGTCGATCTGTACATTCGGAACATCCCCTACAGGACCGTCAATGAAACTTATCTCCTCGGCGATCCTCGGAATGTAATCATCCGGTACATTCTCCCCGGATTTGTCGATCTGTACATCATCAATAAGGCAGTTTTCACCGGTAAGTCCAAGGTAGGCAAACCGCGAACTGTCCGGAAGTGCCACTGTAACCTTTACGGTAGAAGTTCCGTCATCTATCGTGATAAGGACATGATCCCTAACCTTTACGGCCTCAATACTGTATTCGATGCTTTCTGAATCTTTTGCTGTTTTTTCGCCTTCCCGCCTTGTTATGTCAACCTGTGTCCTGCGGCATCCTTCCTCTTTTATCTTTCCGTCAAATCCTATCTCACAGTATTCAAAATAATAGAGATCCTTGATCGTCTTCTCGTCATCATGATATCTGGCATCAAGTGAGTCAAACAAGACAATCGCAGGAGGTCGGGCATTGTCGGTATTATTGTCATTCGGAGTAAAGCGCAGGCTTATCTTCGTAAGTTTCGGATCAGTGAGTATCCCATCGGATATCGAGTCTCTGAATTCTCCGCACACAAGCTCGTCTTTTCCTGCAAATTCAGCAAATGCACTCCTCTCACGCATCTTGTATTCGGTATCAAGATCAATGATATGCTGCATGATCTTTGCGATCTTCGGATCAAACTGTGTTCCGCTTCCCTTAACTATCTCTTCTCTTACAAGCTGCTGCGGAATAGCCTGCCTGTAGCTTCTGTTGCTCGTCATTGCATCATACGCATCGGCAACCGAGATTATCCTTGCTATCTCAGGAATATCCTCTCCCTTAAGACCGTCCGGATATCCTTTCCCATCATACCGTTCATGATGAAAATGCGCACCTATGCTTAAGTAAGGGTACTCGCCTATACTCGAGAGTATCTGGTTACCGAGAACCGGATGCTGCTTCATGATCTCGTATTCTTCGTCGGTAAGCCGGCCTTTCTTGGTTATAATGGCGTCATCTATACCTATCTTGCCGACATCATGGAGAAGGGCCGCATAATAAATCTTATAGCACTCATCATCGTTCTTACCCATAAGCCCCGCTATTCTTTCCGAATACTCGGCAACTCTTAGCGAATGTCCATGAGAGTACGTATCCTTGGCATCTACGGCATTAACAAGCGCAGTCGCGGTCTGCTCGAACAGTCTTTGGGAAAGCTTTTGCTGGTCACGAAGATGTTCGACCTCGGAATTGCGAAATAGTTCCAGCTGCTTATTTCTGTTACGGACAACAATGACAACCATAATTGTAAGCAGCAGACTGAAGACACCGGGAAGATTATTCAATGTCTCATTTGAAACAAGTCCTATGATAAGACCCGGAAACTGGGCTACCGTGACTGCGATAGCAGTTATAAAACCCAATTTATCAAAAAACACTACCAGAAGTATAGCGCAGATATTTGCTACTGAAGAAAAAACACCGGTAAGCGAAGATATGATAAGTACCTTTTCACCTATCAGCACTCTCACATCCGATCTTGCCACATATGAAGTAAGAGCGGAAGATGCTATGCAGACAGAGAGCAATATAACATACACATACCTTGGTACTTTTCTGTTTTCAGTTGTGCCCTCTGCGTTCTTGCCTGCACGCATCACAGTCTCCTCAACGATTCGTGATTTTTACATATTATACTATACTATCGCCAGATTTACACTCAATAATTGTCTTGTCGATAGCGTAAAATTATTATTGACAGTTGTACCATACTGTTGTATGATTCTCTCACGAATTATTTGGATCACATCTCATAGCATTTCCGGCGTATCACTTCGCCAAGAGATACCGGTAATTTGTAATTAGCATCTTTTTGACGAAGTAGATAACAGGAGGTATATGATTATGTCAGAGATTAAAGAATTAGCAAATGTCATTTTATCATTGAAAAACGAAATGGATCAGCGTTTCGACGTTATGGATCAGTGCTTCGACGCTATGAACCAGCGCTTTGAAACTATGGATCAGTGCTTCGACGCTATGAACCAGCGCTTTGAAACTATGGATCAGCGCTTTGGCGCTATGGACCAGCGCTTTGAAACTATGGACCAGCGCTTTGAAACTATGGATCAGCGCTTTGACGCTATGGACCAGCGCTTTGAAACTATGGATCAGCGCTTTGAAACTATGGATCAGCGCTTTGACGCTATGGATCAGCGCTTTGAAACTATGGATCAGCGCTTCGACGCTATGGACCAGCGCTTTGACGCTATGGATCAGCGCTTTGACGCTATGAACCAGCGCTTTGAAACTATGGATCAGCGCTTTGACGCTATGGATCAGCGCTTTGACGCTATGGACCAGCGCTTTGATGCTA
>DFGA01000043.1:0-115723 GCA_002371615.1 Lachnospiraceae bacterium UBA3762 | reverse complement strand
AGCGCTTTGATGCTATGGACCAGCGTATCAATGATCTTGAGAATGGTATTATTGTTGAACTGCGCGGCCTCAGTGTTGCTCTGGGAATACCGGAAATTTGGCAGAAGCTGAATGAAAACGAGAAGAGACTTGAGAATGTTGAATCATTTTGTAAGATACATTGGATTACGCCGGAGTTGGCAGATCGACTTGACTGTGTTGAAATGGTCACCGCTAGGCATACTGAGCAGATAGATGTTCTAAGCAGGAAAATCATGGGAAACCCACTGTAAAAGCGGCCTAAGGCCGCTTTTTTTCATTTATTCTCATCAAAACGTCCCTCTTCCCATGATGTATGTCTTCGCTTCCCTTACTTAATCCATCTCAGAATCACATCCGGGTATGCAAAGATGCACGGTTCATCACCCATCAAAACCGCATCCGCATCTTTTGATATAAAATATCCTCTCATCTCTGTCTTGAGGACTTACGAAATATCAGATAGCACATTGCACAAAAATCATTTCTAAAATGCCACAAAACATGCTAGGTATTTGTGACATTTTCCGATATTCACAAACAGACCGCCCCACGTTATACTTACTCTACCATTCAAGCAATGCATATCTTGGGATCCGGATCCTGAATATTTCTGAGTACTTCGCGGTATCTGCTTGAAACACCACAATTAAAATCATATAATTTAAGGAGAAAACTTGAAGAAAAAAACAAGGATCAACTGGCATGCCGGCTTTGTGTCAGCCATGAAGCTCGACCTGATAGAAAACGAAGATGATTTGCAATACAGCCCGGAATACTACCTTACAGGGAAACATCAGCGCATCGACCTGCTGATCATCAAGAATGAAGGCTCGGCAGTAATACGAAACCCTATAGGTGCCGGCTTCTCCAGGTACAACATATGTGAATACAAGAGTCCGGGGGATTCTCTCACATACGGGGATTTTTTCAAAATCCTCGCATATACAGGACTATACCTTGATGAAAGAGAACGACACGGGGATTATAAAATCAGCGACTATACAATGACCTTTGTAAAAAAGGAGGTTGATCAAAAAATGTGCCAGGCAGTAAATGAACTCTTCGCTGATGAAATAAAACTGAAAGATGCAATAATTGCCGACAAGGATGCCCTAATTGCAAACCAGACCTCTCTGCTTGCTGACAAGGACGGCATAATTGCGAAACTCCAAGCGGAGCTTGAACAGTACACTAATAATGCGTTTAAGCAACAAAACAATTAAAGATAAAGCACCAAATGACAGCATTTAATCGTAAGCACTAAATATTTGATGATCTTTGCACTGGGCCTTATTATCTCGATCTCCTGGCGAACGAATTCTCTGTCTATGTATTTGAGAGCAGTACCGCATTCGGGGCAGAAGCGTTTATCCTCATCAACATCAAGAAGAACTTCTTCAACCGGAAGATTTGCGAACTTATCAGCGGCAGTGGTCTTCTTCTTGCTCATGTTCAAGTGAAGTCTATTCCCTTAATAAACTCCCTGATCATGCTCTCCACCCTATCCTGGCTATAATAATCAGAAAGCTTGTCCTTGGTGTATTTCTGATATTTTGAGTCCTTCACCGTATCGATGAGCAGCTCTGTAAAATACTGTTCCCAGCTCATGTAGTCCACACTATCCGCATAATCTTCCGGTGATGTTAATTTGTCACTATCCTTCAGCATCACGGCTCCGGAGTTTAGGATCACCCATTCAAAAGACTCAGGCAGGTATATGCCCACACGATTGGGATGCAAGTCCTGCTGCATGACAACATCGCCGATTTCCGATCCGAACGCTGCACCGTCAGCTATAACCACAACTTTCTCTTCATGATGTGAGGCAAGTTCCCTGTAAACTCCTGACTTGCCTCCAGAAGATATGCACCGAATTCCCAGCCTGCGAGCTATGAGGTCAAAAAACTGATATCCTGAGCCACTGTCCTCTGTAATGATGATTTGCGGCTTAAACGGCAAAGAGGATTTATTTGGTTTGTCGTACATCTTCCAGACATCGGAATAGACCCTGTTAAACCTCTTGTTTTTTGTTCCTGCCAGCTCATATATCTCATCCACACTTATCGGCAGCTCCGAAAGATAATTTCTTGTAATCAGCAGATAATAGTTGTCGCTTCCTCTGACTACCCTCGCAAAATCCCTTGATCTAATAAAATGGCTGTCCTCGTCGATGACAATGATCTTGCCCGGGTTGCTCCGGATGTCTTCCTCCCACTTATCCCCGGATATGGCAACCAACTCCCTGTCACAGGAGATGCTCACACCGCTTTCCCTGCCAAAACGGTTGTGCTCATGAATCATATCAAACAGCGTGGTCTTTCCCCTTCCGCTCTCACCTTTTAATAAGGTAATGTTCCTTCTAAGTGAAAAGATATAACTGTTCCGGTTGTTCTTTACTCTGACTTTGTATTCACCGTGCATACTATTTACCCTCCCTGAGGTACGACGCACCCGCTGTCAGAAACTCCTGCATATTGTGGACTATAAGCCTTCTGTCATTCAATATCCTTATGTCAAATTCGCCTTCCCCGAAATCCATAACATGGAATAGGTTGATTGAAAAATCCTGCTCATCCCCCAGTTCAAGAATCCATTTTGCACAATTATCTCCACAGTTCGAGGCATTAAAAACCTTGCCGGGAAAATGCTTCATAAGAATCAGAGCTTTAACCCCTCCGGACAGCTGGAGTGGTGAAATATTCCCCAAGACAGGGCTCTCTATGCTGTTAGAATCTACCACCTTTGAATGATCAACGTCGGAAATAACTTTTCTTGCAAAATCATCAACAATCCATTCGTCTTTATATCTATTCTTAAAGAACACGGAAGTGTTATAAATGGCATTATCCTTGTCTCCGAACCATACTCTAAGCATATTTTATATCCATCCCTTCATGCTTATCTTTCACAGCCTGACCTCAATCACATCCTCCACCTGACACAATAAACCTTTGCAGATACGTTCTACCACCTCAAGAGCCACATACTCTTCCTTTACCATTTTGGCTATGGTGCTTCTTGAAAGACCTGCTATATCGCACAGGTCTGTTTTCTTCATATTTCTGGATTTTAAAGTGTTCCACAACAGTTCATATTTCAAATACATACATGTGTTATAGTATGAAATGTCAGCGATGTCAAACATTTTGTACGTTAAGATTGGGTAAATTTACTGTAGGAATTAAGTGAATATAAGACATCCTTGAATTTCAGAAAAGGATGGACTGTGTTCATATTGAACGGAAGATTATACAACTCGCCCTTACCTTGCAGCTCGCCCAAGTACGAGGTCTTAAACTTGCCGGTCTTAAGCTCCACCGCCACCAGGTAGTTCAGCTTCCGATTAAAAAACAGCGGATCCACATACTGGTCAATTCCAAAGTAAAGCATAAGCTGCTTTCCATTCACGGATTTTGCTGCCGCATACTGGCTCTGTAAAATCGCTGTCCTGATCACTCTCACAGCACCGATCCATCTGGGGAAGAAGATATCACACCCCACTTTAAAAACATCGCATACAGGTAACTACTTCCGAACACATGCACGGCTTTCGGTTTTTACGCGGTTTACAAAGAGCTGTATTGTGTCAGAAATCGCCTCTCGTTGTTAAGTGTCAATCCCGTTAGGAAGTTAACATTCTAACTCATAAGAATGCTTATCTTTTATCCTTTTCAATGTCTTTTTTACTTCTTCATTATTGAAAAATAAATTATCCACATTAGACTGAGATGAATTAGATATGGCTACTGAAATAAGAGATAACACGTATACAAATATCATATATGCTGGGGCACTTTTCATGAACGAAAGATACATAATTATAAATCCAATAAAAAGACCCAAAAACCACATTGAGAGGTGAAAAGCCATGTATTCAACACCTATATCATGACGAATCATAGTTACAATTTTTCTAATCTCATCTCTGATTTCTTCAAATTCAAATACAAAATCAATCCAGATGAACTTGCCCATTATTACCGCAAGAATAAGAAGGCACAATTTCCAGTCTAAAACGCCGACTGAACAGGTTAATACTAATGAGCAAATCAAGGTGATATTTCTTCCTTCGATTTTGTAATCCTTAACTATCAATGACGATATATGTTTAATCAACATTCCCATTATATCGAGAATAAACGGAATATGTATACCAGTATCAACTATAACAGATTGCATGGGGATAATCGATAGGACATACAAACCTACAAATCCAATTGCTAATATACCCATAGTTACGATTGTATATGTGGAAATCTCCCGAAAATGAAGTAAGTTCATTACACACTTATCATATTCCCATTCAGGATGATCATAAATTTTCCCCAACTGGACCATTTTTTATATACACGTCGGTAAAGCAAATAGAGCTCTAGGACTGCCACCAGTAAAGCAATAATGAAATTAAATATATGCATAATATTCATAACGCCTAAAAAGCAATAGGCTCTTGAAATCGCCGAGCGCTTCATTAGATTCTATCTTAAACTTACTCTTTACCCTTTTCAGTCGTTTACTCTGATACGGGTAAGGGATATCTCACAAGAGGAACATTCCTCTTATAAGATAAACCCGCGGAAAGCTTGTCGTTACGCCGATAGAATCCCGCCGTCTCTGCCACAGTTACGCGATCGGATAGGCAAAATCGCCGAAATCAACTCGCTGGTTTCTCCGCGCTCAATGCGCCGTTTCACGGTATATATGATCATGATCACGTATCATTTCTATCTTCTCAAGTTCCCGAAGTGCCGCAGGCACTGTCATATAGTTCGGGTTCTCATCAATCCTCTGAAGTTCCTCCTTACCAATTAGTTTTCCGTGATTAACTGTCCATACTATTTATACGGGTATCTTTTGTTGATTTTGAATCTTTCGAACTCGTCCGCATTTTCTTGTTGAACTTGATTCCAATATTTTAACAACCATCTATATTTATCAAATTTCCTTCTACGGATTCGTTTCTCTCTTGCTGTCAACAATTCACTCTTGGTATTAGAGATGCTGTAACGATTCAAATTCAAGACTATGAATTTTCTGAATTCATATTTCCATAGTTTTTCTTCTGTTTCAGTATCACAAATGCCACAAATAAATCTCAGAAAGTCAAGGGAATATACATATTGATTCTCCGATTCAATGTCATCAATCATAATTAACCCTAAAATATCTGCCTTATCATATAAATGCCCATACAAACCTTTATCAATTGTTTTCTCAATGCCTTGTTTTAGTGTGTTCTCTTTAATAATGACACGAGGATATATAGCGATCTGACTCTCAAGTTTATAAGCCTCAATTAAAGCAGGACCAAATACTTTTTTATTATCATGGTATAAATCTCCTATGGCAATACCTCCTCTAACAACAACTCCAACGAATCCAAGTTTAAGTTGCAGTCGAATTACGTGAATGAGCATCAAGAACAGAGCGTCCTTTTTATCTAAGGGGAGTGATATCACAATCGAATCGGAGAACGTCATCACTTTCATTCCCGTGATAGTGCCATATTCATCATCAGCAAAATACTCCTTTATACTGTATACAATATCTAACGCAGTGTTCACTTTCTTTTGATTGTTCCTGTTATTCTCCGAATCCTTGATAAGTGCTTCAAAACCAAGAATATCAATAAATGCAACTATTCGTTTTTCATACAATGATTCAATCGAATTACTCATAGATTTACCTATCATCTACCGGTGCTAATAATAGTCCTCAGCATAATTGGAGAAAAGATTTCCCTCTGCAAGCCTGTTCAGTTCTTTGCTATCAAGAAGATAGTCTGGTAATTTCTCATATAGCAAGTAAATAATATCTGTGACTGCTTTTTCCCTGTTCAGATCTAAATCAACAATACCGAAGAGCCTTACAGTTGTCTATATTTAAGCTTGTCTCTTTGAATCTGCTCTATAGGTAGAATTTCCTCTAATTTGCTCGTCAGTGCACTATGCACTGAATTTAGATTCCGCACAAGCTTTCTTACCCCATCTGGCTCTAAAGAAGCTGCGTGATCAGTACCTTTCCATGTACGATCCAACGTGTAGTGCCGCTCTATATAACTTGCTCCTAATGTGTAAGCTGCAACATCAATTGCTATGCCCAGGTGATGTCCAGAAAAGCCGATAGCTTTAACCCGATCTTCATAAGCCTCTCTCATCCGATTAATCTCTAACAGACATACATCCTTGAAAGGCACCGGATATCCAGATGTACAGTTGTAGAGAATCAGATCCTTAGCACGCCCATTCTTCTCAAAGAGCTTTACTATCTCCTCCTCTTCTTCATGACTCGTCATTCCAAAGGAAAGCTGAATTTCTCCCTCGTAATTGTCGCACAGCCATTGAAGCATTTCATAGTGTGTATTACAGGCAGATGGAATCTTAATAAAAATGGGATTCAACGATGCTATTTCTTTTGCACTCGTTAAATCCCAAACGGATGTCGAATATATAATTCCTGCCTCTTCGCACCACTTTTTTAGTTGTCGGTGTTGATCCAAGTCGAACTCTAAGAATTCTCTATGCTCTCCATAGGTGCTTCCATACGAATTCGCCGGATTTGGATGCGGAGCATTGTACTGCTCCGGCGTCAGAAGTTCCTTCGGACAACGCTTTTGAAACTTAATCGCATCTGCTTTGCAGAAATGCGCGGCTGTTTCGATGAGATCCTTGGCGATCTCCATTTGTCCCATGTGATTGCATCCAGCCTCAGCAATCACGAAAGGGGGGTTGTAAGTTGGTTGGTTCATTAAACTGTTTTTACTCCTCTTCGTTAATCCTTTATTGCTTCTACATATAAACTCATCCCCGGCCAGTTATATCAAAATAAGCCCTTGACTTCATATAAGGGCTTATACTTCCCGCATAACGAGATCTTATTATTGTCTTAAATCCAGCTTTCTGAAGACTTCCGCTCAGTTTCTCAAATGTCCAGTAATTAATGTGGTCACCTACATGATCAACATTGAACTCCAGCCCACTTGTAATGAAGCCTAAAAAGTCTTCGCATCTCAGTCTCTCGAATTCATCGATGTAATCCTTGTATCCTTTTTCCGTCCCATATAAATACCCGAAATTCTTCATTCTGGGAGTGGCCACCTCTCTTACAAGCAAATCTACCGGTCTAAGATCCTTATAGTCAACTCCGAATTGAATGCACCATCGTTTTCTCCAACACCACCAGTCCTTGCCATATTTTGCCATTTGCCACAGAAATTCCGCATCAGGACAGGCTATGCGCAATACTCCCCCCATTTTGAGAATTCGGTAGCATTCTTCCAGCATCTTTTCATCATAGCCATTTTCTATGTGTTCAATGACGTGAGAGCAATAGATGCAGTCAACCGAATCATCCTCATAAGGGATTTTATCGTGCCTGATATCATACTCCACAAATCTATGCCGCTTTTGGACCTTAGAATACCATTTAGATGAATAGTCAAGGTTCGTCCACCCGTCACATTCCCAATCACCGGATCCAAGATTGATAAGTGTTTTGCCATCGTTGTTCACCTTCACGGGAATTCTATTGACCATAAAGTCTATTCCTCGTTTATAGAGGAAATTTGTCATCCCTGTTTTAATTCTGTTTTTTTTCCCCAAAATGCGGCATCTCCTATCCTCCAAAATACACTTTATTTTCTACCTATAACACTTTTAGCTTTGTCAAATATCAGTATCATGAATTCATCTTTCATTATGTACATTGCCACCACATAGACAGTTCCACCTATAATCACAGACGCAATAACCCTAAGAACTGCCAAACCTGTAATAAGCATCCTCGTTGCAATGACTCCCACAGACATTGCCAAGCAGGAAATTATGATGCTTTTCAGCTTATATGAAATTCTTATATACTTGGCAGACAGAACTATCTGAACCATGGTGACTACGCATTCCGTTGTAGCGGATGCAACAGCCGCTCCATTATGCTGGAATGACCTTATCAAAAAGAAATTCATAATCACATTTGTGATGGCACCGCATATTGTAGAGATTGTGGTTATCTTCTCCTTGCCAAGCGTGACAAGTATTTGTAAGCCTATAAAATTATTGTAGGCGACAGTAATAATGGATAACGACAGTATGCGGGCTGTCAAAACAGAATTCTTGAATTCGTCGCCAAAAACCAATACGATAGCGTCATCTGCAACTATGCAGAATCCTATAGCAACCGGTATAGACACAGCACCCAATATATGAATTCCCTTATTTACGAGAGTTAGAAATTCCTCCTTACGTCCACTAAAATACAGGTAGCTCATCTGCGGAAGGAATACAGCCGAAATAGCTACAGCCATAGTCCGTATTACCGCAACTGCCCTCATCGACATCGTGTAATATCCGACTACTGTTGAATTGCACATCAGATCAAGCATCGTGGTATCCGCTAAAACATATACTTCAACCGCCACGCTCGATGCAAAAAGAGTCAGTATATGGCTCAGATGCTCCTCAAATTCAAGCCCTTTAACTACTGGAACTATATACCTCTTAAGCCGGAAAACATTAAATACATAATTTCCCACCAGCGCAAGAGTGCTTACGATGGCATATGCATAGAAGTCCTTCCCGCTGTGTACAAACAAGATAATTCCAGCGAGAGACAGAATTTTTACGATGAAACTCCGAATGGTTATATAGCCATATTCCTGTATCCCTTGGTAGAACCAATCAACATTGAAAATGTTGAAGAGTATCACAAGACCTACGATAAAGTATAAGGTTTTCTGCGCTCTGAAATACGGAATCAGCAGGACAAAAGCTACATAGGCTATGGAGCAAGCAATGCTTAGGACTCCATTAATAACGAAAAGCTCCGAAAAGGCTTTCGAAGACTCTTGGCTCTTAACCTTATACTGAGCTATCAGCTTGACCCCATAAGTAGGTATCCCAAGGGCCGCAACCATTGCAAAATACTTAGCATTATTCTGTGCAGCGGCCACAAGTCCTATGCTCTCAGCCTTTAAGATTCGCGCTATGTATATGGATGTTACGAGTGGGAATACAATATTCAGTAGCCGGTACAGTACATTATAAAAAGAGTTTTTTGCGAGGGATTTTCCTTTCAAATCATCACCTTCTCATAACACAGGCTTTACGAATAAACCCATCGCTCTATGACTGTACCTACCCTGTTAGAAACCCCAACAGTTATTCTCCTTAAACTCTTGTCATATATCAGGCTTAATAGCAATCCCCAGACAAGGAGCAGGAACGCTAATAAAAAGACTAATGGTAGAAGAATATCTCCGTTTATATGCTCAAATACCCATTTAAAATAAATATCCGGGACAATGTATTTATAAATTAAAATACTGTTATGGAAAAGATAGATGAGCAAAGATAGCGATGGTAAATAATTGATAACTCTAATTCGTCTTGGCTCTCTGAACAGAACTATCAGAAATACCGACATCGCAACTATGATAAAAATAGGGTTGATGATAATATTGAACCTCAACATATCATTTCCCAGTCTCTCAAAGTGTAGACCTACATAATTAAAGAGAGTTAAAAAAGCGATATGTAAAAAGATTCCAAATGGAACAAGCCATGATACTGTTCTCTTGTACTTCCTTAACGTATTTGTATCACATGACTCCCTTATTCTCTTAACCGCATAGTGTGTAACGCTAACGATGAAGTAAATATAGATAAGCCCAATAAGTGAACTATAATAGAAACTTGATCGCCACCACAATGTGTGGATTGAAATAGCATACACAGCTATCACGATTGATAAGTTCATCACTTTACCTGATAGAATCTGGAAAGCCTGATTTAATGCAGGATGCACGATATAGACTATAAGATAGCAAGTTACAAACCACCAAGCTGCCAGAGATATTGGATGCTTCATCATTCTGAAATCCCAAGGATCAATCTGAATGCCAAGGATCCTAGCCACGAGGATGTAAAAAGCAGATACTACTATGGTATCGAGGATGATATTGATGACCTTGCTTATATTTACTCTCTTTGAATTTTGAAGAAACCAAAATGAACTGATCATGAAAATCAGATTTCCAATTTGTCCCAAGTTTCGCAGCATTATCATCACCACTTGCTGAACTGATTCACTTGAATACCGTAAGTCAATAAGATAAGGATGCGAGTAGTTGTCCACATATGGGACTGAGTGAGATATGATTATCATCAATATCGCCACAAGCTTTATCACTTCTATGTTTGAGTTTCTTTCACACCTCTCCATATTATGTTTTCAAGGGACAACAGTCAGAGTTTAGAAGCCCCTTACAATCATTAAGATTTCCTAAAAGATACACTATCCGCTTTCAAGCCTAAACTGCTTTCAATGCATCTACTAATGCTTTATAGCCATCAAGAAAAGCTTTTTCACTAAATAGATTGTTTTGTCTCTCCATACATATGTTCTTCATATCCTCTCGCTTTTTTTCGTCTTTCATAATTTCTATCAGATTATTGATTTCGACAGGATCCCCCAAATCATCAATCAAAAACCCACTTCTCTCATTCTCCACCATCTCCATGTTACCGCCTACATTTGTCAAAATAGGTATCACGCCATAAGCCATTGCTTCGATAATTGCAAAATCAAATATTGACCATCTGTGAAAACAAACAAAATAATCCATTTCTTGCAATATTGACAGCAATTGTTCATGACTTATAAATTCTTTAATCCATACCACCTTACCTTTTAGATCATATCTTCCTATCTCCTCTTCCAGCTTTTCAGCCATAACGCCGTTTCCTACTAGTGTCCATCGAATATCGATACCACTATTCACAATCTGCGAAATAAATCTAGGAATTCTTTCAACTCCTTTTGCATAATTTAAGGCTGAGACAGTAATGAATTTTAAATAATTGTCTTTTCCCTCTACATCACCAGTTTTTACTATTTTTTGCTTCAATTCAAGTGGGTCAAATCCATTATAAGTAATATACATCCTCTTTGAATCGAGCAACAATCCGAGATTCTTAGCATTCTTACATAATGTCTCCTTGGTGCCATATGAAGGAAATCCTACAATATCGAACTTTTGATATGTTCTCATTTGAATATTGTCAAGATACTTATGAAAGCAACAAGCATTAACTCTATTGTACGCATTCCATTCGTTGTATAGGCTACCTTGTTGATGATATACTATAGAAATATGTCTGTACTGATTATGCGTATCATATAAACTGAATGCATATGCACTCTCTGTATCACAAAATATAAAAATATCTTCAAGCTTGAAATGATAGCATTCATCAGCCCTTTTAATCATTTTTTTTGCAACAACTAATTTCTTCTCATACACAATAACATTTGGTAATGAAAGCTTCCTAAGAGTGTTAAAAAATTTAGATTTTCTTTTTTGGGAAATATGTGGGTCAGGCAACAACTCATCCTGACCATCTAATATAGCATCTAGAAATATATGGATTGTATGACCCAGATTCTTATATTTTTTATTTGCTAGATATAGCCTACAATTAACACCAGAACCTCCCCCTGACACTCCAGTGAAAGGCCGTGCGCATATAATAAATATTCTCTCTTCTGCAAACCCCATTATCTATAAAACCTCTTTCCCATTCACTAGAATTCTTATTGGGGAAATTGTATCATCAACATAGTTCAAGTAATAATCAATCTGACTCTGATTAAGGCTTACCATCAAAACTATTACATACCAGACCTGGATTGTTAAAGTCTTAAACATAAATACTTCTGTTTGCATTCCAGTCATTAAACCAAGTAAGACTGCCTTCATAAGAATTTGGATTTCTCTCGGCTGTATATCATTTATATTTTTTGCGCATTGCCAAAATAAAATTACTCCGGTTACAAATAAAAAAATACCTCCCGTAAATGCCCACTCAAGATACTGACAATGTGTATGAACTGCCCATGATCTCCCAAGGCTACTTGTTATCCATTTATAATCTCTTATCCCATAGCCAATCCACGGCTTCTCGCTTATCATCTTCAATGCAACCGGCCAGATTGTAGTTCTGCCTGATAAAGTCATTGAACGCCCCATTATATCCTGTATTATAAAGCTAAAATACATATATACTTTGGAAATGACAATACCCACAAATAGAACTATCTCGCCTATAACAATCCATCTTGAATCGATCTTCTCTATAATTTTCCCTAACGGAATAAAAAATGTAAAAACACAGATTATAGCAAGTATAAACGCTGATGTTTGCGAATCCATCAAAAAAGCCTCGATCGTACACAGGATCATCCCAACTTTGTATCTCAAAAGAACTCTGCCATACATAAAGTACGAATTTAGAAATGACACAATGATAGTAAATAGGAAAATGCCTATTATTATGTTTTTATGTCCCAGTATCCAATGTGCATCTGAATACCAACCCAAATCATCCGAATAACTCCTATATATTCCTTCTGGATAAATCAATATGGATGCAAAATTTAGTATTATCAATAGCCAAAGCCATGATGTTAAATAACTCAGACACACCAGTTCATTTCGTTGTAGTAGCATAACCAAAAGCAATATAGGAAAAATTCCTGCTAAAACATTTTTTATAAACGTTAATACATTTCCACCATTGGCTAATGTCGATACAAAAAGAATAAACCACCAAGTGAACACAAGACCCAGTTTAGCATTTAATAATAATTCTCCTATACCCTCATTTATAAATATCAATACAAGTATGATAAATATGGAAAAAATCTTCCATATGTCAAACAGCAAGTCGCTCTCCTCCCAATAATACTCGATAATACTTACAGGAAAGAAGGGCATCAACAGAAGCAACCATCCTATGCCAGATTTTATAGACACTCTATTGTATATTTCAACTACCACAGCAATCCCCAGTATTATTGATTAGAGGAAATTACATCCTCAAGGCTCTCTCTAATAAAAACTTCCAATTTCCCCCCTCTTGTACAGTTACGTATTTTAATATTATGTTTTTCACAGTAATTCCTTGCACATTCATAGGAATACAAAACCGAATGATAATTCAAAAAAGCATTGTTGTCTTTACGATTAGAATAATAATCCTGTACATTATTTTTATGTTTAACATTTCCGAATTTTCCAATTACAGTTGAATAGTTGAAATCAACCCCCAAAAGATATATTTCCTTCATGCCCATATATAGAGCCATCTGAATCATTGGATAAACAACGGTATAGCCATGCCAAAACATATGTTCTGGTTTTTCGCTTATGCCTGTCTTTGAGTCATTAAATAAATTAATTCTAAAAAAAGGATTGGAATTAATATAAATGATATCATCACTATTATTTATCGCCTTTCTCCCAGAAAATTCGATAAATCTCGTGATATTATTCATTCTCTCTATCTCGCTATTTAACTGGTATACTGCATTCTTATCAACACAAAAATAATAGTCCGGTCTCCAATCTGTCTTTGGAAAAATATCAAATATTCTGTTACCCGCGAAACATATTTCTTCGTTTATTAATTCTAAATCTTTGACCTGTAAACTCGGACCATTTCCTAAAATGAAACAACGCCCTCCCTTATGCCTATTTTTATATTTTTTTATTTCAGACGGATATTTACTATTATCATATCTCTGATTTTCGAGGTACTTCTTTACCATCATATATGGCGAGGCCAACAATCTTATAGGAATCGATTCCTTAATCCTTCTCTTAATTGGTATCACAGTCCCTGTTCCCATTTCACTTTGACATCTAATTTCTTTTCGATCTAACGGCAAAAAAGTATCTTGGCATTGTATTTTTCACAAGTCGAATCATATGTGAGATAATCCATATCAGATAAAAATTATTTGTTTCCATAATTTTAATACAAATGCGCATAAACTTCCCATAGGGTATTTGCATACTGTTACCAGCAACTACATATTTGTTACTACATATTTCATTTATTTTTTTTCTTTTATCATCGTTGTCACTGCATACATATTCCTGAACACATTGAAAAGCCCTTTCCATAAACCATTTGTATGCACCATCAATATTTATAGGATTACCCCATGCCTTATATGTGCCTAATATACTTTCGAATTGCTCAACTCTGTGTATAAACAAGTCGGGATCAGAATAAATCTTTTCTGTATCCGATCCTTTGCGGGAACGATACCAATGATAATGTGCGTCACTCACGACTGCTAATCTGTCAACATATTTCAACAATTCCATCACAAAATGGTGATCATCCCATCGGATTTTCTTAAAGTGCACATCATTATCTAGTATCAGACTTCTTTCTATCAGTTTATTCCATACAACACTAAGCATTGTTTTATTCAAATAAATATGTGCATCTTTTTGAAATTCAGATATATCATTATAATTTTTTTCTGGTACCACAACTTTAACATTGAAATGCCTTCCATGTTCGTAATATTCCATATAAAATCCCGACATCACAATTTGCATTTCATGCTTTTCAGCCACCTCAACCATCGTATTCAGCATATCGGGTTCAATATAATCGTCAGAATCCATCAGATAGACATATCTTCCTCTAGCCTTCTCTACTCCTTCCTCACGGCTCATAGCAAGCCCCTTATTTTCTCTAGATATGACTTTCACCCTTGGATCTTTTTTTTCAAAATCCCTACAGATTGAAAGGCAATTGTCGGTAGATCCGTCATTTATTAAGATCAACTCAAAATCATCGAAACTTTGACTCAAAACACTATCAATAGCTTTTCGAAGATATAGTTCAACATTGAATATTGGCATTATAACAGAAACTGTAGGACTTGAATCATTCTTTGTCGTGCTATTGAGCATTAGTTTAATATTCCTTCTTTTCATGCCATTTCCAGGCATGGAATACTATAGTGTCTATATCTTCAAACTGGGGTTTCCAGTTCAAAATATCTTTAGCCTTCTTGCTACTCCCTACCAGCTTCGCAGGATCCCCCGGCCTGCGTTCTGTGTGAGCCGCTGTAAACTCTCTCCCTGTAACCCTCCTCACGCTTTCAACCACCTCTAATACACTCGTACCTCGTTCATTACCGAGATTGAAGAAGTCCGAAGCTCCGCCAGCTTGCAAGTGCTTCAGTGCTAACAGATGAGCCGAAGCAAGGTCGGTAACATGGATATAATCTCTTACACAAGAACCGTCTGGAGTGTCATAGTCTGTTCCAAATACCTTAACATCAGGTCTCAAACCGCTCGCCGCATCTAAAACCAGTGGAATTATATGTGTTTCAGGATCGTGACTCTCACCTATCTCCCCATCTGGATCAGCCCCTGCGGCGTTGAAATATCGCAGTACCACAAAATTCAGCCCATAGGCCTTGTGATAATCCGCAAATATCCTCTCAACCATAAGCTTCGTGGCTCCGTAAGGATTGATAGGATTTTGCGGCATGTCTTCGGTGATAGGAACACTCTCAGGCTCCCCATAAGTAGCACAAGTAGAACTGAATACTATATTATTTACCCAATGCTCACGCATAGCTTTGAGCAGGTTTAATGTATTGGCCACATTGTTGAAGTAGTACTTCTCAGGATTCTCTACACTCTCACCTACATAAGCATAGGCAGCGAAATGGAACACAGCATCGAAATCGTTCTCGTCAAACAGCTTCTTAAGTGCAACAGAATCATTCAAATCTCCAACTACCAACTCACCCCATTTAACCGCTTCTCTGTGGTCGTAGACCAAATTATCGAAAACCACCGTCTCATAGCCGTTCTCAGCTAACATCTTATTGCAGTGAGAACCTATATATCCTGCACCGCCACAACCAGTATCTTAGACACTCTGTAATTCCTCTCTTGCCACTTCTAATGCCCTCGCTATAACCTTATCCATGTCATAGTATCTATATTCTCCAAGGCGGCCACCGAAGATGATATTACACTCATCCTCTGCTAACGCCTTATACTGCTCAAATAATTTCTGATTCTTCTCATCATTGACTGGGTAATAAGGCTCATCGCCTTTCTTCCAGTCTTGGCTGTATTCCTTCGTTATTACAGTCTTATCTGTTCCATCCTGAAACTCAAAATGTTTATGCTCCACAATCCTCGTGTACGCAATATCGTGAGAAGTGAAGTTCATGCCGGCACAGCCTTGATAATTGACCATATCCAACACTTCGGTCTCAAACCGCAGGCTTCTGTACTCCAGTTCCCCAAATCTATAATCAAAATAAGCATCTATAGGGCCGGTATATACGACCTTAGATGCTTCATATTCTCCTGCTCTGTATTCTGTGTTTAATCGTACTTCTATCCCTTCCAGCATCTTCTCAACCATAGCTGTATATCCACCGATTGGAATTCCCTGATACGGATGGTTGAAGTAGTTGTTATCAAAACGGAAACGGACGGGAAGCCTTCTGATGATGAATGCCGGTAATTCAGTACAGGGTCTGCCCCATTGTTTCTCGGTGTATTCCTTTATAAGCTTTTCATAAATATCTCGACCAACGAGGCTAATCGCCTGCTCTTCGAGATTTATGGGGGTCCCCTTTATCTCTCGACGTTGTTCTTCTATCTTAGACTGTGCCTCTTCCGGAGTATTAACTCCCCACATCTGATGGAATGTGTTCATATTGAACGGAAGATTATACAACTCGCCCTTATAGTTTGCTATGGGCTCGTATCTGAAATGATTAAAATGGGTGAACTGATTCACATATTCCCATACTACTTCGATATCCGTATGAAAAATATGTGGACCGTACTTATGTACTTGAATACCTTCGATCTCTTCAGTATATACGTTACCTCCGATATGATTCCTGCGATCTATAACGAGGCATCTTTTCCCCGCATCAGTAGCTTCCCTAGCAAACACCGCCCCAAACAGTCCGGCTCCTACTATAAGATAATCGTACTGTTTAGTACTGCCTATTCTCATGCCATTTCCATGCATGGGATATGATTGTATCGATATCCTCATATTGTGGTTTCCAACCAAGAACTTCTTTTGCTTTCTTGCTGCTTCCGACCAGTTTTGCAGGATCTCCCGGACGTCTGTCTGTGAGTATAGCTTTAAACCCTTTACCGGTTACTCTCCGTGCAGACTCAATAACCTCCAGGACACTTGTGCCTTTCTCGTTTCCAAGGTTGAAGAAATCCGAACCCCCTCCCTTTTCCAAGTACTTAAGAGCTAACAGATGTGCTGATGCAAGGTCAGTTACATGAATATAATCCCTTATGCAGCTCCCGTCCGGTGTATCATAATCCGTCCCAAATACTTTAACATCTTCCCTGAGCCCCGATGCCGCATCTAAAACCAGCGGTATAATGTGTGTCTCCGGATTATGACTCTCCCCTATTTCTCCGTCCGGATCTGCTCCGGCAGCGTTAAAATAACGGAGGACTACAAACTGCAATCCATATGCTTTACTGTAATCCTTGAATATCCTCTCGACCATAAGCTTGGTTGCTCCGTACGGGTTAATAGGATTCTGCGGCATATCTTCTGTAATGGGGACACTTTCAGGCTCGCCATAGGTGGCGCATGTACTGCTGAATATGATTTTATTCACTCCATGCTTTTTCATGACCTGCAGGAGATTTAACGTATTACTTACATTATTTATATAATACTTTTCGGGATTTTCTACACTCTCCCCTACATATGCGTAAGCTGCGAAGTGAAATACAGCTTCAAAATCGTATTTGTCAAACAGATCATCCAACGCATTAATGTCCGCAAGGTCTCCAACAACCAGTTCGCCCCATTTAACTGTTTCCCTGTGTCCGTACACAAGATTATCGAAGACCACCGTATCATATCCTTGTTCATTCAGCATTTTGTTGATATGGCTGCCGATATATCCGGCTCCACCGCAAACGAGAATCCTACCCATTAATATGCTGCCTTTCCTGTGATACTATATATTGCAGTCAAAAAAAATAATCTTGTATCTAGCAACAGTCCACACCTTCTGGCATAATCGACATCCATCTGCATCCTTTCAGAGTATTCTGTTTCTGATCTGTTGCCTATCTGCCATGTGCACGTCAATCCCTGTGGCACCTCATAACGCAAATCATATTTTCCATTGTATCTCTTCTGCTCATCTTCATATTCATAAACCGGAAGTGGCCGTGGCCCCACAAAAGTCATTTCACCCTTTAAAATATTTAACAACTGTGGCAGTTCATCAATGTTCCATTTTCTGATTACTCGACCCACTCTTGTTTCCCGGGGGTCTTCTTTCAATTTGAAACTCACATCTCTTACCCCGTACTCTTTTTTCATTTGTTCATGCATTTTGTCGGCGTCCATTTTCATAGAACGAAATTTGTACATTTTAAATATATTTTTATTTTTCCCTATTCTGTCCTGAACATAGAATACACTTCCACCATCTTCGAGTTTTATAGCTATCGCTGTAATGAGAAAAATAGGAGACAGCAGTATCAATCCAACAAGAGATAATACAATATCTGCCAGTCTCTTTATGGAGCGGTAGGGCAGACTTTGCCCTTTTATTCCGGCTACATTTACATCCCCCATAGTCTGCTTCTGTTTACCTTCCAAATTCCACAAACGTCTGGTAATATTTTCGTGGTATTCCGATATCATAACTTTCTCCGTCTATATCGACTCCTACAAGATTGCCATCCTTTGCAGTTTTCGTAAGGGCTTTTGTCAGGTCTATCTCGCTATGCTCGCGGTTGGCTTCATTATCCTCTATCTGCTGCTCCAGAAATTCAAACACTTCGTCAGTCAATACATAACTTCCGAAAGTTGCATAGCATCTGCCGTCTACAAGAAGGTTTTCCTTTGTATACTCCTCATCCGGTTTCTCTACCATACTGTCGGCATCCATGATATACGGTCTATCACCGCGGAAAGTTCCGTGAACAATGCCATAATGCCTTGATTCCTTTACCGGTATAGCCTTGATACTCACTACAGCTTTGCCGCCTGACTTGTTATAGGCATTGATAGTCTGTTGTGTGCATGACAGTTCTATGTTGGACTTATAAAGAAAATCACCGAGAAGCATGACTGCCGGCTCCCCCGCAAGATATCTGCGCGCCTGATAGACCGCATGACCGAATCCCTTCTTTTCTTCCTGAACGATAAGGTGTATACGCTGACCTATTTCATATATTTCCTGATAGTATTCACGCACGTTGTCAGGGAGTGATTTTACATAAGACTCGTCATAACCAAAATCAAACACACGCCTGTACTCTTCTGTCTCACCCGCACCGATAATAAGGTATATGTCTTCTATCTCACAGTCTATGAGTTCTTCAAGCATGTACAACAGTGCCGGCTTTACAGTTCCCTTGTCATCCATAACTGGAAGCATTGCTTTCTTAATGAAGAATGACTCCGGGAACATTCTTGTTCCGTTACCGGCTATGGGAATGATTGCTTTTTTTATTTTGCCTCCGGCATTTAAGCGAAATGCAAACGCCTCCATATGTCTGACATTGTTTAGATATTCCACGAGAGCTGTCTGGCTCTTCTTATCTTTTGCCAAAAGCTGAACCGTCCCGTCGCCCTGGCTTCCCACTCCCTTTGCACCATATATCCACTCCTGTATACGCTCATCGTTGAGGACAGAATGAAGAACAGGGGATGCAAGCTCCTCCGGGCAAGCAGGCGCAACCTTTTTGTCAAATAACTTCTGCGCTTCGGTCATCGTCCTCCCAAGCTCTTCGGCGTTGCCGCTCTCTATGGCTTCTCTTGCCTTCGCAATTATCTTATGATTGTCCGGACCTAATGCCTCCTGTTCAGCAATTTCTATTTCATTCGTTGCGAAGGGGTATGCCCTGTTCAAATATGCCAATATCCTCTTGGTGTTCTTGCTGGCACACAGATCTGCTATTACCCAGTAGAATGTCTGCCCCACCCGGATAGTTTCAACATCTATCTCAGTCTGGTAGAAATGCATAAGCACCGGTCTCTCTCCATAAGCACATGCCTGATCGAGTCTTCCGCATCGCGAACCGGTAAGCAGTTCTCCTCTGTATGCAATCTGCATAATGCCACGGGTGGAAATGTGCAGACCATACAGCTCATTGAATACCTTTGCCACCAGGCAACAGACAGCCGCTGAAGAAGACAACCCTTTTTTCATGGGAAGCGTAACGTCCGTTATAGTGATTTTTACACCGCCTACATGATAATTTTCGCGCATATATGCGGCAACACCGCAGCAATATGAGAATAAGATGGGCTCCTTCGCATACTTTTTCAGTTCATTCATATCCATTGAAGATGTGAAGGTCGCAGCAGAACCGTCAGCTTCATAGCTGCTTATTGTAAAATCTTCGCTCTTCTCGGCAGTAGCGTGGATACCCAGATTGATCCCCGTAACAATAGCCTGACCTTCTACTAGGTCGCCGTTTGTCATCATATATGTACCGGCCCAGTCACTATGTTCTCCAAACAGGCATAGCCTTCCCGGAACAAAAACATTCACTCTTTTTGCTGTTTCAGCTAATATATCGTTGTCAAAATTTGAATTTAACATATTATGGATAATTTAATCCTTTAAATTCAGTCTTTCCTGATAACATTTAAGCTCGCACTGAACATTCTCTCTTCACCGAACAGACTCATTGCAAGCCAGGCTTTACGCTTATATCTGTCAATCTTATATATATACTTTTCAAACCCTTTTAGGGGACCATCTATCACTTTTAGTACTTTGTTTTCTATAATTCCGGTTGAAATCCCGACGTTACCGTCATTACCGGCGAGGCTTTTTAGTATTTCCTCTTCCGTATCGGTTATCGGTTTATAAATATCTCCGGATTTTATGACCCGTGGGTGGTTATCGGAAATATTGATCTGCCTGATAAGGCTGTTTAGTTTTTCAGGCTCATTAGTATCAACAAACAAATACCCCGGAAACAGAAGTTTGGTTTTACTTACTATTTCCTTTTTCCATTTTTGCTGCTCCGTTCTTGTTAGAACACGGCAGTCAGAACATATTTCGGGAGATACCCGGCGTTTTATCTGATCTCTTAACAATATTTCTGTATTTGTTTTGGTCCAGATTACATACCACATAGGTCAGTCACACTCCCGGCTCCTTCTTCATTTATCTGTAGTCTGTAACTTAATCTGTGCATACAACTACACTTAGGGTATGCTTCGCCATAGGAAGTGTTACTTCCCTATCCGCGAAACAATATGTTCTTCCTTTCCATCCGCCGCTCCTACGGGAGTCGTCCGGATATCCGGGGTCTTAAATACAGTGAACGAATATGATAACGTTTACTGTAGCAGTCACCCCGGTTACGGTCTACCGCAACCGGAGCCTCCTGCTACCGCAGCCGTTTAGGACTGCGATTATCTACCACATGATTTGTACTAGTACATTATGTCTTAATAGATATTAACGATTTTGCTTATTTAACTACGTTGTAAACGCAAGGGATCGGAAGTCTGACACTGATAGTTCCAGCTCTTCCGACTGTTGCTGTAAGTACCTTGGGAGTGGGATCACCGGGTACATAGTAAAGAATGGTGACTTTCTCTCCGGGTGCTGTCATTGCAACAGTAAGGCTTACCCTCTTTGTGCCTGTGCTGCCGTCAGCATTTGCAATAAGCTGGGAAGCAACGATAACACCTGTGCCTCCGTTCTTGATGATTGCCTGCTGAACATTGGCATCCTTGAGGATGTCAAGCTTGGCCAGAGCTACTACAGCGGGTGCTGCTGCACCTGTAGCAACTCCTGCTGTATTAACAGCAGCTGTTGACGCAAGTGCGACTGCCTGTTCAGGTGTTGTAGCCGTTGCCTGCGCTTCCGCAGCTGATACAGCGTATCCCTTGGCAGCTGCAACTGATGTGGAAACTGTTACAGGCGTGCTGACAACTGTTGCTGTGCTGGGACTTGCTGCAAATACCGGAACGGCTGTTGCAGCCATAACCATTGCGGCAGTCACTAATGAAACAATTTTCTTGCTCATTGGACACATCCCTCCTTTCTCGGGTTTTTCATGTGGTATATGTCGAGGGCCTAATGCCGAGCGACCTTTTGTATTTCAAGCCATTTACGGCTAGATATTAAAGTGTAGTCTCCTCATAGAAGACCTTAATGATGAGGTCGATCAGCGCTTCCTCATCAACGTTATATCTCTCAAAGCTGTCCTTGAATTCGGTCTCGCCTTCGATGGTGTACATCCGGTCATCTGTAAATGTCATATCCTGAGCGCTCTTGATGAGTTTTGGCAGATCAATGGAAGCTACCATATAATCTTTGCCGGCCTCATATATCTTGTTTGCAAGGGCTGGATCTTTCAGAAGTTTTGCCACGAATGCTTTGATATACTGCTCCTGCCTCATGAGTCTTCCGTTGGCAGATGCAAATTCGTCAACATCCCGTGTTCGAAGATACGCATATGCCTGTTCGCCGTTAAGTGTTAACGTCTCACCCTGCTGAATAGATACATCTCCACGCCTTATGCCTTCAAGAGCTGTCAGTTCTATTCCTCCTATTGCATCGTTTACCGCCGGGAGTCCGCCCATGTTGAGTGACATGTATCCGGTAATCGGAATGTTACGAAGGAGCCTGTCCACCGCCTCCACTGCCCTCATACACGAGAGCTTCATTCCGTCACCATATCCATGCTGCAGGCAAATCTGCAGATCCATCTGCAGCAGGAAGTTTCCTTCCTCATCATATACATCAACCGGAACAATGGTATTCCGATTGATCGCTACAATCGACACTTCACGTTTTTCGTTATCAAGAGCCAATACAAACATAGCATCGGACTGACCGCCGCTTATACCATCCGGTGCCGTTCTTGCTATGTTGTCATTATCTATTCCCATGAACAGGTAGTTCTGGAGATTGTCATTATATTTGTAATACCTGTCCTTATAGCAGATGATCCCTTCGTCCCATTTTTCTTCGCCAAAATCATCAAGCGTTGTTATTATCCTAATGTCCTGCGACGGTTCAGCAGGGTCTGCTTCCTGCTCCTTGGCAGAACTTGTCATTTCAGTCTGTTCATATACACTTTCTGAAGCCCTGGTCTCCTCCGCTCCCGGAGCGAAGTATATCCACAGTATCAGTCCTGCTACCCCAAGAGCCACTGCTGCTCCGCCAGCAATTATCGCGATACTTTTTCTGTTCATCATATTTTCCTACTGTCCGCCGGCTGCCTCAGTGGCTGCCTTTGCCGCAGCTTCCGCCTGCTTCTGGAGTTCCTTCAAAGCTGACTCGGCCTGTTTCTGCATTTCCGCAGCTGCGGCTGCTGCCTGCTCTTCTGGGGTCATCTCCTTCTTAGGTGTACTTTTTTTGCTTGAAGCTGCAGGTTTTGCCGGTTCCTCTGTCGGCTCCGCCTCTTTTTCCATATCCTCCGGTCTCATATCGGTAAGTGTCTGTCGCAACGTGATGGCATATCCGGCTGCTTTATCAAGAGCTTTATCCGCTATGCTCCCCTGGTTTACTGCCTCCGTCAGCTGATCGCGAATGCCGGAAATATCCTCCGTCATGTACAGGAATGTTCTGCCGTTGCTGATTGCTTCCGTGATAGTCGTCACATCTTCGGTCTTTGCTATGTAGAACACACCTTCCTCATCCACAGAAAGGGCTGCCTCTATAGGGGCTACATATGCCGCAAGCATATGATTTTCACTTGCGGATGTCAGAAGATCCGGAGCGTTCTCATCATCATAGTCAACACAGTACAGATTAATACCTCTTTCCGACAGTTCGGCTGCATCAGTCATTTCGCCCTGATATCCGATGAAAACATTCATACCGGTTATATCTCTTGACCAGCCTCTTAATGTCCTGAGCATCTTTATCCCATCTTCTTCGGTCTTGAAGTTACTGTCCGCAAAAATCAGACCTGTTACCGGGTCACTGCCATATGAGTCCTTAAATACATCTCCGGCTATTGTCACATTATCTTTGCCGGTAAGAGCCTCAGGGGTGGTAACAAACAGCATATCAACCTTCTGCTCTACACTCATCTCTGATAGTCTGGTCATAACATCCTCTGAGTAATTCAACTCATAAACATCACCCGAGAACGCTTCTCCATCTTCCGACCCGCTTTCGGCGAGAAGATCAGTGGGAAGCTTTATATCAGTAATATCCGTTTGCGTTACCGCCTCTGATTCCGGAATCTGATACGTCGGCTCATCACTTTTACTCTCTCCGTATACATTTCTGACAACTGCCCCGGCAAAAACAGCGACCACTGCGATACCTTCAATTATCAGCCATACCGTAACAGCATTTATCTTGATCCTCTTGCGGGACTTTTTAGTTTCCGCTATTCTCCGTGACCGAATCTTCGCCATTTTCCGCATCCTTATCCTTTTCTATTTTTTGAGAGGCTTTCTTAATCTCCTCTAGGTTGTTTATCATATTCACTTCATTGGCAAGGTCCCGCTTTGGTGAATTATTGCCCGAACCTGTTCTTCCGTAGTACTTACCGTAATATGATCCGTAATACTTGCCGTAGTACCCGGTCTTTTTGACATCAACCTTATTAAGAACAGCTCCGAGTATCCTGACATCCGCAGCCTCAAGTTGCTTCTTGATAGTTACAACAGACTTACTGGAGACCTCTCCCTGTGATATCACGATCACGGCGCCGTCACACTCCTTGGCTATGACAGCGGCATCTATAGCTGCACCCAGGGGTGCACAGTCAATCAGTATATAGTCGAACACATCTCTCATAGACCGGATCATTTCGGAATAGTACCTGTTCTCCAGAAGTTCTGTCGGGTTAACAACAGAAGGTCCCGCAAACATGATAAGAAGATTGGGAAACTGTGTCTGATATATAACTTCTTCCAGGCTGTTCTGCCCGGACAGAAAATGAGACAAACCCATTATCTGTTTCCCGTCAAGACTTCTTGCCCTATGCCTGCCTACAAGTACTGATTTTCTCATGTCAGAATCTATGATAAGTATCTTGTTACCGGACTCTATCATGGATCTCGCAAGATCCATAACAACCGTACTCTTGCCTTCATTAGGTGCAACACTCGTAAACAATATAGTCTTTATGTCATCACCGCAGAATCTTATATTCGTACGTAATTCGCGAAGAGCCTCTCTCATGGAATTACTCTGCTTCTTTATCTCATTAAGGCTTACTTCCTGCATCACTCAAAGTTCCTCTTCTTCATCTATAGGCAGAGAGGCAAGAACCCTCAGTCCTACCTTGTTTTCAATATCCTCAGGAGTAGTTACATCATCGTTAAATATGAAGCGCAGTGCTATGATCCCGGCAGCAATTACAAATCCGGCAGCAAAACCGGCACATGTAAAAAAAATCACTCCATGGTTTACAGGCTTCCCATCAGAATAACCGCCCTTCACAAATGTAGGCGGGTCCTGATCCATTTTCTCTGCTATAAATGATGCAGCTACATTCGCAATCTGGTCGCATATGACTTTTGCCCTTTCAGGATCCTCATCCCTGACTGCAATTTGGATGAATCGTGTATTGGTCGGGTTACTTACCTCCACCTTTTTCTCAAGCTCCTCGTAATCTTCCGGCAAGCTTAAGTATCCGATAACTTTTTCAAGGACCGGTCTGTCCTTTGTTACTATCAGATAATCCTGGGTCAGGTTGGCACCGGTCTGCAGATCTGCCAGGCTTGTGATTGATGTACTCTTTGTCAGTACATATAGCAGAGCATTAGACTCGTACATATCATTTACAAGATAATATCTGTACCCAAACCCTATGATTGCTGCAAGCATTGCCGATATAAGCAAAGCTTTCCAGTGCATCAGCAGTTCATACAGGAGTTCTCCCAGATCTATCTCTATAACGTCTCTTGTTGATTTAGTATTGTTCAATTACCACTCCGTACGGCAATGATTTTCCCCGGATTTAAAACAAATAACTTTTCCGCGTAGTACTCACCGTATTTTTTTGTTATATATTTTCTGCATTCTGAAATGTTGCATTTTCTTGAAAGCGTTCCGTGACTGTCAGACGCAACAATATCTGCAAGCGAGTTCTTCAGTAATCTCTTGCAGACCCTTCTTGGCAAGCTGCCATCAATTCCTAATATGCTGTCAGCATTAAGCTGTATCTTTGCGCCCATCTCTCGAAACTGTCCCGCCGTCCCCGGATCTTTCTGTATGATCCGGTATCTTTCAGCATGAGCAATAACAGGAATATAGCCATTTGAAATGAGTTCCTCCAGGCTGTTCCTTACCTGCAGATAAGTACTGTCATGACTGTATTCCACGAGTACATAATCTGATCCGGCTAGAGTCTTAACTCTTCCTTCCCTAAGGTGTGGGATCATATCACTGTCTGCATGATACTCGCATCCCAGATACAGTTTTATGCCATTGCTGTCGGCAACTTTTTTTATGGTTTCATAATTATTCGCTATATTTTCATTGTCGTAAGGGAACATCCCTTTTCTGTAGTGAGGCGTTAAGATGATATCGGTTATCCCCTGTGCCGCAGCCTCATCAAGCATTATCGAAGATACCTGAAACGATGTTGCGCCGTCATCAACTCCATATAATAAATGACAATGAATATCGACCATTTCTGAACCATGAATGCTGTTTCGCAAAGTAGACATTTCGAAACATATTGTGATATACTCGTTGTGGTTTATAATTGTGTGGGTGATTTTTAAGGACGTGTTATGATAATGTGATGTTTCTTATTGTCTACTATTTGAAACAAATATTCTGTTCTTTATCGAGTTCACTGCATCTGCGGTAGAATGTTGAATGGCTCATTCCCGAAAGCTCTGCTGCTTTTCTGGATGATATCTGTCCTGCTTTCCATAATGTGTAACTGTTCTCAAAACATTCCGGAGTTTCTATACGTTTTGCTCCAAACCGAATTCCTTTCGCCTTAGCTATCGCTATTCCCTCTGATTGTCTTTGTTTAATAAATTCCCGCTCCGTCTGTGCCAGATAAGCGAGTATCTGCAGAGTTATATCCGAAATAAACGTCCCTGTCAGTCCATCCCTCGTTTGATTGGTGTTTAATAAAGGAAACTCAATTACTTCTATGTCAATCCCTTTTTTTCTGCACAAATACCGCCATTGATCAATAATCTCCTCATAGTTCCTTCCCAGCCTGTCTATACTCTTAACTACAAGGATGTCACCTCTGCTCATTTTTCGAATCAGAGCCTTATACCGGGGACGGTTGAAATCTTTTCCCGACACCTTATCCGTATAGATGTCCTTTTCGGCAACACCATATTTCAATAATGCCTCCAACTGTCTTTCAGGATTCTGATCCTTTGATGAAACTCTTACATAACCATATTTACACATGTTTCTGCCTCCTTTTTATTTACTGAATCTATATAAAGTAGGCAATAAGAAACTGTATGTCCGTCCTCCTTTAAATAATTGTGTACTTATTTTAAGTTCATTTTAGAATCATATCATATTCTGATCTTAAAATGTACTTTGGTGCGCCAAATTGTATATCAACGTGCGTCAAAATGACGTATTTCTCAATTATGGCGATTTTTAAAGTATTGATGGTGTAAAGTTTTCTATGAAAACTTTGCAGCACGTAGGCCACGCCTCCACGAAGTGGACTTTGAATGGCGTGGCTCTCAAGTATTGATGGAGAGTGAAAGTATGGAAAAAGACAAACATCTGGGAATCCGGATTGATTCGGAAACCCATGAAAAACTGAAAAGCCTTGCAGAGTATGAAGGACGTTCTATAAATGGCGAAGTTCTCTATCTTATCCGTCAGGCCATAAAAAGATATGAGAAAGAAACTGAGCAATCATAAATTTCATGATCTTCTTTTCAAATTTAATTAATCCCGACCCCATTTTTTTACTCATAGCCTCCGTATTATGTATCAGAGGGGCGAATCTCAAAAAGAGATGAAGCCCCGCAAAAAAACATACAGAACGGAGGAAAATAATATGTTTAAAAAGAACACTTCAAAGAAGATCACAACGCTCGCAATTACAGGAGCACTCTCAATTCTCATGGCACAGGCTGTAATGGCTGCACCCGGCGGATTCGGCGGAGGCCCTCAGGGAGGTCAGGGATTCGGCGGCGGTCCCCAGAGCGGCGGTATGATGCAGGAAATGCAGCGTCCCGATGGTGAGATGCCGGAGCCTCCTCAAGGAGAAAGACCGGAAATGCCTGAAGGCGAGATGCCGGAATTTGCCGAGGGAGAGCGGCCGGAGTTACCGGAAGGAGAAGTTCCCGAATTACCCGAAGGCGAATTGCCCGAGGGAGAAATGCCGGAAGGTGAAAGACCTGAACTGCCGGAGGGAGAGGAAGGAAAAATGCCGGAAATGAAGGGCGGAAAAGGCATAGATACCGAAGCGATTTCGGAATCAATTGATGCTCTCGAAGACGATGATACAAAAGAGAGTCTTACAGAACTCCTTAGCGCATACGAGGATGCAAAGTCGGCACTTGATTCAGCAATAGAGAGTGAGGATGAGGATATCGACTCATACCGCGAAGCTGAGATGACTGCCATGAGGGCATTATTTGATGCACTTGAGGAAGCGGGTATTGACACAAAGCCCGCAAAACCCGAAGGAGAAACTGCGGAATTATCAGAAGAGACCAAGCCTGAGCTGACTGAATCCGAAATATCTGAAATACCTGAGAAAAATGAAAGGCGTGAGTCTTTTCAGAACACACAAGGCGCACAGCAGAACCCGACAACACGGCAAAGCGGAGAATCACAGCAGGAAAACAGTAACGGGGTCATCTCAAAAATAGCGAACTGGTTCAGATCATTATTTTTATGATAAAATGAGCGTATGAATAAAAAAGCAGTCGCCGCAAAGGATGATCTGCGGCTTCGGGAAAATTTCATACGCGACAGCGAACAGACCATTTTACGAATCGCTTCAAGGGCATGCAATAAGTTTATTTCAAGAAGTGATGACGAATGGTCTGTTGCGCTCTACGCTTTTAATAAGGCAATAGACAGTTATTCGGAAGATGCGGGTGATTTTGTACCCTATTCTTCCGTAGTTATAAAAAGAGCTTTGATAGATTACTATCGAAACGAAAAACGTCATGCAAACGAAATGCCTGTCAGTGATGAAATGCTGACCGGTGAAGGCGACTACTCCTCAAACAGTGAACTCCTTGGTGCCCTGTACCGTGACAGCAGTGAAGTATCCGAAAAAACCGATCGGACTGCGGATCTTCGGTCTGAAATACTTGATGTAAACGAGCGCCTAAAAAAATACGGGTTTACATTCCGTGATCTAAAAGATGCTTCTCCCAAAGCCGGAAAGACCAAAACAGCGTGTGCAAGAGCAATATCGTTTATTCTCGACAACGATGAAACACTTGAAAATGTCATTGAATACTGCAGACTTCCGATAAAGGAAATAACCGATAAGACCGGAGTAAACAAAAAAATACTCGACCGCTACCGGCGATACATAATAATGGCGGTCATCATATTAAACGGGGAATATCCCCTGCTCGCAGATTATTTAAAATACGTAAGAAAGGAGGGATCAGGCTGATGAAGGCGGTAATACTCGATATAGATGAAAATGAAGCCACCGTAATGACGGAAGGCGGCGATATCATCGGAATAAGGAACAACGGCTATGATATCGGGCAGGAAATAATACTGCACAGAAGAAAAAACCGGTCTTCAATGAAGCGTATTACCGGTATTATTGCCGCTGCTGCTGCCGCTATTGTCATAACAGGCGGCATCGGTGGATACACGTACTACACTCCCTACGGAACCGTCAGTCTGGATGTGAACCCCTCCATTGAATATACAATAAACCGTTTTGACCGTGTTCTGGATGTAACCGGAATAAATGACGACGGGGATGACATCCTCTTGGGACTTGACACAAAAAGACTTATCAACTCAAATATTGAAACCGCTATAGAAGATACTATCGAACAGATTGATGCCGAAGGCTATTTTTCGGACGAAGACGGAAACTATGTGGTGCTTGCCGCCAATACAAAGGAGGATGCACATACAGACACTCTCCTGACAAGCCTTGAGGACAATGTCGGGCAGCGCCAGAATGTTGAACCAATATCGTTCAAAGTCACGGATGCCGAGATATCCGAAGCCCACAGCCAGGGAGTCTCACCCGGCAAGAAAATGATGGTCGACCGGCTCGAAGGATTATCCGGGGAAGAAATAGACCGCGGAGAATGGAACAGGCGCAGTGTCCGCGACATAGTTAACGAATATGACAGGCTCCGTGAAAACAGTAAAATGCACATAAACACCGATCCAACCACGCCCGAATCCGGCCAGTCCCTGCAGACGCAAGAAGAGGAAGATATGCCTCAACAGATGCCCCAAAACGTGCCCCGGGAAATGACGGAGGATCAGCCAAAGCAACCGCAGGAAGATATGCCCCAACAACCGGCGGAGGATCAGCCTAAGCAACCGCAGGAAGATATGCCTCAGCAACCGGCGGAAAATCAACCTCAACAGTCTCCGGAAAATATGCCTCAGAAAACTCCGGATGTTCAGCTCCAACAACCGCCCAAAGAAGAGTTGCCACAGAATACTCCCGAAAACATTCAGCCCGGACACGCACCGGAAAACGGTCAGCCTCAGCAGTTACCCGAAGGACCCGGAATGAGGCCGGAGGGCAATATAAGATGAATCGGGATTATGAACTGATACGAAGTAAGAGAAGGACTGTAAGCGTTGAAATCACAAAGGATCTTACCGTGCTTGTCAGAGCTCCCAAATGGATGCCCCTGTATGAGATAGACAGATTTGTAGAAAAAAACAGAAAATGGATCGATAACCATCTGACCAAAGCCGCGAACAAAAGAGCTAAGCGTGAGAAAATCGATCCAATAAACAAAAATGAACTTGATCGGCTAAAGCTTGAAGCCAAATATGTAATTCCGGGAAGAGTCGCACACTATGCCGATATGCTTGGTGTATCTTACGGACGCATCACTATAAGAAGCCAGAAGACTCTGTGGGGGAGCTGCAGCGCAAAAGGAAATCTGTCATTTAACTGCCTGCTTATGGCTGTTCCCGAGCATATAAGGGATTACGTAATCGTTCACGAATTGTGCCACCGTCTTCATATGGATCACTCTCCCGCTTTCTGGGGCTGTGTCTCAAAAATCATACCGGACTATAAAGCCCGCAGGAAGTGGCTGAGAAATGAAGGGGCCCTGTACATGGAGGCTTTGGACAAAGGTCAGGAATAAAGCCTGCCGAGTCCTTCAAGTTCATCCCTAAAACGATCGGCTACTTCCTTAGGTCCTATAATCTTAATATCTTTTCCGAGCGCAAAGATCCATCCGAAAAACTGATCGGACAGGGCAACTTCAACGCTTGTCAGGGACCACCCTTCCTGTCCGGATCTTTCAACCGGAATGTCTTTCCCGAACCGGTCAATTAATACTCCGACCAGTTCATTTTTAAATTCAAGTTTGACTTTTGTGGGGCTTCCCGCAAACATTCCGAAACTCATCTTGGAATATTTTGCGAGATCAAACTCTTTAAACTTTTCCTTTCCGGCACGTTTTTCATCCAGAATACTTATATTCTTCATTTTATCTACACGAAAATGCTTAATGATATCATCATTTTCATCATAAGCTATCATGTAATAATTCTCGTCATCCCACGTAAGGGCCCACGGACTCACCGTATATAGTCCGATCCGCCTTTTTTCCATCTCCTTGTCGAGATTCCATCTCATGTAATCAAAAGTTATCATGCAGTTTTGTGTAATGGCACGCTGGATGTCATCAACGATATAGTAAATGCTCTCATTCATCGTTTTAACGCGTCCCCTGACAACAACCTGACGTTTTAACTGGGTTGCCTCATAATCACTTGCAAGACTTGTGATCTTTTTTATAAGGTCGTTTGATTTTCTTTCGGTAATGAATTTCGATGACTGAATAGCGTCCACGAGAAGCTTAAGTTCCGCTATATCAAACTTCTTGCTGCCGACATGATATTTGAAATACTTTCCTACTTTTTCCCCTATGACATCCACTCCGAGTACCCGAAGCGCTTCGAGATCATGATACAGACTCTTACGATCGGCAGTTACACCGTATAATTCGAGCTGTTCACGGATCTGCGGCATCGTAAGCGAATGATCATCATCCGTTTTTTCGGTCATTATGCGAAGAAGATAATACAGTTTTAATTTTTGATTGGCACCCTTTGGCATACCGTTACCCCTTGTTTATGATCTTTCTATTCTTACAGCCCATATTCGGTTCCGAACGCTTCCGGAAGATGTGCATCCAAATACTCGTACAGCTCAAAATCCTCGCTTTGCGGATTCATTCCCCTGATATGCGAACTGTCTTCAATAATATTAAATGATTCGTATCCCGCAATGAAAAACCGTGTGCGTTCGGATGCCGCAAGATTCTTCATTTGTGAAGTGGTCCTGTTATACCAGTGATGTGTTGTAAGATAATACTTTTCCTTATTTTTTTCGATTTCCTTTAACACATAAACATCCCTTATCGATTTCTGCAGTTCAAAATCATCCCAGCAGCAATCCGTCTCGTACCACTGTCCGTCCAGCTTTACGATATTCCATGCGTGATAAACTTCATCAAGAGGATCCGTGCCTCCGAAATCTGCCTTACCGACAATAACCGCAGACTGTATTCCCGCTTTTGACAGCAGGTACTGAAACGCATGAGCATATCCGTCACAAACCGCTTTGCGGCGAAGCCCGCGGCTATCCTCAACAAGCGCCCCGTATGCCGTATGAGCAAGATCTTCAACTATCATCTTATTCAGTATATCTCGGTCATATGAAACATAATCTATAAGTTTGTCATGTATCTGAAGTTCAATCTCCGCTTCAGTCCCGTTAAGGTCTATATCTTTCATAAAATCATTGGCAGCACGTTCAAATTTTGCGATCATCTCGTTCTCATTTTCACGTCCCGGCGTTAACAAAAGCTTAATATGGGTGGTAAAATTATTGCTGTATTCCTCTACTTCGGGATATCTGACAGAGTCCGACTGCAGATAAAAGAATTCCGGATGATCTTCAAGCATTGCCATGTAGATGAATTTGAAATTGTCCTTTATCTTCGCAAACTCATATTCCTCCATAGTTACTTCACGAACGTACCCCGGCTCATCCTTGTGCATTACAAGGTCATAGAGTGCCGTGTAAATAACTCTTTCTTCGTCAATCATGGTACTGTAATACAGGCAGTCCGTAAGGTCATAGTCCGAAGCCTCCGACTTTTTTGAAACATCTTCCGGCTCCGGGATCTCCCGGACCTGTTCGTCAGGTTCCGTAAAGTATATATCAGTACTTTTAATCAACCCCCTTATATTATTCCACATCACAAAGGAGGCAAGGACGAAAAGTGCCGCTGCAGCGGCAATTATGAATCCGGGTCTGACCGGCCGGTGCGGCTTATCGGACGATGTGGATTCCTTCATACGATCCGGCTTCCTTACGGACGCATGATCCGGAGCAAAATCAGGGGAAACCGGAGGGATTTCGTCGGTTTCAGCAGCAGCGTCTGTATCGACCGTTTCGGTCAGTGAAGGCTCGTAAACTCCATCAACCCTTGCTTGCATCTGCTCCTGACTCATACCATTCCATGCAGCAGAATCAACTCCGAGGGATGTCATCGATCCGCCGCAGCGCGGACAGATATAATCGGATGTGTCATCCGACAGATCCGTATATTTACAGTTTTTGCACGCGAATACAATCATCTCTTATATAAGTCTCAATTTTTGCTTCTGATAAACCGTAAGCCAAGCAGCATTACTACAGGGAAGATAACTGCGGCACCGATACCGATATTCATACCCTGTCCGGAAACAGACATGACAACACCCGCAAGGGCTGGACCTGCAGAACAACCGAGATCCCCCGCAAGTGCAAGGAGTGCAAACATAAGTGTTCCACCCTTCATACCGGCAGAAGCCATGCTGAATGTCCCGGGCCAGAATATTCCTACCGAAAAGCCGACAAGTCCGCAGGAGAGCAGGGTTATTACCGGATTGTCCGAAACAATTATCACGATATAGGCCGCAATACATAACAGTACAGATATATACATATATTTTTTCAGGTCAAGTTTATGGCCCCTGACTCCGTATATTGCCCTCGAAGTTCCCATACACAGCGCAAACAGCATAGGACCCAGTATGTCTCCCAATTGTTTTGTTACTCCAAGACCTTTTTCGGCAAAGGCCGAAGCCCACTGGGATACCGCCTGCTCCGACGCACCTGCGCAGAGCATCATCAGCATAACCATCCAGAAAAACCCCGAAGTGATCATTTGCTTCCATCCGTTTGATCCTTCATCCGATGATTTTTCAAATTCCGCTATCGGAACAAACGTAAACATTATCAGATCCGCAAGAGGAACAACAGTCCAGATGACAGCAAGCACTCTCCAGTTTGCGATCCCCGCAAATCTGAAAAAAACCGTGCTCAGTAATACGACCGCCATATGTCCCCAGCAATAGAATGAATGGAGAAGGCTCATCGCACTTTCCTTGTTCTTCGTGGGACACGCCTCCACTATTGGGCTGACAAGCACCTCCTGTAATCCTCCGCCTATGGCATAAATAAATACAGGTATAAGTATTCCGATAAAATGATTTTCTAATGCACCCGGAAGGTATGTAAGCAGAATGAATCCGATGATCACACACAAATTGGATATGATCATTGAGGCTCTGTAGCCGATCCTGTCTATCACAGGAGCCGACAACAGGTCAACCAGCAGCTGGATAAGAAAATTAACAGTGATAAGAAGCGTGATAAGCGACAGGGGGATCCCAAACTCCGCCTGCATCCGGACAAACAGAAGCGGCAGGAAATTATTGACAATTGCCTGCACAATATATCCGGTAAATGCCGCTTTGATCGTAAGGTCATAATTCGGGGCCAATGATTTGGGGTTTTCTCTTTTTTTATATAACATAAATATTATTCTTACCAGTACAATGCCATATTTACAGCATTTCCGCCTACCTCAAAGACAGAAGTGATATCAAGCATCGGTCTGTTTGTAACACCGGAATATCCCGAATAAATACCATATATATTCGCCGCTTTTCCAAGCAGTTCGGCTTTGAGCATATCGTACTTGCTCTTATCGCATTTGCATCTCATATACCACTGATAGCCGTCACAGTCATTAACCATTACGGCAAGAGAATATTCCGAGCCGTTCTGCTTGACAGGCTGAATATCCATTATTGTTCCGAGAAGATAGACCGGGGTTCCTCCAAGTTTGTTTTCCGAATTGTATGAGTTGAACTTTGCGAAATCGGCATATTCAAATCCGGCGCTTGCAGGCCTCGGAACGGTAAGCGGCTTTTCCCCTCTTTTAGGATTTGTTTTTGATATAAACTTATTACGTCTCTGTCTTTGGGTCATTAGATCATTTGACGAAGATTTACTTCCTGTCGTTGATTTACTACTGCTCGCCGATGATTTACTGCTCGTCGTTGATTTACTGCTCGTCGTCGATTCTGTTGTTTTGGAAGTTTCATTTCCGGCATCCTTCGTTTCATCTTTCGATGACGAATTCTCTGAGGATTTCGATGAAGAATTCTCTGAAGATTTCGATGACGAATTCTCCGAGGATTTCGATGAAGACTTTGATGCAGAATCCGACTGGGTATCTTCCGCCGATTTTTCCGATTTTGTATTTGAAGCCGAACTGGTATCGTAAGGTAGATCATCGGCCACAAGACCCTGCGCCGTGCTCACATCCAGTCCTATATTCTTAGCACACGTAGGACACATTTTTATATTCTTTGATAAGACCTCTTCAAGAACCGCCGCTTTCGGGTTTTTAATATCGCTGCAGTCATCAAAAAGATGATAGTATTCATCCGATTCCGTAGTGTACACTATGGAAGTTTTGTCCAGTGTCATTGCCAAAGCTTCAGGTGCGCCGGCAACCGATACAAACACTGCCGCGATCATCGCCACAGTACATTTTCCTAAAATACTCCGAATCATAATAATCTTTCCTCCTATGAAAGAATATGCTATTATGTTAACATAACATATTATTTTAATAAATGGAAGAACTATTGAACCGCAAAATATGGTAAAATAAATATGTAATATTATTTTTTACGGAAAAGGAGTCTGTTTATGGTTAGTTTTAGCAATCAGAGTCCCGCAAAACCATTGGATGAGGAAACTCTTTCAAATATTAGCGGCGGAACGCAGGAAGAAGATACGATCAACGTTAAATGCACGGAATGCGGAGAAGTGTTCAAGGTTACCGGATACAAGAAAAATCTCATCTGCCCCGTATGTCATAAGCCGGTTAGCATGACCAGGTCAACTGCAAGTGCAGGTACTTCCGACAGATTTAACTCTACAATGATGAAATGCTAGAAAGCGAAACCATATAATGAACTTTCTCAAAAAAAACGGAAAAGTCATCGGCACCATTATCGGAGCCGGTATATTTGCGCTCGGCATTCTTGTCGTATTATTCTATCTGTACAAAAGGTGCCGGGGTGAGTTTAATGCCGATTTTACGGACACATTGTTGTGGGCCAACGCTTCGGTAAAGAGCGGAAAATATTGTGATCCCGACTACTGGTATGCGTATTTTCTGCCTTTTTCCGGTATTCCCATAATGATCCCGATAGTCAGGATATTCGGACTGTCGTTTTTTTCCCATCAGCTTGGGATGACAGTTTTTCTTTTTATTTTTGCGGCATCTCTTTTTATCTTTTTTATGAGTGCGGACTGTTCGGCTCCGGAGTCGCTTGCGCTTTCAGGGCTGACGATGATCTTTATGTGTGCGTCCGATATCACACGAATGATTTTCTACGGACATATTATCCACTACAGTCTTGTTATAGTGTTTATGTGTATCTCATTCTTTTTCCTGAAACGAAGTACGCTGTTTTGCGGCAATGCATCCGGCATGGCCGGCCGTAAGCCCTATGTGTATACTGCTGTAATAGCCCTCTGGCTGATGCTCTGCTGCACAAACGGAATGGCAACTCTTATACTCTATTTTGTTCCGTTTGTAGGATGCCTTATCATAGAGCGTTACCTTGACAGGCGGCCGATTACATACGCAGATGACCGTTCACTTATAAATACGATCGTGCTCTTTGCTGCCGGCGGTCTGGTGGGATATGTTATCAAAATGATCTTCTTCGCAAGCAGTGAATACGAAGACTCCATTACCGCTCTTCTGCCGTCTGACGGCTGGGTATGGAAGCAGAGCCCTTTCCTTCTTGAATGGATCAAAGTACTTACCGGGAATTCATCCTCCGACGTGCAGATGATGACATTTGACGGCATCAGGATACTCGGAATGTACTTTTTTGCTCTTGTGATCCTCGTTGTTCCCGCATTTGCAGCGATATCATATAAGAAGATCGAGAACCGCATTCTGCGTCTTCTCATAATTTATTACTGGCTTATGTTCGCGACAACAATGCTTACTTACTCGGTAAGTTATGCGCTTGTCTCAAACTGGCGTCTGGCCGGTCTTGCCTGTGCAGCTGTAATGACAACGCTTCTGTACACGCTCTATATGCTAAAATCACGACTCTGCGTTCGCTGGTTGGCGCCGCTGGTTCCGGTTCTGGCTGTGTGCGCCGTAATCAGCATGCTTGCGGTCAAAAATCTCCCTTCCGCAGTCAATGCCAACGAAACGGACCAGCTCATTGAAATATACAAAGAGCACGGTCTTACCCGCGGATATGCGTCATCATTCTGGAACTCGACAAACTCCGCTAATGTATTAAGCGACGGTCAGATCACCGTAAGTCCGATATTCATATATCCGGACGGCAGTTACGAAGTCCGCCGTTATCAGTCCGATCCTTCCGGATATGAAGATGTTCCCGGCGTTGACCGCTATTTTGTTGTTGTTGATTCGACCGATATCGAATACGCCGGCGAAACGCTCGGAGCACATAAGATCGATGAGATAAAATTCCAGGATAACCTATATATCTGGGTATTTGATCGCAATATATTCAGTAATCTCGAACCCGTTTTCGACTGAAAGGACATCTGACTTGAGAAAATCATACTATACAGGTATTGTCTGCATATTGCTCTGTGCGCTGACGCTTGTCGATTCGCGAGCCTTCTTCGGTCCCTACCTTCTGGCAGCAGTTTATGCACTATATTGTCTTCATTCAAACCATTCCCTAAGCATCGATCGCAAAAGCAAACCTTACAGGATCATAACGGTCGCTTCGCTTATCTGTGCTGTTTTTGTCGTACTTGCCAACTACGGAATATGGATTCATCCGGTGTCGCTTGATGTCAGAACTCCGATGTTTGTAAGATTATGCAAGGCAACATATATTCTGATCATTATGTCAGGCTCATTTGTCAGTGTTTTGAATATACTGATCCGGCTTGTATATGTCCGCAATGTACCGGCATTCGGCAGAGGAGGGTATACGGGAGATAAAACATACCGCTTCTTCCTGATTCCTTTCGTAATCATGCTTTGCGTCTATGGGGCTGTCTGGATCGGATGCTATTTCCCGGGACTCTTATCTCTTGATTCCATAGATCAGGTCAGACAGATTATTACCCGCGAATACTCCAATCATCAGCCTTTTTACCACACGCAGCTGCTTGGTCTTTTCATACGGCCTGCAATAGCACTGTCCGGTAACATAAACGCGGGCGTTGCGGCCTTTATCTTCTTCCAGATAATCGTTATGGCTGCTACATTTGCATTTGTTATCAACAATATGACAATATTCGGATTTCCGAAATGGGCATGTATCATTGCCACCGTCTGGTATACGATAATGCCCTTTCACATTATGTACTCCGTTACCGTCTGGAAGGACGTTTTGTTCGGAGCATTTGTTACGCTGATGATCGTTTTCTTTGCAAGATCAATGAATAAAATCGGAAGGCCTGCAGTAAACTACACAGGTTTTGCCTTATCTTCCCTCATAATATGCCTGATCAGAAGTAACGGACTCTTTGCCTATATATTCGTATTTGCCGCAGTTATTCTCCTTGCACGGGATGAGGCAAAACTCCTTGTCATCATGCTGTTTGTTATCATTGCAAGTTTTGTTCTCAAACACCCTGTTCTCGGGATGTATAATGTTACGCAGCCGGACACTGTTGAATCACTTAGCATACCGCTTCAGCAGATAGCAAGAGTTATAGCAGACGACGGCAAAATGTCCGACGAAGATATGAAGTTTCTGTCTGAGTTCATCGATGTTTCCGCTATCAAGGATAATTATGATCCGAACATTTCCGATCCGATCAAGAATATGATCAGGGACTACAACAATCAGGAATACCTCAGCAGTCATATGGCAGATTTTGCGAAAGTTTATTTGCGCACTGTAATACATAACCCATTGACTGTTGTGATCGCATGGGTCGACAGCACATGCGGTTATTGGAATTCCGGCTACAGTTACTGGATATGGTACTGGGATATCGAACAGAATGACCTGGGAATATCAAGAACGGTTAACAGTCCGAAGATGCTCCGGTTCATGGACGAATACCTGTGGCTGTTCTACAACAACCGGATCCTTCAGGTGTTCACGTCTATCGGACTGCATGTGTGGCTCGTACTTATGTTTTTTGCGAAATACACAGTTTCAAAATGCCGTACCGGTATCATATCTTGCGTTACGATACTTGCCATAGTTCTGTCACTGCTTGTATCATCACCAGTTTATTCGGAATTCAGATATATGTATGCTTTGTTCTGCTGCCTGCCGGTACTCGGAGGGATGGAGGTAAAAAATGAAAATAACATGCAATAATACATACAAAGTTGATGAACAGATACTGAACGAGACTGTATTTGAGAAATACGGATACAGTTCTCCTTCATCCGAACGCGAGATCATCTGTCTTGCATTAACGGGTAACAAAGCTGCGCTAAAATCATATGCGGACCTGCTCTTTTACAGCAAAATTAATCTCCGTGAGAACTATAAAAAAGCTTTTCCTCTGTACTGTCAGGCTGCCGATATCACATTTGATAACGGATCCGTCAGTTTTACCGGAAACGGAACGCCGCTTGCATACTATGTTATCGGGTACTATCTTGTAAACTATAAATGTGAGTCCATCCTGAAAAGATGCGAAACAATAGACGTGATCGAAAACATGACAAGGGAGGAACGTCTAAACCTTGCACTTGATCTTGCCTTAGGTACTCTTTCGGCTTGTAAGTCACCGGCTGCAGTCAATCTAATCGGAAGGATCATTAGTGAGATCCCCTCTCTTACCGACAGACTTGACGAGCCCGCAACCGCCGAGGAATTCTTTGAGCAGGCTGCCGAGGAAGGATATGTATATGCCTGTAACAATCTGGCCGCCAGGAAAGCCGATATGATCGTACGCGGCGTAGGCGACATCGACTCACACGTTAATGATTTTGTACACTATATGACGATCTCAGCTGACAGGTATGAGCCCTATGCGGCAAACCGTCTCGGACTGTTCTATATGCTGGGCGAAGTGCGCTCATCTTCCGGAGATACCGTAAGACTGCACAACTATATTAACATTCCTTTTGCAAAGAAATACTTTCTGAAAGCAACGGTCTACCCGGACCGTAACAGTGCCTGGGCATATTTTAATCTCATCAAATATTTTCACAAGGATTACGATACAAATATCGATCTGCTGAACGAACACATGGAATGCATCAAAGAATTGAATCCCATAGTATATGATGAAGCAATAGAATTGTAGATAATAAAAGACGTAGCGGTTTCCCCTCGCGCTACGCCCCTTATAAATAATATAGTAAACCCTCTATTCTTAAGAGACGGACCCCTATTCCGACTCTTCTAAATCCTGAATCCGTAATATCTGTACTGCTCTATCTTCTCCTGATAGTCCGACAGTTTAATAACCCCGATCAATGCCGCGAATGCAACTCCGAATACTACGACAACACCTGTCCTGATAAAATCCGGCGAAGTCATATGTGCCACAAGCGCCGCAACAAATCCGACCGCTGCTATCTCACATAATCTCATCAGAAGATCTACCGTATCCTGCTTGATCTTCGGTATCCTTGCCGGTGCAAAAACCACATTGATAAATGTCTTCTTAACCCCTCTTGCAACTTTTCTGCGGTACCGCATCCCTCTTTTGCGTCCTGCGCTCATTGCCGTCCTGCTCCTTATTAATTATTTATACTTCCCTTATAAAGCCCTCATAAGCCTTTGTTATATAGGTCCTGATCTCTTTGTCCGAGATCTCGACACGTTTACCTGCTATAAGAGCAGCCATCCCATGTACGAACATCCAAAACATTGTGAACAGTTCCTGTCTCTTTTTGTCGCCTCCTTCGGTTTCCCCGCAAACCTTATTCTGAATTCTTGCCCCTTCTTCACTTTTCAAGAATTCAGAAATTGTCTGTGTTCCGAAATCGTCGACCGATGCTATTAGCTGAAACAGATTCTTTTCATTTCTGGCAAACTCGATGTAAGATAACGCCAGTCCCATATATGCCGGAGTCCTGCTCCTTGCCGAAAGCATCCGCTCTATAAGAAGGTCTGTACTCATATAAAACAGGTCGATCCTCAACTCATCCATGTTTTCATAAGCGCGAAATATCGGTTGAGTGGAGCACCCGAGTCTTTGGGCGAGCTTTCTGGCAGTAACCTCCGAAAATCCGTATTCTCTTGTCATCTCAAAGGCTGTAGTCTCTATTCTGGCCTTTGAAACCTTCTCTTTCGGAGGCATCTTACACCTTTCCATGCGGCTTTGGCCGGAAATCGTACTATGTAACAATGTTATGTATCTATGTTATGTATCTTTGTTATATATCTACGTTACGTATCTTTGTTACACATCATTGTTACATAACAAGGTTATTCTAACTCATACATAATATTATGTCAACACATTATTTATTATTTTTTCAAAAAAGGATGCCCGAATTTCGGACATCCTTTTGCTGTAATGTGACTCTGTATTAAATGAACAAAGCTTTTATTCTGCGGATTCTTTTAAATACTGTTTTATATATTCGATAACACTATCGTATTCGTCAAGGAAGGCATCAATATCTTTTTCAATAAATTCAGTGTTCCGCCCTTTCGCAGCAAGCTCATGTTTCTTCGCATGTTCTGACAGTGACGTTGCGGCGATCCCTGCCATTGATCCTTTTACGCCATGGGCTTCTATTGCATATCTCTTAATATCTTTGTTCTCTAACAGTTCACGAAGCAGCGGGATCTTGACCGCGGCCTCTTTAACAACCTCTTCGAGAATAAGCATGACTGTGTCCTTATTATTGTCGACTCTGACAAAGAACACCTTAAAATCAATCGGACCGTTATCCGTTGGTGCATCGGAATCCGAAGAGGGTTTCTCAACAGGAAGAGGAAGCGGAGCACTTGAGTATGTCCGCTTTTTCGGCTTGTACATAACTTTCTCCTCAGGGAGATATTTACGTATCATTTTGAGAAGCCTCTCCGATTCAACAGGTTTGCTCAAATAATTATCAAAACCTTCTGCCTCATATTTTTCCCGGCTTCCCATTATCGCATTCGCAGTAAGGACGATCTCAGGTGTCGTCGCATTTAAACTTCCTTCGGTGGATCTGATCAGGTGCATCGTCTCTATTCCGTCGGGATCAGGCATCATATGATCCATCAATATAACATCGTATTTATTGATCTTACACAGCCTTAAAGCCTCACTTCCTCCCGAGGCAATATCAAGTATTGCTCCTGTTTCTTTAATGAACTGCTTCACAACGACCTGATTGGATGGATTATCATCCACTTCAAGTATCCTTGCTTCCGGAGCGATGTAGTTAGGATCAATATCATCCAGTGTATCCTCTCCGGCATAATAATACTTTTTGCTTTCTTTCTTAACCTGCGCCTGCTGCGGTATTCTGACCGAGAATGTACTTCCTTTACCGTATGTACTCTCGACATTGACTCTTCCGCCCATCTTTTCCACCAGTCCCTTAACGATCGACAGTCCGAGTCCGGTCCCCTGAATACCCCGGTTTTTGTTGTCATCAAGTTTGTGGAAAGGATCAAATATACTGTCAAGATTCTCTCTTCTGATGCCGATACCGGTATCACTGATGAAAAAGCACAGATCATACCCTTCTTCTTTGTCTTCCCTCTCATAGCACTCGCCGGTAAATGTTATAGTTCCGGTCTCGGTATATTTGACTGCATTCGTGATCAGATTGACTATTATCTGAAAGATCCTCTTTTCATCTCCGTACAACAGAGCCGGTAAATTCTGCGGCTTTCCCGTCTTGACCTCCAGTCCCTTCTTTTCGGCAAGCATGACCAGCATATCCTTCGCACTGTCAAACAGTCTTCCGGGATCATAATTGTCGCACATTATTTCACCCATATCGTTCTCGATTTTGGAAACATCAAGAATATCATTAACCAAAGACAGTAAAAGATTGCCCGAATCATTGATTATATCGGCGTATGCGGTAATCGCGGGATCCCTGCTCTCCCGAAGGATCATCTCATTCATGCCGAGTATGGAGTTGATCGGGGTTCTGATCTCGTGCGACATATTTGTAAGAAATCTGGTCTTCATCTCTCCTTCTTCATTCGCACGATCCCTTTCGATCTGAACCTGTCTGATCTCGATCACCTGTTGGATTATAGCAAACGCAAACAGAACAAAGAGGCCTGCTATAATCACTCCACCCTCTACACGTACTATAGCCAGATTGATGAGCAGTATCTCGACCAGACTGAGAATCATAAATATCAGAAATCCATATGCCACCAGCCTGTATTTTTGTGAATTGCCTTTTACGATATCATATATGGTGATCGCAAAACATATCACAATTCCTATTCCTATATTGATGTCAAGATACAGAAGCCCCCGGTTAAAGCTTAAAGCATGTGAAATATGCAAACATGCAAACAACACCATGTTAAAAGTCTCAAAAGTCGAAACCGCAATATAGTATTTTTCATAACGGTAATCCTGTATCGCATCCAGATATCCGATAAACGGAAGAGTCATACAGAGCGTACACATATACGACATAAAACCGTCAATAAACTGTGTTCTGAAAAGAAACTGGAATATAAAAGAATCGGTAACCATCCACGATGACGCTATAAATACCCCGATCGCGATCTTTGTAAGCTTAACTTCAAATTTATACATTAATCTGAACGCCAGTCCGACGATCACAATGACAAAAGATGATATCAGAAGTGCAAGGGAGAGCGCAAACTGAACCGCACCGTTTTCCATCTCAAGATGTCTTATCACATCATATTTATTACCCAATACCGGACTGTACATACTGCCGCCGTATCCGGAATCTTCAATTGTAAGGCATATGTCTTTTCCGGCATCGCTTTTCTCAAGAGGAATGATAAAATAAGAATTCTTGGCAGGTCCTCCTATGATCGGAGCATCCGCTCTGTTCCATTCTTTTGCAATACGATCGCCGATCCGGAGACTGAAGTTTGATCTGAGAAGAAAAGCTATCACGGCACCGTCAGGTATACTGTCGGGCATAACGGAACTGTAGATAAACACATCCCTGTTCTTCCTGTCTACCCAGGTCGGTGTTGTAACATTTCTCGGTCCGGTTAACTGGTCCTCATATACCCATTCATTGATCTCTATTGCCTCATCAACGGGAAACAGCGGTGCTATTCCGCCGTATATATAATAGGTCATATATGCACAAGCGGACAAAAACGAGAGTGCCACAAGTACATAAAGTGTTCTTCGAAACCTTCCCATCCACGAATTCATTACATCGACCCTCCGATGTTTCTTCTTAGTACAACGATCTCATCTTTGCCGTTGATCACCTCATTATCCAAAGGAACGATCCGTTCTTTGTCCCGGATCAGAAGAATACACACGACATTGAACCGTTTTGCCAATGATGAGATCGGCACTCCGCACCATTCACTCTTGTCACCGATCTTTATCTTTTCCACGGTAATATCATTATCATCCGACAATGACCCTATGATCACCCTGTCGCCCTCAAGTACAGACTCTTCGCCGGACGGGATAATGACCTGATGTCCCCTTAGAATCGCAAGGATCCTTGTACCTTCGGGGAGCATAAGTTCCGGGATCTGTTTCCCCACCCAGCCATGTCCTCTCGATATGAGAAGTGAGATAAACCCTATCGGATATTCATCACTTGTTCCTTCAATATCCTTGATCTTGGAATACTGCTGAACAAATCCCGCACTGATGATACCGGTTGGTATCGCTACGATCCCGACACCGAGAAACGCAAGAACTATACCTACCAGTCTGCCTGACTCGGTAATCGGATATATATCTCCGTATCCGACCGTAAGAAGGGTAGATACCGCCCACCATATACCGGAAAAAGCATTCCGGAATACATCGGGCTGGGCCGCATGCTCAATGTCGTACATAATCAATGACGCGCCTATTACAAGCATCAGCATTATAAAGACAGCTGATAATATTTGATTTTTCTTCTCTTTGAGAACATCAGTGATAACATTGAAGGCATCGTAATATCTGTTGATGCGGAACAGACGGAGGATCCGTACAACGCGAAGCATTCTGAACGCTACCGCTCCCTGCGGGATAATACTTGCCGGAAAGATAAGCGCAAGCCAGTACGGCAGAAATGACACAAGATCTACTATACCGTAAACCGATAGTACAAATGCGGCAACGGCAGCAGCCGGTTTTTTCCCGGGATACGCATAGTCTGCGGTAAAAATACGAAGCAGATACTCAATGGTAAAGATCACGACCGTGACAAACTCGATTACGGAAAGGATACCGAGATACTTTCGGGAAGCTTCAAATGTTTCAAAAAATATAATAAACAGATTCATCAGGATAGACAGAGCGATAACCGCATCAAATATCCGGCTCGGTATATCCTCTGTGTTACCTATCCTGATTATCGAGTAAATCCTCTCGCGGCTAATGCCACGCCATTTTCTATTCAAGTTCAAATGCTCCCGTATAGAGTCTGTAGTACTGCCCTTTCGCTGCAATAAGCTCATCGTGGTCACCGCGTTCTATGATGTGACCATGATCAAGTACTATTATAACATCCGAATTCTTGACAGTCGATAATCTGTGCGCGATCACAAAAGTTGTCCTGCCTTTCATAAGCGCATCCATTCCGCGCTGTACAATGGCCTCTGTTCTCGTATCTATCGAACTTGTCGCTTCATCGAGTATCATAACCGGCGGATCCGCTACCGCTACTCTTGCAATGGACAAAAGCTGCCTCTGCCCCTGTGAAAGATTGGAAGCGTTGCCCGAGATCACCGTATTATAACCTTCCGGCAGATGGGAGATAAAATCATGTGCACCCGCAAGTTTCGCAGCTTTGATGCATTCCTCATCCGTAGCTGTGAGTTTTCCGTACCGGATGTTGTCCATAACGGTTCCGGTAAACAGGTTCGTATCCTGAAGAACGATTCCGACCGCATGACGAAGATCAACCTTGCAGATCTTGTTGATGTTGATTCCGTCATATCTGATCTTGCCGTCGGCAATGTCATAAAACCTGTTCAAAAGATTGGTGATAGTTGTCTTGCCTGCACCGGTCGCCCCGACAAAGGCAACCTTCTGACCGGGTTTCGCATAAAGCGAAACATCAAACAGCACCTGCTTCTCCCCGTCATACGAAAAATCAACCCCGTCAAGAACTATATCACCGCGAAGCGGTGTGTAGGTAACAGTACCCTGCTCTTTGTGAGGGTGCTTCCATGCCCACATTTTGGTGTCATCATCCGTCTCCACAAGTTCTCCGTCTTTCTCATAAACATTAACAAGATGAACATAACCTTCGTCAGCTTCAGGTTCCTCATCCATGACCCTGTATATTCTCTCACATCCGGCAAGACCGGCAACGACCGCATTTATCTGGTTGGATATCTGACCTATCTGTCCGCAGAACATTCTGGTCATCCCAAGGAACGGAACAACAAGACTGATGGAAAAAGGCATACCGCCTATACCAATATTCTTAATGTTTGCGGAGATAAAGAATCCTCCCGTTATTCCGACAATAACATAGAGAATATTTCCCATATTATTAAGGATCGGGCCTAACGTATTGGCATACTTGTTTGCACGGGAAGCTACCGTAAACAATTCATCATTGAGTTTTTCAAAATCTCCACGGCATTCCTTCTCATGGCAGAATACTTTAACCACCTTGGCTCCGCTTATAGTCTCCTGAATATAACCTTCCGCCTTACCTATCGCCTGCTGCTGCTTGAAAAAGTACTTGGCGCTTCCGCCTCCGATAAATTTGGTGATAACGGTCATTGCGGCAACTCCCAACAGTATTACGGCAGTCATATATACACTGTAGTAGAGCATAATACCCATTACAGTTATTACCATTACAACAGTACTAAGCATCTGCGGAAAGCTCTGGGATACCATCTGGCGAAGTGCATCTATATCATTCGTGTACAGACTCATGGTATCTCCCACGGGTTTGCGGTCGAAAAACTTTATAGGAAGCATCTCCATTTTGTTGAAGAGCTTTCCTCTCATTTTCTTGAGGGTTCCCTGGGTGATCGTTGCCATCATCTGGTTAAATGCTATAGTTGCCGCAAGTGATACGACATACATGGATACAAGCACAAAAATGTATCTGAATATCTCACTCTTAACGCCTGCCCAGTCTCCGCTCTTATATGATCTTTCAATGACTGCGATTATTTTCTGCTGGAAGATCGAAGGCATTGAAGAGATAAGTGACGAAAGTATTATGCACACCATAACGACCGGCAGCATTACAGGATAGAAGGAAAATATATCCTTAACAACTCTCTTAACTATTCCTTTTGAAAGCTTTTCCCCGGGTGCAAGTCCCGGTCTTCTTCTTCCGGGTCCGTTACCTGCCATCGTCTGCACCTCCTCTTCCGCTATTCTGTGATGTGTGTATCTCGCGATAAATATCACTGTTATTTAATAATTCTTTATGGGTTCCGACTGCAGCGATACGCCCACCATCTATAACGATTATCTTGTCCGCATCTTCAACGGAAGCTGTTCGCTGAGCGATGATGATCTTGGTCGTCTCCGGAATGAACTTGCGCATTCCCTGGCGGATCAGCGCATCGGTCTTCGTATCTACCGCACTTGTTGAATCGTCAAAGATTATGATCTTCGGTTTCTTGAGAAGTGCTCTTGCAATACACAGTCTCTGTTTTTGTCCGCCGGAAATGTTTGCCCCGCCGTGATCTATACGGTAATCGTATCCCCCTTCTTTTGAATCGATAAACTCATCCGCGCATGACAGATGACACGCTTCCTTCATCTCTTCAAGCGTGGCATCGGGATTCCCCCAGCGAAGATTATCCTTTATCGTGCCCTCAAACAGGACATTCTTCTGAAGGACCATAGCGACCGAATTGCGAAGAACATTCAGATCGTAATCCTTAACATTTACCCCACCGACTTTAACAATTCCGCTCTTTACGTCGTACAGTCTCGGGATAAGCTGTACAAGGGATGATTTTCCGCTTCCGGTAGATCCTATTATTCCCACCGTCTCACCGGAGGCTATCTTCAGGTTGATATCTGAAAGAACATCGTTATCCGGGTTTGCCGCATAAGCATAGTTTACATTTTCAAATTCTATCGAACCGTCCGCTACCGATTCGACTGCCGTCTCGGGATCGGGGCTTACAATATTGGGAACGGCATCAAGTACCTCCGCTATTCTCGCAGCCGACTCTGATGCAAGGGTTACCATTACAAAGATCATTGATATCATCATAAGTGATGAAAGTATCATGAAGCTGTATGTAAGCATTGCGGATATCTGTCCTACATCAAACTCCATACCCATCGTTGAGATTACAACATATGACCCGAAAGAGAGGACAAATGCCATTACAACATACAGGCAGAACTGCATTACAGGGGCATTCCAGGCAAGGATCTTTTCCGCCCTTGTAAAATCACGCCGTACCTCTTCCGATGCCTCATCAAACTTCTGCTGTTCGAATTCTTCCCTGACGAATGATTTTACGACGCGCATTCCCACGATATTCTCTTCAACCGATTCGTTCATGCGGTCATATTTTTTGAATATCCTTCGAAACAGAGGCATTGCCCGGCTGGCCACAAGAATGAGGGTTCCCGCAAGGACGGGAGTCACAAATGCAAATATCCATGCCATACGGCCGCCCAGCCGAAATGCCATAACAAAGGCAAATATCATCATAAAAGGTGCACGAACCGCAATCCTTGTCAGCATCATAAAAGCATTCTGAACGTTTGTAACGTCGGTCGTCATCCTTGTCACGAGAGAACTCGTCGAGAATCTGTCAATATTATCAAAGGAAAAATCATTAACGGCATCATACATATCCATCCGCAGATTCTTGCCGAAACCGCAGCTTGCCGTTGCGCATGTCATTCCCGCAAGCATTCCGAATAAAAGGCTTCCTATGGCCATAATTGCAAGAATACCGCCGAAGCTTGCGATCTCGGATACACTTGCACCGTCTTTGATACGGTTGACAAGTTCCGCGATATAAAACGGTATCGTACACTCAAGAACTACCTCGCCGGACACAAGAAGCGGTGTTGCTATGGTACTTGGCATGTACTGCCGGATAGATTTGACCAGTCTTCTAAGAACCATGTTGTTTTCTCCTATTGCATCTTCACTAATTTGGCGGCCTGATCGGCAGCGATGCACGCGTCTATAATCTCCTGTAAATCTCCGTTCATTACCTTGTCGAGCTTGTACAGTGTAAGGCCGATTCTGTGATCGGTAACTCTTCCCTGCGGAAAGTTATATGTCCTGATCTTCTCGGACCGGTCTCCCGTACCGATCTGGCTCTTGCGAAGTTCAGCTTCGGCGTCATGTGCTTTTTGCTGTTCTATGTCATACAGTTTGGCACGAAGCAGGGCAAATGCCTTTGCTTTGTTCTGAAGCTGTGATTTTTCGGTCTGCGAATAGATCACTATGCCTGTGGGATAGTGGGTCAGTCTTACTGCCGAATCGGTTGTATTGACACACTGTCCACCGTTTCCGGAAGCCCTCATGACATCTATCCTTATATCCTTCTCGTCGATAACGACATCGACTTCTTCTGCCTCGGGCATAACCGCAACCGATATGGTGGATGTGTGTATCCTGCCACCGCTTTCGGTCTCCGGAACACGCTGTACACGGTGCACGCCGCTCTCATACTTCATGACGGAATATGCACCCTGTCCCGTGATCATAAACGTAACCGACTTCATTCCGCCGATGCCGATCTCGTCCGCTTCCATCGTCTCGACCTTCCAGCCGCGCCCCTCGGCGTAATGAACGTACATCCTGTATATTTCGGCCGCAAACAATGCTGCCTCGTCTCCGCCGGCACCCGCACGGATCTCCACGATAACGTTTTTGTCATCGTTCGGATCTTTCGGAAGCAGAAGTATCTTAAGTTTATCTTCAAGCTTAGCCACATTTTCTTTTGCGTCGGAAAGCTCTTCTTTAAGCATTTCACGCATTTCATCGTCGGATTCGGCCTCGAGCATCTCAAGGCTGTCCTCTATGTCCTGTTTGCTCTTTTTGTACTCGGAGTATGTCTCAACTATCGGAGCAAGGTCACTTTGCTCCTTCATAAGACGTTTGAAGCGTGCCGCATCGTCTGCGACACCGGGTTCCGCAAGTTCACTCATAAGCTCCTCGTAACGCACAAGAAGGTCTTCTAATTTGTCAAACATATCTGTATCCTTTCTAATCCTCGGTTAGTTCTTTATCTGACAATTAACCGGACTATTTTCACCGAAAGCGGGACCTGTCTGACAGGGCGCCGGTCGCTCGCCGCGATGGCATCCCGCATCTTCAATGCGGGATATTCGCTCAAACAGTCCTCGACGCTTCAGGAAAGCCTTCGCGTCTGCGGAACTCGCTTTGCGGCATCCCTGCAGACACCCGCTTTAAATGGTCCAGATTATTTCAACATGGTGACTAGACTCTATATCTCGCAGAAATTACCCTGTCATTTCCGCTGTAATCTTTGATGACGGATATGTCGCGAAAGCCGGCTTCGTTAAGGATGCGCGACACATCCTCCGCCTGGTCGAATCCTATCTCAAGAAAGAGCATTCCGTAATTTGCAAGATGAGCAGGGGCTCCGCTTATGATCCCGCGGTAGAAGTCAAGTCCGTCGTCCCCTCCGTCAAGGGCAATGCGGGGCTCATGATCTCTTACTTCGGGCATAAGCGTTGAAATGACATCGCTTCTGATGTAGGGCGGATTGGAGATAATAAAGTCATATTTACGGTTATGTTCTCCAAGAGCCTCATACAGATCTCCCTGCAAAAGAACCGCATCTCCTCCGTTTAAGCCTCCGTCCCGGCGTAGCATTTCAAGATTCCTGCCTGCTATTTCAAGAGCTTCTTCGGATATATCGACTCCGACACCGCGGCAGTTGTTCTTGTAATGCATCAGTGATAACAACAGGCACCCGCTTCCGGTACACATATCAAGTATGTCCGATCCGTCAGTCACGTACCGCATTGCCTCTTCCACAAGGCATTCACTGTCCTGCCTTGGGATCAGCACCTTATCGTTTACCGCAAAATCAATACCCATAAAATTACAGCTCCCCGTCAGCTGTTGAAGCGGTATATGATTTGCCCTTTTGGAAAGCACTGTCTCATATGCCTTGGCATCTTTATCGCTAACCGGTGTATCCGGATCCGTAAGGAGTCTTGTGCGGTCACATCCCGTTATAAATTCCAAAAGCAGCCTTGCATCCAAGGCTGCTTCGGGTATGCCGGCGCGGGACAATACACCTGTGCCGTTTCTGTATAGTTCGCTATAAGTCATTCTTTTCGATCCGCAGATATTCCTTCCATTCAAACACAGCGTCTACGGCTGCAATACCGACTTCTATCATGGAATCGTCAGGTTCCCTTGTTGTAAGGCGCTGAAGCCACATACCGGGAGCTGACAGTATCCTTACGAATATGTTGTTGCTTCTTCCGGCCAGTCTGATTATTTCGTAAGATATTGATGCAATTACGGGAATCAGCAGTATTCTTATGGCAACTCTCGCAAACGGGTCTTCCACTCTGATAAATATGAAGAGAATAACGCTGATAAATATTACAAAAAACAGGAAACTTGTTCCGCAGCGTTTGTGCTCACGGGATGATTTTCTCACATTCTCGACCGTAAGCTCATGTCCGGTCTCTATGCAGTTAATACACTTATGCTCGGCTCCGTGGTACATGAATACCCTGCGGATATCCCTCATGCACGATATAAGAACAATATAACCCACAAAGATCGCAACACGAATGACGCCCTCAAGCACAGCAAGTGCGGTGTCGCTGACTATAACTTTTGAAAGAAGCCTTGAGAGATAATAAGGAAGCAGGATAAACAATCCGACCGCAATCGCTATTGAAAATATCACTGTTACGGTTGACAGGACTTTCTCCGTATGGTCCTTGAATATACGGTCAAGTATTTTGTCCTTCTTATGGGTATCCTGCTCTTCTTCATAGAAAGAAGCTGAATAGTTAAGCGTTCTGATTCCGAGTATGAGTGAGTCCACAAAATTGAACACTCCGCGGATGAACGGTATCCGGTTAAGTGCTTTAGCAGGAGCAAAAGACTCGTATTCCTCAACCATTACATCTATATCCCCTTCAGGAGTACGAACGGCTACGGAATACTTGTCCTTATTCTTCATCATGATCCCTTCAAGAACGGCCTGGCCGCCTATTCCGGAATATCTGGTCTTCTTCTTGTTCTTCTTCATAAATAATTAAGATGTCAAAACTACCGGTGATAATAAAAATGAGTGCCGAAGCACTCATTGGTTTTCTTATTTAACGCCGTACTTCTTGTTGAACTTATCAATACGTCCGTCGGTTCTGGCACCCTTCTGCTGTCCTGTGTAGAACGAATGGCACTTCGAACAGATCTCAACGTGGATGTCTTCTTTTGTAGAACCCGTTACAAATGTGTTGCCGCAGTTACAAGTAACTGTTGCCTGATAGTACGCGGGATGTATTCCTTCCTTCATCTTGTTCACCTCAAATCCTAATATATTGCCCGCCCTTTTGGGCGAAAATCATACAATTTACAAACAGCACGTCGATTATAACGCAACGCTTCGATATAATCAAGCACTTTTTCTTAAAATCAAAAGGTTAGTCCTGTTACTCGATAAAGATTTCCCCTGATTTGATCATGTCTATCGTTAACCGCGCTATCTTCGGATCAAACTGCTTTCCCATATGTGTCTCAAGTTCGGATAATATCTCTTCCTTCGGCAAATGCTTTCTGTAGCACCTGTCGGAGTTCATGGCATCAAGAGCGTCCGCAACTCCTATGATACGTGCCACAAGAGGTATATCCTCTCCGGCAAGGCCCTGCATATATCCTTTCCCGTCATATCTTTCGTGATGATAGAGAGCTCCGTCCCGTATCCCTTCTATAGCAGTAAAATCCTTGAGGATATTTCCGCCGTTCGTTGTATGACGGCGCATTATATCAAATTCATCTTCTGAAAGCTTTCCGGGCTTGTTAAGAATATATTCCGGAGTCGCAAGCTTTCCGCAGTCATGCATCAGACCGATGTGACCGATGTCCCTTATCTCATCCTCGCTCATACCCATCTTTTCTGCGATCTTCTGGGCATAGTATGCAACCCTTGCACTGTGTCCCTTCGTATATTCATCCTTCGTATCGATGAAATTGGCAAAAGTCGTCATCGTCTGGGAAATGACATCATTAAGCCTTTCGGCATTTTTCCTGTAGTCTCTGTCCCTGAATCTGTACAGAATATATGCTATAAGCGATGTTGCCCAGACAACAAGCAGCACCATTATGAACCAGAATATTACATATTTTGTGACGGGCTTGTATCTGCATCCTACAAGGGTTACCTCATCAAAATTCATAAGCTCGTCGGATATCATGACAGCGCCGAAACCTCCTGTCTCGCCCGCCTTAATGGTTTCGGTCATTTCGTCCGGATATATGGTTATTTCATCTTTGCTTTTGTCATAATCCCATTCGCCGTTCCAGTAACTGTCTATTGTTATGTTCCGGACGGGAACACTTATAATAACGTGCCAGTTAACAAGATCATAGGAAGAATTGTTGATTATAGCGTTATCATACTGTGCTCCGTAATTCTCAAGAGGTCCCCCGGGATCATTAAGCCAGTGTTTGGAAATATTCACTGTATAATTATAGTCGTTCAGAGAATCCGCTGACCCGTCATCGCCGGAAGACTCCCGCCCGGAGCCTCCGTTAATACTCATATGATATTGAAACGGATTGTTCAGATCTAAGCTGACCTTTGCAAACAGCCCGGCAAGAGAAGCCGATAAAACAATAAATGAAGCCACCAGAATCCCTACGCCGTAGCGTTTTTTTGTTTTCAATTTCCGACCGATATCCGTCATTAAATCCTCCACCGGTATTTACACAGAAAACTTTACAACAATTACAAAATGACGCAACAGATATTATATCGACATTTAACCCGTAAAACAATATGATAATTCTCTTTTCAGGTTAATATTCTTTGAACTTTATCACATATATAGTATAATGTTTGAGCATCTGAATCCATCAGAAGAATACTGCAAACATGAAAGGCAAACGTTATGGATAAATTCAAAAGCATTCTGAAGAAAGCATTCTCTTACCCTAAGCTGCTGATGTCAACACACCCTGTCACGGCAATATCTATAACAGCAACAACGGGACTGTTTGCTCTGTATACTTTTATTGAGGCAGTCCGGGACTACAGAGATGGTGGATCTTTATCGTTATTTCTGACACTGCTTCTTCACACCGCTCTGTCCGTGCTTTTCTTTGCGATTTTCTCCCTGTGTCTCGAAAGCATTCGACCGGATTGGTCAACAAGGATAAAAACGGTCGTATTCGCACTTTTGGGAGTGCTCTCACTGTTCTTCGGATTCATTTTTGTAGACGGAAGGCAGGGGCGCTCTTCAAGTATAATATACAGATTCTTCAACACGATGGAGTCTGTGTATTTCAGGATCGGCTCCGCAGGCATCGCTATAATACTCGGCGGCCTTATCGTATCGGCATTACTTCTTGCAATATACTTCTCATACGGTTATGACATACATCAGCCCTTCAATGATCATGTGATAAACGCGTATTCGACCATTTTCTTCACATCGATAATATACGGTGTGATACAGCTCGGAGTCCTTCTGCTGACCCTTATAGTCGAAGTACTGCTTTTTAATGATGCAATTAACTATCTGCCCACGATCCTTGTGATTATAAACGGAATATTCTACGCTCCGGCAGTCATAGTCGCTCTTATCAGGCAGAACGAGAAGGCAAATGTCTTCATTCAGGTGCTTACCAGATACGTAATGCTTATTATCTCTCTTATAGCTTATGCAATAATCTATATTTATATAATAAAGCTGGTAGTGACCCGATCGGTTCCTTCAAACTCCGTATACGGGATCCTTACGGCTCTTTTCGTAATAACCATTGCGATAGCCTATATGTGCACAACATTTGATGAAACCGGATTCCTTCAGAAATTTGCATATAACTGCCCGCTTATATTCGCTCCGTTCATATTAATGCAGTGTTATACGATCATAGTCCGTATCAGTCAGTACGGTATCACTCCAATGAGGTATTTCGGGGTTGCGTTTATAATATTCGAGATAGTTTATATCGCATATTATACGTATACACGCATACACGAAAAAGAAGTTCCCGGCCAGAATCTGCTGCTTATAATACTTACATTTATCATAATAACAATGCTGATTCCCGGCGTTAATGCCAAAGATTTATCCACTACCGTTGCAAGACGTACCCTTGACTCATATATTAAAAAGGCCGAGGCAGGAAGCGAAATATCCGACAAAGAATATATACATGCAAATGCCGCATATTCTTTCCTGGGTGATATGGACTACGGAAAAGACAGGCTCATAAAATACTTCCCGGATCTTGATGAGAAGACAGTCTCTACACTGCGCGAGATGGCATCCAATGCCTCCCACCATGAAAGCGGGCGGGACGACAACTTAGATTACTCATCTTCCTCGACCTGTTATTGCGGATTTTCATCTTCGCTTGAAGATATTGAAAAATCATCCGACGGTATAGACATATCCGGATACAACCGTATGATCAGCGTCAGAATAACAGCAGACAAAAATGCGGTAAGGTCCGACGCTGCTCCGGTTGACTGCAAAAAGCTTAATATGAAGTACTCAATGGATTACAACACACAGCCGGTGGCAGGTTACGAAGTTGTGGATCTGGATGATTACATCCAAAAAGTCGCCGAATATGGGATTCAGCACGATAACAACACTATAACATGGGATGAGTTTCAAAAGCGCGTATGTTCCCTGTCAAAGATTGACATAGATGAAAATGCCCGCCTTTATATATTAAGTGCGGACATTAACTTGAACAAAGATTATAAACCCTGTTACGTGGAATTGAACGGATATCTGTTAATGAAATAAGATCTTAAGACTTACTCCGCCCAAGCGCCGCTCCGGCTGGCAGGACAAGTCCTGCCATATCAAATCCTGATTTTCTTAATCATCTCGATGAATTCTACATTATTCTTGGTGTCTACGAATATATTGAGGCACTTCTCAACAGCTTCTTCGGGCTTGAGGCCGTTAAATGCTTTACGGAGCATGTTGATGGCTTCGAGTTCGTAAGGCTCGAGAAGCAGATCATCACGTCTGGTTCCGGACTTGGGAATGTCGATTGCAGGGAACACTCTCTTCTCGGAAAGTTTTCTGTCAAGCACCATCTCCATGTTACCGGTACCTTTGAATTCCTCGTAAACTACATCATCCATCTTGGAGCCCGTATCGATAAGGGCAGTTGCAAGTATCGTAAGGCTTCCGCCCTCACGCATATTTCGTGCCGCACCGAAAAATCTCTTAGGCATATGAAGAGCCGCGGGATCCAGTCCGCCCGAAAGTGTACGTCCGCTTGGCTGTACCGTCAGGTTATATGCTCTTGTAAGTCTTGTTATGGAGTCAAGCAGTATTGTCACATCCTCCCCATGTTCAACAAGCCTCTTGGCACGTTCTATTACCATCTCGGATACTCTCTTGTGATGCTCCGGAAGTTCATCGAAAGTCGAGTAAATAACTTCTACCTGCTCGCCTTCTATTGATTCCTTGATATCGGTAACTTCCTCGGGACGCTCATCTATAAGAAGTATCAGAAGATGCATCTCGGGATTGTTCCTGGTTATGGACTTGGCTACATCTTTAAGAAGTGTCGTCTTACCTGCCTTGGGAGGTGATACGATCATACCTCTTTGTCCCTTACCTACCGGGCACATCATATCCATGATACGCATCGCGATACTTCCCCCGGGTGTCTCAAGCTTAAGCTTTTCATCCGGAAATATAGGGGTCAGATCTTCGAAATTCTTACGTTTACATGCCTCTGAAGGAACAAGTCCGTTAATAGTCTTAACAAAAAGAAGTGCTCCGAATTTATCGTTCGGATTCTTGACTCTCATATTACCGACAATGATATCACCTGTTTTGAGTCCGAATCTTCTGATCTGGCTCGGTGCAACGTATACATCATCATCTCCCGGAAGATAATTCTCGCTTCTGATAAACCCGTATCCGTCGCTCATTACCTCCAGGATACCCCTTGCCTCCTCACCGGAATCAAGAAGTTTCTTCTCTTCCGAAAGTTCGGATTCTTCGCCGACTGCTGTTCTTCTGTCATCATCGGATGATTTCTTCGAGCCTTCTCCGTCTTCCGGCTTTGAGGCATTTTCACTGCTCTTGGCAGTTCCTGCACCTTCTGCGGCTTTGGCCGCAGCCTCTCTTGCATCAAGGGAGAGCATCGATTCTACAAGTTCGCTTTTTTTCATAAGGGATATTCCCTTAATATTACGAGCCTTTGCAATATCTTTGAGCGCCGTAAGTGATAATGATTCATACTTTTCCCGTGTCATAAAACCTCCTTCATAAGAACAAATATGTAATATTTTGACTTTTTAAACCATAATCATTATTATATAGCCATGACCGAACCGCATACCCTTACCAAGTTAATAGTGCTTTATATGCTCGACAAGGTTGATTTTCCGATCACCAAAGCCCAGGTTTATGATTTTATCCTTGAAAAGGAATACGCCAACTATTTTACACTGACGCAGGCAACTTATGAGCTTACCGAAGACGGTTATATCGAATCGTCTTCCACCCATTCGACAACTTTTCTGAAACTGACCGATAAAGGACGGGATACTCTCACATTTTTCCAAAACCGTATCTCGGAAGGTATCAGAAACGATATCAACTCATATTTTGAAGACAACCGCTTCGAAATCTCCAACAGGGTGTCGGTAATGACAAACTACTACCGGAGCGCGAACGGCGACTATATTGCCGACCTTTCGGCCAGGGAGAAATCCGAGGATCTTATCAATATCAGGATCAATATGCCTACCGAGGAATCCGCACAGAATATATGCGAACACTGGCGTGAAAAATCATCCGATATATATTCTTTCATTCTCGAAAATCTTTTGTGACCTATACAAATCTGTTTTGTGAATTGTCATATTCGTAATCGATCGCAGCAAGCCTGCTCTCTATATCCTGCCGGTCGACGCCAAGATCTTCGCACATTTCATCAAGACTCTTATAATAATCACGAAGTTTCAGATTGACAAAGCTAAGAAGCATTGCCGGATCGTTAGGTAATTGCATTTAGAAAGTATCCTTCAGTGTTCTGATAACGAGCTGCTGTTCAAGTTCATATCTGTTCTGTATCTCCGAAACATTCGGATCCAGATAACGGATATCACTCTTTTTGAGTCTTACCGTCTTCTCCCGCTTACTCGTCAAATGGAAATAGTTATCAGAGAATATCGCATCCGCCTGCAGAAGATCAAGTTCAACGAATGCGGCAAATCCGCCTGACATCATTCTGATCACATATTCGTCTGCAAGTTCGATAACGGAATATGATATTGAACTTCCTTCAAGATTCAGGTATTTGTATTTAACGAAAACATCTATCTCCGTAGACTGGATATTTCCGTCCTCATCAAGGAACTCCGCCTCCACAAATACGCTGTTCTCAATACCGGCAATAAGATCGCTGTAATCGATCTCGCAAACCTTCATGGCCGAGAACGGGGACAGATCCACTTCAAATTCCTGCTCATGAAGGAGACGAAACTCCATAGTCTGGAGAGAGAGTCTGACTCTTCTTGTCTCGAAATCCCGTGTCTCGTTAACTATATACGGACTAATAACATTGCCGTGCCGCTCTATTGATCCTGCGATCTGGGCAAAGAAATACTTGGAAAAATACTGGAGAGGCTTCCACCTTCCGAAATAATCGATACTTGACCATGAAGCAACCGGCCAGCTGTCGTTAAGCTGCCAGAAGAGCGTTCCCATCGTACATCCCCTGTTTCTCCTCCAGTGCTCGACTCCGTGCTTAACCGCAACCGCCTGCAGGATCTGTGTCAGATACAGAGTGCTCTCAAAATCCTTGGGGAACAGGAAATTATGTGACAGATAGAATATGATCTTGCCGTTCGCGTCTTTGTTCTTCTGGTGATTCTCCATGACTTTGGAAAAGATATTTCTGTCTTCATCGTTCGTAAATGTCTTGACAGTCTTGATAGACGGAAACGACTGGAATCCGAACTCCGATACAAACCGCATATTATGATTGTCGTATTCCTCAAAATCTTTGAGGCCATGCCATACATCCCAGAAGTGTGCATCCCCTCTTGTCTCATCGGAGGGCTTGTCAAATCGTCCGCCCGATGAAGGAGATGACGGCCAGTAGAATACCTGCGGAGCAACCTCTTTGGCGATCCCGGGAATGATATCCTCGAACATTCTCAAATAATCCCTGCGAAGCTCCTCGGAATGACCCTTGAAGCTGTCCCATTCAACCCAGGCTTCTTCCATCTCGTTGTTACCGCATATAAGGCCGAGACAGGCGTGGTGACGGAGCCTCTTGATGTTATCCTCGGCTTCGGCGGTAATACTCTTGGCAAAATCATCCGTCAGGTCATAGATGTTGCACGCAAACATCATATCCTGCCATACGATCAGTCCGTATTCATCGCACAGATCATAGAATGTGTCGGAAGGATAGTATCCTCCTCCCCACACACGGATAGTGTTGAAATTACACTTAACGGCTGATTTTAACAGATAATCTATCTTCTCTTTCGTAATAAACGAATATATCGTATCCTCCGGAACGTAATTGGCACCCATTGAGAATATCCTGATACCATTTACAACAAAGCAGAATTCTTTACCGAACTCGTCCTTGTCTGTTGAGACGGCCATTGTCCTAAGCCCTATCCTGTATGACTTGGAATCCCACTGATTACCGTTCATATCAAGTGCAAATACACTGACCGTATACAGCGGCTGGTCTCCGAATCCCCGGGGCCACCATAATTTGGGGTTATCGATCTCCATCGAAAGCGTTACGGAATCTTCCGTAAGCGTCTCCGTTATCGCGGAAACTTTTCCGTCCGGTGTAACAAGTTCCGCCTGAATGATGTAATGATCCTTGCGAAGCAGTTCCGCCCTGACATTGATATCAAGGGTAACTTTCTTCTTGTCATGCTTCTGTGTAATAAGTACGTCGTCAAGCCTTATGAGACTGTATCCGATAAGATCGATGCTTCGCCATATCCCGCAATCGGGAATATTGGCCGCCCAGTCCCATCCGAACATGCAGTGTGCTTTACGAAGATACTGCGCGCCACGTGTTGATCCTTCGGGGGTGTAGTTTATCTCCTTGTTTGTGGTCGGCATGCGATTTTCCACATAGGCTATCGGCGAGAGCAGCTCTACCATGATCATATTGATGCCCGGATGAAGAAACTGCTTCACATCAAAATTGTATGTCCTGTGCATATTGTCGCATGTCCCGGCAAGCATATTGTTGATATATACACGGGCAAGCGTATCTATTCCCTTACAGCAAAGAACGATCTTCTCCTGCTCAAACAGCTCGGGGAGCAGTTCAAACTCTGTCGAGAAAAAATAATCTTTTCTGAACAGTTCCCTTGCTTCTTCCTCATTCATACCGAAGAAGGGATCGCTCGTCCTGTGTCCCACAAGAAGGGCAGAGAGGACCGAGCCCGGAACCTGTGCTTCAACAAAAGCCTCCGAGCCTCTCTCATTCATGACCCACTTGCCGTTTAATGTCTGAAAAATCATTCGATCAACCTCAAATATCCTGCTGTTTCATCTAGGGAATTAATCAAAAGAATATAAAGAACCGTGCAGGAATTGCACTTTATTGCTTAATGATAATATATATAATCGAATTTGATTTGTCAATTGAATTAATTATCTTTTACGATCTTAACTATTCTGCTTGTCCCGAGGCGGTCCGCACCGAGTGCCATAAACTTCTCGGCATCGGCTATGCTGCCTATTCCGCCTGCAGCCTTGATCTTAACGTTCGGTCCAACATGGGCTGCAAAAAGCTCAACATCCTCAAAGGTCGCACCCGCCGTCGAGAATCCCGTTGATGTTTTGATATAGTCGGCACCTGCTTCGGTAACAAGTTCACACATTTTGATCTTTTCATCATCCGTAAGCAGGCATGTTTCGATAATCACTTTCAGAATTCTTCCGCCGCATGCCTCTTTGATCCTGCAAATCTCATCCAGCACATAATCATAGTTCTTCGCCTTCAATTCTCCGATATTAATGACCATATCAATTTCATCGGCACCGTTTTCGATGGCATCTTTTGTTTCGAACACCTTGGTTGCGGATGTCTCGTTTCCGTTCGGGAATCCGATAACGGTACAAAGCTTAACCTTATCCCCCACGTATTCTTTGGCCCTCTTAATATAACACGGAGGAATGCATATCGAAGCAGTATTGTATTTAATGGCATCATCGGCGATCTCCCGGATCTGATCCCATGTTGCTTCCTGTTTTAATAATGTATGATCGCAATGATTCAAAATTTCCTTTATATCCATGATTTTTCCCTTTCAGTTTTAAACCTTATTTATCGCTGTCCCTTATCGTAAGGTATTCCCTCTGCCTTCGGTGCACGCGAGTTACCGGACGTAAACGCAAGTACAAGCAGCGAAATTACGTAAGGCATTATGTTATATACCGTACCCGATATCGGAAGGGTATGCAGAAAATCAATTCCCATGTAAACATTTGAAAGCGAACGAAATACCGCAAAGAGTATTGCCGCTCCCGCGATCCTCTCCGGCTTCCACTGACCGAATATCATAACCGCAAGTGCAAGGAATCCGGCTCCGGCAACACCGTAATCAAAATGCCACGTTGAGTTTGCGGCAGCAATATATATGATGCCTCCGATCCCTGCCAGAAAACCGGACATCAGCACTCCGCAGTACCTCATGGCATATACATTGATACCTACGGAATTGGCCGCCTGAGGATATTCGCCGCAGGCTCTCATACGAAGAGCAAGCTTTGTCTTATAGAAAAATACGGTTGCGATGACAAGAAGCACCAAAGCCACCACAACGAACCAGCTAAGCTGCAGGCTTCCGATATTAAATATAAATGCTTTTTGCGGCATAACATAATCAAGCTTTGCGGAAAAGTCGGTACCGTTTGATCTTGACGTGTTAAATGCCTTGATGATAACCGTGGCTGCTGCCGTAGCAAGCATATTAACAGCGGTTCCGATAAGCGTCTGGTCTGCGTTGAAATTAATACATGCGACCGCGATAAGGAGCGATGATATCATTCCGGCAGCCGCGGAAGCAAGGAACGTAAGAAATACGATAGTAAACTTCGATGTTCCGGCAGGCAGAAGGACCATAACGATCGCTCCGCTCATGGCACCAAATACCATAATACCTTCAAGTCCGAGATTGATTATACCGCTTCTCTCGGAAAACATTCCGCCAAGTGCTACAAGTATAAGTACCGCCGAAAAGATGAGTGTGTATTGAAGAAGTAAGATCATTTCATCACACCTCCTTCCCTGCTGATCCTGGACTTTGCAATGATCCGTCTGTTAAGAATGTTCTTGAAGAACAGAACGAATCCGCACAGGTAGATGATGATGGCTATCATCAGATCCGCAACCTGCGGATTGTAGTAGTTCGTGTTAAGGTACTGTCCCCCAAGCGTTATATACTCAACAAACAGTCCCGCAAAAATCGCTCCTATAGGATTAAGGCCTCCGAGGAATGCCACGGCGATGCCGGAAAATCCCATCTGCGGAACACTTGATGAGATCTTGTAATGCTCTATGCCTGTCAGATAGTAAAGGGAAGCGGCAAGTCCCGCTATCGCTCCGGAAATAACAAGGCTGAGTATTATATTCCGTTTTGCATTCATACCCGCATATTTTGCCGCATCCTTACTGTGTCCCGTTGCCTTAAGTTCATATCCGAATGTGGTTTTATTAATGACAAACGAAATAGCTATCGCAACCACTATCGTTATGGGAATTGCTATCGTCATATAATTGTTGTTACCGAACAGTCCCCTTAAGAAGCCGGGAAGCATGCTCGGTGCCGAAACATTGTAAGTCTCCGATTTTGTCTGGTTCATGCATACGGGACTTCCGAGAATTATATTGCATATATAAAGTGCTATCCAGTTAAGCATAATGCCTGCTATAACCTCATTGACATTAAAATATGCCTTGAAGAAGCCGCATATAAAGCCCCACAGTGCAGCTGCAAGAACTGCTGCAAGTATGCACAAAAACCAGTTCCACTTAAGCGCGATACCTGTATATAGAGAAGCTATTATACCTACCGTATACTGACCGGCAGCTCCTATATTAAAGAGTCCGGTTTTGTATGCAAACAGTATCGCTTCCGCACACAGAATAACAGGAACCGATTTTACAAGGGTGGATCCCATGTAGTACATCAGATTTGTCGAGTTATTCGAATATTTAAAGAAGTTCCGAAGGATGGCATACATACCCTCAAAAGCATGCTGCGGATTCATCAGAAGAAGTATAATGAGCCCGAGAATTATACCGAAGATCGCACATAGTACCGATGCAAGCAGTGTCTGAAATCCCGGTTTGCCAAACAGATTCTTATTATTCATCACGACCTGCCTCCTTTCCGGTGTCACGTTTTGCACCTGACATATACAATCCGAGTTCCTGAAGCGTTACCTTCTTCGGATCAACTTCGCCAACGATCTGTCCTTCAAACATTACAAGAATCCTGTCCGACAAGTTCATAACTTCATCAAGCTCAAGCGATACAAGCAGTATCGCTTTGCCGGAATCCCTCTCTTTAACGATCTCTTCATGAATGTTTTCGATAGCGCCGACATCAAGACCCCTGGTCGGCTGTACAGCGACAAGCAGCTTGTGGGCTCTGTCCATTTCTCTGGCAACAATCGCCTTTTGCTGGTTTCCGCCTGACATTGAGCGGACTATTGTTGTCGCTCCCTGTCCGCTTCTGATATCATGCTCTTTCGCAAGTCTGTCGGAGTACTCTCTCATAGCGGATTTGTTAAGTATCTTATGCGATGAAAACTCCGGCTCGAAATACCGCTGCAGGATCATGTTTTCTTCAAGGGAATAATCAAGCACGAGGCCGTGCTTATGTCTGTCCTCGGGAATATGGCTGATGCCGTGGGTGTTCTTGTAACGGATCGATTTGCCGGTTATATCCTCTCCGTTAAGGAATATCTTGCCGGATGATATATCATCAAGTCCCATAAGTGCACTTACAAATTCAGTCTGTCCGTTCCCGTCGATACCGGCTATACATACTATCTCGCCGGCTCTTACGTTAAACGATACGTTATGAACCGCATCTTCCGAGTGAAGCTTACTCTTGACACAGACGTTTTCAACGCGAAGTACTTCTTCTTTCGGAACTGCTTCTGTTTTGTCCACGGCAAACTTAACATCCCTTCCCACCATCATGGATGACAGTTCTTCCTTGGTGGTTGATGCCACATCAACCGTACCCATGTATTTGCCTTTTCTCAGGATGGAGCATCTATCGGCTACAGCCATTATCTCGTTCAGCTTGTGGGTAATGAACAGAATTGATTTTCCTTCTGCCGCAAGATCTTTCATGATCTTCATCAGTTCATCGATCTCCTGCGGAGTAAGTACCGCGGTAGGTTCATCGAAGATCAGTATCTCATTGTCGCGATAGAGCATCTTCAAAATCTCGACACGCTGCTGCATACCTACGGTAATATCTTCAATAAGCGCATCCGGATCAACTTTGAGATTGTATTTTTCCGAAAGTGCAAGCACCTTTTTTCTTGCCTCGGCTTTTGTCAGAAATCCGAATTTACTCGGTTCCGATCCGAGTATGATATTATCGAGAACCGTAAATACATCAACAAGCATAAAGTGCTGATGTACCATACCTATTCCGAGAGCAGTGGCATCGTTCGGGTCTTTGATCCGAACTTCCTTACCGTCCTTTTTGATTATCCCTTTTTCCGGTGTGTACAGTCCGAACAGAACACTCATAAGAGTTGACTTTCCGGCACCGTTTTCCCCGAGGAGCGCATGTATCTCTCCTCTTTTAAGCTGCAGGGTTATATCATCGTTTGCCACTATACCCGGAAACTCTTTTGTGATATGCAACATTTCAATTACATAATCTTCCATAAGAACCCCCTGTTTAACCGTCTCCGGTTTTTGAATAAAAGCTCCGACAGATTATTAATCTGCCGGAGCCCACGTTTAATACCGATCAGTGAATATTATCAAATTCCGTAACCTTGATCGTTGTTGAAGGCATTGCATCGATGGCACTGTCTACTGTGATCTTGCCGGAGTTCATATCCGAAACAAGAGCTTTGTAATCATCAATTGTGAAGTTCTTCATTGTCCATGTATCAGTAGGAAGCTGTACATAGTTAAGTGAAGGATCATCACCAGATACTATTCCGAGGTTCTCAACCTTTCCGGAATGCTTGGACCAATTGCCGTCAAACAGGTCTGTAAGTGTGGAATCAACCGTAGCAGCAAGACCCTTCATAGCGGATGTAACGCACAGTCCCTCAACGCCGTACTGTGATCCGATAGTTCCTGACTGGTCAACGTCAACACCGATAACCTTGCCGTCAACCTTAACAGCTGCTTCACATGCTGATGTGAAGATACCGCCGCCGCATGCGAATACGATCTCTGTTCCGCCCTGATACCATGTATCCATTGTAGCAGTAATAGCTTCATCACCGAAGAACTGTCCGCCGTATACATAGTTAACTTCAACATCTGCTGTGTTTCCGAGCTCCTCAGCTGCTGCGTTGGCACCCTGAACAAATCCGTAACCGTAACGGATAACTGCGGGAACAGCCATACCACCAAGGAAACCAAGTTTCTTGTAGCCTTCCTTAACTACAGCGTAACCTGCCATGTAGCCTGCAAGCTCTTCCTGATATGTGAATGAGCAGACATTGGAAGGAAGCGTTGTCATACCTGCGCCTTCGAAGTCACCCTGGGATACATCAAGTGCTATGATGGTAACGTTGGGGTTAGCTTCAGCAACAGATGCGATCATACCTGCGAACAGATATCCGGGAACAACTACAACGTTGTAACCGTCGGCAACCGCATTGTTAAATGCTGCCACACGTGCTTCATCCGAATCCTCGGTGGGCTTGTAGTACTGGAAGTCTACTCCCTTACTCTCCGCGAAAGCTTTTGAAGCTTCGTATGTTGTCTGGTTAAATGACATGTCAGTGATGTCACCCGAGTCCGTGATCATAGCGATCTTGTAATCGGATGATGTACTGCCCGAATCAGCCGAGCCTGCTGCTGCGCCCCCGCCGCAAGCTGTAAGGGCAAGTGTGAGTGATGCTGCAAGCATCATTGCCAAAAACTTTTTCATAATGATTTTCCTTTCTCAATAAGATGATGGTTTAGGGAACCCTTTAGGCAGTTCCCGGATATAAATTTATTATACCCTTATATACGGGTTTTCTCAACCATAACAACAGAACCAGAGTCATACAGTAACGTCTCCCGCCATCGCGGGAGACGTTGTAAGTCAACCCGGCATCGCAAATCTTTCTCTGAATCTTTTCCCTGGAAGCGGGTCCTGTCTGACAGGGTGCCGGTCGCTCGCCGCGATGGCATCCCGCATCTTCAATGCGGGATATTCGCTCAAGCAGTCCTCGACGCTTCAGGATAGCCTTCGCGTCTGCGGAACTCGCTTTGCGGCATCCCTGCAGCCACCCGCTTAATGCCAGAATCCTGATTTAGTCATTTTCAGGAGCATTTTTCAACAGAAGATTTGCGAGTATGCCAAGGATAAGGGCACATGCAACGCTTGTAATGGTTACGGCACCGAAGTTAAGCGTAAGTCCTCCGATACCGGCTATCAATATCACGGATACAACAAACAGATTCTTGTTCTTGTTAAGATCTACGTTCTGCACCATCTTGAGTCCCGATACGGCTATAAATCCGTAAAGAGCCATGCATACACCGCCCATGACACAGGAAGGTATTGAATTAACGAAAGCTATAAACGGTGATATGAACGAGATTATGATCGCGCCCACCGCAGCAGCGATTATCGTATATACAGACGCGTTCTTGGTGATGGCCACACAGCCTATTGACTCGCCATAGGTCGTATTAGGGCAGCCACCGAAAAACGCACCGACCATGGAGCCTACTCCGTCTCCGAGAAGCGTTCTGTGAAGACCGGGCTCTTTGAGCAGATCTCTTTCAATGATAGACGATATATTCTTGTGATCCGCTATATGCTCCGCAAACACAACAAAAGCAACCGGAACATATGCTGCAAAGATCGTTCCTATATAAGTCCCGCTAAGCTCGCCGAATCCGCCGAGAGCTGTCAGAAACGTAAAAGAGGGAACCGCAAAAAATGTTGACAGTCCGACTCCGTCAGCCGTAAGTGCCTTAAAGGAATCAAAGCTCAAAAGCTTTATGGCATCAATTCCTGCCGCATTGCCGATAAGCGTAAGGATAAGGCAGAAAGCATATCCTGCAAGAATACCGTAGATGAAAGGGATCAGTCTTCCGCTCTTCTTGCCGTATGCACTGCAGATCATTGTGACAGCAAGCGTAACAAGGCCACCGAGGAGTGCGGCAACAGGTGATGCAACAGCAACACCGTCAACCTTGACACCGCCTGTCGTTATATCACCGACAGCATTCCCCGCAAGAGAGAGTCCTATAATTGCAACAGTAGGGCCTATTACAACAGCAGGCATAAGCTTGTTGATCCAGTCAACTCCCACTGCCTTAACGATTGCAGCTATTATCACATATACAAGACCGGCGAAGATGGCACCTATTATGATTCCGAGATATCCAAGGGATACGGATACGCCTCCGGCGAAAGCGGCTACCATACTTCCTATAAATGCAAACGATGAACCGAGGAAAACCGGGCTTTTCTTCTGTGTGAAAAGAATATAAATAAGAGTTCCGCATCCCGCACCGAACAGCGCCGCCGCAGGGCTCATTCCGTTACCGACGATGATGGGAACCACGAGGGTTGCAGTCATGATAGCAAGCAGTTGTTGAATCGCGAACACAAGAAGAGGGCCTGCTTTGACCTTGTCTTCTACCTGATAGATCAGTTTCATAATCTCCTCCTTAGACAGTTGAAAAATCACTATATATTGTACTTCCGGGAGCAAAATTGCGCACTTTGCCCCAAGTTCTTGATAGATAATAACACAGCCCGGTTATAGTGTGTACTGTTATTTAATTATTTTACAAAAAAGTAACAAATGATATAATCTCTGTCATGAATGCAGATACAGATTACAAAAACAACGATCCGGCCAATCTCCCCGGCGATTTTACCGAGAGGATGAAATTACAACTTGGTAACGATTACGGATCATTCATAAGCAGTTACACACTGCCCTATACAAAAGCTCTCAGGATCAACACACAGAAGGTCTTGCCTGTCGACATTACACGAATGAGCCGGATTTTTACCGGATCAGAGAATCCCGAAACCGTTGACTGGTGCACTTCAGGGTACTATTACGGGAATCATGAGCCCGGGAAAAGTGTTCTTCATGATCTCGGAGCATATTATATACAGGAGGCATCGGCAATGCTTCCCGTAACTCTTCTTGACATTAACGATTCAGGCCAGAAGGTACTGGATCTGTGCGCTGCTCCCGGCGGTAAGACCACACAGATCGCGGACCTTATGAACGGACGCGGCCTTCTTGTGGCTAATGAGGTAATTCCGTCAAGAGCAGCGATCCTGTCGGAAAACATTGAACGCATGGGCGTTACCAATGCGCTTGTGATAAATGAGGAGCCTGCTGCACTTTCGGCAAGGTTTGGGGGATACTTCGACCGTATACTGGTGGATGCTCCGTGCTCCGGGGAAGGGATGTTTCGAAAGCATCCGGAAGCTTCACAGCAGTGGAGTCTTGACAATGTAAAGATGTGTGCAAATCGGCAGGATATGATCCTCGATCGTGCGGCAGATATGCTAAATGACGGCGGCAGGATCGTTTACAGCACTTGCACATTCTCTCCCGAAGAGGACGAAGGTAGTATTGAGAGATTCCTGTTGCACCATCCCGATTTTGCGGTAGAGAAAATGCACCGCATCTATCCGCACACCCACAGGGGCGAAGGCCACTTTGCCGCAGTTTTGACGAAGATAATGGGCAGTGAATCCCTTAACAACAGTTCAGATTCATCCGCAAAAACAAAATCCAAGGACAGCTCCCGTCTCCCTAAAATACCCCGGGAGAGGCTCACGTTGCTGAATGATTTTCTGGAAAGTACACTTTCATCCGGATGTAAATACCGGCAGCAGGTCACCGACGATCCCGGGCTCCTTCTGGCATTTGGGGAGAGCATATACCTTGCTCCCGAGATCATGCCCGATATCAGCGGGCTCAAAGTACTTCGCGCAGGCCTCAAACTCGGGAGTTTCAAGAAAATGAGATTTGAGCCCGATCATGCCCTCTCACACGCTCTTTTGTTTGAAGATGCCCTATGTGCCGTTGATCTTGATGCGGATTCGGAAGAGGCAAAAAAATACATCACAGGGCTGACTCTTTCCTGTGATGCATCCGTTAAAGGCTGGTGCCTTGTATGTGTCGAACATCTGGGGCTTGGCTGGGGCAAAGCATCCTCCGGAGTTATAAAAAATCATTATCCGCGGGGACTAAGGCGATAATCGAATCATTCTCTTGATTTACAACCAACATTTGCTTTGCAAATGTCGCCGTGACTTGATTGCTACGCAATCAAGTCATATATCCTGTAAGTTTCTGGATTGTGCGCGGGATCGCGTCCTTTGACTCCTTCCAGTCCTTGTCCTGATTCTCGTATTTGAACTTCTCGACAAACCACGAAATATCTTCTTCTATCCGGTCAAGATTACGGCTCTGGATCTCAAAGAGCTCTGACGTAAAATCATCAAGCAGCTTCCCCTTCAGGTATCCCGGGGCTTCATGCAGGAGTTCACCCATATGCGGAAGGCAAAATCCCTTGCCACTCTTTATCTTCTCCCGAAACTCCGTATCTTTTTCGTACAGGTAGAAAAATGTTGCGATATACCTTTTGTACGTATCCCTGTAATAGTCACAGACAAAGCACTTCCCGGTAAGGCTGTTTATGTACTCTTCAACGTTTGATGTGCCGCCTTTTGAGAACAGTCTTCCCTTTGCCCCTCTGTAGTTCTTCATTTCTTTTTTGATATCTTCGGAAACCTTATGGACGTGACTGGTCAATATAAGCGCATTTCCAAGAGAATTGCCGTATTTGTACATCATCTGAAAATGCCGTCTGCAAAATCCGGTCTTATCGGTCATCTCCCTTATATCGCTTTCCATATATGACGCACCGGGGCCTATCGCATATTCGATCGCATCCTCTTCAAGAGAACGTTCTGCGTTGCATATCGGGCATTCATCATTTGCAGCTACAGCATCATTGACCGGTATAGTATATAACTTCTCTTTCATATTACAAACCTGAGATATTCTTCTCTGCTTCCCTCATAATATCATCAAACGTTTCCGGCTCATCCGGATCCCTTGTATCCTCGTCAGTACCGGCAGTGTCACCGTCCCTGTCGTCATCCCCCTCCGGCTCCTCTTCGGGCTCATCATCACCCTCAACAAGGGGCTTTCTGCCGGCCATGAGTCTTTCTTCGAAGGTCATGTCAAGCTTCATCTCTTTCATGACGGTCTCGTTGCGCTCATATACTTCTTCTTTGGCAACGGAAACCTTATCGTCGGTATCACTCACATAGAAATGTGTCCTGAGGATCGTCAGATACTCCGAGAACTCCTCGTACAGCGCATCCGCATCCGGATCGTCCACCTTGAAATTCTGCTCAAGAAAACCGTTACTTACCCAGTCAATTATATCAATGATCCTCGGAAGCTGATCGGGCTGAACAAGCTTTTTGCTATCGATCTGGCTGTATATGTTGCTGTATGTCTTGTCAAGTTCACCGACAGCGCTACCTATTGACGCAATTGCCTCTTCTTCAGTCTCATGCTCAAGGCTCCTTAAGAATCTTCCCATAAAAGGATAATTTCTCATTACCCTGACTCTTGCCTGGCTGATCTGTGAAACAAGCGAAAACAGATCCTTTTCGCTCTTTTTTACCGTGCGGGTCAGTTCAAGGATCATGTACTTTGTACTGTAATCGCATATAAAATCATACAGCCCCTGTTTACTGGTAAAGTAGTGAAACAACAGGCCTTTTGAGATCCCTGCCTCTTTGACGATCACATCCGTGCTCGCATCCTTGTAACCTTTAATTGCAAAGGTCTTGAGTGCGGCATTTATTATCGCATCCTGTTTATCCTTTTTGACATCGAAAAACTTAGAATTCATACATTCCTCCGAAAAAAATAGGCTTGACCTTTTCGGTCAAGCCTATGTTATCATAAGTTATGTAAACAGTCAATCCTATTTCTCCGGCTTCTTTTGTTTACGGTTCCTGCTCTTGTTTTGAGATTTTTTCTTCCTTATCACAATCGCCGTGACCACACCGGCTGCTGCTAATGCACAAGCTCCGGCCCCAATCGGTATCCACAGTCTGCTGCCGTTATCTTTCCTGTCTTCAATAATACGTACCACAACTTCATTTCCCGGGGCGGAAAACGTTATATATTTTCCGTAAGTGCCGCATTCTGTTTCTTCATAACTGTTTCCGTCTCCAAGCATAACCGTGACAGATTCTGCCCCTTCCGGCATCTGGTACCTTATGCGGTGCGACATGGCACCGTCATCAGGTATGGCAAGTACATATTCTTCCTGACCGGCTGCCGTACCGTCTATGGCTGTCACTTTAAGTTCATCATCTTTTCTGAACCTGCCGTCAACAAGGAATACAGACTGTTTGTTGTCTCTTACCTGCTCGCTTGCAAGGCTTGAAGCGAATCGCACGATCTCGCCGTTTATCTCCGTATCCTCATATATAACTTTTGCTTCGTCAAAATCCCACTCTATGTACTGGTCTTCGTCAATCACGACCTTGTCATCATCTGTCTTATCATCAGCGGTCGATCTTGTTATCACCTCATTAAGCGGCACTTCCTCGGGATATACTTCCTCTCCCACCTTTTTGTCCGTGCTTGATACGATTATATCATCCACAATATAATCAACCCGCATCAGCGAATATTCACCGGGGATACCCTCCATTGCAAGGAGGTCCCTGTACTCAACCGGCTCCGCCACACCCGTACGGCTGATCCTGTCAAGTCCGGCAAGCGTACCGCTTACAAATATATTTCTCTTGATCCTGGCACCGTCATCAACGTAGCCGGCAACGGCTCCTGTAAAGTTCGTACCATCCGTTATGTTGGGCATTGCCACGCAGTCTGAAATGTCCGCGCCGGTTCCGCATATTCCGCCGATATATGACTGCCCGGACAAAATACCTTTCTCGTAGGACTCCCGTATTGTCGCATACGATCTTCCGGCTATTCCGCCGACATAGTCTCCTGATTCGGAAGAAACCTTCGAAAAATCACTGCATCTGAGTATCGTTCCGATCTCGTGAAGTCCGCATACACCGCCGACATAACTCTTCTTGCCGGTAACGTTTGCCCTGTTCTTGTCATTTCGAAGTACACACTTTGTCCTGTATGTTGAGTTGACATTCGAGTCTTTGATACCCGTCACATCACCTTCAAGGTCAAAATCATACTCCTCAGCCATCGTCCCCGCTATTCCGCCGGTATTAATATCTCCGCAAACTTTTCCGAAGTTTGTGCAGTCGGCAACGGTTGCATCTATACTTGTCTCACATACGTCATTCGATTCATCCTCATATACGGTCGAATAATCCATATCAAGGACTCCGTCCATCGCATCGGTAAACAAAAGCATGATCGTGGAGAATTTATCATTGACTACTTCAAGATCGTCGCAGACAACGTCCGTAGATCCCTTCATTTCGTTGTTCAGATATCCGAGGTTGTCACTCATGCCCTGAATATTGGAAACGAGACTGTTCGTGCGAAGTCTGTATTCATCGGATAACTGCGGAAACTGCACGGCTCCTTTTGAGGCCACATCTCTTACTATGCTCTTTATCATACTTCCGGCATCCTTGAGGTTTCCCGCCATGCTCTTGACATCTTTTACGGCTTCCTTACCGTCCGTCTTGGCCTTTTGCGTCATCTGGTCCGAATACTTTAGCACTATCGTTGAAACAGTGTCTGCATACCCTTTTACATCTGTTGCATATTTACCTCCCGGATGTTTTGATTCGTATTCATGATCCGCATAATCCGTAGCATCGATATTGGATCTTCTTGCAGCTTCACCGGCAGCAGCCGCTTTTGATTCGGCTATCTCTTCTTCGCTCTTTTGCGAAGCCTCCTCGGCCGCTTTTAATTCACTGTCATCAGGCACCGGATTCGGTCCGTCATAATCGTTGCCTGTAAGCTGCTTGTAGTACTCTTTCCTGTAATATATGTCATATACTTCGTCATACTTTTGGGAATAGTAGCCCGAATACTCTTCCGTTGCATTTTTAAGATTGGTTTTGGCAGCGTCATACTCAGTCTTTTCTTCATCAGTCATATAATTGTATATGTCCAGATCTTCCGCTGCCTTCTCAAGATCCTCGGCTGCGCCTTTGAGGTTACTGCCGGCATCGGACACTTCATCCATCGGACCGTCGTTCCTTGATGTCTCATCAATAACGTACTCAAGCCGCCCCATGATCTCATTTGTCGAGTTCATGGCACCGTTAACAAAATCCTCTGTACTGTTTGCAAGATATCCCGTATCGGAAAGTGCCATGTCGGCAAAATTCTTGATAACATTAAGCCTTGCAGACACAACCCCGGAGGTTGTGTTCGTATCCTTGATCGTCTTGTCAAGTGAATCGTGAAGAGCATTAATGTTCTCGGAGAGCTGCGCAATTATATCTTTGGTCAGATCCAGTCTGATGTACGGTTCCGCCTGGCCGACTATTCCGCCGATATCTTTACGTCCGTTAAGGCTTCCGTTATTGGTACAGTCATGAACATAACCCGATGACCTTCCTACAACACCTCCGATGTTGTATCCCACATGTTCATATCCGACAGTAGAATCACTTGAACTCGATGAGATCTCACCGGTATTACTTCCGACAATACCGCCTATATCAACAGGATTTGACGTAGCGGATATCGATTTTTTGTTTCCCTCTTCACGGCCTATATTAAGCAGTGACGTAAAGAGTTCCTCAACTTTGATATCGGAAAGGCCTGTCTGGATCTCTTTTGTTACGGTATTGATATCAGCCTTTGTCGAACATCCCGTAACAAGTCCGGCACTCGCACCGCATATTCCTCCGACATAGTGCAGTCCGGTGATTTTTCCGGTTACGGAGCAGGCTGATATGATGCCCGTAGCTTCATTGTATCCTGCAATGCCTCCTATATAATCGTATCCTTCAACATACCCGTCGTACTTGCACTGAGCGATCATTCCGGCATTGTCACCGACGATGCCGCCTATATCAAAAGGCTTGCCTGCAGGCTTCATGATACCGATAACATTCAGATTCCTGATAACTGCCGCAGGAGAAGTCTTTGAAAAGATGCCTATGTAATTTTGTTCCTCCGTATAGGCAGCTCGGTTTATCGTATGACCCTGGCCGTCAAACACACCGCAAAACAGCGGTACCGGAACAAACTCCTTCATATTGAAGTCAATGTTATCCGTCAGAACAACGTATTTGTCCGCCGACCACGTATCAAGCGTGCACTTTCGTGCAAAATCACACCACTCCTCGTAACTGCCGATGCGAACTTCCGTCATCTCGGTTATGTCAGGTCTGGCTACGGAAGGGTCATATGTTCTTTGGGAATTTCCATCCTCTTTTTCTTCTTCCTCTTCTGTTTCTTTTTCACCATCCGTATCATCGGTTTTTTCTTCATCCTCATCGACGGATATATTGACAGTTTTGCTCGCAGTCTCTGCCTTGTCGATATTCTCGGCATAAACAGGTACACACTCTCCGATAAGAAGCATCATGATACACAATACAGAAGGGAGCCTTTTGTTAATCTTCATCATTTTCGCCCTCCTCTGATCTTTCTTGAGAGTCAATCCGTTTAGAACCCGCTTCGTCAGGAGCCGGATCATCCGGTTGCATCTCGTGCTCCGGCTTATCTTCCATCCGGGGATCGGCATCAACAATATCATCCGCCGACTTGTCTCCTATCGCCGGAAGCTGTTCATCTATTACTTCCATGTTACCCGCATCGATAAATGCCGATACGCTTCCGCGGACGATTGCGGTCATCGTACCTGTTACTGTACCATTGATCTGTCCTCTTATGGCACCATCAACACGGATAAGACCGGATGCACTTCTGTTTCTGATGGGCATGTTCATAACGAACGCTGTCTTCGATATGATCGTGTCACCCACAAGAAGTATCTGCGGGAGGACAAACAGGGTAATGAAGATGGAAATGAGTGTACCGATACCGAGGCACTGTCCGATATTATAAATAGCGGCATCGGATGTAAGCCGTCCTATTGTGATCCCCGCAAGTGCAAGCATGGGACCTGATGTTACTATTGTCGGGAACGACAGGTTCATGGTATCTATTATCGCATCTCTTCTGCCCATGGTTTCACGAAGTTCCGTATAACGGCTGGCTATGACTATGGCATAGTCAATATTCGCACCCATCTGGATGGACGAGACAATCAGGTAACTCATAAAGAAAATATCATTATGCATGATCGTCGGGATCGAGAAGTTGATCCATATACTTCCCTGAATCACAGCAATAAGCAGTACCGGCATTCCGGCAGACTTGAACGTAAACAGCAGCACTACAAGTACGGCAAGTATCGATACTATATTAACGACCAGATTATCCCTGGAGAATGATTTTTTCAGGTCGTATTCACTGACGCTCTCCCCGCATACAAGGCATTCGTCGTAGTACTGGTAGGCCATGGTGTGCATTTCATCTATAAAGTTGTATATCTCATCCTGCTTATCTTCCGGCATATCAAGGTACACAAGCATTCTCGAGTAGTTCTCGCCCTGAAGCTGCGTCTTGGCAAAATTCATAAGCTTGTATGCATCGTCAAGGGTCTTTTGGGTATCTTCATCAAGGGTCACATAGCCTTCTTCGACTTCCTTGTGTACGAACATGAACATATCGATAAGAGGAACTCTGTAATCTTCGAGCCCGTTAACAGCCTTGCCGTAATCTTCATCATCGACCGCATAAGCTGTGTACACAAGTTCCGCCAGCTCGTAATCGATATTGATCAGCTCCGAAAACTGTCGGGGAGTAAGCTTGTCCGTAAGTGTATATCCGCCTATGGCATCGGTATTTGCAAGACCCACGGCATGATCAACTTCTTCCCTCGCTTCGTAATTCTCAAGCAGTGATTTTTCCTTGTCATAGTCACCTGCCGGTACAATGACCGCAACAAAATTCTTCGACTCGAAATTGTCTTTGATCATTTCCTTGGCGATCTGGACATCGTTTTTGATTGGTGGTGTGATACTGCTGTATCCATACGCATAATGGCATTTGTTGGATATAAAGAATGCACCGATTATAACCGCAACAAATACCGGTGCGATCAGAAAACGGCTCTTGTAATCAAACTTTGCAATAGCTGTGATCTTGGGGATAAAATTTTTGTGTTTGGTCTTATCCATAAGAGGTGCAAACACCATGACAACGCCGGGCATCAGCAGGAACACTGCAACAAGGCTCAGAATAATTGCCTTGATCAGCACTATACCCATGTCCGGACCCATCTTGTACTGCATGAATGTCATGGCGACAAGACCTCCGATAGTCGTAAGGGAACTGCCCGATATCTCGGGAATGGCTTTGGTAAGGGCTGTTATCGCAGCCTCACGTGGAGAAAGAGTCTGGTGTTCTTCTTTGTAACGGTTAAGATATATGATGGCGTAGTCAATTGAAAGGGCAAGCTGCAGAACAATTGTTACCGAATTTGACACGAAACTGATGGTGCCAAACACAAAGTTTGTTCCCATCTGAAGTACCGCTGCGCCGCCGAAAGTAATGAGCAGTACCGGAATCTCCGCATATGCTTCCGTTGTAAGGAGAAGTACCCCGAGAACTATGATAACGACAATAACCGATATGGTATTCATCTCGTTGTCGATCAGTTCCGCCTGAATGTCTCCGAGATTTGTATCAAGATAATAATCTTTATCGTCAAGAAAAGCCTTGATCCTGTCCTGTACTTCAAGACACCTGTCGTCATCCTCCGGATAATCGAAGGTTACGGCAAATTTCGCGCAGCCGTTGTTGTAATACTCTTTCGTATCTTCATAATCAACGGAAAAGACACCCTCCATATCCTCGATGGATCTGGCCAGTCTCTCACCCTGCTCATAGGATACGTTTGCGACCATAAAAGTACAGGTACCGTATGTCACAAACTCTTCCGCCATAAGGTCAATACCCTGTTTGGTTTCGGTTGTATCTGCGAGATAATACGACATATCATTCTCAACACCGACCCAGTTGCGTGAGAATGCCGAGAATATCGCTAACAGAATAAAAATCAGAAAAAACAGATTTCTCTTGTCTACTATGAAGGCGCACAGTTTTTCAATAAACCCCGGCCCTTTGTTTTCTTCTGGCACAACAAAACACTTCCTATTAAAATATAGTTTCACTTCTGTCACAAGTAAAACAATATGTTACCACTTTAATTATTTTTTGCAAGTTATTATGCTAACGCGTCAAAGGGGCAAAATCATATCATAGTTTTCTTTTCATCCGGAAGATGCCGTCCGACGGTTTTTAACAGTTCCCTGATCTCCACCGGTTTGCTGACATAATCGGCAAAGCCCTTTGACAGATATTCTTCGCGCATTCCGCTGAGTGCATTGGCAGTCATCATGATAACCGGGGTGGCTAGGTTTTTGTTCTCGGGATCGGACAGGGACATTTCGTATGTCTGTATCCCGTCAAGATCCGGCATCATATGATCCATGAAGATGATATCGTATTTATTCACTCTCATCTTCTCAAGAGCCTCCAATCCGCTCATGGCTGTATCGATCACCCCTTCAAGGCCATCCAGGAAACGCTTGGCAACAAGGAGGTTTAAGCGGTTATCATCCACCACCAGGAAGCGGCAGTCCGGTGCACGAAACGTAAGTGCTTCCCTGAGCTTTTGGTACTTCTGGTCAGGTGAAGTTTGCCCTTTGACGGCATTCTTGTCAATCTGCTGAGGGATCTGTGCGGTAAATACCGAGCCCTTTTGATATTCGCTCTCAACGCCTACCTGTCCGTTCATAAGACCGGTCATGCGTTTTACTATGGACAGTCCTAAGCCTGTACCCTCAATTCCACGATTTTGCTCCTCGTCGAGCCTCTGAAAATCTCCGAATACCTTGGGAAGATCTTCCTGTTTGATCCCCACTCCCGTATCCCTGACACTGATACAAAGTGTTACGCTGTTTTCCGTCTGATTCTTCTCGGAAATATCAAGTTCAACCTCTCCCGCCTCCGTATATTTTACGGCATTATTAAGAAGATTGATCATTATCTGACGGATCCGAAGTTCATCCCCGATCAGGTTCCGACAGATATCCGGGGATATCTTCTGTATGTAGGCAAGACCCTTCTGTTCAGCCTTTACCCTGACTATCGTAGCAACATCATCAACGAGAGTATTAAGACTGTAAGAGACCGGTTTGATCTCCATTTTACCTGATTCTATCTTGGAAAGGTCGAGTATGTCGTTGATAACGGAGAGGAGTACACCACCGGCATCCTGAATGTTCTGGGCGTATTCCCTGATGTGGTCAAGAAGTGTTACATCTGCCTCTTCCTTTCCTTCCGTCTCAAGCAATATAAGCTCGTCCATACCAAGCACCGCATTTAGCGGGGTACGGATCTCATGGGACATGCTTGCCAGAAAATCACTCTTTGCACGGTTTGCCTTGATAGCGTCCTGTTCGGCAAGCCTTAACATTTCATTGCTCTTTAGAAGCTGATGATAATCGGACGTCTCTAGTGAAAAATACAGGACAAAGATACCTACCGACCCGAAGGGAAGCGACAGCAGAAGAGCCCCGTTTGTTACAGCCTGGATCACGGTACCGAAAAGCGTGACAAAAGATGCTATCGACAGTGCAACCTTCTCTCTTGTTCCAAGTGTCTTGATACGGCGGATCAGTATAAGTATGCCGCTTGTAAGATAGTATACAGGAGTTGCAAATACTATGGGCACAAACAGACTGCCGTGCATATACGTTCCGTCAGGTGCATACCAGAGGATAAACTTAAGAGGGAGATTCAGGATCATAAGAATGATATATGTCGAAAACAGAATTTTCCCGATAACAGAGACCGGCTTTAAGCGTCCCTCGGCATCAACATACTCCAGAAGATACACTGCAAATGCCCGCGATGCACTGACACATAATACGGAATCAAGAGTTCTGAGTATCGTACATATAAAAACAGGCGTACCAAGTCCGGGAAATGCAAAAGTATATGTCAGTATACTGACAATAAGTGCAAGGAGCATATTGATCTCGAGATACCTAAAGAGCCTGAACGAGCGGATCTTACGGTTCGAATCAAGGAAGGAAAGAAAATATAGAACCAGGAGGAATCCCAGCGATGATATCTCAAAATAGGTCTTAGGTGGTATTGAGTACATATCAGCATTTGCCGGCAGACAATCTTTGTATGACCTCGGGAATAGCACTGACTGTGTCGCCGGCCGTCATGCTGATGCTCCCGAACCCGGTTTGCGCTGCCTCGCCCGCTGCCCCGTTAATATAAGCCGCAACAGCCGTCGCAAAGCAAACATCTTTCTTGGTCTTTGTATCATCATTTCCTATTATATATGAAATCACTGCCACAAGTATACCCGAAAGAACATCTCCGCTTCCCGCGGTTGCCATTCCCGGGCAGCCTTTATCAGTTATGTAAACCTCATTTCCATCCGTAACGATCGTCGAAGGGCCTTTAAGCAAAACGACCGCACCGGTTCCTGCTGCGTAATCTCTTGCTATCCCGATAGGATCTTCAAGTATTTCGGGTATCTGCTTTCCGGTCAGCCTTGAAAACTCCTTAATATGCGGAGTAAGTATAATACTGCGGGGTTTTAGTTTTTGACTGTCTAAGTCAATTTTTGACAGAAGTGTCAGACCGTCTGCATCAACTATGAGATTTCCTGTATATTTCGTAAGCAGATGTCCAAGGATCTCTGATGCCCCGCTTCCTGTTCCTATGCCCATTCCGAATGCGACCGTTTTGACATTTGAGGTCAGTTCATCTATCTCCTCCGGATTATATGCTACTTCTATGTCGACCGGCTGAGCCTCACACAATTTGGCGCCATCTGAATGACCCGGCTCGTTGGTTGACATAACTCTGCTTTTGCCTGACAGGGGAAAAATCGTACTCTCCAGAATATGGGATGCAACATCATGAACCAGTTCTCCCGGAAGCGCAACCTTCACAACACCGGCTCCGCTGCGCATTGCAGCGTTTGCGAGGTATGCAAGCCTTATCGCTCCGCTGTATCTCGTACTTCCGCCAATGAGTGCAATATATCCGTATGTACCTTTGTTTGAATAATTCCTTCTGGTGCCGAGGACATCCTTGATATCGTTCTCTTCAACCAGTTTATAAGCCCGGTCCTGCGGTTTTATTCCTATATCAACGTTAACCTTTTCTTTCATAACATCTTTGGCCATATTAAGGAAATGCCCGGGTTTATATGATCCGACCGAAACAGTCAGATCAGAGTGTACGCAGCAGGATGTCATTCCCGTATCACCGTTAAGGCCGCTGTTTATGTCGACACTTACAATATAAGCTCCGCTGCTATTGATACTTTCAATGACATCTGCAAGATCGGCTCTTACATCACCCTTAAATCCTGTTCCGAGAAGGCAGTCAACCACCGTGGCATACTTACCAAGATCAGTGCCTTTGTCCCCACAGTTTTCAGGATCGCTCTCCGGGTTATGCAAATGTATGATTTTGACCCCCGAATCCACACATTTATCGTAATAGTACTTCCCGTCCGCAGAATACCTGTCGTATAAACATATTATGGTGCAGTCGATACCGGCTTCATCAAGACACAAGGCAAGGGCATACCCGTCTCCGGCGTTGTTTCCGCTCCCGCACACTATGGCAACCGGTGCAGTCCATGGCACAGTTTCAAATACACCGCGTGCTGCCCGCATCATAAGCTCGGCGCCTGCTGTACCTGCCGCAATTGTTGCCGCATCACTATTTCTCATATTGTCTACAGACAGAACATCTATCATTAATAACTTCCTTTAGCATAAAAGAAACGGTTCCGATTAACAAATATGAAAACCGGAACCGTTTCTTACATTTACAAATACAAACTACTCTAATCCAAGTCTTGAGGCATTTAATGCACTCATCTGCATCTGCATGTCGAGAATTCCCGCAAAGTCCTTCGACTGACCCATTGCAAGAGGATTAACGTTCTCATCATCCGCAAGATCACTGAAGTCTGTCTTCGATGCAAGCACATCATCCTCTATCGGCTCGATCTTGTTCATCGATGCACGATCGACTCTGTTTGTATTGTAGACGTATGGCATTGGCATCGCCATACTAACTGCACCAACCTGCATTTTCTTTGCCTTTCTAAATCAAAACAATACATCCATTTGTATTTGTGACAATTATACCACTTACGGACACAAATTACAACTGCTTATTCTGCTTTGATCATTTGTTGATCTTTGCTGCCTCTTCTGCTTCTTTCTTCTTCTTGTACTCGTCGTACATCTTCTTGCCTGTTGCGCCAAGAAGGAAGATTATGAGGAGCCACATCCAGTTCATCGTAACTTCGTCATCCATGTTAGGAATTTCTGCAAGAGGTATTTCATTATCCTTGATCTTCTTGACAATCTGGCTGTTGTCCTTGTTCTGCTTAGAGCCAAGAACTTTGTTAACTGTGCCAAAGTCTGCTCTGGGAGCTACGTTTGTTCTGCTATCTGCTGCGCCGCCCTCATCTGCTTCGGTACCGCCTGCGCCGTTACCGCCGCCTGTTCTTACTCCGAGAACTCCTGTTGCACCTGTGCCATCTGCATCACCTGTAAAATCGAAGCCGGGAAGCGTTGTCATGGCGGGTGTTCCGGTTACATACGAAGGTATTCCGGTGAAGGTAAATCCTGCAGGTGCCGCTGCTCCATCATCTGCTGCATCATCGTCGTCATCGTCGGCAGAGGTTCCGTCATCTGTAGCGGTTTCATCGTCCGTAACGGTTTCATCGTCCGTAACGGTTTCGTCGTCCGTAACGGTTTCGTCGCCTTCATCACCATCATTATTTTCTTCCTGAACCTCAGCTATCTGCTCAGCGATTTCATCTCTCTGCTCGATCAGTTTCGAAAGATCATTCTCTGCATCCTTAAGATCCTTCTCAAGATTCTCGAGCACCTTATCAAGTATTCCTATAGGATCAAGAGCAGGCATATCGCTTGTCTCATTCTCCGTGAAGATAGCTGCTTGCTCTTCTTCGCTGAGATACTTCATAAGATCATACTCGAGGATAAGGCCCTGGATCTCTTCAAGTCTTGCAGACTTCTTAGCTTCCTTGCCACTATTAAGAGCATCTATCTGCTCCTTTAATGCACCGGTCGCCTCCTTGGCCGTATCAACCGCAGTCTGAGCTTCATCTATGCTATCGCTGTACGCATTGTACTTATCAACAAGAGCTCCGGCATTATCAAGGAATTTCTGAAGGCCCTTATCATCGGCAACAATAATCTTAATCCCGCTCGAAGTAGTATTAACAGACTGAACTATCTGGCGGCACTCACTGCCGTTAACCGACCACTTTCCGCTTTGCTCATTATAACTGATATCGAGTTTGTCTGCGGTTGTCTTCCACTTAAACTCACCTTTATTATTAATATACCAGGAAAGCGTTTTACTTTGATCTTCGGAACCCTTTTCTAATTCTGCCTTACAAATATACTGGGTATTGCCATTACTGTCAGTATATGCATATACGGCATAATCACCTCTATTGACAGCTGCTTTGTATTGTTTGTCAGCTTCATTGTTTGCTGTATTGTTTATTTCTTTTTCAACTGCTTTGATTTTATCCTCAACCGCTTTATTAAGCTCTTCTTCAGTATAATCAGAATGTTCTTCCTGTATTCCTTTCTTAATTGATTCTTTATTTAATTCTTCTTTTCTCGAGTCTTTTATTGATTCTTTTATTGATTGTGCTATAAAATCTTTAGCGGTTGATTTTCCATAGTATTTTTTCAGATACTCGTCGGCTCTGAACTCTTCTTCTGACTTCTCGTAAATAATTATGTCACTTTCTTCACCAAGGTTCTTATACCACTGATCATCAGGGTTAACCTCTCTGTCTACTCTGTCATAATTGAAGTACAGAGTATGGGTAAGGGTTGTGCCATCTTCCTCTTTTGTGTCATACTGAATCCTGTATACATTACCGTTCTGGGTATCAAAACCTGTAGTTTTTCCAAAATTCCGTATATTCGTAGCGCCCTTTATCATCTGAGGAATGTAATAATTCACAATAACCGATTGTGCAAGCGGCCTCTGGAGATCCCAACTCGGCTTCTTGTGATTCCATTTTTCATCCAAGGTATTCTGCATATCGTTAATATCTTTTGCTGCAGCCCCTTCTTCACCAAGCTTTTCCTTGGCATCTTTACAGGCTTTCGAAAGTGCATCAACGTAAGCCTGAGCATCACCCAGCTTCTTGTCTGCGTATCCTACATGAGCGCTGGCATGACCGACTGCACGGTCATATTCAGCTTCGGTAGCAGTCAGTTCCTTCTTGGCCTCTTCATATTTATCCTTCAGAGCATTAAAGGCCTTTCTCTTTGTATCTATGTCTAATATAGTGTCATTGGTAAGTTTATCAAGTTCCGCAAAAGCAGCATTGACTTCATCTGCAGTAGTTGCATTCTCTATTCTTGTAATGATCGGAGCTGCAGCTGCTTCTGCATCTGCAACGGAACTCTTGGCATTTTCAACAACATCCGCAGCACTATCAACGCTCCCAGCAGCCTCCTTAGCACTTTCATCTGCCGCCTTGGAAGCCTTATCAGCATTCTTAAGCTCTGCCTCAACTATCTCGATATCTGCTGCTACCGAAAGTCCTGTATTGTCCGTTGTTTCTCCGGATTCATTAGCTGTATTGGTCTTTTCAGATTCAATTACTGCATTAACATTAAAGCCTTCAGGAAGTGTAGCAAGGTCTTCAAGTACCTGGGCCTGAGTTATTGTAGAAGTCTCATTTGTAACAGGATCCGTTACCATAACTACTGTAGCAGGATCCGTTTCCGTAACCCCTGCAAGGGCAGAAAAATCTGCAACAGCCTGCTCTGCCTGTGCACCGCCATCATAATCCACAGTTACAGTTTCTCCGTTCTCTTTTACGGATTCGACCGTGCCACCATCCGTTATCATTTCGATAGCTTCGGAAACTGATTCGGAAGCACTCGCTACAGATTTTTCCGTTTGTTCTGCGGCCTTTTCTGCAGCTTCTTCTGCGGTTGCTTCTGCGTTACCATCTTCTGTATCATAGGTTCCATCATCTTCAGCCCATACATTTACGGGTGCAGATGTTGCAGCTATCATTGTCGCAAGACCGATCGTGATGGCTCTTAAAACCTTGTCATTCTTAACATTCTTTCTCATTTGATTTCCTCCAAGAATTCGGTTGTGAAGGCATTAAAAAAGAGCCTTCGATCGGGCATCATCTCCATACGCGGAGATCAATGCCGTTAAGGCTCGATGTTGCGGGCGTTCCTGTACTATATGAAAACTTCATTCATTGGGTATTATACCCCATCTAATTATTAAGACATTATAAACATAAAAAAAGGACCGTGATTTCGTGATTTTTGTTAAATAAGTACAAATAACAGCCAATTTATTACTTCAATATGTATATTATCAATCATAAAAAGCCACTATATATAGCGACTAATGCTTAATCATTGAAAACGTATACTTCGTTTGATATATTATCCGTAATCAAATTCTTCCACTGATTGTAGAATGTCATATGAATAAGAATAATTCCGTTACGATAGATGAAAAAACGCCGCTTCTCCTTCTGGCCGGCCCAATGTTTCTGGAGCTGCTGCTTAACACCATGCTCAATAACGTTGATACGCTTATGCTCAGTCACTATGACGAGTATGCGGTCGGAGCGGTCGGAAATGCCAACACCATAATGTTCATGATGAACATTTTGTTCAACATTATCGCAACCGCTACAAGCGTTGTCGTTGCGCAGTATCTTGGAGCCAAACAGTACGAAAGCATGAACATGATCTATACTCTTGCGGTTACTGTTAACCTTGTCTTCGGTATCATACTTAGCACGGCGTTCTGTCTGGCCAACCCACTGATCATGAGATTTCTTCATGTATCTGACGAAATGCGTCCATACTCCATGATCTATATTTACATCGTAGGAGGAGGCGGATTTCTTACCGCAGTATTCAATGTCATGCTGCAAATACTAAGATGTAACGGATACACCAGGATCGGCATGTGGGTCTCTCTTGCAATAAATGTAGTCAATATCGGAGGCAATTATCTATTCCTGTACGGGCCTCTTAAGTTTCTGAACATGGGAGTTTCAGGCGTGGCTTTGTCAACGGTTTTTGCAAGACTTCTTGCAGTGTCGGCTCTTCTTATCTTCTTTGTTGCCACAGGGACAGGGCGCCTCTCTGTGCGGCTGCTTCGCCCGTTCCCGGGAAAGCTTCTTGGGAAAATGATAAAGATCGGCCTGCCGTCAGCCGGCGAAAACCTAACATATAATCTTTATCAGACTACCCTTCTCTCATTTGTGAACGGAATGGGCAACGATTCGGTGAATGCGAGAGCCTACTGCAATTCCCTAATCGCTTTTGCCATGATTTTCTCCAATGCCGCTGCCATGTCAACCCAGATAATAACGGGACATCTCGTCGGTGCCGGAAAGACTGACGAAGCATATAAAAGAGTGTTTAAGACCCTCCGGGTCTCACTTCCCATAACTATCGCACTGTCTTCGGCAAATGCACTGCTTTGCCCGTACACCCTCAGGTTTTTTACCGGCAATGAGAATGTCATAGCTCTTGGTCAGATGATAATGATAGTGGATATATTTGTTGAGACCGGAAGATGTCTTAACATGACATTTGTCAACAGCCTCAAGGCCGCCGGATCATATGTATTTCCTCTCATCATGGGAATATTGTGCAATTGGGGGCTGGGTCTGACGACGGGATATATACTCGGATGTGCTCTTGGAATCGGTGTAGCCGGGATATTTGCTGGAACAGCCACCGATGAATGTATCAGAGGTCTTATTGTCATGTATTACTGGTACAAAAAGAAATGGCTTGGAAAATCGGTGGTGGACAGGTCTCATTAACTGCGGAAAATGATTTTCATTTAGTTAATCCGGCAGGCAGACCACATAGTCGCTTTCAAACATTTCCCGAAGATGTTCTGTCCGGTTATACTGCTCTCCTAATCTGCCACTGCCTGCTTCAGAGCATTATTCTCCTTCTCCATAAGTGCCTTGCCCTCAGAGAAACCCTCTGCGCGACCCTTATCATAGCTTATCTTCTTCTCATTCTTGATATGAAGATCTTCATCATAGTCCGTAAGGAATGAATCAGTATAGGCAGCCTTAAGTGTTTTTGTTATAGCTTTTCTTACTAACATTTGCTTACTGTACCTCCTCTCGGTCTCTATCGTCCATGCGTATTCATAGAGCGGTCTGCACTTCTCAAGAAGCTCACGGTTATGTCCGTAGTTGATATTTATCATTGTAGTGTTAACCGATACATCCGCCTCCATTCCCTTAAACCTTTCCGGAAACAGGTTACTTAGTTTAACGGCTCATCGACTCCTGCGGTCATGCTCTTTGTAGTATTCAACTTTGTTGGCATACATTCTGTCATCGATGCGTTCGATAACCTCAGCAGCGCTGCATATGTTGAAGATTTCCCCGCCCATTGAGGCCGAAAGCCTGTATGTTTTGCCGGACTTCGAATTGTACTCCTCAAGGGCTTCCCTGATCCTGCTGCAGTATGTATCAACCGCCGCCTCATCTTCCGCATCCGTCACAACAACAAACTCGTCTCCCGCGAACCTTATTACATTTCCGTCATTGCCGACCACCCTGGTCAATATACTCGCCATATTCTTCAATGCTTCGTCACCTTCAATATGGGAGAACTGGTCATTGATCTCTTTGAACCCGTTCATATCAAGCATGATGGCCGCAAACTTTCTCTTTCTGCGTTTAACATAGTAGTCAATGATCTTGTCAAACTCATATCTGTTGTATACTCCGGTGAGCTTATCTATATACAGATACTCTTTCTGCAGGCATACGACCATACTGGTAAATGCTATGGCAAAGCTGGGCGGCTGTGTGGATATACCATAGTAGAAAGTCTGAATCAACACGCCTGCGGTTATAGGTATCATGAACTCCCAGACAGGGAAATAGCGGAGCGAACCGTCTTTAAGCCTTCCGGAAAAATAAAGCACAAGGCTGTACACCAGCAGATAAACAGCAACCAGTATGAACAGATAATACAACGGTTTTCGTGTATATACGTTATTTTCATCAACGTAAAACACGATGGGAATAAACAGGTTAATTATAAGGACCACTGTTTCTATCGCAGTCAGCACAAAGACCGTTATATACTGTACCCTGGATATCTTCTTGTTGATATGCTTGGCTACAAGAGCCAGCACCCCTGTTCCGACTACCAGATTATACAGAAACAGGGCAGAATTACCGTATACTATAACAGCCCGGTTGAAACTGCCCGGTCTTCCGTCAAGCCTGAACACGAACGGATCGATCAGGCAGTCAAAAAGCGATGCCAGAATCAGAAACAGCAAAATGCGGCTCTCGCCCTTTCGACCGGGAAGTTCCCATCCCTTGGCCAGAAGAACCAGAACGAGCAGCATTATGCCCAGATAATCGGCAACATATACAGCTATAAGATTGATGTTATCTGTTATCATTTACTTTCCGTACAGTATCTTGGCAAACTCCGAATCCTTATCAAGGATTATGGTTTTGTTGTTACCGCTCTTAAGTGACCCTATTGCATCAAGGCTTCTGATAAAATCATAGAATTCCGCTTTATCTTCACTGTTATAGGCATCCGCAAGGATCTGCATATACTTGGCTTCCGCCTCTGCCCTTATCTTGGCAGCTTCTTTTTCGGCCTCAGCCTTCTTCTCGGCAACTTCCTTGTCAGTCTCATTCTTGATCTTCTGCGCCTCGGATTTTCCTTTTGCGGTATATCCCGCGGCAATGTTGTTTCTCTCGGAGATCATGCGTTCATACACAGCTTCCTTGTTATCGTCGGGAAGGTCAAGGGCCTTGATCTCGGCAACCTTGATGTTGACACCGTACTGGGAAATGTCCGAATTGGATGCTTTTGTTATCATACTCCGAAGGAGCGAGCCTCTTGCCGCGATTATCTCATCCTGCGTCATAGAAGATATGGTATTCTTTGTTGCGTTAAACACTGCAGCCTCTATCCTCTCTTCGGCCCTGCCCTTTACGGCACCAAGTGTCTGATAGTATTTCAGAGGTTCCGTTACATTCCATATGAGATAGTCATCTGCTATCATCGATTTTTTATCGGATGTTATGACATCAGATGTAGGAATATCGTAGAAATAATCACCCGTGTAGATCGTAACTACATTGTCTATAAACGGGACCCTGAAATGAAGCCCGTCAACATCAGTTGAGGATATGACCTTACCGAACCGCACGACGAGAGCCGTATTGTTAGGCTTTAATGTAAAGCACCCCGACAGTAATACTATCGCGGCAATTACTATAATTACGCCAACAGCTGCCTTACTCTTCATCTTCCGTCACCTCCTCTTCGGTATTATCATTACCGGAAGCCGTATCTTCCGTCGCCGTCATGGGCTGCGCATCGGAAGATGATGCAAAATCATCCAGCGGCAGCATTGTCTGCGTTGAACCGTCTGTTATTATCACCTTCACATTCGGCATCAGTTCTTCCATCTTCTCGAAGAACAGTCTCTTTCTCGTAACTTCCGGAAACCTGGAGTATTCCTTGTACATTTCATTAAATCTTGCAACCTGGCCCTCTGCCTCCGCAAGTCGCGTAGCCTTATAGGCATTGGCCTTCTGAATGATGGCATCCGCATCGGCTTCCGCAGCAGGGATCTGCTGGTTTTTGTACTGAAGTGCCTGATTCATAGCAGTATCTGCGCCCTGCTTGGCAGTTTCAACTGCCTTGAAGGCAGATACGACCGAATCAACGGGAGGTCTCGAATCCTGTATAGTTATGTTAACCAAGGACAGGCCGATCTTTTGTTCTTCAAGACTCCTTACTATATCCGCCTTGATATCCGACTGGATCTGATTTTTGCCCGTGGTCATGGCCTCATCCACCGTATAGTTTGACACCACATTCCTGATGCTTGCCATGGTAGTATTCTTAAGTATCTCATCGGGTTCTTCCGCATTGTACAGATATGCAATCGGATCCGAAACTTTGTACTCAATGTAAAAATCAATGTTTAAAAGGTTAAAATCCGACGTTATCATTATCGCATTGTTCTCATCTACAGGATATGATCCCTTCTGACCATCCTCTTCGATAACGTAACCTATGCTTGTTCCATGCGTTGTAACGTCTACCTTTTTGACCGACTGCCACGGCGGAATGAAATACACTCCTGCAGTCTTGACATCCACAACCCTTCCGAACTGTGTGATGACCGCATTTGTCTGCTCATTTACAGAAAATACACACCGGAATATCACGTATGCAACTATCGCGCAAACTATAACGACCGGCACAACTTTTTTTGCTTTATCCATTTTGGTTCCTTTCATGTTTTAAAAACCTACGGTTGCATTAGCAAACGATAACACAATTATATTCAGTAAGCAGTGAAATATCAATCAAAAATGAGGCGTATCCCTTTCGGATACGCCTCTCTGTGATCAGCTTAATTCTGATATGTTTTATCTGTTTGCTTCTTCCCTTGCTGCAACCTTCTTCTGATGCTCGTCATACATCTTCTTGCCTGTTGCTCCGAGCAGGAAGATGATAAGGAGCCACCACCAGCTCATCTCGACACTTTCTTCCTCGGGCATTGCCGCAAGAGGAACCTCGTTGTCTTCGATCATAACAAGTTTCTTTCCGGCTGTATCATTATCTACGTTAAGAATTTCCTCTATTATTTCCGTATTCGGAGCGATAATAAAATCTTCTTTGCCGGCTTCATCTTCAATCATTCCACCGGAAACTCCGTCTTCCGAACCGTCAGCAACTCTTGCTCCAAGTACTCCGCCTGCCGGTGCGTTTTCCGTAGCCCCTGACTGTGCAACCTCTGCAGAAGATACCGGAAGAACGATGGGTTCTATTCCAAGTCCGGGTACGCTTACCATTACTGCTGCCGGTGTGATAACTGCTGCCGGTGCTGCTGCTGTTGCTGCTGCTGTTTCTGTTATTGTTGATTCTTCCCCGGTTGATTCCGCATCATCCTCAATCGATCCCACCTCTTCGGAATCCATGATTTCATCTGTATCAGTTACTTCTTCGGTATCTTCCGATGCAGCAGGAGTTACGTTGAATCTTGAAAGATCGATCGATTCTACAGCACGTCTCGCCTCTTCTACCTTATCTTCAAGAGCTGACTTTGCCTCTTTTGCTGCTGCAAGCTCTTCCTTGGCCGCTTCCAGCGCATCCTTAAGAGCATTAACCTTCTCATTGCTGAACTTAAGCTCGGTTTTATTGAGTGTATCGATCGCTGACGTAAGGTCTTCTACAAGCTTCTGGGCCTCGTCAACCGCTGACTTGGCTGCTTCATATTCATCAAGTATCTGGGCTGCCTTCATGGCTTCCTCAATTCTCTTATTGAGGTTTCTGAGGTCATCCATGTTGTTCGGATCCGTATCACGGGATACCATATCCTCACCTGTTTTACTCAAATCTATCTTAGCAAGGAAGATAGGACCATTTTCAAGATCCTTTTCATCTGCGGAATTTGATCCTTTTAAAATGTAGTTGTAGTACTCTGTAACTGTCTTCTCCTCACCATCTTCAACAATTGTATATGTAACCTTGACAGCATGTCCTCTTCCGTTGTTTCCGCTTACGTACTCGGCAAACCAAATGTCATCTGTTTCACCAATTGTAACTCTGTCATTTTTACCGTCCTTAACAAGGTCACCTTTGGCCATTTCTTTCTTGGTTCCGCCGGCAACTTCCTCACCGATATGGATAGTAGAGGGATCAACACCGTTGGCTTTGAGCTTGAACTCGATGAGTTCTGCCATGAGTGCTCTTCCGACCATATATGTATTCTCAGTGGCACTGCTCGTGTTCTTGGTCTTTGCCACCTCGCCACTTCCTTCGATATTGAGTGTTCCGTCAGCATTATATACGGCAGCACCTTTTTCCCTGTAGAAATGAACCATTAACTTATAGTACTGCTCGTTAAGCTTCTCGAGGTCTTCCTTCTGCTTTGCAAGATCTTCAACCTTCTGGTTAAGTGCATCCATCTGGGACTGTATTCCCTTAAGTCGCTCGTTGGCTGCTGTAGCGTTTGTGCTGGCATCGTTCAGGGCTGCCTTTGCGTCTGCAAGCTTTTCATTTGCCTTTGCCTGCTGCTCTACTGCCTCGTTGTATTCCTCATCTGCCTTAGCAACTGCTTCAGCGGTATTGTCATATGCCTCCGTTGCAGCAGCAAGTCCTTCCTTAGCTTTCTCAAGAGCTGCCTCAGCATCATCCTTTGCCTGATAAGCTTCTGTCCTGGAATTGCTGGTGTTGGCAACGTCTGCATTATCTATAGCGAAATCAGCATCTTCCGTAGTATCATTATTCGCATTGTTGAAGTTGGTCTGCTGTGTCTTTGCTTCAGCAAGCTGTTCATCAGCAGCATTGGCTGCGTTCTCAGCTGCAAGGTCGCTTACCAGTGCTTCTCCGATAGCTGCGGATGCCTCTGCAAGATTACCTTCCTCGCCGCCGATAGGTGCGATGTAACTTGCAACCTCCTCAATACCAGCTTGGATATCTTCAACGATGGCCTGATCCTCAGGGCTGATCACTTCATTTTCTGCATCTATCGAATCTATTGCTTCCTCAGCATTCTCTACAGCTTCTTCCACTTCGGGAACATCGTTATTTGCAATTTCTGTACAATCACCAGCTGTCTGAGCGGCAGCTGCCGAGGAATCTTCAGAAGCGCTTTCTGTATTTTCCGATTGGCTCTCACTGCTTTCGGATGTAGATTCGCTTGAAGACGACTCAGACTGTGAAGTGCTGTTGTCGGCGCCCTCAGCCTCATCCGCATATACACTCGTCGGTACGCTTGTTGCAGCTATCATTGCTGCAAGACCGATCGTAATAGCCTTTATAACCTTGTCATTCTTAATATTCTTCTTCATCTTTTCTTCCTCCAAGTCTTTTACGGCTTGTGTCTTATGACTTTCTCACTCACACATAATTTATATCGGTAATTTTTTTGTTTTCTTAACCATAATAATGAAAAAATCACATATCATTACAATGTGATTTTTATGGTCAACCGCTGATAGCTTCACTGTTTTAGCAATTTATCAGAGTAAAGCAAAGAAGACAGTGCCTGCATTTAAGCATTCGCACTGTCTTCTTAGTGATTTTATATTCCGTATGTGATCGATCTTATCCGCTTATCGCCATGACCTGATCTTTATTCCGCTATGTGCTTAAACAGATACTGCAAAACCTCAGGTGTAAACTGTTTTGCATTGATACCGACAGTATATGTGCCATCATCGTTCTTCTCCTGACGGTTAACATCTGCATACATTATAAGAGTACTCGCTACGATGATAATGTCCTTGCCGACGATGTCCGGAAGGTCGGAGGGTGCAATGATGCCCATGCCGAGGGGGCTTACGTTCTTGGTATCGACAAAGTACTTATCCCCCGTATCACAAACTACGATAACTCCCTTTGCGGCATAATCAACTCTTGAAATATTACGTCTTTCTTCCACTTTATCATTACCTCCGTAATCATTTTATTAATCTGACAATTATTTTACCATAAATCCGGCTTTCGTGTTTTCAAAGGAGCAAACATTACTCCTCACTGTCGCCATCCTCATTTTCTTCTTCCTCTCCGCCTTCATCCTGATTTTCTTCTTCGGATGTCTCCTGTGACGAAGTCTCTTCATCTTCCTGCGGCGGAGTTTCTTCACTCTCCTGAGACGGGGTTTCTTCACCGGCAGATTCCTCGCTGCTGCTTTCAACCGGTGCAGCTTCCTCCTTCGCCTTGGTGACCCACTTGTAGAAGAATGCGTGATTACCTATCATCGTATATTCGGCGATCCCGTAATAATCCGCATAATACTTGGTCATAAAGAACAGGTAATCGCCTACACGGGCTCCGTTAAGTACTTCCTGCGCCGCGCTGACACACGTGCTGTTCGGCCCGTTTGCTATGATAAGTTCTACCTTTCCGGACCGGTAGGAAGCAAACTGCATATTTTGTGTGATAACACTCTTGATGTCATTCGGAAAAGCCGAACTCTTAACCCTGTTCATAATAACTGACCCGACACCGAGCTTTCCCGTATAAGACTCTCCTCCTGCCTCAGCCTGAATCGTTGCAGCCAGCCACTCAAGTTCAGATCCGCTTGCAGCATATGATCCCGAAGTATCTTCCTTTTTCATGGCAAGTCTTGCCGCAATCTGCTGGGCCAGTTTTGCCTGGGCTGCCGCCGTCTGTGACCCCAGTGATTTCATGGCTTTATCAAGATTGACCAGCTGCGCGTCAAAATCCTTGAGTTTTCCTGCCTCGGCCGAAATGGAACTGTTGGTCAGATCCAGCTTCCCCTGAACCTCATCGGTCAGATCCTCAAGCTGGGTATACTTATCATCCAGATCCTCCTGGTAAGCGTTTATCTCTTCTTCCTTCTCCTCAACCTCGGCAACCTTGGCTGTAATCTGCTCTTCCAGTTCCTTAAGTTCCGTTATCTTCTGCCTGTCATATCTTACGATTGCATTCAGATATTCGTACCGGTTCAGAACATCCTTAAGAGATGCCGCATCAAAAATCATACGGGCCATGCCGTTTGAGCCGCCCTTTTCATATACACTCTTGATACGTCTCTTAAGAAGCGATTCCTTCTCTGCCTTGGTCTGTCTGATATCGGCAAGTTCTTCGTTCAGACTGACTATCTGTGCGGAAAGCTCGGACATCCTGTTCTCTGTTTCCTCAATTTCCGAGTCAAGCTCGTCTAGCTTCCCCGAATACCCCTCGATCTCACTTCGAAGCGCATCGCTCCTGCCCTGAAGCTGGTTGACATTGCTCTGGGTCGCCTTCCTTTGCTCCTGCAACAGATTAATGGAATCTTTCGTCGCCTGCGTCTGCTTCTCAAGATTCGAGATCATCTCCTGTGTCTGCTGCTCTTCACTTTGCATATTGGCGAGGGTATCCTCATATTCGTCCGCAAAACAGACACGACAAGTTGCGGTCGCAAATGCGGCCGCAACTATTATTGTACGCAACAAGCCTGTTTTCTTCAAATGAAATCCCCTCAAGCGCTCCCCTCCTGCTTCGCGGGTCTGTCCTGCTTCGCGGGTCCGTCGCAGGGAATTCTCCCTACGACAAATGCCAAATGTCCTTATTGTATTCAGCTATTGTACGATCCGAGGAGAAGAAGCCGGCCTGTGCAATATTCGTAAGCATCTTGCGGCCCCATGATTTTCTGTCCTCATAATCGGCTAAAGCGCGGTCTTTTACTTTAATATACTCTTCAAGATCAAGCAGGGTCATGAACCAGTCCTTATTAAGAAGTTCTTTCTGCAGTCTTTCAAGATTTTCCTTATGTCCGACCTTAAGCACGGCCTTATCGGTTATAAAATCAACCGCTTCTTTAATGACTTTGCTCTTTTTATAGTAATCCTTTGATACGTACGCGCTCTTTGCATACAGATCAATGACCGTGTCGGAATCCTTACCGAACACGTAAATGTTGTCATCTCCCACAAGATCGTGTATCTCAACGTTTGCTCCGTCCATTGTGCCAAGCGTAACCGCACCGTTAAGCATGAACTTCATGTTGCCGGTTCCCGAGGCTTCCTTGGATGCAAGTGATATCTGCTCCGAGATATCACACGCCGGGATAAGCTTTTCGGCATAGGTAACATTATAGTTTTCAACCATAACGACCTTCATATACGGCGATACATCCGGATCGGAGTTTACGATCTGCTGAAGACATAATATCAGATGTATGATATCCTGTGCAATCACATATGCAGGAGCAGCCTTGGCTCCGAACAAAAACGTAAGCGGACGGGTCGGCTTCTTCCCTGCTTTGATCTCCAGATATTTGTGGATGATGTAGAGTGCATTCATCTGCTGACGCTTGTACTCATGCATCCTCTTGATCTGTATATCAAAAATCGAGTTCCTGTCAAGATCAACGCCTTCATGTTCCTTAATATATGAACATAACTGTTCCTTTTTCGTATTTTTAACTTCCAAAAACTTCTCAACAGTGCTCTCTTCATCGATGTGATCCATGAGTTTTGTAAGTTTTGCGGCATCTTTTTTCCATCCGTCGCCTATAAGCGAGCTGATAAGAGATGCAAGTTCGGGATCACAGGACATGAGCCATCTTCTGAATGTGATGCCGTTTGTTTTGTTGTTAAACTTCTCCGGATATATCTTGTAGAAACAGTTAAGCTCCGTTGATTTTAATATCTCCGTATGAAGAGCGGCAACGCCGTTTACCGAAAATCCGTAGTGGATATCGATGTGAGCCATGTGTACTTTTTTATCCTTGTCGATGATCCAAACCTTCTTGTCCGTGTATTTAGCACGTACTCTCCTGTCAAGTTCCTTGATTATCGGTACGAGCTGGGGCACTACTTTTTCAAGGTATTCAAGCGGCCACTTCTCAAGAGCCTCCGCAAGGATCGTATGGTTGGTGTATGCGCATGTCTTAGATACAATATCGATAGCCTCATCCATTGACATCGCTTTTTCTTCGGTAAGCAGTCTTATAAGCTCCGGAATGACCATCGTCGGATGTGTGTCGTTTATCTGTATCACAGCATGCTTGTACATCTGGTGCAGATCTATCTGCTGTTCGTGAAGCTCTTTTAATATAAGCTGGGCACCGTTTGATACCATAAAGTATTGCTGATAGATTCGAAGCAGATTGCCCGCCTCATCGGAATCATCCGGATACAGGAACAGCGTAAGGTTCTTCTCGATCTCTTCCTTGTCAAAGGTAATACCTTTTTTGATTATTGACTCATCCACGGATTCAATGTCAAACAGATGAAGTTTGTTGACTCCACCCTCATATCCGATAACATCTATATCATAGAGTACCGATCTGACCTTTTTGTCTCCGAAGCATACCTCAAAGCTTGTATCGGTTTTGTTAAGCCATGAATGCTCCCCGAGCCACTTATCCGGAACAGCTTTCTGAAGCCTGTCCTCGAACACCTGTCTGAACAGTCCGAAATGATAATTAAGACCTATACCGTCTCCGGGAAGGTCAAGTGTTGCTATAGAATCAAGGAAACACGCCGCAAGACGACCGAGTCCCCCGTTTCCGAGTGACGGCTCGCACTCTGCTTCCTCAATGTCCGCGATGTTCTTACCGTATTTTGCAAGAACTTCCTTAACCTTCTCATATATTCCAAGATTAATAAGGTTATTGGAAAGCAGCTTTCCGATCAAAAACTCAGCCGATATATAGTATACCTTCTTGTCTCCGCTGATCCTTCTTGTCTTGCCGGTAAAGTTCTTCGTCATCTGAAGTACACAGTTATACATTTCGGCATCGCTTAAGTCCCGAAGACCTTTCCGGTACATATTCGTTGCTATACTCTCAAGAGACGTTTCAACTTCCTGACAATAAACCTCTTCCCTTATCTTTTCGTATCCCATTTCATCCTCCATGAAAAAACATATCGCTTAACTCTTCAAAAAAACTTTACACCACCATTGACGCCGGCGCCATTTAAAGATATCATAGTTTCGGAAAACGTTTTCCGCAATAGCCTTTTTAAGATTTGGATTTTTTGTGACTATTGCACTTCATGCCCACTCATTCGTGTATTCTCTATATGGATTATGCACAACAAATGAGCCGATTTATCTCTTTATATAACACTGTTATTTAACGAAAGTTGATTTTATGATCTCGATCAAGGATGTGGCAAAACGCTCCGGCGTAGCAATCTCTACAGTATCAAAAGTGCTGAATAACTATCCGTATGTCAGCGAGGAAACAAAGCTTAAGGTGCGCCAGGCCATACACGAACTCAATTACGTACCGAACACGATAGCCGCTGCGCTCTCGTCGAAGCAAAGCGGCCGTGCTGCGCTGCTTATAGCAATGAACCCAAGGACCCAGGCCATTGACGAAATAACGATGCAGTACCTTTCCGGTGCCATAAACCGGGCATTGGAGTTAAATGTCGAAGTAGTGACTTTCTTCCTGTCAATGATTGCCCATATGAGTGCCGAGGAGATCATCCGGTATCTCAAATCCCAGGGATTCGACGGACTGCTTATAATAGGAATGACAAAAGATGATATATATCTGCAGCAGCTTATCGAGTCCGAAGAATTCTGTACAGTTGTTGTCGATGGTATCATCACCAACAAGCATACAAGCTGCGTTTCGGTTGACAATTATACTGCCCAGTACGAGATAGCCAAAAAAACCATCATAGAAAATACATGCCGTCGTGTACTATATATTGCCGGGCGCCGCAACGAATACGTTACAGACGAACGCGTAAGCGCTATGCGCTCTCTTGCCGGGGATATGGACCTGACTCTTATGATAAGAAACGGTGAATCTTCCGAAAAAAAAGCCCGCGAGATAACATTCCGTTACGCTGCGAACAAAGACATTGTTGTCTGCGGCTCTGATCTTATGGCAATAGGCGCAATGAACGCTCTGACTGAGATGGATATTTTCCGGCCTGTTTGCGGCTTCGACGGCGTAACACTTATGGGTTATGTCGGAAAGCAAATGAACACCGTAAGGCAGGATTTTGCAAATATCGGCGCGAACGCTGTCTTAGAACTAAAGCGCCTCTTTGACGGCGAAGCCGGCAGACGTGTACTTCTTCCCTACGAGCTTGTCAAACTTTATTATTTGGATATTATAAGATAATGAGTGAAAATCATTTCGCAAAAGCACTTAAAAACTTCACAATGGATGCCGCTGCCGGGGATGCCATAAGACACCTTACGGATAAAGGCATGTCTCCGTCCCAGATCAAGGATATTCTGACGTTTCCGGCTCCGATGGACTACATTACCAAAGTGATGTGGGACCACCTTGTGGAAACCTGCAGGATCATTCCCGATTGCAGCAGCGTAGATGATCTGGAATCCTATATGTCACGGCACAGACAGCCTTGTGAGATCACAGAACACCGCGATAAGTATGGCCGCAAAAGCTTTATAAAAGTGCAAAAAGAATCCCCCGGAAAGATGATTTTCTCTCCGGAGGATTACATAGTCTGTGACTTTGCGCGCCAGATGCGCTCCGGCGAAACATTTACGAATGATTACATCATCCTCCTGCCCTGGCCTGACCATGCTGTGCTGGTTCACAGAAACCTGCTTAGCAATGCTCCAGAGCAAGCGTCCTTGTTGTAATGTCGCATACTTCCGAAGGTCCGTAATACTGGATCGCGCCGGGATAAGTAAATGCAGTCTCAACAGCCCACTTGTCTCTGTTTTCAGCAAAATACTTGAAGGGCTTGCCGTCAAGTTCAACAAGCGCTTTTCTGATAACAGGCTTGTCTTCACCGTTTCTTCTCTCGATGTTCATCATCTTGGTAATGGGCATACCGCCTGCAACCCACTCTTCAGCCGGCTTTGAAAGGTTGGAAACCTTTGAAAGATATCCGGTATAGCCGTACTGGATAAGCATAAATGCATTGTACCCAAGTGAATAGCAGTAATCCGCATCAAAGTTTGAAGGGAATGCGCATCTTCCTTCGTATCCGAAGAAGTGATGAAGCGCCGCAAACTTACCCTTGTATGTGCCTGCTGCCTTTCTCTTGTCGAGCTCGTCCTTAACAAGTGCTGACAGAAGCTTTTCGGACTCAATAAGCGATACCTGAACGTTTCCGTGAGGATCTCTCTCTAAGAAAAGCTGTTGCTGGATAAGCTGGGGAAGGATAGCAAATACTGCCATTGATTCCTTCGTAAGTCCTTTTTCTATGAATGCGTACTTTGCATCCCAGTCGGGAAGTGCATTGAATTTCTCGGTTGCTTCTCCTGCAAGGAGTTCATTGATCTCAGCGATAAGCTTGGAGAACTCGGGAACGAATTCAACAATACCTTCGGGGATGATCGCTACACCGAAGTTGTTTCCGGCATTTCCTCTCTTCTCAACGGAATCTGCGATCTGTGAAGCGATCTGTGAAAGAGACATTTTCTTCGCCGCAACTTCTTCACCGATAAGGCAGATGTTTGGCTGTGTCTCAAGCGCACACTCAAGTGCAACATGACTTGCACTTCTTCCCATAACCTTGATGAAGTGCCAGTATTTCTTGGCTGAATTCGCGTCTCTTTCAATATTACCGATAAGTTCGGAATATGTCTTGGTAGCTGTGTCGAATCCGAATGAAGCCTCGATATCCTCGTTCTTAAGGTCACCGTCTATTGTCTTCGGGCATCCGATAACCTGAACGCCGGTGTTGTTTGCTGCCATATATTCAGCAAGTACGGCTGCGTTTGTGTTGGAATCATCACCGCCGATGATAACGATAGCCGTAAGTCCGTGCTTCTTGGCAACTTCCGTAACAATCTTGAACTGCTCTTCGGTTTCGAGCTTTGTTCTTCCGGAACCGATGATATCGAATCCGCCTGTATTTCTGTACGCATCGATGAACTTGTCGTCAAACTCCACGTAATCATCGTCTATAAGTCCCGAAGGGCCGCCCTTGAATCCGAGAAGAACATTGTTCCTGTCGGTTGCCTTAAGGGCATCATAAAGGCCGCATACAACGTTGTGTCCGCCGGGTGCCTGTCCGCCTGAGAGGATAACACCTACAACCTGCTTCTTGGCAGCTGATGTATTGGTGCCCTTCATAAATGTAATCTCGTTCTTGCCGTATGTGTTCGGGAACAGAGCCTTGATCTTGTCCTGATCGGCTACCGAAGCGGTGGCTTCCCCGTCCTTAACACATATCTCCGAAATACCGGCTCTCAGCATTCCAGGAAGTTTCGGTACATACTCGTATCTTGCTTTTTGAAGAGGTGAAAGATTCATAACATTACTCCTTTTCTGTATTCAATCTATTATCCTGAAGATAAAATCATAAAGATTGTAGCATAATCCTTTAGATTTTCAATAGAAATTGTCCGCATAGAACTGCGAATATTTCTGAACTTCCGTATCAATATAATCAGACCCGATCGTCTCGCAAAGTGTTTCCCTGCCCGAGAACATTCCGGTGCCGAGCCCCAGCCTGTCACCCGGTACCGTATATCCCATTGCCTCAAGTACGGTCGGGAAAATATCCATAGTGTTGAACTGCCTGTTTTTAAGTTTCAACTCGGATGCATCATAACCTGTATTGATAAAACAGTTATATACCATACGGTCTTTTGCGTAACTTACAAGTGACTGATCCATTCTCGGGTGATCACCCTGTATTACGATCACCGTATCATCATACCAGTCCTGCTCTTTACACCACCCGATAAAATCATATATCTGCTTATCCGCACAGACAAGAACGTTTGCAAGCTGTTCCGGATATTCATCACCGCACAGAGGGCATATCCATCCGTCAAAATGATGCGTATCGACCGTAAGAAGAGTAAAGTTAAACGGCTTATCCTGTGCTGCTATCCTTGTAAGCTCGTCTTTTGCGATATCATACAAAAGCCAGTCTTCTATCCCCCAGTTTACTTCCTCTTCCGGTGTCAGATAACCTTCTTCCTCAGCTGTATAAAGGTCATAGACACGAAAATTCCCGTGTTGTTCAAAGAATGCTTTTCTGCCACCGAATGTTCCGTCGGATCCGCACAGGAATTCCTGATAATAGCCCTTTTGGTTCAGAATATCTCCGAGAGTGATCGTGTTTTTGGCAAAGTGCTCCTGATTGCCGAAATCGGAATTACCCTCTATCGGAAAATTAAATGCCGCTCCCGTCTGGGTAGCCCACATAGCTGCCATAGTCCAGTCGGTATCTTTGGCACTTATAAATCCGCCAATACCTTCCTCATCGGAAAATGATATGTTGTCCTCAGCCATTTGGGTCAGATTGGGGATATAGTTGATCTCAGGCTGTTCTCCGCCAACATCCTTCGAGGCATAAGTTGTCTCCATGCTCTCCATATATATGTAGATAAGGTTCCTGGGCTTCTCGCTTGTAATCTTATCAACATCCGGCATCACGTAATAATCTTCGTATATTTCGGTTCTCGCAGTATAGTCTTTGATAAACTGGGATATCTGAAGCCGCGAATTAATATCGGAAATGATTTTGACACTATAGGCTACTACCGCTATGAACAGGAGGGCGGCTATAAAATTTACCGCATCCGTTTTCTTCTCTTTTCCGGATCTTCCTTTGAAAACAATATCTACCGAGAGATATTTACCGATAACAAAAAACAGAATGATCGCAACTGCCATCACCACAGCAAAAACTGCCAGTTTGGGGACAACGTATCTTACCGCTCCAAGAAAAAAACTGCTGTTTGCACCCGCAAGCGGTGATTTTATCGTGTAGATGATCTCACGGAATGTAACTCCGTATGAGTCCTGAAACCACGCAAATAATCCCGATATGGCTGTGTCGATAAAAAGCGCGACTATAAATATGACAAAAAGTATTCTTTTTATATGCTTCTTACTGGCCATCAACAGATGTACTATCCTTTTTTCCTTTAATCTCGCATCTGACGTTTACGTAAGTCGTAAAAATCTCCCTGATATAAGGAAGAATCAGGGCGATAAACGTTGCCATGATCGTGTAAATGCCCGTACCTGCATCCGTGGCCATTGTGATCCCGATCCTGCTGAGTACAACGCGGATTATGTAACATATAACCGCGATCGCAACCGTATACGACGCATATGACAGAAACACATTAAGTGACATTCCTGTTTCTCTCCCGCTTCGCTTCAGCTCGATGGCAAGTGCAATTGCCGGGATCAGCAGATAATCAATAAACATTAAAATATAGTCGGTGTTCATATGGTTCTCCTTAGAAATATTGATCTTCCTTATTGACAACGTCGGTGTATATTCCGTCTATTCCCATATCTATAAAAGATTTCATCTCATTCCTGTCATTAACGGTGTGAACGAAAAGCGGCAGTCCGGATCGTTCAAGAACGGCATAACTGTCAGCATAATTATCCGGGTACTCCATCCAGAATGTTACCCCGACAAGGTTTGCACTGTCTATGAAATCTTTTGTATTTTCCGGAGTAAGCTCATCATCCGTTGCCCGGTAAAGTGTGTAGATCACGTAGTCAAATCCCAATTTTCTTATCCGCTTATATTCATCGGGATGGTATATCTGTACAATAAAATTGTTTCTAAGATCAGGGTATTCGGAACTTATAATGCTGCAGACCCCTATATTGTCATCCTTAACATCAGTAACGATAAACAGATCCCTGTGATCTCTTAAAAATCCGGCAAGATCGTCAAGGGACATTGTTGTTAATGAGCCTTCAAACTTTGCTCCCATGAATTCGTAAAATCCAAGCGGTTCATTTGTTTTTCCCTGTACTTTAATACCGTGCGCCCATGTATCTTCCTCATCCTCATTATGGGCACATACAACCATACCGTCACCGGTCGTCAGAAAATCAAGTTCGCATATCCTGTTGCCGTGGTCATAGCAGTTTTGCAAAGCTTCATAACTGTTCGTATAGGACAAAGCCTTACCGCTCCCATCCTCAATAAATCCGCCGGCATGAATAATATACCGGTTATCCCTAAGCATTTTTTTGCAACCGTTTATGGTATATATACCTTTGCCTGGAACAAATACAAGAACTGCAAGACATGCGGCAACAACAAGCAAGACAAGTGCGGTTATTAACGCACCTGCCTTAAACTTTTTGTTTCCGATATACAGATTTACGTCCACATATCTGCTCAAAACGTACTATCCCCGTCTGTATCAGAACTTAACCGTCTCGGGCGCACTTGTGAACGATGAAAATGTTGCAGTAGCATTTTTGATATAGAAAACTTCGGTGTTTCCGTCATCAGGTGAATACATGTTCTGAAGCGAAGGGTAAGCATCAAGCATGGAAACTCTGGCTTCTCTTCTGTCATCCTCAACAAGCTCGCAGGCAATCCTGAGCCACTGTCCATCCTTAAATGCACATATCTCTGCCTTGGGATTGGCATGAAGCTGCTTTGATACATCCTTGACTTTTCCTGTCTGGATGTAAAGCTTTCCTTCAAATTCATGTATAGTTCCGAATGGCCGTACACGGGGCTGATCGCCCTCAACAGTTGCAAGATAATATGTTTCGGCATTCTTTAAAAAATCAAGTACTTTCTGCATATGTGTCCCTCCTTTAAATAAAATAGAACGTTAATATTATAAACTTGTTCGGGTTTGAATTAAACAGTTTTTTGTGATAAGATGCTTCGTGGGTTTCCCCTATCAACATAATTAAGGAGTGTCGCGCCATTGAGAGTTCGCCTGACGGCGAAGGCGCTCCACGTGTAGACAGGGTCCCACCGCTTCGCGGTTCCCCCTATCAACATATGCGGATATGGCGGAATTGGCAGACGCGCCAGATTTAGGTTCTGGTGGGAGACCGTGCAGGTTCAAGTCCTGTTATCCGCACTTGATAAGAAAAGCAATAGGGCAGATATAAGCATAAGGCTTGTATCTGCCCTGAGTAAACAAAAAAAGTCGGAATCTTTTGCTATCATTCCTTAGGATCATATCCAACTTCAAGGATTATGTCCTCTATGGTGACAGCCCTCACCTCACCGGGTCCTGTGGGAGAAGAGGGTTCATACTGAATATAATAATTATCTTTCTTGAATCCCTCGATTATCTGATCAAGCTTTTCCCTGCTGTCTACAAGGATACATATATGCGCCAGTCCGGTACGGTTCGGATCCTTACGGTCATCCACAAGGGAAGGCTTATGCATCAACTCGATAAATGCTCCTTCATCCAAAGCCAGAAGATATGAATAATAATTATGCTCCTCTTCGTTGAGCACGGCAGCTACCTTTGCGCCAAAATAGTTTTCAAAAAAAGACCTGACTTTTTCAAGATCATTTACATATATACCAACATTTCCGATTCTCATAATACAGTCCTCTCTGTTTCAAATAGTATAATCATAGTCATTTATTACAGTACGAAGAAATCTTTTTGTTGCCTCTTCCTTCGGATCAGTGAAGAATTCTTTAGATGATGCTTCCTCTACCACCACACCGTTTTCCATAAAAATCACGCGATCAGCAACATTTCTGGCAAAATCCATTTCGTGAGTAACTACCACCATGGTAGTCCCCTCTTTTGCAAGACGAATCATTATCTTTAACACTTCCCTTGTTAGTTCCGGATCCAGAGCCGATGTAGGTTCATCGAACAACAGCACCTCGGGTCGAAATGCTATAGACCTTGCGATGGCAACCCTTTGCTGTTGTCCTCCCGAAAGCTGATCAGGATAGTAATCTGCTCTGTCCTGCATATCAACTTTTTCAAGAAACTCGTCCGCGATCTTCTCCGCTTCATGCCTATCCATGTGCCGCGCCGTTACCAGCCCCTCAAGAACATTCTGTTTCACTGTCATATTACGAAACAGATTGAAATTCTGAAAGACATATCCTATCTTCATGCGGAGCGCTCTAATCTCAGACTTCTTGATGTGACGAATATCTTTCTCGAAATCATCAAATCGTATCGTGCCTCCATCAGCTTCTTTTAAAAAGCTTATACTCCTAAGCAATGTGGTCTTACCTGAACCACTACTTCCAAGGATCGCAATGACATCTCCCTTATCCACGTAAAAATCTATGCCCTTAAGCACTTCACGAGCGCCATAACTGCATTTCAGATTTCTGACTTCAAGCATAATTGTCTTCTCCTCATACGATCAGTTTATCAGGTGTTATTTTCATGATATCATTAAAGTTATTATTGGCTATCATCATCACACCCATAGCTGTTATGACCACAATCTCCTCTTCCGTAAACTCCCGCTTTAAATCTTCGTACACCTCTTCCGGAACATTTTTAGGATCTTTTGCAATTGCTCTGCCGAATTTTTCAAGAAGCCTTTCTCTTGGGGTATATTCAAGATTTTCAAGGTCGATGTTACTCTTTTTGAAAAGATTCCTGTAATAGGTTGTGCATACGATGCAGTCATTTTCTTCCGAAACTGCAAACTCGAAAATTATCGCGGCACGTCTTCCGATAAATTTCTCAAGCTCACGGGAGACTGCATATGATCCGCCTTCAACGGCATTGAATGCCGGTCCGTTGTGCAGCAGGGTCCGCTTTTCTCCGGTAAGGATGTATCCCTGAGCCAAATGATCTTTTATTATCTCTTTGATATCCTCCGGTGCATTTTCAGGATCTATCTCGGTTATGATAGGTTTTTGTTCCATTTTTACAATCCTCCGTTTATCTGATCTATTTACAATCTATTGTTAAGTTAAGCAGCATCCTCAACGTCTGTTTTCTTCCATTCAAGCCTGCTCTCAAGAGAACGCTGGATAAAGGTAAGTAAAGTACACAGTACCAAATAGATTAATGCCACCTCACAATACAGAGCCATCGGTTCGAAAGTGCTTGCCGCTATCTGCTGAGCTGTCTTAAACATCTCGACTACTGTTATACTGGCCGCAAGTGATGTATCCTTTGATAGTCCAATGAGTGATCCCATAAGAGTTGGGAAAGCAATCCTTGCCGCCTGAGGCAAGACTATCCTTGTCATGATCTTAAATCCACTCAGACCTATCATATACCCGGCTTCCGTCTGACCTTCAGGGACAGCCAATATAGCTGCCCTAATGGTCTCGGAGTTATATGCTGCATAGTTCAGGGAAAAAGCTATGACTGCGGATACATATGCATTTAACGTTATTCCTATTGATGGCAAACCAAAAAAAATGATATATAACTGCACTATCAACGGCGTCCCCCTGAACAGCCAAATATAAAACTTTGCAAACTTGTCCAGGATCTTTACATGATAAATCTGTACCAATGCAGTGCATAAGGCCAGTATAAGACTAAGAATAAAAACTATTATCGTCAGAGGAACCGTCACCTTAATACAATATAAAAGCAGCTTCGGAAATGCCGATAAAAGTATCTGTATAAGTCGCTCGCTCATAGCGTGATCCGTGTCCTTCCTTTGGTTTTTAATCTAAAACGGTATAATCCCCACCAAGATATTTCTCAGACAGTTTCTTTAATGTTCCGTCCTCCCTGAGTTCTGACAATGCTTTGTTGAGAGCATCCAGGAATTCCTTTTCTCCTTTTTTCACAGGTATTCCTGTAGGTTTTTCATTACCTTTTCTTTCATAGCTGACCTTAAGCTTCTCCTTTGCCTCGGGATGAGCCTCATAGTATGAATTCATTACCGGCACAGGGCAATCAACGAAGTCAACTCTGCCGTCAAGAAGCAGACTAATAGCCTCGTCCCCTGTATCTATGCCAACTATCTCGACACCATGCTCCTGATACCACGGAGAGTGAGCGCCTGAAATATTTGTCGCTATCTTTTTACCGGTCAAATCCTCATCGGACTTAATGCTGTCATCATCGGCGCGAGTAACTATTTGCCATCCCTCATAGTAATATGGCTCGGTGAAATCATACTTTTCCTTTCTTTCATCAGTTATACCTACGCAGTTAATGACAGTATCAAATTTTCCGGAATCAACCCCGATCAACAGCGTATCCCACGCTCCATCAACAAACTCAACTTCTACTCCGAGTTTTTCAGCGATTTTCTGCGCAAGCTCTACATCAATTCCGGCAGGTGATCCATCATCCTCATGATAGGTAAACGGCGGGTATGTGCCTTCGATACCTACGATTATCTTTCCTGCTGATTTGATCTTTGAAAGCTGGTCACCCCCTGATCCCGCACTATCAGACACCGCCGATGTGGAGGCGTTACCACAGCCTGAGAACAGAAATAAAACCATTGTTAAAGTTATAAGCAAACTAATTGATTTAATTGTATTTTTTTTAAATTTTTTCATTTTACACCTCTTTCTTTCCAATAATTTCAATCAAACAGATCCTCTTCCGAAAGATAACGATCTCCGCTATCCGGAATGATCACAACAATATTCTTGTTTTCGTTTTCAGAGCGTAAGGATATCTCTTTTGCGGCAAACAGTGCTGCTCCTGCCGATATGCCTATAGTCAGGCCTTCTATCTTTGGCAGAAGTCTTGCTGTCTCAAAGGCATCTTCATCACTGACATCAAATATCTCATCAAATAAACTGACATCCGTTATAGCCGGAATTGTCCCTCCGCCGATTCCCTGTATTTTGTGAGGTCCTGGCTCTTTTCCTTTTAACACAGGGCTGTTTTTAGGCTCAACCACTATAATCTTTACATTTGGATTTTTTTCCTTGATATACTTTCCGGCACCGCAAATCGTACCTCCGGTACCTAATGTAGCAATGAAAATATCAACCTTACCATCCGTATCTTCCCATATTTCCGGACCTGTTCCTTCATAGTGGGAAATTAGATTATTCTCATTGGCATCCTGCGTCATTATTACAGATCCCTCTGTTTGCTCATAAAGATCTTTCGCCTTAACAACAGCACCCTTCATTCCTTCCGATGCAGGAGTAAGATGGAGCGTCGCCCCATATGCTTTTAAAAGTTTTCTTCTTTCGACGCTATAACTTTCAGGCATACAGATCTCCACCTTATAACCTCTGGCTGCGCCTACTGCTGCAAGTCCTATGCCGGTATTTCCGCTGGTTCCTTCTATTATTGTTCCTCCGGGCTCCAGTTCTCCGCTCTTTTCTTTTCCACGAATCATATACAATGCAGCCCTGTCTTTTACACTTCCAGCCGGATTATATGATTCCAGCTTTGCCAGAATATGTGCCTTTGTCTTGATCATCTTTTCATATCTGTCAAGTTCAACCAGCGGTGTTCTGCCTATTAGATCAACTATACCGTGATATATATGTCCCACACTCTTTTCTCCTTTTCTTTTTCTTGGATTTCAAATCAACATCGATCCACTGTCCACCAGCGTACCAATACTACTGAGCATTTCATTGAATTCATCATCCTTTCAAAATATATGACTTATAGCTCAAACACTCTCTCAAAATCCCCTATCAGGTCATCTATTCCTTCGATCCCTACCGAGAGCCGCAAAAGCCTGTCGTTGATTCCGTTCTTCTCAAGTAGATCTTTCGGGACGTCTGCATGGGTCTGGGTTATGGGATAGGTGATCAGCGTTTCTGTCCCACCGAGACTTTCCGCAAAATATGCAACTTCAATGTTCTTTAAAATGTGTTCGACAAGTTCCTTCGATTCCACGTAGAAGGAAATCATCGCTCCGAATCCCCTTGACTGCCTGCGGGATATTTCATATCCGGGATGCTCCGGCAGTCCGGGATATATGACCTTTGTCACATACCTGCTTGCCTTCAGATACTCAGCAAGTTTGATGGCGTTTTCCTGTGCCCTTTCCATCCTTACAGCCAGCGTCCTGATGCCTCGAAGTATGAGCCAGCTGTCAAAGGGAGAAAGTCCCGCGCCCGTAGTCTTGTATATAAACCTCAGCCTTGCATCAAGTTCTTCATCCTTAACTACTATGAAACCTCCTATAGTATCGTGATGTCCTCCAAGAAACTTGGTCCCGGAATGTATTACAACATCCGCCCCGAGATCAAGAGGGTTCTGAAAATACGGAGACAGGAACGTGTTATCAACGATCAGCATCACGCCCCTCTTTTTGCACTCTCCTGCAAGTTCCGCAATGTCCGTCACGTTCATCATCGGATTGGTCGGAGTTTCAAGATATACAGCCCTGGTATTTTTTTCAAAAAGCGATGTATAGTTTTTTTCACACAGGTCTGCGGTGGTAAATTCGACTCCGTTCTTCTTATTTATCTCATTAAAGAGCCTCACACTCCCGCCGTACAGGTCAGAATCAACGATTATATGGTCTCCCGGTCCGAAGATTTCCATAAGCGTTGCAATAGCTGCCATTCCGCTTGCAAAAGCCATCGCGTCCGTACCATGCTCAAGCCTTGCCACCACATACTCAAGCTGTTCCCTTGTAGGGTTCTGCATTCTGGTATAGTCAAAACCGGTACTTTCTCCCAGCCCCCTGTGTGCAAAGGTTGCGGTCTGGTATATGGGAAAGCTCAGCGCTCCCCACTGATCCGCTATACTCTTTTTACAGCTTTGACAGACTGTCTCTATACATTGGTCGCTCATGATTTTCTCCTTTGTGCCGCTTCATATAACTGATTCATAGCCTGCTCTATAACAGATAGGGGGCTGGCAATGTTGATCCTCTCAAAAAGTGCCGTCCTGCTTCCGAAAATGATCCCCGGATCAAGCCAGAGCTTTGCCTCATACTCGATCAGTTTTCTCAGTTCCCTGTAGTCGTCCGTATACCGTGAAAAATCAAGCCATACAAGATATGTTCCCTCGGGCTCCACCATTCTGACATTTGGAAGTTTATCCCGCACAAAATCTCTTATATACGTGACATTTCCCTGCAAATACTCAAGCAGCTCATCAAGCCACTGTCCGCCTTTTGTATAGGCAGCCTGCGTTGCTGTCATTCCAAGGGCATTTCCCTGACTGTATCCTGCTGCACCGTTTTCGATTCTGTAGCGTTTCCTTAGGGCATCGTCCGGTATGATGATGTTTGCCACCTGAAGTCCCGCCAGATTGAAGGTCTTGCTCGGACTTGTGCCGAGGATGGTGATCTCCCTGTATTTGTCTTCTAGTGTCAGAAACGATGTATGCTTATGCCCCTTATATACGAAATCCGAATGGATCTCATCCGCAAAAATTAACACTCCATGATCAAGGCATATGTCCCCGAGCCTTACCAGTTCCTCCCTCGTCCATACCCTTCCCACAGGATTGTGAGGGCTGCAGAGAATAAACAGTTTGACGTCATTGTCAATTATCTTCCGTTCAAAATCATCAAAATCGATACCATAGCGACCGTCCTTATATACAAGCTGGTTATTCACTAACTTCCTGTTATTGAGCTCTATCGTCTCCATAAACGGATAGTAGACAGGCTGCTGTATCAGAACAGCTTCCCCGGGCCTGGTAAATGCCCTTATGGTGCAGGCTATTGAATACACAACCCCGGGCTCCACAGTAACCCACCCGTTTTCGAACTCAATGCCGTGCCTGCTGCCGTACCAGAGCCTTAACGCATCAAAGTATTTCTCATCCGGATCGGTGTAGCCGAATATTCCATGCTTTGCTCTGCTGATGATCTCATCAAGTATCTCCTCCGGTAGCTTGAAGTCCATATCCGCTACCCAGAGCGGAAGAAGATCATCCCTTCCTTTTCGGGACATCCCAAAATCATATTTCAGACTTGCTGTCCCTCGTCTGTCATATATTGTGTCAAAATCATATCTTCCCATCTGATTGCCGGCTCCAAATCGTTTTCTAAATCTTATTTCATGATACGGAAGCTGTCTAATACACGATTCGAATTGAATGTAATAGTCTGGGACTATAACAAAAAAAAGGAGACGGTAATTAACCGTCTCCTGCTTATGCAGATATGTTCAATATATTAATGTTGCTTATATGCCGTTCAGAAGCGCATCAACTTCTTCCTGTGAAAGTCCTACCTTAAAATTGCTCGAGATAACCTGGGCTGCGAGTGCCTCCGGATCAACGGGCTCGGCAGCCGCAACTCCCACGGGCACAGGATCATTGGAAGCTGTTGTCACAACATCTTCACGTTTAACATAGAAAGGATGATCCTGTGTGATAGGCTTCTCTTTCACAACATTGTAAGTTCCGTATTTAAAAATCTTCTCATGACCTACTCGGCAAAGATATAAGACTCTTTCTTCTTCCGGATCCATAGGCTACCTCAACACAACAGATTCTCCCCCTCCGTTCTGTCACATTTATATGATAACATGATTTTTCTGAAAATTCCAGCACTTTATTCATAAAAATCATCGTCATCCATACTGTCATATATGATAGTCAGATCGTCATTCGCCTGTTCTGCTTCCTCAAAAACAGCAAGCATTGCACCGCTGTAATCGCCGAGCATCTCAAGCGCATCAAGATTGATAAAGAGAATGCTGCACTCTTCCATCTCTGTCAAACAGTCAAACAGGGCATCGAGATTCTTCCCGTAATAATCCGGGAAATCAAGTTCCTCCGCAATATACTCGTGAGCACGCTCTCTGTCGGTCATGTTCTCACAGTCAAGTACATATTCTTTGCTCATAACTATCTCCTCATTTCTTGAGAGCCACGCCATTAAAAGCTCGCTCCGCTCGGGCGTGGCCTACGTGATGTATAGTTTTCATAGAAAACTATACATTACCTTTCCCGTCAGGGAAGCTTGTGAATATGCCGCTCTCAACTTCGGGATATCCTATTGTCTCTTTGGCAGTTGCAAATGCCTTGATCATAAACGCCATGTTTCTTGCAAGGTTTCTCATCGTCTGAAGACCTTCAAGATCTTTTTTGACATCCTCTGCGGTAAAGCCGTGAACCTGGTTCCAATATGTGCTTGAAGCAACAGGCATTCCGCTTATCGTAAAATATTTGTTAAGAACATCAAAGCTTGCCGTGTTGCCGCCGCGTCTGCAACTTACGACAGCAGCTCCCACCTTCATATGTTTAGAAAAATCAGTGCTGTAAAATAGCCTGTCCATGAATGACAAAATCGTTCCGTTCGGTGATCCGTAATACACCGGACTTCCGACAACAAGTCCATCGGCAGCTTCAAACTTCGGCGCGACTTCGTTTACAAGATCGTCATCAAATACGCATTTTCCGTTCTTTTCACAATATCCGCAGGAAATGCAGCCACGGATTGCCTTGTTTCCGACATGGATAAGCTCCGTCTCAATATTTTCGGAATCAAATATGTGAATCATCTCATCAAGTGCGGTAGCCGTACACCCCTGAGGGTGGGGACTTCCGTTAAGTAAAATGATTTTTGCCATTTTCATTTCTCCTATTTCTTCGCCTTAGTTTTGGGGGCAACAACATTCTTAACTGCCTTCGCGAATGCAATAGCCTTGTCGAAATCACCTTCGATCCTGAAATCCCCTTGAAGGTATGCAACCATTGCGTCAAGCTTGCCCTCTATAAGCTTCATGATCACATCAGCGCCTCCGCGGATATGACAGTCACAGTCATAGTATTCATACGGCTGAACGTCTACCATGCCCTTGTCCAGCTCAACGTAGAATGCGCCCTCGCCTTCTCCTTCGATATCAAATTCAACAGCCAGATGTTCTTCTATGGCTTTCTTGTTAATCTTCTTGGACGCCTGCTTAGCTTTTTTACAACATCCTCATAGATCATAATTACACCTCGTCTCCCTACTATTGTTATGAGCCTTACCTCATACATTGACATTAGCATAACCGGGGGTTTTATACAACATTGATTCGATCAAATCTGTTTCTTATGCTGTAACAATTGCACAAAAATCAGGAGCCCAAACCATTGATACCCGCTCGATTTTTGTCTATATTTCCGATATTAACACTTCTCTGTTTTAGAAGTATACTGAGCCCATAAATCAGTTCTATGTTTCACGAAAGTTTCCATGACCGATTCCGGTCAAAACTCCACTTGAAACAGTAATAACGGAATCATATAATAAAATGGAGAAGCACTTGAGAGAGAAAAAATCAAGGATTAACTGGCACAATGGCTTTGTGTCTGCCATGAAGCTTGACCTTGCAGATAACGAGAAGGATCTTCAATACAGTAAGGAGTATTATCTTACAGGCAAACACCAGCGCATTGACCTGCTCATTATCAAGAATGAGAAATCGGCAATTATTTATAATCCAATAGGTGCCGCATTCTCAAAGTACAACATATGTGAATACAAGAGTCCGGGAGATTCGCTGACATACGGAGATTTCTTCAAAACGCTGGCATACACCGGGCTGTACCTTAATGAGAGAGAATCATACGATGCTCATAAGGTTAGTGATTATACAATGACCTTTGTAAGAGAGGGACACCCATATAAACTGTTTGACAGATTGTTGGATGACGGAATCAGCATAACAAAGACAGTCTCCGGCATATACAGTCTTAAGAATAAACTGCCGTTTACAACACAGGTCATCGTTACATCCGAAGTATCAGGCAAGGATTGTCCGTGGCTTAAGTGCCTTACCAGACGTGGAACACGTCAGAATCTTGATAACATAGTAACAATAACGCCGGCTCTTAGTAAAAGTAATAAAACGGAAGCCGACACCATAATGGATATATTTACATCCGCCAACCAAAAACTGGTTAAACACGAGAAGGAGGTCGATCCGAATATGTGTCAGGCAGTAAACGAACTCTTCGCTGACGAGTTGAAAGAGATGGAACAAAAGATGAAACTCATAATAGCTGACAAGGACTCTCTGATTGCCAATCAGAACTCTTTGATTGCCGACAAGGACGCTATGATTGCAGATAAGGACGCCTTAATCGCCAAGCTTCAGGCCCAGCTTGAGCAGTATGCAAACAATGCGAACAACGCATCCGAAATGAAGGGAACTCAGAAGGTATAGTCGTATCGCCTTAAAAAGCATCTACCCGTAAGTAGGTAGATGCTCTGTGTTATCATTTATTTGTGGCGGCAACTTTCCACCTCGCCGGGTGGCCTTTTTTATTTTCTGCTCAATATGATCGACCAGAGGACTTCATGAATATTCATCGTTCCATCTTCTTTTATGAACTGACGGAAGTTGAAGTTTGCAGGGATCTTAACAGTAGTAGTCAGCCCTCCTGCAACCGATATCTTTATGTTATATTCGAACTTGTTTTTGAGCACAAGAAGATTTACCGTAGGAGGATTAAGTATATCAACCTTTGTCATATCAAGATTTATTACTCCGTCAGTCGGATTCGTGGTAACAAGTGTTGTGAGCAGTGTCTGCACTGCAGCTATCTGTGTCCTTGCCGCCTGCTGTTTCTCAGCCTTCTCGGCAGCTATCGTTGCAGCGGCCTTTGCCGGAGTCCATGCAGCTTCTGACTTGCTCTCTTCGGGACCGTAATCGTTTTCACGCGTATGCTCTTCTTTCTTATCAAAATGGGCCTTTATTTCTACATCGGCACTTTTAATCGTAAAGGATGTCATGTAATCTCTATAGTTGTCCAGTTCCACTCCGCCGGATATGACTTCCCATTGTTTGAATCTGTATCCGTCATCCGGTACTTCCTTTATCAGGACCTTGGTTCCGGATACTCCGGATCTTTTATTGGCATAAGCCTCTCCATGTCCGTCGGTCGTTACGGTGACATTATATACCGTGGGTGACGGCGGTGTGGGTTCGTCCTGTGCATAAGTATATGTAAATGTTGTGTCATCTGTTATTACTGTTTCATCAGTCGGCGTAGACGGTGACCAGCTTCCGGCCTTAAAGCCTGATGAAGGCTTATTCCCAACAGCAGGTATTTGGAACAAATGGCCATTATCCTCCGTTGTCTCTGACTTGTCACCTGTTGTATCATCATTCCATTTGCCGTTTACAACATGATAGGTTACCGTGTGGGTTGTGGACGAAGGATCAACTATCGGTATTGTCTTTGTATCTTGCTCCTCCCTCTCAAATAAGACCTGTAATGTTAAGCTTCCGGTAGCATCTAAAGGGATACTGATCGGGTACATCCAAGTATAAGTTTTATTTCTATATATATCTTGAGAGGTGCCAGACTTATAGTCAACGGAATAACTCACTGCAGCATTATCAAAGATAAATTGATGGTCTGCATCAGTTAAATCTCTATTAAATGTAAAGATGAAGGGAATATTATAGCTTTGTCCCTTAACTAGCTGGGGGGTGCGTCAATGCTTGCACTAACACACTCCAGATCATCTGCCCTAACCTCAGTTTTAGACATAAAACTGAATAAGATCCCAAATGCTGCGATCAGAACAACTCTTGATAATATCTTCATCATATTTTTCATAACTGGACTCCCGTAGAATCACTCTATACTATAGGTTAAAACTATCCGATAAATATTGTAAATCTACACGGTGTTTGTGTCAATTGTCATAATGTAACATCTGCTCGTCCGTAAGCGCTAAATGTTTCGGCGG
>DFGA01000042.1:183173-186440 GCA_002371615.1 Lachnospiraceae bacterium UBA3762 | reverse complement strand
CTCCTTTATGTTTTTCATAGCTGGCAACCACCCACACTTATTGAAACTCATTTTCGTTGGTGACACGTGATCCTGTAATTTTCAGGTCACAACCTGCTTAACCGAATACATACAATAAGGGGACGGCTGACTGTTTGTCGGACGGGATCACTTATTGTGTCCCAACTAGAATTACGTCAGGCCGCTATCCCCTTAATTATAAAAAATAAGTGCAGATGTATCACTTACATCTACACTTATATAGTACGAAACTGGAATTTGTTGATTAAAGCCCGACAAACGACTGGATTTCCTGATCCAGGAGACGGAATACGTTCGCTACCAGGTAACCATCCGCAATCGCATGATTCAGGCGAACAGTTACCGGCATAACAAGTCTGCCGTCTTCTTCTCTGTATTTTCCCCAATTGATAATAGGAGCAAAGAACAAGTGACCATCAGGCAGCTCAATATTCAGCGAATCATAGGAAAGCCATGATATATATGATGCATCAAACCAGTTTGGATGGCTTACCATATCAAGACCATACTCCCGTGTCTGCTTTGCCGCTTCAACATCTCGCAAAGCAGCATCGTAAAACTTACTATAGTCCTCATAGTATTCCGTATACACCGGAGTGCAGGTTTCCGTGTCTTCATGAAAAACATACTGTGTAGGATTGATCACATCATAACAGATCAATTCATCTGTCTGCCAGAGATATCCCATTCTGTAATCTTCGCGTGAATTTAAAACTCTGGAGAGAATATACAGGAAGTTTATATAAAACTTTGTCCCCATTTTCCCGGAATACTCCACAAGATCCGTAACGTCAACTCTCGCCGTCATGGATGTTGAGCATTTACAATCTTCTGAGAAGTGACGAAACACACCTTTTCTATAATATGTTTCTTTGTCTATTACCTTGTAATTCATTTGCATCATCCTCACAAACTGCGATTTGCTTAACCGTTTATACTGTAATATAACTCACTTCTCAGAAGTTGATTGTATTATCCTTTTTCATACCCAACCAAAATATTCTCCTATCATGGTGAACACCCATGGCAGGTTCACGATACCGAAAACAGTAACGATAATGGATATGATACCAAGAGGACCGAATAATTTGCTCTTCCCGCTCTTTACTCTTTTGATCCATATTATGTCCAGGATAATCGGAAGACCGATGTTCCAGAATACACAACAGGCCAAAATGAATATAACTATTCCTTCCAAAAGTATCATTACTCGCTGCTCCTTCTGGTCTTATCTTAAAAGATAATGTCTGTCACTACTATGGATTATAACAGAAATCCCAGTTATTATATTAAAAGCAAATGAAAACGCCGTAAAATCTATGCCTTACGACGTTCCACTATCAAATATGAACATTCTGTTAATAGTTAGCAAAATCAGTCATATTCTTAATCAGCTATGAACCCATCAGGCATACGGCAGTAGCTGCAAAAACTATATATCCTTATCTGAATCCTTCGTCTGTTGGTTTTTCTGAAGCTTCTTTAATTTGAAAAAGCGGGTTATGAAATAGACTCCACAAATGATGAGTAAGGTCGGAAAAACCATCAACAGGAAATAATCCTTTGGCTGAGCATTTTTTGCAAGCTTCCATTCACCATTTTCACGATAAACTCTGATGGTTCCATCAAGAGACATGGAATCCACCGTATTATCTTCACGCCCGGTAACCCTGTCACTTCCAAGTTCGTGTTTCTGTCTGTAACTGTGTGAGTAGTGAATTATCTGGCCTTCATATTCACCTTCATAATACTTTGTGATCTCGTCAGTCGTACTGTCAATCCATTTTTCTTTTTCATCTACCAGCGTGAACTGCACCTTTGCACCATCACGTAAATATTTAACCAGATCCCTACTCATCCAGGGAATAGCCAAAAAGCCGATCGATATAAAGATTATCCCCCATATCATTGATTTTTTGCGAGAATTTACAATGCCTCCAAAGAAAATATCAACAAATTCAAAGAAGACTGGTTTAACATCGACAGAGGCTCCTTCTTCATGAATAACCTCTTGTATCTCATCTATCGTAAGCTTCTTCTTAAACTTTCTTCCGGTAGCCTCGTATATTTTTCTGCATTTTCCACATATTACGCCTTCTTTTAATTCGTATCCGCCCAAAAGCCCCAGGCCTTTTCCGCAGCAGTCGCATTTCTTAGACATACCATTCCTCCAAATTAGATCATGAATCCCTTTTTTATTGCTCCAACTCTCTTTCTCTGTCACGTTTATTCAATTCTACAATTGATCTAGCCTCGTCCCGGGATTTCTTTTTACGGTGCAGAAGAAGTTTTAGTTTTTTGTTATCGTCGTATATAAGAACTCCACCTCCACCAATGCATATTACCAAAATGATTATAGCTTTAAGGGGACCACCATCTACCTGCTGAAGATTACCGTCTTTATCAACATAAAAAGTCAAGCTCTTAGGGGCAGGGTGTGCATACTCTTCCTTGGTAGTAAAAGTCTGCGTTTTTCCGTCTATCTCAAACTGCCATGTTGCTTCATAGGGCGCATTGTATCGGTCTATAGGCTTGCTGCTGTCATAATATGTCGACTTCTCTGTCCCAATACAGGTGGCATCTACAGTAAACTTCTCATCCGCTGCAAGATATGCCGACCAGTTTATAAATGTCGTAATTCCAAGGACAATACCGGCAATTATTGCTACAATTCCGCATAGTGTTTTTGTGTGATCAAGCAAATATGTCATAGATGCCTCCTTACTTGTACAAGTGACCGATTGTATTTTAATCCATTATTCGAAATGAATTATATCAAAAATCCCGAAATGAAGATATGAACAAAATGTAAGCACGCGGTCAAAAACGCCATTTTTCAACTGTTAATAGTTAACAAAATCAGTCATTTTCCTCACTACTACGAATCGTATACGGGATCATCTTCCGGTATAACTTACTATCGCATCATCCCGACATACTTGAATTCAACTGTATAAAGAACTATTCTTTCTTTTGCTTTCTCCGAATCAAGAATACAATACATGCGCCAATTGCTACACCGCTTGTGTTTAAGATCAAGTCATCAACATCCGTATGTCTTCCGAGGAAAAAGAGCTGAGTCACTTCGATAATCAGAGTAAACCCGGCACCTGCTAATATAGTCTTTTTTATCGTATCAAGTTTTCTAAAGCAAATTGGCCATACGATCCCAACCGGTATGAACATTGCAATATTCGCAATAATATTCATCTGCCAACCATGATACCGGTCAACAAGAAAGTAAAA
>DFGA01000042.1:0-183017 GCA_002371615.1 Lachnospiraceae bacterium UBA3762 | reverse complement strand
CTGCAAATAACAACGATACACACATACACCAAAAGCAGCTGGATTTCACGCTTTACTGAAAATGTCTTCAATCTTATCGCTATGATACATCGAGTAATAATCCATATTATTGTTATAAATAGAAAAAGTTGAAAATATGTTATCTCAATCATGAGCTGTTTATTCCTTCCAAACATTTAGTCAATTAGACTGTAAGTTACATGTTGCACATTGTCTCATAAAATCCCGGGACCATAGATGTTGCGAGCACCCATGATACGGTCATCATATCGATAAGAGCATGTCCCACCATAATGGGGACCGGATTTCTTTTTTTCTGATAATACCAACATAAGATAATGGTAAGTGGAAGGAATGACAGAAATCGGTAAAGTATATATTTACCATCAAGTAATGTTGGTATAAAACAGTGCTGTAGGGCATAGAAGAATGCAGGTATAAGGATTCCTGCACATTTGTTCTCAATCTCATTGACTCCACATCCAAGATACAGACCATCTTCTGCGAACGCAGTGGATACGGGAAGAAGGAAAAAATTGATTATTGCAAGAATCTTTGCTATAGGTGCTATCATCATCGGAGACGCATACGGTATAACTCCGTAGCACAAGAAACCAGCCAGATACATACCTCCCGTTCCAACAACAAGAATAATAATTGAAATAATCACTATCTGCTTAGCTTTAGTAGCTCCCTTTTTATAATTGATCAAATCCCAATAGGTTATACCGTTCTTTTGGGATATGGCTACAAGCAGAATTATAGTAAATATATTTACAATAGTAGCTACGATTGTCCACCAATTACTGATATCTCCCAAATCTTTGCCGGTTATGTTGGAACCGTTCAAAAAGATCAATATGAAAATCACCGACCGCATCGGCAAAAGATACGGAAATTTGTCTCGTTTCATTCTCAATCCCTACTTGTTTATACTGAAATATAATATCTAAACGAATTATATCAAAAACCCCTATCAGGTGGGTATGAACAGATTCATAACAGGCAATATAGGCACAAAGGACCGGTGAGTATCCACCGGTCCTTTGCGACTATCAACGTCTAACTCATAAGTTTCTTATGCGCCATCTTAACGTTACTCTGTTTGACCATCGCATAATTGAGCGTTGTGTCGATCTTCTCATGGCCAAGAAGCCTTTGTACCTGTTCTATCGGCATTCCCCGGTCTATGGCCGTTGTTGCCATCGTCCTTCTGAACTTATGCGGATGGACATGACCGACATTACTGATAGTGCCCGCTTTTTTGAGCATCGACTGAACTCCGGATGCATGAAGTCTCTTATACGGTCTTCTGATGCTTACAAACAACGCCGGTTCTGAATCTGTCCGTGATGCCAGATACTTCATAAGGTGAAGCTTTGTCCTCGCGTCAAAGTACACGACTCTTTCCTTTTCTCCCTTGCCGAGGACTATGCATTCCCGCTCATCGAAATCGACATCATCGATATCAAGCCTCTCGAGTTCTCCTACACGCATACCTGTTGAGTTAAGAATATCAATGATTGCAAGGTTCCTAAGTTCCTCACAATCGTCCCGCAGCCTTTCAAGATCCTCATCGTCATATGTCTCTTTTATCGATAAGATCGTTTTGATCTTATGAATACGGCGCATGGGACTTTTGTAGATATAGTTTTCATCTTCAAGCCACTTGAAGTAACTCGACAGCGTACGGCGGATGTTGTCGATGGTAGCCTTGGTTACCTCTCTCTCCGCCTGATACCGCATAAGGAACACCCGGATATCCTCCGTGTTCATGACGCAGACGTTCTTACCGACACACTCAAAAAGCTTGCTCAAGGTAATACGATACTGTCTTAGTGTCTTCTCAGACCTGCCCTCAAGCCTTTTTGTCGTAAGGAACAGATCAAGCAGTTCCTCCGAACTCTTTTCGGGTGTGTCTTCTTCCTCGCCCTGAAGCGATTCCTCTAGAGTGCTCCGGAGTTTTACCATCTGGCTGTTGTCCAGATGATCAGACATCTTCCATAGTACGTGATTGATAGTTTCCTCGTTCATAATTATCCCTCCTCCTCATTTATATGCTGGTTTAATCATGAACAAGGTTGATGGAACTGCTTTGCTCTTATTGCATCTGCAGGAATTCGGCAACGCTTATTATACGGGGATCTTCGATTGCCGATTCAAGAAAGTCCTTGTCCCCGGTAAGGAAATAGTCTACATTCGAAGACAATGCCGCGCGAAGTATAGGGCGGTCTTTCTTATCCCTTATAAGCGTTTCAGACTTGGCTGCTTTAGTCGGAGTATCCACTATCTCTATTACCGACAAAGCAGACTGAAGAAAACTTTCAAGATCTTCGGTCCTATCCGGGAATTTCTCAAGGAGCTTGCGCTTAAGCTCGTCTATGACATAACTGCACGTAAGCGGCTTGCATGGTGGAACCAACGCCTTCTTAAGTGCGGCTGATGCCCTTCCGTCAGGGAAAAGGATCGCGGAAATAAATATATTGGTATCGATCATTACGCGCATCTACGCATTCTCCTTGCGACGTGATGCAGTGATCCAGTTCGCAACATCCTCCTCGTTAAGGAGTCCGGCCTTTTCGGCTTCTCCGCTCATCTGTTCCTGAAGTTTCATAAGAGCATAAACCGCCGAGTTTACGACACGAACATTATTTCCATCTACTATAAATGTAACTCGATCACCCGTATCAATCCCCAATGCTGCACGAACATTCTTAGGAATGGTAACCTGTCCTTTTGACATTACTCTTGCGTCATTTACAAATGCTGAATCTGCCATGTTGTTTTCCTCCATAAAAGTAGGGAAGTAGGATTTTCCTACTTTGATTATACTATCGTGTCAGTTGGATTTCAAGAACTTCAGCATTCATGAATAATTTGTAAACACTCGGTCAAAACCTCCAATTTCCCAAAAATCACCTTTACAACTCAAAAAGCGCCGCAAAATCAAACTTTGCGACGCTTTTTTCTGTAAATATGAACAAACTGTTAATAGTTAACAAAATCAGTCATTTTCTTAACGACCGCGACCTATCTATCCTTCCGTTACCTTTAATTCATCCTCAACGGCCTTTTCAATAAAACTATTCAGGGACATACCCAGAGTTTTGGCTTTAACAGCAGCACGTTGATGCGTATTGGGTTTCAGGCGGACATTAAATTTGCCTGAGTATGGCTTTTCCGGATCAATACCATCTTCTTTACACCACTCAAGGTAATCATCTACAGACAACTGGAATTCTTTGTTCAGTTCCTCTACAGATGCTCCCTGAAAAGTGATCACAGTCCGAGTATTGATAACAGACCCACTGAATATCTTGTACTCATCATCGTATTCAACTTCACCTACATAACCTTTGTACATCATAGTATTCATAGCTTAACCCCCGCATTACTAAGGAATCTTCTTACAGATTTAACAGCACCTTTATCAGTTGTTGATTCAGGATGAGGCCTATGGAAAACTGCTCTCTCGCCGTTCAGCTCGACACGTACTCTTGAACCCGAGCCCTCGGATATCTTGGCGCCCAAAGCTATAAATAAAGCCTCAATATCCGACCAATCAATGTTTGATTGAACAGGATCCTGTATGAAGCTGCGGAAAGGAGTTTATATGACACAGCAGCTTCATGACAACAGAATAACGGCATTGTATTGCAGACTCAGCAGGGACAACGGATACGCAGATGACAGTTGCAGTATCGATTCACAGAAGTCAATGCTCAAGGAATACGCTTTAAATCAGGGCTTTGACCATTGCGAGTTCTTTGTGGACGACGGGTATTCCGGTTCGAATCCCGTATGCTCCATGAGTTAAAACTATGAAAAACACACTAAAAACTCCGACAATCGGCAGTGCTCTTCTGCCTCTTATAATGATTCCGATAGTGATAATCGTGGACATCATATTGGTGTTTATCGGGTACAAAGTCGATTCTGCCATTTATACCCCCTGCTGATACCGCTTCATTTATGGTGCCTGCATTTACCGTGATCTCTATGATCATTGCTGCAATCATCAGCTTTATAGCACTTATTATTATGGTTGTTCTTGTTGCAATACGCGTATCAAAATATAATAAAGCAAAAAACATAAACAGAAACGGAGGGATATCTCACAGGAAGAGGTCATTTCTTTGCGACGGGCTGCCGGGATCATGTAATCTGTATCTCCCTTAGCCCCGGTCGCCTGAAAGAACCGTATTTACATCAGCTTCAAGATAGGGATTGATCCTTTCCGTAAAACCGGCATCCTTAAGCATCTGTGATATATCATATCCGATATCCTCGGAAAGCCCGACAACCCGGTCTTTAAGGTTCGGACGGTTCGGATGGTATTTTGTCCCTTCCCAGGCTTCCTCGTTACTGTGAAGCCTTGCAAGTTCCTCTATCCGGGAAGTAAATTCCCCTTCCATATCAAGATTTTTTAACGCTCTGTAAGACCATTTATAAAATGGCATATATGTGCGCCTAAGCAGGAAAAAGAGCTCCATGGCAGCCGTCATTCCCTTTATCCGGCACTCTTCCGCCGCAACCACATCGCCCCTTGCCATGCACCTTTGGTAGTTTATCTGCAACGCGGCGGAGTATTCATGCATCTTCTCCGCTATCCGGATACGCCATACCCTGTCCGGGTAATAGTCAAGAAGAAGCCTCCTAAAACGCGTGAACACACCCGCATCATCCCTGAAAACCTCTCCGTTTACCGCTGTCGCAAGACACGTATGGTCAAGCAGGAGCCACTGGTCTTCTGTCATCACACAGTCAGCCGTATTACAGTCTATGCGAAGGATATTCGAGTAAAAATCATGAACCGCCATGACTCCCCGCCTCTCCCGGAGTCTCTCTGTATAATAAGACCTATCTTTAGCATCCACCAACTCTTCATAGGCAGCCGAAAGGTCTTTACCAATCTCTTTCACATCCTCATCAACGAGCCACAAGCATACACCGGTCCCGAAGTCATGATCCCTTGATATGGCATCATCATAACCGAAGCAGTCGCTCCCCTCCCCTGCGATCCCCACAGCTATCCGTGATTCGTAGGAAGAGAACCTGTCGTGTATCATCTGCTTTACGTAATTCTCATAAAATCTCTTACTGTCTTCTATCATTTTCAATTAACATTTTTAGGATTAATATTACGAAATTGCGGTGTGTATGTTATGGTCTTTTGAAATATTTTCGTTTGAATAAAAGGAGAATCAATATGCAGCAATCAAACCGTAACCCGCATATGCCGTACACTGCCGTCTGCTCCCGTTCTGACAACAAGGCTTTCCTTTGGAGCAAGTTCGCACCCTTCAATCGTTATTGTATCATCGGAAATGTTAAGGTAAAAATCATATGATTTTTCATCATCCCTTCTCCTGTGATACTCTATCCCTTTGGGGACGTCTTTTGCTTCTATCCCTGCCGCATCAAGGACCGCCCCGAGAAACTCTCTGATATCCTCCGGATTACATCTTGCAGCCTGATAGTAAGCCACACCTTTTCCGTATTCCTTATACGTAAGTGCCGCAAGATCCCGGTAATAGTCCTGTGTATAAACACCGATTATGTTTGCATCCTTTACCTTGATAACTTCGGCATAATCCTTAACGGTCCAGTCCGATTTTCCAAATCTGTCATCCGTAATGCGGATGGCATTTGTGTCGGTGGGATACAGTGTATCGATCTCCTCACTTATGATTCCGAATACATCGGACAGGCCTGCCCCGGGGAATCCGCCGAGATGGCACAGGCAGTTCTCATTTATATATCCCATCATGTATGTCCCAAGTATGGTTCCGCCACAGCTTACATATTCCTTGATTTTGTCAGCTGCTTCCTCCCTTAGCAAAAACATCATAGGAGCGATTATCAGACTGTATCCGTCAAACGGATCCTCAGCAGATATGACATCTGCCTCGACACCGAGTTCCGATAACATCTTCCAATAACCTATGCATGTCTGAGGATAATTTCTGGTGGTTTTCGCAAAACCCCCGGTACCCTCAATTGCCCACCAGTTGTCCCAGTCAAACAGAACCGCAGCCTTTGCATTCCAAAGCGTGCCTTCAATATCCGAAAGTTCTTTCATCATCGCTCCTGTACGGGCAACTTCCCTGAACACTCTCGTATCGTCCGTACCCACATGGTCTACAACTCCGCCATGGAACTGCTCGGCAGAGCCCCGTGATTTTCTGAACTGGAAATACTGAACGGTGTCAGAGCCCGATGCAAGTGCCTGAAGAGAAAACTGGATATGAACACCGGGACGTCTGAGTTTATTGTATTCCATCCAGTTAACAACACCCGGCGTACTCTCCATGAGCATGAACGGCTGTCCTCTTTTAAGTCCCCTCATCAGCGCGTGATCGAATGCGCTCTCACGCATGGTGTCCGCATAGCTTTCACGGTCGTTATGAAATTCCGGATAGCTGTCCCATGATATCGTATCAATCTGTTTTGCCAGCACTCTGTAATCTATACCGTCGTATTGTTTCATCATGTTTGTAGTTACCGGAATATCATATCTTCCGGAATACTTCCTTACGGTGTCGATCTCAAAGGCGGCAAAATCCGCAAAATTCCATGTGGTAAAACGCTTCCATTCAAGATTCAGTCCCATAACAGCTCTCTGACCGTTATCATAGGGAGGTTCGATCTCATCAAAGCTTTCATATCTTGCACTCCAGAATGTGGTCCACCACTGGCGGTTCAGTTCTTCTATGTCATTGTTGAATTTCACTCTCAGATACTCTCTGAATCTGTTCTTACAGTTATCGCAGAAGCACTCTCCGCCAAACTCATTGGATATATGCCACATAAGAAGGCCGGGATGCGATCCGATACTCTCGGCTAACTTCCTGTCTATGATCCCGATTTTCTCCCTGAACACTTCGGAACTTAGGCAGTGATTATGACGCATGCCGTGTCTGTTCCTGATCCCCATGCCGTCAACGCGCATAACCTCCGGATACTTCAGATCCATCCACGCGGGTCTTGCCCCGGACGGAGTTGCGACTATGCTGTATATTTCGTTTTCATACAGCCTGTCCATGACCTCTTTTAGCCACTCAAAATGAAACTCGCCCTCGCGAGGTTCATATACGCTCCACGAAAACACTCCGAGAGTTGCCTCATTGATCCCGGCCTTTTTCATAAGCTCGATGTCAGCTTTTAAAATGTCCGGTCTGTCAAGCCACTGCTCCGGGTTGTAATCTCCTCCGTGTATCAGTTTACCGATCGGTCTGCCGAAAATATACTTTGACAACTTCCCATCCTCCGCCTTTACAGTTTCACTTACAGATCATGCTATAGTTTCTTTTAATCACGTTTGGGGTTTAATAATAACAGAAGTATGATTGTACGGAATATCGATCCCGTTTTCTTCAAGAGCTTCAAATACACGGGTGTTTATATCATCTTTGAGCATTTCGCTCGCAGTCTGAGAATTGTAGTATACTGTAACCGCCATTATCAGCGCACTGTCGGCAATGTCTATGAAATACACCTGTCCGTAATCCATTGAGCCGTCCTTCTGCTTTTTCCCGGGCACGGAATAAGGGCTGCTTTTGATGGCATCACCTATCACAGCCTTGGTCTTTGCTATGTTACTGTCGTACCCAACCGGAAACCGGAACAGGCATGATCTTTGAATGTCTCCGAAGCTGTAATTAAGAATTGAGGCTGCGTTGATCCTGCTGTTTGGTATAACGACTCTGAGTGTGTCTATCCTGACTATGACCACATGCCGCATGGTAATGCTCTCAACTATTCCGACAGTTCCGTCTTCAAGTTCGATACGGTCACCAAGATCAAAGGGCTTGTAAATGCTTATGAGAATTCCCGACAGGATATCCTTGATAACGTCCTGTGCCGCAAATCCCACAATACCCGTTATGACCGCCGCGCTTCCAAGCAGCGAACCCCCGATGTTCTTCCATCCTATCAGGGATATAACTATAAACATTCCAACAGCAAAAGTCAGCGTTCTTTCAAGAAACTCAAGATGAATCCGCGGCCCCTGCTTTTTTCTGACGGCGCTAAACAGGGCATGTATAACTCTCCTTAAGACCATATACAGAAGAACTGAGAGGAAAAATATTGCGGCTATTATCAGAACAATGATCAGAAGCGTAAATATATGCGCAGGTAATCCTTTGATCCCCGCATTTATTATAAGACTGATTATTATTTTGTATAAATCTGACATTCTATGACTTCTCCATATATCCGATAATACCGGTCAGATGATAACCCTGTCTCTTCCGCCCTGCTTTCCTTCGTAAAGCTTATCGTCAGCATTCCTTATCAGGTGGTTGATCGGAATGCCTTCTGTCTTCTCTGCGGCACCGAATGTCATCGTCACTTTGTGTATCTGTCCGTCATATTCTACATCCTTGTCGTGAAGTGCCTGACGGATCAGCATAAGGGCATCATAGGCTTCATCTATCCCGCAATTTGAAAATACAAGCAGGAATTCTTCTCCGCCCCATCTTGCGACAAATCCCTCTCTTCCGTTCATCCCTTCGTTAAGCAGGAGAGCTACTTCACGTAGTACCACATCTCCGCATTCATGACCGAATGTATCGTTAAAATTCTTGAAATGATCTATATCACCTATCGCTACGCAGTACTTAACTCCGCTTCCTTCGATATCATCGATCCTCTTCTCGGCACTTCGTCTGTTATACAATCCCGTCAGTACATCCCTTTCTATGAGGCGTCTTAGAGATATCTGCAGATTGTTAAGATTCCTTCCCATCTCTCCGAGTTCGTCTTCCCGCTGGGCTACAGTAGCATCAAGCTTAACATCCAGACGGTTTGCCGCAAGCGCCTTCATAAAGTCAAGCATGTGCTTAATGATCGTCACAAGCGCATTTGCAAACCTTATGATGAAGAATGATGTAATCAGTATTCCGAGGATCATAACAAGTATATTTCTGTTGATGAAGCCGTTGATGATCTTTTTTACCGAATCGGATGTTTTAGCAACCCCGATCATACCGATACACTCGCCTGTGCCTTCAGAAAGTATCGGTTCATAATATGCATAATAATCAGATGATGCTATCGTTACATTATCATAAAACACACACGACTTGCCGCGATAGACATCATCAACGATTTTCCCGCTTGCGACCGTCATCTCGAGCCGCTCATTATCAGTTCCCCGAAGTGTTGTAAGGAGTCTTGTGTCCATATAGAAAATGGATATCTCGAGCTGACTCTCTTCACTGATCCCGTCCAGAAAATCATAATTGTCCGAAACAAGGACACCGCCTTTATACAGGGTAACATCGGCAGCGTCTTCTCCTTCTGTCTTGACTTCCCATTCTCCCGGGTATCTCATGTTATATGATGAGCGGACCGAAAGCGCGACATTTTTGAGGTTATCGGATACCTCATCTTTCATGGCTTTTGACATGGATCGCGAGCATACTATGATCATAACTATTCCGCACACAATAAGCGGTGCAAGTGTCATCAGCATGAACTCGATATAAAATGTTCTGTTACCTTTTTTTGTAACTCTTGCAAGTTTCATAGTCTTCTCCCACAGGCGTCATAAATGTTCGTTCCGTCTGTCACACGGTAATCGTCCGCCCCTGCATTTTTTATAACCGAAACAAAATCATTAATATCTTTTAATTTCCTCGGAAACGCCATTCCGCCTCCAATAAGGTTAACGCTGTGTATGTCGCTTCCGCCTGTTATTAACATACCAAGTTTACTGGCATAATTCAAAGCTTTTTCGTTAAATGCCGTATTATCCGCAAGACCGTTGTACGGACAGTGCGCTGCGTTTATGCCTTCAACCGCATCGATATATTCGGGAAACAGCCTGATCTCCTTAATATAAAAGGCCTCGCGGTAAGGATGTGCGTGAACGACAATACCGCCTCCGGAGTGCACGATCTCAAACTGTTCCTCAACAGAAGCATCCCTGATCTCCGGATGATCGTGCATCCACTTAATATCGAGACCGAAAATAAGAAACTCTGTTCCGTTATATCCAGCCTCATATCCCGGGAAAACCTGAAAATCATTCTCATCCCCCCACCTCTTTGCAAGGTAGTAGGGCTCAAAAAATGCATCAAGAAAATCGTTCCATGACAGTTCACGGCTAACGGATGTATTGCCTCCCCAGTTATGGTTGGTAAGGATCATTCCCGTATATCCCGCCGACTTATGTGCTTTTGCCATATCTACGGCTGAATCTTTTGCACATGCACTCGACTCCTTCGAATGCGAATGTGTTTCATACATATACTCATAGCCCGGTATGGTTTTTATTCTGTTATTCTCCATATGTAGTTACGTACCTTATTCTGAATTGCGGTTCTTCTGCCATCACGTAATATTGGGATGTTGCCCAGTCATCCCTGCCGCATTTGTGATTTTCTCCGTCGGGAGGCGTTGCAAAAATCCTAAGCGGCACATTTGCCCTGCCTGCAAGCGGGCGTTCAAAAAAAGCAGGCATAAGATCGATCTCGGTAACACCGACTCCCTTGTAAAACCATCTTCCGTTAAACTCCAGCATAAGGCTGAGATCTTCCTGCATAGTCACTTCGCAAAACTCCGGAGTCCGCTCAAATTCCGTCTCTATCTCAATTCCGTCAGCATCTTCACTGCCGCCCCACCGAAGCGTAGCAGGGTACGAGGCTTCGCCCGTCACTGCAATTGCCGGCGAGAAATACGGATCGGATAATATCGTTTTATAATCGGCCATAAGCGGCTGTGCGATACCAACGGAAGCGTTGTTTGGATCCTGAACCTCAAGTCCGAGTCTTCCCCTGTCCCTGAACTGGTACATTGAAATACCGGTAAGCCACTGCGCCCCCTTGTCTCTTACGAGGTTATAATAGGACGATACGATACTGCCCTGATGCATCGGTCCCGTTACATCCCCGTCGGCATTTGATTCGGCCTGAATAAAGGGCTTATCACCAAATAAAGATCGAAGCCTCCTGTATGTTCTGCCAAAAGCGTCAAACACATTCCCGACCGGCTGCGATTCAAATCTTTCTCCTCCGATCTCGGCTTTATCATAGGGCCAGCCGTAATGAAGCGCGATATACTTATCCGCAGACCAGATATCGGCCGCGCGGTAAGCGTCCGCAAACACGTCCTCGAGCTCTACCTTATCGTTATCTCCGGCAAGGCCCGCGCAAAATATGACTTTCACATTCGGAGCATGCTCCTTTACTATTTTGCAAAACCTTACAAAAAATGTCGCGATCTCCTCATAAGAATACCGGCGGTTGTGGGTGAACCAGTTACCGTTACACTCATGATTAATCCGCAGCATCATGCGTCCGAAGGTCGATAACTGCCCGGCAATACTTATGAGTTCATTGTCATCAAGGGAGCAGTCAACAGTCAAAGTTAACATAACATCCTGGCCGTGCCTTCTGATGTCACGCATCTGTTCAAACTGCGAACCATCGGGCACAAACGGCGGATAATCATCGTAAGGGTAATCCCATGCAAAATTCACATTCATATCCGCACAGGCCTCTGAAATACGCATCGGCCACTGTTTATCCTTCGGATAATATGTGTACATTATGTTAACCGCTCTGTGGGGACGTCCCAATACATTCAGGATATAATCCTGATTCACGTATTCGCCTCTCTCGCTCCCGTCACCGATATCAAGAGCACACTTTGCAGGTCCCATGTGAATCTTTTTTATCATATATACAGGCTCTCCCATCAACATATATCAAAAAGCGACAGCTGGTTCGACTGCGGCAGTCCTTCCAGAAGTCCCAGCTCCACCATATGATCTGTAACCGTCTTGGAAACCTTGGTCCTGTCTATAAAATCATCGATCGACAAAAACGGTCCGTCTTTGACAGCATCCGTAACACCATCGGCTGCCTTGTCTCCAAGGCCGTCAATACAGTCAAGTCTTGGCATTATCTTGCCGTCTACGATCTGACAGTGATGCGCTCTTGCCTTGAAAATGTCTATCGGGCAAAAATCGTATCCCCTCGCATACATCTCCTCAGCGATTTTCAGATCCTTCAGAGTATTTTCCTGTTTACTCGTCATCTTGACGGATGAATCCGATGCCATCTTACGGTAGCGGGCAATCTCTTCAGCAAGTACCTCCCGTCCGCGGCACATTGTCTCGTATGAAAACGCAGATGCCCTTATGGAAAAGTAAGCCGCATAGTACGCAAGCGGATACTTTATCTTATAATACGCGATACGCCACGCCATCATTACATAAGCTGCAGCGTGAGCTTTCGGGAACATATACTTTATCTTCTCGCAGGACCACACATACCAGTCGGGTACTCCGTGATCAAGCATCTCCTGTTTCCATTCGGGCCATTCGGCACACTTGCCTTTCGCTACTGTACCTTTTCTGACTTTCTCCATTATATTAAATGCAAGTGAACTCTCCAGACCCATGTTGATAAGATATGTCATAATATCATCTCTTGTACATATGGCGGTGGAAATGGTCGCTTTGCCTTCTTCTATAACGGTCTGTGCATTATTAAGCCAGACATCGGTTCCGTGGGACAGACCCGATATTCTGACAAGATCGGAGAATGCAGAAGGCTTTGTATCAACAAGCATCTGTATGACAAAATCCGTTCCGAATTCCGGTATCCCGAGGCACCCCAAAGGACATCCTCCGATATCATCCGGGGTTATTCCGAGAGCTTCGGTCGACGCAAACAGACTCATTACTTCCGGATCATCAAGTGCAACCTCTTTGGGGTCCGTTCCGGTAAGATCCTGAAGCATCCTGATCATTGTAGGATCATCGTGTCCGAGTATATCAAGCTTTAACAGATTATGATCGATGGAGTGATAATCAAAATGTGTCGTTATAATATCCGACTTCATATCATCGGCGGGATGCTGTATCGGTGTAAAGGAGTCAATATCCTCTCCCCGGGGCAGAACTATAATACCTCCGGGATGCTGTCCCGTAGTACGCCGCACACCCGTACATCCTCTTGCAAGCCTGTCGATCTCGCAAGGTCTTTTGTCCATATGTTTATCTTCGAAATATCTTTTTACATACCCGTATGCAGTCTTGTCCGCAAGTGTTCCGATGGTCCCCGCCCTGAAAGTCTGGCCTGCACCGAATATAACTTCTGTATACTTATGGGCCTTTGACTGGTACTCTCCGGAGAAATTCAGATCGATATCGGGCTCTTTATCTCCTTTGAAACCGAGGAACGTTTCAAAAGGTATATCAAAACCGTCTTTTTTAAGAGGCGCCCCACATTTGGGACACAATTTATCGGGCATATCGCAACCCGCTCTTCCGGCATAAGCCCTGACTTCCTCGGAATCAAAATCCACATAATGACAGGATGAGCAATAATAATGGGGAGGCAGCGGATTAACTTCGGTAATACCGGCCATCGTGGCAACAAATGAAGATCCGACAGATCCTCTCGAGCCTACGAGATATCCGTCCTCGTTTGATTTCCACACAAGTTTTTGGGCTATTATATACATGACGGCAAAACCGTTTGTAATTATAGAATGAAGTTCCCTATCAAGCCTCGCCGAAACCTGCTGTGGCAGATCATCCCCATATATTTCCCTTGCTCTTCTGTAGCAAATATCCGTAAGGATCTTATCGGAATTTTCGATCACGGGAGGACACTTGTCGGGACGCACCGGTTCTATTGTCTCGATCATATCCGCGATCTTACGGGTATTGGTAACAACGACCTCATAAGCCTTGTCATACCCAAGATAATCAAACTCCGCAAGCATTTCCTCTGTTGTTCGAAGGAAAAGCGGTGCCTGCATATCCGCATCCTTAAATCCTTTGCCCGCCATAAGAACACGGCGGTACACTTCATCCTCGGGATTTAGGAAATGAACGTCACACGTTGCAACCACGGGTTTGCCGAGCATATCGCCTATCTCAATTATCTTTTTGTTAATATCCTCGAGGTCCTTTTCGGAATTAATATCTTCGAAACGTTCCTCTCTGATCATGAATTCGTTATTGCCGTTAGGCTGGATCTCAAGATAGTCATAAAACCCGGCAATACGGAGTATCTCGTCTTCACTCCTCTTGCTTATAATTGCCTGATACAGTTCTCCCTGTTCGCAGGCCGATCCGATTATCAGCCCCTCGCGGTGCTTCTCTATCAGACTCTTGGGTATCTTGGCATGCCCGTTGTAGTACCTGATATGAGACTGGGAGACAAGCTTGTACAGATTGATCCTTCCGGTCTCATTTGCGGCAAGAAGAATTATATGATTGCTCGGTGATTTTCTGATCTTCTCATCGGATGAGGCGCACAGATCGTTTAAGCCCGTCAGAGTATCAACATTTTTCGCCGCAAGCCTCTCTATGAGTTTTAGGAAAATATGTGCGGTAGCCTCGGCATCGTCCACAGCCCGGTGATGATTTTCAAGGGAGATCTTGAAGAATTTGCACAGATTGTCCAGCTTAAACCTTGCGATCTCCGGCACAAGAAGCCTTGCCATTCCAAGCGTATCAACGTAACTGTACTGGCGGACTATGCCCGCCGCCTCTTCCTTGGCCTTAATGAATCCCATATCAAAGTTTGCATTATGGGCAACATATACCGCTCCCTCACAAAACTTTGAAAACTGCGTGAGTGCATCGTTAATGAACGGTGCATCCTCAACCATGGCATCATTGATACCTGTCAGTTTTTCTATTCTGTAAGGAATGGGCTCCTTCGGATTGACGAACGTAGAAAACCTGTCAACTATCTTCCCTTCCGAGATCTTAACCGCCCCAATCTCGATTATATTGTTCACCGTCGGTGAAAATCCCGTCGTCTCGATATCGAAAACGACAAACATATCTTTTATCGTGTGATTTTCCGGGTTAACCGCAATCTTTGCCGTATCATCGACAACGTACCCTTCCATTCCGTATATGACTTTAAAATCATCTATCTTCTTGTCTCTGATGTGATGAAAAGCTTCGGTAAACGCCTGCACAACTCCGTGGTCTGTTATAGCTATCGCTCCCATTCCCCATTTTCTTGCACAGTCGATTATGTCCGAAACATCGGACACTCCGTCCATATCGCTCATCTTCGTGTGGCAATGAAGTTCCACACGCTTTACAGGCTCATTATCCTCGCGCTTAACTCTAAAGTCGCCGGTTTTCTTGATTCCGTCTATATATCCGAGGGAAAGCATTCCGTCATATTTATCGATCCCGGTCGTACCCTTGATCATTACAAATTTTCCTTCACCGATATAGTCAAAAAGCCGCTCCTGCTGGTCTTCCCTCGGGAAAAGCTTGACATCTATCGTATCGGTAAAATCAGTCACCGAAAACGTAACCATTTTCTTGCCGGTTCTTGTGTCCCGGACATCTAAAGCACATATCTGTCCGCGGATTATTACCGTTCCGATATCCCCGTCTATATCACATATATTCATGGGACCTTCCGTAAAATCCTTTCCGAAGATCACATCAGGATTCGAAGGTTCTTTTCTCTTATTAAATCTGCCTTTTGAAATCTCTTTTGTATCAGTGTCAGCACCTTTCTCCGGTTGCGGTTGCGGTTGCGCTTGCGGTTGCGGTATCGATACGGGTCCTGCGGAGTATATATTATAAACATCGTTATCATCCGCCATTTTTTCGTACATGAGGAATTCTTCGTCCGATGTTCTCTTGGGGATCTCTACCCTGCCATCATCCGAAGGTTTGACATCCACCGTTTCAAGGGTTTCAAATGATATCTTCCTTACTTCTTCAAGCATCCGCTCTTTTGAATGTATAAAACTCTGGCGTACCTCTTTTTCCTTGAAGGAAACTGTTATCCCGAATGATGTACGGCATCTTTCATTTATCGCATGATCTAGAAAATCCGCTATCTCTTCTGACATATCGTGGGCAATAAGCCGATCTTCAAGAACAAGGATTATTGAATTATCCCCTTCGGAAAAATCAAAATCAGCATGCATAAGCAGATCCACCCATGCAGGATTTACTTTTGAAGCTTCGGTTATAATACTGTTTTTGTATTGGGTAATGATTGCTTTTGCCGTATATGCATCCCCGAGATTAAACCTTTCTATGATCCTGATGCTGACGGAAGCGTTAGGGTAATACTGCTTTCCGATCTCTCTCTCCATAGCATATATTCTGTCCTTGGGGATGATATAATCACTGACAAGATGTATGTGAAGCTTATCACGACGTGAAGAAGAGACCAACCTTGTAACTTTGGTCTCTTCCATTAATTCTCTGTCATCATCGGAAACAACGAGCGATGAAAAAACATCAAAAAATTTCTTTTCCATTAACTATTTATTCCAATTATCCAATTCGTATTTAAGCACTGCGAGCAGTTCATTTTCGGGAACTTTTCTGACTATCTCGCCTTTTTTGATCAGAAGCCCCTCACCGTTTCCACCGGCTATACCAAGGTCGGCCTCCTTCGCTTCTCCGGGACCGTTTACAACGCACCCCATCACGGCGACTTTGATATCAAGATCATATCCGGCCGCAAGTTTCTCAACCTCATTTGCAAGCGGTATAAGATCAATGTTTGTCCGGCCGCATGTAGGACACGAAACAACATCAATACCACCCTTGCGAAGTCCCAGACTCTTAAGGATCAGTTTTGCGGTAACAACTTCCTCTACCGGATCTCCGGTCAAAGATACACGGATCGTATCTCCTATACCTTTATTAAGAATTATACCTAAGCCCACCGATGATTTGATGTTGCCCGAATGAAGCGTCCCGGATTCGGTTATACCCACATGAAGCGGATAAGGACATACGGGAGCCAGTTCATCATGGGCAGCTACAGTCATAAGTACATCCGATGATTTTATCGACACTACGATATTGTCATATCCGCACTCTTCGATCATATGAACTTTATCAAGCGCAGACTCAACAATTCCTCCGGCAGTAACTCCGTTATATTTCGCAACTATTTCCTTTTCCAAAGAACCGCTGTTTACACCGACACGTATCGGAATGTTTCTCTCTTTTGCAGCACGGACTACTTCCACCAGTCTTTCCTTTGACCCTATGTTTCCCGGGTTGATCCTTATCTTGTCGGCGCCGTTTTCAATTGCGGCGATGGCCATTTTGTAATCAAAATGAATGTCCGCTACAAGAGGGATACTGATCTCTTTTTTTATTGCGGATATGGCTTTTGCCGCGTTGGCGTCAGGCACGGTTGATCTGACTATATCACAGCCCGCCTCTTCCAGACGCTTTATCTGTGAAACCGTAGCCTCAACATCTCCGGTCTTGGTATTCGTCATCGACTGGATCAGGACCGGATTGCCTCCTCCGATAACCCTGTTTCCTATTTTTATCACTTTTGTTTTATCTCTTAACATGATAATAATTTACAACGTTACGACCGAATAGTCAATTTGCTACTTACCCGATAAATACGTTCTGTATGTCAGGCCGAAAGTGCCGGACAGGACCGACGCAAGCCCGACCAGCAGGCCTCTGATGTCAATTTCACCACCCGAATCAGCTGCAGCCGAAATAGTTTTTTCTTCCACCGTATAATCACCAAATACTCCGCCGTACATATAGCATTCTGTTCCGATATTCGTATCCGTAACGTTTCCTGCCCGGTCCGCTGCCCTTATCTCCAGATTATACCGGCCGTATTCATTTACGGCTATTGTTGCGGTATTGTCCGAATCTATCAGAATGTTTCTTCCGTTAAATATAACGCTCTCCAGTGTGTCATCCGCCTCAAGCAGACCTACTTTGACCACACTCCCCTTTCTGATATTTCCGTTCCTGTCAAATCCCGAGAGAACAACCTGCGGAGAAGTGTGATCCACTATAAACGAAACCGACTCTTCCGACGCATTTGATGCAGCGTCCTCGGCAATAACGGTAAGTATATACTTTCCCTCTTCAATTATGACATCATCGGGTTTTATCTCTGTATCATTAAGATAGGTTTTGGCAGTAAACGGCGATGCATCGCTTACGTAATCCGCAATCCCCTTTACAAGCGAAAACGATTTGAGAAACCTGCCGTCATAACCTGATATCTTCGAAATGACCGGTGGCGTATAATCGACAGTAAACGACACTGTCTGTTGGGAAGTATTACCGCTTCTGTCCGATGCAGTGCATGTCAGTCTGTAATCTCCCTCTCCATCCGCCGTAATATCTACATAATCCCTTGCCGACCTCATTACCTGAGCATCATTCGAGACCGCAACATAACTATCCCCCTTTTTCTTCTCAAGAACGACGGACATGACTGTAGAATCATAAAACATTTCCCCGGCACAAAATCTCATAATGCTTTTTTCATTTGTGATCTCTCCTTCCCTGATTCCGGTAACCGATATATCCGGGGCGGTTTTGTCTATACGGAATCTGCAGTTTTTTTCGGTTACATTTCCTGTCCCGTCCTTAGCCGACACGCACATCAAATATTCGCCGTCTGCAATTATGTCAACTTCTCTTATATCATGAACAGCATTAAGATTGTATGGACTTATCGGGATATTCTCCGTGCCTCCCAGTGTACTCCGCATTAGATTTATGTAAACTTCTGTATCTTCATACATATCGTCCTCCACTTCCAGTGCGACCTTTGCCGGAGATCTTATATCAACGCCGTCACTTATTCCGGATATATTTACCGTTGGGGCCATGCGGTCTACAATAAAGCTCAGAGTCTGCTTCACGCTCTCGTTTTGTGCGCTGTCTGTTGCATATAACACCACCTTATATTTACCATCGTCATCAAATGATAATTCCGTATCGGAAGAAAGATTGTACCCGGAAGTTGATATTATCTCGTCACCTGTCATCCGCTCCGCCGTGTAGTTTACATAACTTTCGGATTCGTTATCCCTTGCTTTTACTCTTAATTTCCCGCCTGTTCCGAGCCTCGACCCGTCCGATATTCCTTCCGTCGTTAATTGCGGAACCCCTTCATCTATCATGTATTCATAACTTAGTACCGATTGATTGCCCGCAATATCCTCGCATGTTATGATGATTTCATCGCCGTACCTGATCGTATTGCCCGGCTTGATATCATCTTCGAATGTCTTTACCATCTCACTGTCTTTAAACTGTTTTTGATCCGCAATATCCTCTTTGCTTTTTACGTGATAACTCATTATCCCGGTATCGTCACTTAATGAAAAATGCCCTCTTTCGGAAAGATCGATCACCGGAGGCGTGACATCAAAACACACCATGTATATTTCCGAGTCCTTCTTCACGCCCTCAAGTACATTTGCAAATCTTATCTGCCACCTTCCGTCGGGAGCTGTCTTATCATCCGGATAAAGCATTACATTATCCGTGTCCATTTTTACATAATTTCCGAATGATAGTCCTCCATCAGTGCTTATGCTGTAGTAATTATCCCCGTTTTTTTCCGGCAGGGTGAATAAAACCGGAAGGGCCGTATAGAACCAGTTCCCGGATTTGATAAGTACCGATTCTCCGCTTTTTGATGTTATGTCAACCTTTAATTTGTCTGTCTCATCTGCATATACTCTTGTATTTATCAGTACGCAAAGGCTCAGACATATCATGATCTTTAATACTTTGTTCATACGCTCCTCCTTATATTTTTACGATGCATAAGCATTCCGCCCTCTGCAGGAGATGTAACCTCTCCCTCATATAATCCTTTTGTTTTACCGGTTATATCCCAGCCGGCAAATATAACCGCGAAAAGTACTCCTATATGGAGTTTCAGTACGGCATTTTCATCAAACGCACATCCGAGATTTACATGCCATGAACCTTCATACCACTTCATAAGCCTGATTGAGCACAACTCAAATACTTCATCATGTTCCTCAACCTCTCCGCAAACGACGACACCGAAAAAGAGAATAAACAAAGCAAGCAGCAGAAGCAGGACTGCGATGGCAATAATCAGTATTCGTCCCCACACCGTACTCCAAAACCCGTTATCAAGTTCCGCACTTTGTATGTTTCCGTCAATGGCAAGATCCTCTGCCATATACTCGTTTTCCGTCTCTTCTTCTTCGATTTCTGCCGGGCTGCTTTCCTTCTCTCCTGTTGTTCCTATTGAAGGGGCCTCATCATCAACCAGATATAATACCCCGTTCTTCATGATATAATTTGCACCCGGATTTCGCCTTGATGTTGCGGATGATGAAGGGTTTATACGCTCGGATGACGAGCTTTTTTCCATTGATTTTCCCGTTGAATTGCTTGTTGTAACTTTTCCTTTCTTTCCTGCATTGGATGATAAAGGTGCTGCATTATTCGAAGCAGTGATTATCTGCCCGCTGCCACCCGGGGCCGATACCGGTTCGGATACCGTAATGTTACCTTTATATGAGTCTTTACCCTGATCCTTTACATGGGATGAACTTGATGTGGATGCCGTATCCTTTGCTGACGAGCTCTTCGACGGAACATATACCGATGAAGATGATGATGGTGTGTACTCTCCTTCCGATCCGTTACCCGGAATAATAGCCGGTACAGCAGTAACATCAGGCGGCAGCGTTGGCTGAGGATTACCTGTTGGAACGGCAGGCTCCGGCTCCGTCGGAGTGATCACAGGCGTGGGGTTATCAGGTGTCACGGAAGGCTCAGCCACAACACTCGTCGGTGTCGGTTCAACAGGTGTCGGTGTTGGATCAGGAATATATTCCGGAAGGATCAGATTTGCCGGCCCCGAATAAGCCTTTGACGAATGTGAACCTCTAAGAGAGCACCTGAACCTGCTTCCGTAAAGAGACGGATCTATATTTGAAACCGACAGGCGGGGAGTGTCACTTCCGCTAAATACCGCACCCGATCCGCTTATTCCATCATTGATACTTATCCAGTCTGCGTCATTGACTGTCATCTCCCATTTATACTTATCAACAGCCGTACCATAGATGTCCCTGTATTTGGACAGACCAACTTCGAAATTTGCGCTTCCCCCGTATGAAGCCGAAACATCCTGGGGATGAGATGAGAATTCAATACAAGTTATCTCCCACCATAGTCCGTCGATCGTAATATAGTCACCTATATGTTTCTCACAGTACGGACATCTTTTGCCTGGTCTTTGGGTTAGTTCCAAACCTACCCTTATTGGGTTTAAGAGATTCTCAAAATCAACCCCTGACCTTTTAAGATCCTCCTGTGTCAGTTCAAGGCCGCTTTTTCTTATATATTCTCTTCCCATGTCATCCTCAATGAAGATCATCGCCGAATACAGAGATTGATCCTCAGCCCAGCTTCTGCAATAATTACAACATGCGATCTGCGGTTTTCCGAAATACAGTCTTCTGGCAAATTTCGGTTTAATTCGTCTTTCCTCCATGCTGATCTTGTTTTCTCCGTTAGTTACAAAATCAAAATGAAAAGTGATCTCATTTGTAGCGGCAGTATTACCGTAGTTTCCTTCGGCTAACGGAGCGCTTCTGTTTGACATATAATATGCCGTATCAGACCCCGTATATTGAGTTCCTCCGTATACCGGAAGCTGATCCGTAATCAGTCCGCCCGATATCATAACAGCCATCAATCCGATCATCAGTTTATGTATTATTGTCCTTTTCCCCATTTTTCTCTCTCCTTGTTTGTTTATATATAATCTTCATTCGAGCCTCTTTTACCTCAAGAAGTTCATCAAGCCTGCTGCACAGCCCTTTATACTCATCTTCCGTAACAGACAGGCTTTTAGCGCTTTCTCCGGCGATCTCCTCCCTTGCAGTACCTATCACTGCTATTGATTTGGACAGCCCCTCTGCTTCATCGTATTCGTAATTCTCATAACAGCCTGCTATAAAAATCAGTGTTTCATACTTTTGCTTCGACGGCCTGCGTTTGAGTGTGGCTCCAAACAGCCGCCCGGTTATATCGGCCGCCTCCTCTCTTTCAAAATCAAACCTGTTTTGCATATTGCAAAGATTGATGTAATCATTTGCATCGGGGTATTCATGCGGATCAAGCTTTGAAAAATACAAAGCGGCAGTTTTATAGTCGTGCTCTACAAACATTGAATTTGCAGCCACCTCAAAAATAAAATCCTGTTCGCAGTCTTCGGGAAGTACATTGCTTGCGATCGCACTCCTGATAAGTCTGATCCCCTCCGGTGTATACTCCCCGTCTTTCATACACTCCGCCGTTTTTTCGTACAGCAGCTTTGCTGCTCCCTTTTCCTTGATGTATCCGTGTATCCTTGCTGTTGCGCAATATGACAGAACCAATACCCCTGCCGCTGTTATTGTTATCTCTATGCTTTTTTTGATCTTTTGCGGTATGGATCTGATATGTCTGATCTGTTTTAAGACTTCATATGCTCCTGAATAACGTTCCTCTTTTGACAAGCTGCAACACTTTACAAGAAATGATTTCTCTGATTGACTGAGAATTTTAGAATGTTTTATGTCTCTTATAGCCTCTTCGGGATCTGGGTCAGGGATGGTTCCGCTTCTTATGGCGTAGTAGGTCATGCCCAGTGCAAATACATCCGCCCTTGCGTCAAGACTTGCATTTTTATCATACTGTTCGGGCGGTGAATAACCTATCGTTCCGACGGGGATATGATGTCCCGCAAGACATCCTGCGATTCCGAAATCGACAAGATGAGGAAGTCCCTCCTCATCAATTATTATATTATCCGGCTTCAGATCGAGATACAGCATCGGCTGTTTCATCCCGTGCAGATATAAAAGTGCCGAACATATATGCTGGGCTATCATAAGACTTTGTGCCCGACCCATTCCTTTGGCTTTACACAAAGTACCGAGCGAATCTCCCTTCACATACTCACTGACTATATAAATGTTCCGGCTGTCATAGAATGCATCCCAGATTGCCGGGATAAGAGGATATCTGACACGTCTTAATGCCTCAATCTCACTTCTGGCAAAATAGAATGCCCCTACGGAACTTCTTTCCATAGCCTTCATCGCAAGCATCCTTCCGATATGTTTATCAAGAACAAGATATACACAGCTTGTCCCTCCTTTAGCGATCAAGTTTACTATCTCATAGCGTTTATTAACTGTCTGGCCTTTCTCAAGCATGTCCCCTCCTGAAGTTCCGGGTAAAGAGATGTCCTGCGGTGTACAGAACATAAACCACCTGCGTATGTCCCGTCAATACAGAACATTTTTTTCTACAGGGTTTGAAAATCACCCGTAATTTAATCTGCTTTTTCAAGAATTTGGGAATAAAAATTCGTGCAAAAAAACCGATATCCGCATTTGGGGATATCGGCTTTTTGTTTATTATTCACACTAAGAAAAAAAACAGGATTTGAGTACTAACCCATAAACAATCTCGTTATGTCGTTGTACATTACAAGAACAAGAAGTGCGAGAAGAAGTCCCACACCGATAAGCTGTATGGTACCCTCAACTCTGCTGTCGGCAGGCTTGCCTCTTATAGCTTCATAGATCAAAAACAGGAGCTTTCCTCCGTCAAAAGCAGGGAGCGGAAACAGATTTACTATCCCGATATTTGCCGACAGGAGAAGTGCGATATTCAGCATACTGACAACTACCGCAAGCGTTCCCTCGGACTTAGCGCTTTCATACTCGTCTCCGACGATCTGGGCCGCACCTACGGGCCCTGCTATATCCGACACCTTCGCCTGTCCGGCAAACAGCATCCTGAAGCTCGAAAAAGTCATCTTCACCATGTATCTGACATACAGATAACTGGCCTTTACAATTCCCCCCACACTCTTCGGGGCCGGCTCGCCTCCTCCGAAAACAACACCTATCATAAAGCGGTTATACTCTTCGTTCATCCTCGGAAGAAGCTCGGCTTCGTATTTCTTGCCATCTCTTTCATACACTACTTTAAGTGGTTTTCCGTATCCGAGTTCCACAGCGGTGGATACTTCCGGATATAGATAACAACGGCTTTTGTTGACGCTTATAATCCTGTCTCCGGTACGTATCCCCGCTTCATATGCGGCACCGTCCCGCATTATATCGGTTACGGTTGTATCGGCTATATCAATATAATTCATCAGGAAAAGGCCCAGTACAAACGCAAGCAGAAGATTAAAAAACGGACCTGCCAGAGTAGTGGCTATCCTTGACCAAACATTTGCTTTTCTGAAGGATGAATTGGCTATTACCGAAGCAAAATCGGTATTTCCGTCATCCACCTGGGCATCAAGATCATCAAAGACACAGGCTGCACCAAACAGTATAAGCCGTATCGAAAATTTTGTTCCGCCCTTCGTAGTCCATCCGAATAATTTCGGTCCGAAGCCGACCGTAAACTCAACAACCTCTATTCCGTTTAGTCTGGCTATAATAAAATGCCCCATTTCATGGACAAAAACGATCACAGCCAGTATTAGAACCGCTATTAGTATTTTCACGACAAAACTCCCTTAATCTGTCTTATTTATCCGTCATTTGCGCAACTGACCCGGCCGCCTTTGTTTCCGCTTCAAGTATCTCTTCCACCGTAGGATTCTCAATCGCATCCGATGCATCCATAGCTTTCCTGATAAGTACGGCAATATCCGTAAACTTTATGCAGCCTTTAAGAAACAGTGCCACAGCCTTTTCATTAGCCGCATTAAACACAGTCGGCATGATCCCCCCTGTACGTGCGGCTTCAAGGGCATATTTAAATCCCGGGAATCTATCCGGATCCGGAGCTTCAAACGTCATTGACCGGAGCTTATAAAAATCAACCCTTTGGGTATTAAGGTAAGGTCTGTTCGGGTAGAATAAAGCATACTGTATCGGGAGCCTCATATCCGGACTTCCCATCTGCGCGATGATAGCACCGTCTTTGTACTGAACAGCGGAGTGAATGATCGATTGCGGATGCACCACAACTTCTATGTCATCGACTCCTACACCGAAAAGATGACAGGCCTCCATTACTTCGAGGCCTTTATTTACAAGTGTTGCCGAATCTATTGTGATCTTGGCTCCCATATCCCAGTTAGGATGTCTGAGCGCGTCGGCTGCCGTAACATTTTCAAGTTCTGCGGCGCTTTTTGTCCTGAACGGTCCACCGGATGCGGTCAGGATAATACGCTCGAGATCTCCGTGATTTTCCCCGTTAAGCGACTGGAATATAGCGCTGTGTTCACTGTCGACCGGATACAGATTGACACCGTATTCTCTTATAAGCGGCATTATAATATGTCCGGCGCATACAAGTGTCTCTTTGTTGGCAAGGGCAATATCATGACCTGTTTTGATCGCTGCAATAGTCGGACGAATACCTATCATACCGACCATTGCGGTAACAACTATATCGGCCTCTTCCATTGAAGCAGCCTCAATAAGTCCGTCCATTCCCGATACGACCTTTATGTTTTGGCCGTCAAGAAGAGCCTCAACCGCAGCAGCGGATGCTTCATCATTCATTGCTACAAGCTTCGGCTTAAATTCCAGTGCCTGCTTAACGATCATATCCACACTTGAATTGGCTGTAAGAGCCGTAACCTCAAGTTCATCCATATGATCCCTTACTATTTCAAGAGTCTGGGTTCCGATCGAGCCGGTAGACCCCATTACAACTATCTTTTTCATTTCAGATTAACCCAAAAATATTCCAAAAAACAACCTGCCGTAAAATATATCATAGGTGCCGTAAATATAACACTGTCAAATCTGTCAAGGATCCCGCCGTGTCCCGGTATGAGATTCCCGTAATCTTTTATTTCATAATTACGTTTGATCGCACTTGCACTCAAATCACCTATTTGGGATACGACCGCTCCTATTGCGGTAAGGGCGGTAAAGGCTGCCACCGGGAATCCCGAAGCTGCGTATCTGTTAATGCAGTATCCGTATATGGCACCGAAAATCGCCGGAAAAACAACTCCGCCTACAGCTCCCTCGATGGATTTTTGGGGGGACAGGACCGGCGCAAGCTTGTGCTTTCCTATAAGCATTCCGGTAAAGTAAGCAAATACATCGCAAAACCACGAGGAAAAGAAGATCAGCCAGACAATGTATATTCCCATTTCAAGAGATCTTGTCAGATAGATAAACGAGAGCATCACGCTGACATAGAAGAATCCGAAATAAGTAAATGCCACCTCACCCGCTTTGTACCCCGGGAATCCGAATACATATACAGCCATCAGAACAACAAGAGCAAGAACAAGAACAAACAGGAGTGAGAACAGTTCTTTGCCGGGAAGCATCAACAGAATATAACATAATACTGTTCCTGCGTATCCTACAGCTGATAAAGCATTCAAATGTTTTTGGGGAGCAATGACCCCGGTTGCCCGGTAGAACTCGTGCAGGCCGGCGATTGATACACACATAAGAAATGCTCCGAGATACGGACCGCCAAGCCATGTAAACAGCAACATTACAGCCGCAACAACAATTCCGCTAAGTAACCTTGTCTTAAACATCACTCCTCCTTGGCATGCCCGCCAAACCGTCTGTCCCTTTTGCTGTATGCTTCGCAGGCTTTGATCAGTTCCTCTTTTGAAAAATCAGGCCAGTGTACATCCGTAAAATAGAATTCGGCATATGCAAGCTGCCAGAGCAGAAAATTGGAAAGTCTTTGCTCACCGCTTGTCCTTATCAGAAGGTCAGGCGCAGGAATTCCTCTTGTATCGAGGTAATCCTCAAACATCTCCTCTGTAACGGGGGTGCTGATGGCGGAATTTTTGACATCTTCTGCTATCTTATTTACAGCCCGTATTATCTCATCCCGGCTGCCGTAATTGATCGCTACCTGAAAATGAAGTCCTGTATTATCACAGGTTGCCTTCTCAAGAGCATCTATCGATTCCCTGATGTCATCCGCCAGTCTTGTCTTGTCGCCTATAACCCTGACACACATTTTATTCTTTTTAGCCGTTTGCTGGCAGGTCTTCATATAATTGCGCAGAAGCTTCATTAACTGGTCGACCTCATCTGCCGGTCTTGACCAGTTTTCCGTTGAAAATGCATAGACAGTCAGATAATTGATACCCATCCTGTACGCTTCCTCGCATATTACTTCAACATTCTTGGCACCCTGGACATGCCCGTAATTTCTGGGCATACCTTTTGCCTTGGCCCATCTTCCGTTACCGTCAAGAATTATGGCTACATGATTCGGAACATTCATACAATACCCCTTACATAAAAAAGGGCCACGGCTCGCGTGACCCCTGTCATTAAACAGTCATTATGTCTTTCGACTTGCCGTCTATCATCGAATCAATTTCTTTGATGAACTTATCTGTTGCCTTTTGAAGTTCATCTTCAAGATCCTTTACCTCGTCTTCGGAAATATCATCGGATTTGGACAACTTCTTAAATGTATCGTTTCCGTCCCGTCTGATGTTTCTGACGGCAACTTTGGCATCTTCACCCTTCTTCTTGATCTCTTTGACAAGATCACGTCTTCTCTCTTCCGTAAGTTCGGGAAATACAAGACGGATGACTGTTCCGTCATTTGTCGGATTGATACCTATATCCGAAGCCTGGATCGCTTTTTCGAGATCCTTTAAAATGCCCTTCTCCCACGGCTGAATCTGGATGATACGCGGATCAGGAACGGACACGTTACCTACCTGCTGTATAGGAGTAGGAGTTCCGTAATAGTCCACACGTATCCTGTCAAGCACATGCGGGTTGGCACGGCCTGCACGAACCGCAGCATACTCCGACTGAAGATGGTCTATAGTCTTTTGCATCTTGTCTGAATACTCTTTAACTCTTTCGCTCATATCGTTTGCTCCTTATACATATTAACTTTACACAGTCACACGTGTCCCGTTAAATTTCCCGTTTACCGTATTAACAATGCTGTCTTTCTCGTTTAATGAAAAGATGTACATCGGCATATGATTTTCCATTGCAAGAATGGATGCTGCCATATCAACTACCTGCAGCTTTTTCTCAACAACCTCTTCAATCGATATAACATCATACCGCTTGGCATCCGGATTCTTAACAGGATCACTGTCATAAACCCCGTCTACTGCCTTGGCAAGAAGAATTGCCTCAGCCTCGACCTCCACGGCACGAAGAACCACACCTGTATCTGTCGAAAAGTACGGATGCCCGGTTCCGCCGGCAAAGAATACAACCATTCCTTTTTCAAAGTACTTGTTCGCACGATCTTTGGAAAAGAGTTTTGTAAACGATCCGATCTCAAAAGGAGTGAGTATATTCGTTTTCATACCTTCCGAGCGGAAAATCTCTGAAACATATATGCAATTCATTACCGTAGCCAGCATTCCGATCTGGTCAGCCTTGGTACGGTCGATCCTCTCACTGCTGCGGCCTCTCCAGAAATTACCTCCGCCGATCACGATACCGACCTGTGTTCCGGCATCCGTGATCTGCCTGACCTGAGATGCAACCATACGGACAGTGTCTTCATCGAATCCGATTTTCTTATCGCCGGCAAGCGCCTCACCGGATAATTTGAGCAATACTCTTTTCATGTTATGTTAACCTTCCGTGAAGAAACTTGAAGGACTTACCTCTGCATAGCACTGTGAGCACAGACCCTCAATCGCGGCACCGTTATTGATCTGTATAGACTTACTCTTGATATTGCCCATGATAATTGAAGTTGAGTCAAGAACAACGGGACCTTTCACATCGATATCACCCTTAACGGCACCGGCAATCACTGCGCTTGTTGCGCTCATATTGCCTTTGATAACCGAGCTCTGGCCAATCTTTATAGTACCGTTTGATGTCACTTCACCGATGATCCTCGCTCCGTCCGCAAATATCTCATCTGCCTTGGAGTCACCCTCAATGTTTCCGGTAATGTTAAGTTTACCTGCAACGGTAACATTTCCTTTAACGGTACCCATGATATCAAGTGAACCGTTTGCGGTAATATCACCGACAACCGTCATTCCGTTCGGAATCACACCTGTTTCGTTAACACCTTCCGCATATGAATTGATAGGAGCAGGGCGTTCCTGGTTCTGCGGGAATATAGGCTCGGTTACCTGATTGGGAACCGGAGCTTTCGGCTCTTCCGCTGCAAAAATAGGCTCTATTACCTTCGGTGCTTCCTCTTTGGGCTCCTCGGGAGCGAATATAGGTTCAACAACTTTGGCAGGTTCTGCAGGCTTGGGTTCTGCCGCCGCAATCACCGGCTCTGCCGCAGGCTTAACCTCTTCGGTATATACAGGGATCTCTACAGGCGCAGCAGCTTCGGGAGCAGGTTCAGAGACAGGTGCAGCGGCTGCACTATCATGTGCGGGAACACTTACGCTTGCTGCCGATACCTCGGGAGCAGCTTCAAACATAGGCTCTGTTGCGGGAGCAGCATCATCCAGTCCCTTGATAAGTTCGGCAAGGTCATCCTGTCCGATGGGAGCAGCTGACTCCGAAATAGTATCAACCATCTGCGGAGCTGCTGAAGGTGCTGCCTCTTCCGGCATCAATTCATTGACTGCCTGTGATAAATCGTCCTTAAAATCCTTGAAAAAACTCATTTTTCGTCCTCCATTCACTTTGACTTTGTATTTATATAGTGCTGAATTGTCATGGTTGTATCATCAATAACGGCAATAGGAATATCACTTTCCTGCAAAGCCTCTATGATCTCGGGCAATGCTTCCACGGTACTCGTTTTGTTAGACAGATCGTGAAAGAGGATCATTGCCTCCTCATATTCACTCAGATCACATAATGAATTCTCAACGATCCTGTCTGCCGGAAGCATAGGATTGGTTGCATCTCCGGAAACAACGTTCCAGTCAAAATACCTGATACCACGTCTGTCCAGTACTTTGATAAACTCACTCATGGGAATCCTGGATACACTGTTACTCGATCCACCGGGGAAACGATAGGCAACAGGTTCCGTTCCGGTTTCGTCATAAAGCAGTGTATACAGTTTGTCCAGATCTTCGGTAAAAGCATCAACCGAGGAATATATCTCACTGTATTTGTGAGAATATGAATGTGCACACAGAGCATGCCCTTCCTCGACTATGCGTTTATACATTTTTCTCAGTTCCGTATTCTCTGTGCCGACAACAAAAAAATTGCCCTTTACACCGTATTCGTCAAGAATATCGAGTATCTTCCCCGTATTCGATGACGGACCGTCATCAAATGTAAGATAAACCTTCCTTGGCCAGGCAACTCTTGCATGCCCTTTCGATGCTCCATTCTCATATGATCCGATATCAACAAGCGACAGCTCATTGCTTATGGCTCCGACTGCGCTACCGAGTTCATCAACTGAAGATGTGACAGAACTGACCTCTTCGATAAGGCTGTCCTGATTCATCGCGATATGACCAATCTCTTCTTCTATTGCCTCAATACGGCTGTTTTGTCTTGTAACAAGTACAAACAAAACAATACACATAATGAAAACGATAAGAAAGATCATATACGGGCCGAACAGAAGCATCTGTTTCAACCTTCTTACACGCATACATAATCCCCCATATGTTAGATATTATAGAGTTTTTTATTACCTCTTGCAACTATATATTGTAGTTTTGTAACAATTCACTATGTTATTTAATAAGATACAGAATTGTAAACGTAAAAAAGGGAGACGCTTTCGCGTCTCCCGAAAAATCATATATTATCAATAACCGTATTCCTGTGCCCAATAGTTAGTTCCGTCATCATCCTGATAGATGGAGATTGCAACTCTTGCGAATTCATCATAAAGGATGTTGTCTCTGTGTGTCGGGCTGTTCATCCATGCATCAACAGCATCACCTGCCGTATCAAATCCAAACGCGAGATTCTCACCACCCTGGATCTTACTGTTAACGGTGTACCACTCGCGCCCGTCGGGACGTGTATGAGAGAACTTAACCGCACACTCTTTGGCTCTCACGCTTGAAACAGTTTCAAGGTTCTGATCCCACTTAAGACTACTGAGTCCTGCAGAAGCCCTCTGCTCGTTTACCTGATTGTATGCATCAAGAGCCTCCGAGCGAAGTCCGGTATCGGAATCGGATGCATTGGAAAGTGCAATGGCTTCGGAATCCAAATAAGCAACTTTCTCATTGCTGATATCACGGGATGCACGGAAAGCATCCTCTTCAAGCAATCCTACCTTTTTATCGCCGGCAAGTCCGAAATATGCTGCCGCTGAAACAACAAGCACACCAAGGACAGCCAACCCTGCAATCAATTTTCTGTTCTTCATAAAAGCGACCTCCTAACTATAATACGGCTATATTCATTCCTTCGGTTACTTAGATTATGTCACAAATCAAATATAAATGCAACAGTTTTTTTAAAAAATATTACATTTATATCCCAGAGTGACAAAAACTGGTCAAATCTTCACATAATTTCCCTTCAATAATTAAGACGGCTCCGTTTGCAAAAAAGGTTCAGCCTTTTCTGATAAAAATCGACATAAAATGACTGTGATGAACTATAAATATAGCTACTATCATAAAAATGTGCGCTATAAACGTCGATACAAGCACTCCGTTACTCACAAGTAAATAATCGGAAGTAAATCCCGTATATGCCATGAATCCCGTATAGGCAAGCCCGAGGATCAGCAGGGGAAAATTCTTCAAAGACTCAAGCATGGTACTTATCCCATCCCTGAATGAAGCATCAAAATAAATAAAACGTCCGATCATCAGTCCGAGAAAATACATAATGAATCCGTCGTAATTATCATTCTCGTAAATAAACTTAATATACAGGAAGATCAGTATAACATATAACATTCCGAGAAGACGTACACTGCCCCTCTCACTCGACGAGAGTTTCCTAAGGGGGATTATGACCCGGTCCAGAAGATTATTGAAAATGATTGAAAAACAGATCATAAACAAAAGCAGAAAATCTTTGTAATCATCCCAAAAATCCCTGAAATCACCCTGGGGTGAAAATCTGTCGATCAAATAATAGAGGGCCAGGAACGAGAGGATTGATGCCCCTGAAAATACCATCTCATAAAACCGCTGGATAGTATCATTTGCCCTTTCATAATAAAAATGTTTACGTTCGTTGCGTGGTACAAACCTCGCCTGAACAGTCACTATAAGTATAATGTAAAAAACGCATATAACCGAAAACGCCAAGGACAATGCAAGGAACATAAGCATTTTCTTGACGTCGGTATAATGCGCCCAATACTCTGCAAATGTCATATGGGCCTCTTTTCATTTATCTGTTTCCGCTTGTAATTATCTTTGCGATCTCTTCGTATCCGGCACCTTGCGGAATAACGTGACTACCGGTTGAAATCCTTCTGTCATATCCGTGTGCGCAAAGAAATGCATTAAAATCGGATGCATTACTGATCACACCCGCCGCCTTGAGCTGATTGCTCACGGTTTCCGATCCGCTTCCACCCGTAACCGTAATTGTGGCTCCTTTTATCGCTGTTGGACCTTTCGTCGGTGTTGGCGTTGGTGTAGCCGTCGGCGTCGGTGTAGGTGTTCGTGTCGGCGTCGGCGTTGGTGTCGGTGTAGGCGTCGGCGTTGGTGTTCGTGTAGGTGTCGGCGTCGGTGTTGGCGTTGGCGTTGGCGTCGGTGTAGGCGTCGGTGTGGGTGTTCGTGTTGGCGTAGGCGTCGGCGTCGGTGTGGGCGTCGGCGTCGGTGTGGGTGTCGGCGTTGGTGTGGGTGTCGGCGTTGGTGTAGCTGTAGCCGTCGGTGTCGGCGTTGGCGTTGGTGTAGGAGTTGGCGTTGGTGTAGCTGTAGCCGTCGGTGTTGGCGTCGGCGTAGCTGTCGGTGTCGATACAAGAGTCTTATCTTCTTCGACCATACCGAGCTTAGCCGCTCTTTCTTTTATTTCCTCATCGGTCATGGATTCTTTTGTATTTTTACCAAGGGCAAGTCCCATAACAAGTGCTGTTACGGCAATTCCGATTCCCAAGCCCCTCAAATAAAACTTCAGTTTCATATCCTAATCACCTAAACAGATCCAATACAAGTTTTACTTCCCCAACCCCGAGTCCGAGTGTTTTTGCTATCTGTACCGTGTCAAATCCCTGCTTTGCCATAGACAGGATCTTATCGTTGTTGTTGGCGGGAGCTTCGGTAATATCGCCTGTCATCGCCTCAAAGTCTGCCGTTGTGGCTGCTCCCTGGGACGGAGAATCCACGTTCACGATATTTCCCTCTTTATATGCTCCTCCGGAAAGAATATCATACACAACTTTTTCCTTAATATTGGCAGGTGCATCAGCTGTTATCGCTTTAGCAAGTGCGTCTTCAGGTTTGTCTATGCCAAGAAGCTGTGCCTCAATCTTTGACTGTGTCAGCGCCTTTCCCTTCTTCGGAACATCATCGGCCTTTTTCTTATCATCATGATCAAATACGACCGGAGCCGCATCCGGAATTACAATATCAAATACTGATTTTTGCTCGTTTGTAAGTCCTTTTTGCGAAACGGAGGCAACGCTCATTCCCCTCAGAAGAGTTTCCGATGCATCCATTGCCGAATGAGAAGCATTTTCTATTTCCTTAACCGCAGCATCGGCTTCCCTTATTGTATTGTTAAGATCAGTCTGTTTATCCTTCAGCATATCATACAGGAACATGACTTCCTGATGATTTTTATTAATCTCCTCAAGGACAGTTTCGGCGTATTCGCCGACTGCCATGATCTTCTCATTGGAGACCTTCTCGAGTGACCTCTCAGCCTTGTCAACGGCAAACCCTACCGTTTCGTTTGTTGCCTCTCCCACACGAAGACGCATCGTATCGACTTCCTGCTCAACAAGACGCCTTGCCTCTTCTTTTTCGGCCTCAATCTCCTTGTCCGTTTTTTTCATCGGGACTTCAGGCATCACAAAACTTATTACAAAAATAATCACTCCTATTACAAGGAGTGCTATTTCCATAGGCGACATTTTACCCTCCTACGAAACAAAACTAAATTGTTATATTGAATCCGCCGGACCCGAGTGTGATCACTCTGCCTTCCTCGGGTATCTCATCCTTTTTCTTGGTCTTTCGTGTCGAATAATACTTGTTTCTGCCTTCTTCCTTGGCATCGTGTTCGGTACCGGATTTGTCGGCATTGTCTTTTTCGCGCACGGTATTTACATGAGAATCGTCATTCTTGTCAATGTCTTCCTGTATTACTACATGCTGCGTGTGGGGATGCTCGTTCTCATTAACCTTCACAGCCTGATAGTCCATTGCGCGGACAACCATATTATTGTTTTCTATAGGTGTTATCATATTATAAACCTTTTACCCTGACATCCGCACCGTCTTTAACAAACCTTCCGTGCTGTACCGGTTTGTTAAGTACAGTAGTTGTCTCATTGATCGTGATCTTGGTTCCGGGATAGGCATAGCCTTCAACCTTGACACATGCTTCCTTGCCGGAAGTCACATCCATAGCGTCCATCAGTTCATTGACTTCATTCAGCTTGGCCGTAAGTTCATCTTTCATTTCCTTGTACTGCGCAGATATCTGCTTGAAATACAGTATCTGTTCCGGACGAAGCTGTTCGCCTGCTTTTATCTTTGTAGTAAGTGTAAGCAGTGCCGGTTCAGCTTGCTCAACTCTCTTTTTAAGTGTAACGATCTCTGTATTTAAACTGTTGACTTTAAGGGTAAGCTTGGGATCCGTTCCGACTTCAATCTCGGTATCAACTCCCATCTCCGATCCTATTGTCTTTGCACTGACCGATTCCGGCGTTCTGATAACACCGCCTGTAATAAATCCTCTTTTTCCCGTAACGGTAACTTCACCTTTGCAGATGACGTTACTGTGAAGGATCGCCTCGGCATGGACATAGCCTCCCGCATTAACATTTGCATTTTCAAGGAACTTCGAAACAACATTACCTCCGGCATTTATCGTGCCCTTACCCATTCCATTCATTCCTCTGGCTATAGTTACATTTCCCGCCGCATCTATCTTTGCGTTCTCAACAACGCCGCGAACTTCCACGTCTCCGTCAGCCTTGATTGAGAATCCTGTCTTGACATTACCGAGTACGCATACATTCCCCGCATATTCTATATTTCCGGTCGAAGTATCAACATCACTTACCTCATATACGTCCGATACAAACACTTTTCCTTCGACAAGCGAAGCATGTCCGTCAACTCCTGAGAATATCGAAAGTTCATCTTCGGATAACTCGATATTTCTTCCATACTTGAGCGTAAGTTTCTTGACTTCCGGAGGAGGCAGAACATCGCCCGTTACATTAAATCCCGCTTCTCCCGGAACTTCCCTGGTAAGCGTTGCCAGTTTATCACCTTTCTTGACAACACTTATAGCAGAAAGTGAGAAAAAATCAACCGATCCGTCTTCATTAAGCTTTGGCTTAAGATTCGGGTTCGTATTGAAAAAATATTCTATAACAGCATCCTCTCCGGGCTTGGGTGATACGCCTTTAGCAAGCACATAATCCGTACAGTAATGCCTGTTGGCCAGATATGCCTCAATAGCCTTATCATCAACACCTTTATTAACACCTTCAAGTTTCAGGGTACTCTTTATATCAGCAGCAGTAAGATCCGCACCTCCTGTTGAGGCAGGATAGAACCTGCATGTCGCCGTCATTTTATCGGGCGAGATCAACACGCGGAAACTCTCGGGACAGGGAATACCTTTCTTGTCTGCCAGTTTGATGTTCTCCTGCTTGGAAAGCGAATCTATCACCTGCTTTAAGGCAACAACATCAACGCCGGGAAATCCCTTGGCCACAAGATAATCACGCAACTCATCAACCTGTATTGCACTTCCACCGTTTTCGGGAGGAAACAGGCTGATGTAAGATTCATGGTCAGTAAACTGTAACTTGAAGTAACCGTTTTTCATAGTTTTACCCCGCTGTTAATATTCCCATATAATTACCCATTTTGGTCTTCATCTTGCCGAGTGCTTTTGTATGAAGCTGCGACACTCTTGATTCAGACACTTCAAGAACATTGCTTATCTCCTTAAGCGTAAGTTCTTCGTAGTAATATAAAACAACCACCATTCTTTCTTTCTCGGTAAGAAGATTAAGTGCCTCACCGAGCATCTGTTTCAGCTCCTCCTGTTCAAGGTGCTCCTCAGGGCGTGCCGGCTGGGACGACAAGCCACGGTTATCAGCAACATCGCTTCCCTGCTCCACGAAATCATCGAGGGATACAAGGTTGGTAACATTCATTTGAGCCTGCCAGCCTGAGTATTCTTCATCCGAGATACCAAGAGCAAGCGCTACCTGTTCATCGGTTGCCGTCTTTCCGGTCTCGGCTTCAATATCCGCAATTGCGGAAGATATCTGTTTTTGGCGCTGACGGACCGTTCTGGGAATCCAGTCCATTTTTCTGATCTGATCAAGAATTGATCCTCTGATCCTTAAAGATGCATATGTCTCAAACTTTACATCTTTGGTAGCATCAAATTTGTCAATCGCGTCGATCAATCCGAATATCCCGTATCCGCACAGATCGTCGTATTCGACATTATACCCCAGATACATAGAAAGACGCCCCGCAACAAGTTTTACAAGCGGAGCATATTCGAGTATTAACTTTTCACGAAGCGCGGAGGTTGGATTATTCGAATAATCCTTCCACAATTTCAGCTTTCCGTTTTCATCCATGAGCCCCTCCAATTATCCCCTGTATTTTACGCCTCTCCCTGCTCCTCTGTTGTGTTATCGACTGCACCGGAGTCGGCATTACCTTCCTCTTCGCCGCCTTCATTCTCCTCTGAAAGCTCTGTCTTCTCAACGACTTCCCCTTCGTCGTCAACTCTGTCTTCATCCGGCTCTTCAATATGGAACGAATCAAAAATCATTTTAATCACAACGCCTATTATGAGAAAAACTATAAGCGTCAGTATCAATACAGCAAGCATATCTTCCAGGCTGTAATGATTGATATAAGTAACTATAACAGCGACAGATCCTGCAAGCAGCATTACAAGAGCAGGTATTTTATTAGTATTCATATGTAAAAACGACCATTTCCTAAATTGTCTTAACCCCTTTACCGACTGCCTTGATCACATAGTCTCCGGTTTCGGGATAGAATTCAACGGTACGTCCGAAGTTGAGTCCCGTATCACTGGCAAGTATCGGTATCTTGAGCTCGGCAAGGACTTTTTTGACTGCGTCAACATTTCTCTGTCCGACTGCGGTCATCTCATTCTTGCTCTGAAAAGCAAACATCTGGGCCCCTCCGGCTATCTTGGCAACAAGCCTTGACCTGTTTCCTCCGGCAGCCACTATTATTCTGACCAGCTCTTTTGTACCCGTGTCCGCAAATTTGGGTATACTGTTATGATTTTCAAAGTTGCCACTGTCCGGCAGCATAATATGCGCAAGACCTCCGATCTTTGTAATGGGATCCCTGATGGCTATCCCTACGCAAGATCCAAGACCAAGCGTTGTAATGGCATCCGGTGCTTTGCATAACTTCAAGTCCGCCATGCCCACCTTAATCATTTCACTCATTTGCTTCCTCTGATATACTTAGTAAAAATGTGCATCGCACATGCAAATCGCCATTCATCCTATCAGCCTGCTACATTCCAAGCGATGTCAGGATCTTATCATATGACTCAAGATCCGGAACAAGTATGAAATAGCCCTCAAGCTTAATATCATCCGTAAATTCCGTGGCGATCAGAAGCATCTTGTCACTGATCGCTCCAAACTCTATTGCCGGAACCGATAAAATAGCGCCACACATATCTATACAGATATCGGGCGGTGTAGGATGTATATTAAGGTTAGTAAGTGTTGAGAGCGACGACAGATAAGAACCGGTAATAATATTACCGATCTCCTTAAGTGCCGACAGTTCCATCTCATCAAACTCACCGTCGGGATTCTCACTTGTTGTTCCCATAAGTTTTGCAACAAGAGCCTTCGCAGATGATTTTTCCAGCAGAAACATTATTGAACCGGAAATATCTCCTTCAACTATAAGGTATATACCGGCCATTATCTGCTCTTCTCCGCCCATAGCCTCGCCGACTTCGGAAAACTCCAGAAGATCAACCTTCGGAACATGCATGTCGACTTTGGTATTCAGCATCTGAGCAAGGGCGGTAGTTGCATTCCCCGCCCCGATATTACCTATTTCACGGAGTACATCAAAGTATACCCCTTCCATATTGTTAAGATCAACTTTTGCCATATTATGAATTATCCTTTTCGCTGATAACAGCATTAAGATCAAGAAGTGAGATAAGTGTATCGCCATTCTTGCCAATTCCGTTAATAAATGTCTCGTCAACCTTACTGTCATGAATGACTTCGTCGATCGATCTTTCGTCGAGAGTAACAACTTCTCTTACTTCATCAACTATAAGTCCGATAGGAGCGTTATTCTCCATCTTAACGATTATGATCCTTGTCTTGTTCGTGTATTCATCCGGCTCAAGACCCATCTTAACACGAATACTCATTACCGGAACAACCTCGCCTCGGATGTTGATAACACCTGTGAAATACGGCTGCACGTGAGGAACTCTCGTAATGCTCTGCATTCTAACGATATTATCGATGTAGCTGATATCTATACCGTACTGTTCCTCTCCGATCTTGATAACAATATACTGAACACTGTCATATTCTCTTGCGATATTTAACGCATCCATTTTATCATCTCCTCCTACTATATCAGAACGTTAGCATCAAGTATCAGAGCAACCTCACCGTCGCCGAGGATGGTTGCGCCCGAGATCAGGCGGCTGCTGCAGTTGATGTATTTTCCGAGTGACTTGATAACGATCTCCTGCTGTCCGATAAGTTCGTCAACAACAAGACCTGCCAGCTGATCACCCTTCTTAACGATGATAACGACCAGATTGGATCCGACCTCTTTTTCGGTCTCAACTCCGAGAACATCACGAAGTCTAATGATCGGGATAACTGTATTACGAAGATTGATAACTTCTCTTGCTTCAACATACTTGATGTCTTCTTCGGCAACATCCTCTATGGTCTGAATGCTTCCGAGTGATATCGCATACTTCTCATCCCCGATAACAACCATGAGAGCCTGAATGATAGCAAGAGTAAGAGGAAGACGGATCGTCCATGTGCTTCCCTCGCCAAGCTTTGTCTTGACGGATACATCACCGCCGAGAGCACCGATCTTGCTTCTTACAACATCAAGACCTACACCTCTTCCCGATACGTCCGAAACGACTTTCGCCGTAGAGAAGCTCGGAAGGAACAGAAGATCGATGATCTCCTTCTCATTCATGGTCTCAGCCTGTTCGGGAGTGATAGTTCCGCGTTCGATCGCTTTTCTCTTAACGGCTTCGGTATCAATACCGTTACCGTCATCCTTAACTTCAATTACAACGTTGTTACCATCCTGATATGCATTGAGATATATCTGTCCGACATCGCTCTTACCGCGCTCCCTGCGGACGTCAATATGCTCAAGACCGTGGTCTGCACTGTTACGGAGCAGGTGCATCAGAGGATCTCCGATCTCATCAACAACAGTACGGTCAAGTTCTGTCTCCTCACCCGACATATGAAGTTCCATCTGCTTATCCAGCTTCTTGGAGAGATCTCTTATCATGCGGGGGAACTTGTTAACAACGCTCTCAATAGGAACCATTCGAACTTTCATGACAGACTCATGAAGGTTTGTGGTTACGCTCTCAAGGTATTCGATCTGTTCATTAAATCCTGTATGGGAATTCTGATTATCGCTTGTTGCGAAGCTTACAAGGGAGTTCTTGGCAATGATAAGCTCGCTGACAAGGTTCATCAGTACATCGAGTTTTTCGATATCAACACGAACCGTACGGTTAACCGCGGGCTTATTGGCTCCGGCATTCTTCTTGTTATCCGCGCCCTTGTTGTCTTTTGCGGCAGGTGCTGCGGGAGCCGGTGCGCTGCTTGCTGCGGGAGCATTCTTCGCTGAAGTTTCCTTGACTTCTGCTTCGTGAGCCGCGGCTGCTTCCTCTTCATCGTCTTCGTTTGCAATCTTCGCCTTGTCCATATCGATCACATCGCCTATAACATGATCTATCTCGGAAACGCTCATGATTGCTTCTTTGACTTTATCGATAGGTGAATCGGTAACGAAATACAAAGAGAAGTCAAAATCAAACTTCTCATCCTCTATATCCTGAACCGAGGGCTCTGAAATGATAACCTCACCGAGCTCTTCAAGAGCCTTGAATACAAGAAATGCTCTTGCAGCTTTAAGGATACATGACTCCTGAATATATACGGTAAATCCGTATACCTTCTGACTGTTCTTGATAGCTTCCGAGATCACGTGCTGCTCAGGCTCGTGAAGAACGATGTCGTTCCACTTTCCTTCTTCCGATCCCGATGAATTCTCGGCGCTGTCGGAAGCTGCTTCAGCAGATGCGCTCTCAGGCTCATCTTTTTTGTCATCGGAAGCCTCTGCGGACTCGCCGTTAAGAATAGCCTGAAGTTCCTTAATGATGGGCTCGTTATCGTTTGTTCCTTCATCCTGGTTTTCGGAAATATTCTCCCTGTACTCTTCGAGAGCATCAAGAGCCTGGAACAGAATATCAACCATGTGTCCGTCAACTTTGATCTTACCGTTGCGGACTTCGGAGAAAACATTCTCCATGTCATGGGTCAGATTCTGCATCCTCTTGTAGCCCATTGTTCCGGCCATACCTTTCAGCGAATGCGCCGCACGGAAGATCTCATTAATGGTATCTTCGTTTTCCGGCTCATTTTCCAGTATCATAAGCTGGTCGGAAAGAGTCTGTAAATGTTCGTTTGTTTCATCCAGGAAAATTCCGAGATATTGGCTTACATCCATGATTAGTGTACCCCCACGTTCTTAGTAATCTGCTCCGCTATGTCTTTGAGCGGAACAACCTCGCTGACAAGTCCTGTCATAGCGATAGCCTTTGGCATTCCGTATACTGTGCAGGTGCTCTGATCCTGCGCGATGATATATGTCTGTTTTTTCAGGTCGAGATTTTTGATTCCGGCTGTTCCGTCCGCACCCATGCCGGTAAGCACTACGCATATGATCTCATCATAATCGCAATCTATCAGGGATTCATACATATAGTTGGCACATGGCTTGACACCCTCTCTTGTAGGTTCGTCGGAATACTTGATACAATGTGCGCCGTTTTTCTTTTCCAGTTTCATATGTACACCACCCGGAGCGATATACACATGACCCGGCTCTATCCTCTCTCCGTTGACCGCCTCGCTAACTTTGACCTTTGATATCTCGTTAAGCCTGTTTGCAAGAGAAGCAGTAAATCCCTGCGGCATATGCTGTACAAGCAGTACCGGGACAGGAAGATTACCGGGAAGGTATGGAATAACGTCATGAAGCGCTTTCGGTCCCCCGGTGGAACTTGCGATAGCAACTATCTTTCTGTGACCTCTGTGTTCGACCTTCCTTAACTTGACATCCGGAGGCGTTGCGATAGTGGTGCTCGTAACCTTGCTTCTGGCCCTCGCAAGCTGATCCGCGGTAGTATGTATGTTAACATCGAACCTTTTTGTAAAGGTCTGTCCGTGTTCCCTGCCGCCTCTTGCCGGAAGAGTCGCACCTCCGAAGTGCGGCATCGGTGCACACGATACAACATACAGAAGATCCAGAAATTTCTTGGAGAAGTTCTCGTCTTTCGCGTTTGCCACATTTTCGGGCTTCTTGATAAAATCAATAGCCCCGAGTGTCAGCGCATCAAGAGTTTCTCTGGCTCCTTCACCGGTTGTGGTGCTCGACATCATGACTCTGGCGCTCACATGAGACTTCTGCATCTCCTGGAGCATCTGTATTCCGGTCATCCTCGGCATATATACGTCAAGTACTACCGCATCATACTCTTTCTCACAGATGAATTTGAAGCCTTCAGCGCCGTCAGTTGCAGTATTTACAACCTCAAACCTGTCATCGGAGTTTATTATATCACAAAAGACTCTTCTCATGAGTGCAGAGTCATCGACGATAAGAATTTTTTTCTTCATTTTTCCCTAAAACCCCTTTTCTGCAACTAAAACGTTCCTCTTTCACGGTGTCTCATCTTACGTTCCTCTTCAAAAATATACTTTATAATGCTCTCCCTGTCATCATTTACCATATTGACAAACTGAATTCTGTTCTCAAAAGAATCGTCCCGGTTTTCCATGGGAGAAGATTTTAAAACTTTACCGATAAGCTTATATTCCGTTACCTGACCATTTACAAACAGGGAAAATACAAATCTGATCAGTGAGCCTTCCGTATACCTGACCTTGGAGATGAACCTTGCTCCTCCCCCGCTTATATCAACCATCGTACCGTTATCAAACGTAAGATCGGTATCTATAAAATGTACCTGTTCAAGGCTCTTCCTGTCCGCATTGTCGTCTATTGCTTTACTCTTCATGTCAAGCACCGTATTAAGACGATAGTATTCCCTTCGCTGATACTTCTGAAGGTCTGTTTCAAGTTCCATGGAAAGCACAAACAGGTTATTGCTCTTATATCTTTCTATTACCCGGGCAAGGCACTGGTACAGGCCGTTTGATGTGTAAAAGCACAGGCTGTACTCCGCATCAACCGGCAGAAGTACGACTTTGCTTTGCTCCATGGGCATTGCGATCTTGATCACATCTTCGCTTTCTATATCATACAGTTCGCTTCTGTAAGTTTTGCGTGTAACCTCACCGAGTTCACCTGTTGTTTTCTTGATAGACTCTATCTCTATCTTGTTTCCGATCTGAACAAATTTTGAAATCATGTGTGTACCTTCTCCCCTTTGTTATCTGTTTCTGATCATTGATGCGAAAAATCCCGACATTCCCCTTTTATGATATATCGGATCAGTTGCATTTGTTTCAAGTGCCTGCGCCAGATCCGCAAATGCCTGCGCACTCTTCGCATTCGGATTCTGTATCGAGATAGGCATCTGCCCCATTACCGCTTTGACCAGTTCGTGATCTTCCGGTATTACACCGACAAGATTCAGCGGAATCTTAAGATACCTTCCGACGACCGCATTTAGTTTAATATAAAGCTGTCTGCCTTCCTCAAAGCTTCCGACCTTATTTGCAACTACTTTAATAGCCGAATTACCCCTGTCAAACTTCGGATGTCTGCCTAATGCTTTAAGCAGTGAATAGGAATCCGTGATCGAAGTCGGTTCGGGTGTCGTAACAAGTATTATCTCTCCGCTTGCAACCAGGAATTCCAGAACCGCATCACTTATTCCCGCTCCCGTATCAATGATTATCACATCCGCAAGATAATCAAGCTCCGCAAGGTTTTTGATAAGATAATCAATATAATCCTTTCCGAGATTGGAAAGACTGGCGATACCCGAGCCTCCGGAAATAAACCCTATGTCCATCGGTCCCGTTGTTATTATATCCCGAATATTCATTCCGTGGTATATAAGATCAGCAAGATTATGCTTGGGGATCGCTCCGAACATAACCTCTATATTGGCCATTCCGAAATCGGCATCAAAAATGATCACCTTTTTTCCCATCCGTCTGAACTGCACCGCAAGATTAATGGAAACATTCGATTTTCCGACGCCGCCCTTTCCGCTTGTAACCGTAATGACTCTGGCAACCGGACGGGAGTTTATGGCATTTTGCTTTATTATATTGCGAAGTCCTTCTGCCTGATCCATTACTTACCTCCGAGCAGTTGCTTTACAGTCGATTGAGGCGAGAAAACAGCTATATCGTCAGGGACATTCTGCCCGCATGTCACATAGGACATGGAAGCTCCGGTATGCATGCACAGATTGAACAGATTTCCCAGCGTGGTAGTCTCATCCAGTTTGGTAAATATAAGCTTATAGTCGGTAAATTCCGAATAGGCATCGGCAATCGCCAACAGATCCCTGTACTTTGTTGTCGCGCTCACCACAAGATACGTATCCTTGTCAACGGTGTCATCAATACACGACAGGAAATGAGCCATAGATTCTTTCTGGGCTTCATTATGCTGCGAATGTCCGGCGGTATCGACCAGAATATAATCGTACTCTTTGTAATCGGATAACGCGGCAACCATCTCTTCTTCCGTATATATCACCCTGAACGGAACATCGAGAATACTTGCATAAGTCCGAAGCTGCTCGGCCGCTGCTATCCTGTATGTGTCGGTTGTAAGAAGTACAACCTTTTTCTTGTGATTGACACACAGTTTTGATGCAAGTTTTGCAATCGTTGTCGTCTTACCGACACCCGTGGGACCTATGAAGAAAATCACACGCTGCCTTTCAAGTCCGAGGGGGATGGTAACCGGCTGTCCAAACTTAAGTATCATCTTCTGATAAATATTCCCCAGTATAAAATCAACGCTCGACTTGGGAGTATTGATCTTGCCGATCTCATCAAGAAGCTCGTTTGCATACTTTTCAGCCACCTCATTATCAATAAGAGTACTGTAGATCAGTTTTAAAAAAGCAACCGAAGAATCTTCCTCTTCGTTTTTCTCAAACTCATCCTTCTCGGGCTGGCGGGTAAGCTGCTTCTCAAGAAGAGACTGCAGACTATCCAGACGCTGTTCTATTACTTTCTCGCTCTTTCCATGGTTTGCGGGCAAAGCATCATCCTCTATAATATCCCTCGTATTTGCAGCAGAGAATTGTTGTGTCATCCCGCGATTAATGCTCTGCTTTGCGAGCATTGAGAACGGGTTTTCCGATACCTGTCGTTCGGACTCTTCCTCCATTCCGACAGTTACCTCCACTACAGGTTTTTTCATAAAGGAAAACAGACCCTTTTTCTTGAGGCTGCGAACGCTCATGATGACAACGTTCTCCCCCATCTCCTTCTTAGCTGCGGATACCGCTTCTTCTTCTGTTTTTGCCTGAAACTTTTTGATTATCATTTATGCCGTTACCATTCCGACCGACTGTAACTCAACGTTTGTGTCAATCTCATTATACGATACAACAATAAGATCCGGATAGTAGTCTTCGGTAAGCTTTTTGAAATACATTCTCACGATCGGAGAAGTTATCACAATCGGATTCTTTCCAAGATTCTCGAGCTTGGCCACCTCATCTCCGACAGAGTTCATTATCTCTTTAACTCTTTCGGGATCAAGCGTAAGATAAGCACCCTGCTCCGTCTGCTTGACCGAATTCATTATCTCCTGCTCTATCTTCGGATCGAGAGTCACTACACTTGTGGCTTCATTGGCGGCAAAATACTTGGCAGATATCGCACGCTTCAGACTTTGCCGTACATATTCCGTAAGTACATCCGTATCCCTTGTGACGGGTGCATGATCCGCCAGTGTCTCGAATATAGTCAGAAGATCTCTTATGGATATACCCTCTTTTAAGAGATTTTGCAGAACCTTTTGTATTTCCCCGAGTCCCAAGAGCTTTGGTGTCAGTTCATCAACAAGCGAAGGATTGCTCTCTTTAATATTATTGACAAGATTCTGAACATCCTGTCTTGTAAGAAGTTCGGAAATATGCTGTCTGATGATCTCCGTCAAATGGGTAGCAATGATGGAAGGCGGGTCGACAACCGTATACCCGAGACTTTCCGCACGCTCCCTTTGTGATTCCGTGATCCATGTGGCCGGCAGATGGAACGAAGGCTCGAACGTCGGAATGCCCGATATCTCCTCTTCGACAAACCCGGGATTCATCGCCATGTAATGATCAAACAGTATTTCTCCCTCACTTACCTGTATACCTTTTATCTTGATTATGTACTGGTTAGGATTAAGCTGTATATTATCACGAAGTCGGATTATCGGAACAACCGTACCGAGTTCAAGTGCTATCTGACGACGTATCATAACAACCCTGTCAAGAAGGTCACCACCCTGGTTAACATCGGCAAGCGGAATAATTCCGTATCCGAATTCAAGCTCGATCGGGTCAACCTGCAAAAGCGAAGTGACATTTTCCGGTTTCCTGACTTCCTCCGCTTCCTCTTCTTCGGCATCTACCGTCTTCTCGGTCTTCGCAACTTCTATATTGTTTGCAACGATCCTTCCGCATACGATAAAGAGCAGTCCTACGGCAAGGAACAGTATTGCATTAAGGGGTGTTACTATTCCGAGGAAGCATATAACTCCGCCGACGAAATACATGGCTCTCGGCATTCCGAAAAGCTGTGACACAAGAACCTGTCCGAAATCCGCTTCCTTTGAACCCTTTGTGACAAGAATACCTGTCGAAAGAGATATCAACAGTGAGGGTATCTGCGATACCAGTCCGTCACCTATCGTAAGAATAGTATACTTCTGTATCGCTGCGTTAAAATCAAGGCCCTGCCGCAGCATTCCCATGGCTATACCGCCGATAATGTTTACGAACGTTATTATAAGACCTGCTGTAGCGTCTCCTTTTACGTACTTGACAGCACCGTCCATGGAACCGAAAAAGCTTGATTCTTCCTGGATCTTCGCACGCATTTGTTTTGCTTCTTCGTCGGTAATGGCTCCGGTGTTAAGATCAGCGTCGATAGCCATCTGTTTACCGGGCATGGCGTCAAGAGTAAATCTGGCGGTAACTTCGGCAACTCTTTCCGAACCTTTGTTGATAACCATAAACTGGATGATTATCAGAATTATGAATACTATTGTTCCCATAACGAGATCGCCGCCGCCGACGAATGAGCCGAATGTCTCAACAACGTTACCGGGGGATCCGGTCGAGAGTATCAGTCTCGTTGATGAAACGTTAAGCGATATACGGAATATGGTGGTGAACAGCAAAAGAGTCGGGAAAAAAGACATATCCAGAACTTCTTTGGCGAACATCGTATTAAACAGCACCGCGAAAGCTATTGCCATATTGCCGGCAAGAGCAACATCAAGCACTGCTGAAGGGATCGGCACAATGAGGAATATAAAAGCGCACAAAAGATACAGCGCCACGCCAAGATCTGCGGCTGCGAATCTTTTAAGCATCTTTTCACCTCCTCTATGTCAGGATCGTGTAGCAATCATGACAGCCCGAGCCGCGCTTGAGCGGACCTGATCACTAAACACGTTTATACTACAGCACGAGCGTTGTATATAGCAGCCAGAATCTCCGCCACTGTCTGGTACAGTTCCGGCGGTATCGGCGAACCGAGGTCCACATTATAGTAGAGCATTCTTGCAAGAGGTTTGTTCTCGACTATCTCTACTCCGGCTTCTGCGGCTCTGTCTTTGATACGGGCCGCAAGAAAATCCTCACCCTTTGCTACAACATACGGTGCATCAAAAATGTTTACATCATACTTTATTGCGACTGCAAAATGCGTCGGGTTGGTAATGACCACATCGGCGGACGGAACAGCCTGCATCATCCTCCGGCGTGAAGCCTCCTGCATCCTCTGCTTCTGCTTGCCCTTGACAGCAGGATCTCCTTCTGCGTTCTTCCACTCATCCTTGACTTCCTGCTTGGTCATCTTCATGTCTTCCGCAAACTTCCATTTCTGGTATCCGTAGTCTGCGAAGCCTATGACTATATATATGGCGCTTATCTTAAGTCCGAGGTTAATGGCTATATCCCCGATAACCTTTATCGCCGAGATCAGTTCCATATCATAAAGCGAGAAGAGTACCGCAAATTCCCCTCTTATTGTTGAATATGCCATATAGCCGAGGACAAAAAGCTTGAGCAGTGATTTTAACAGATCTATAAGTTTTTCCTTGGAGAAAATCCTCTTAAATCCGCTTATGGGATTGATTTTCGAAAACTTCGGCTGAAGCGGTTTGGCGGTGGGCTGCCATTTAACCTGAAAAACATCGGCGATCACCGCTACGAGAACCGCTGCAATAAATACAGGTGCAACGATCAGAGCCATTGTTATTATATTCGAATTGATCAGTCTGCAAAAATCATGTACCGAGATCTGACCCTCCACAAGAGTCGTCATCTCTTTCATTTTCGTATAGTTGGCATTAAAAGTTCCGAGGAAATTTCTGCCTATCGAACCGACCCATATCTTCAGAACGACAAAGAGCGCCAGAAGAGCAAGCGCCTGTCCGAGTTCTTTACTCTTTGCAACCTGTCCTTCTTTCCTCGCATCGGAAAGTTTCTTCTCGGTTGCGGGCTCGGTTTTTTCCCCTCCGGGTCCCTCTTTGGCAAACAATTGCAGATTTAAGTACAAAAGTCTGTTTGTCATCCGATCCCCTTATCGCATGCTGTCGACCATGGCGGTTACCATGACCCTCATCTCTTTAAATATGAACTCCGAAGCGGAGGGAATGGTTCCCATTGTCAGGAACAGAATTCCCAGTCCGACTATTATCTTTATCTGAATTCCGACCGAGAACATATTTACCTGCGGTGCTGTCTTGGCCAGAACTCCAAGTACCGCATTAAGCAGTAACATTGCCGCAACTATCGGAAGGCACAGTCTGAATGAAACCGTAATGTAATCGGTAAGGAATTGCACCGTGGTTGTCATTATCTTTTCGGATGAAAACTTAGCCCCTCCGATCGGTATAAGTGTAAACGTTTCGACTATCGCCCGCAGAAAGAAATAATGCATGTTGGTGATAAGCATTATCAGTATCAGGATATACTGATAAAAGCTTCCCATAAATCCTGTGCCGTCTCTTGTTATAGGATCAAAGAGCTGAACCATCGACAGTCCGATCTCCATATCAGCCACCTTACCGGCAAACTGTACGATCGACATGCACATATTTGCTCCAAGTCCGATCAGCAGTCCGCACACCGCCTCTTTAAGAACTATGATCGAGTATCCCAGTACGGTTGAATATGGCGGAACGCTGTGATCCGTAAGTACATTAAACAACAGCACAGATACGAGTAGAGAAAATCCCGCACGCAGTCTTCTCGGAGTATTTGTCATGGAGAAAAACGGTGCTACAAACACAAACGAACTTATCCTTGTAAGCACCAGCAGGAAAAACTCCAAATCCTCAAACGTGAAAGTGTAATCGATCATACTATCTTATGTACAGTGAAAAACCGTTCCAAAGTTCTGTAGTATAAACAACGATCTCATTTAATATCCAGTGTCCCAGGATCATTATCGCGGCAAATATCCCTATAACTTTCGGAACAAAAGTAAGGGTCTGCTCCTGAATGGATGTAACTGTCTGGAATATGCTGACCGCAAGACCGATAACAAGAGACACTAAAAGCATAGGTGCCGAACACTTGATGATTGTGTAAAGCGCGGTTCTGGTGATCGTAGTGACATTATCGATATCCATCATAATTATTGTTCCTCCCCTTAATACTATTATAATGCGTGGGGCCTGTCCGTCAGGGCGCCAGTCGCTCAAACAGTCCTCGACGCTTCGGGAGAGCCCTCGCGCCTGCGGAACTCGCTTGGTGGCATCCCTGCGGCCACCCACGCGTTTACAATATGTCAGTAAAAAGTCTTGACAAGGTTTCCGATTACAAGGTTCCACCCGTCCGCAAGCACAAACAGCAGTATCTTGAACGGCATTGATATCGTTGTAGGCGGCAGCATCATCATACCCATCGACATTAGTGTCGAGGCGACCACCATATCTATAACGATAAAAGGAATGTATATCAGAAATCCTATAATAAACGCACGTCGCAATTCGCTTATAACAAATGCGGGAACGAGAACACGCGTCGGAATATCATCCACGGAATCAACGCTTTCGATCTTGGCAATATCCATAAACAACCGGACGTCCTTTGTCTGTGTCTGCGGGTACATAAATTCGCGAAGAGGCTGGAGTGCGGCCTCCATAAATTCCTCCTGCTGAATTTCTCCTGCTTCGAATGGTTTGACTGCGTTATTGTTAATCTCCGTAATGACCGGGTTCATTATAAAAAACGTCAGAAACAGTGTCAGTCCCACAAGCACCTGGTTGGGGGGCGCTGTCTGGGTACCGATTGCAGCTCTGACGAAATGCAAAACTATGAGTATCCTCGTAAATGAAGTCATCATTATAACGAGGAACGGCGCCATGGCGATCAGTGTCAGTATGATGAGGATACGGAGTGTCCCGGACAGATTCCCCTGCTCATCAGTATAGGTTATGGAGAGATTGTTCGAAACATTAAGGTCTCTTATATCCGATGCGTCTGTAGCTGTCCCCGGTTCCCTGATAACTGTCGGAGTCCTTGGTTCACTCTCCGTTGTTATCCCCAGTTCGTTGACGTCGCTGGCATATACTTTTGTAGGTGACATAAAGAAAAATGTCAGAAAATATGCAAGGAAGCAAAAGATGACTAATCCTCTTCTGCCCCCAATGCTACCTCTATTTCTCATTATTGTTTTCGCCTTTTTTGATACTGTTTCTGGCTTTATCCAAAAAAGATCTGAACGAAAAGTCTGCCGGCTCGGACTCTCTTTTGTCCTTAATATCCTCGGGAGACAATTCACATATGGATGTAATGCTGTCCTTGCCTATCCCTATGACAACATACTTTTCTCCGATCTTAACTATCTGGAGATACTTTCCGTTTGTTACCTTGCAGGTCTCAATAACCTCAAAGTTTCGCCCGGCTGATCTGTTCTTCTGGTAACTGCCTACAAAGCGAGTTGTAAAATAGGTCGCTGCAAGAACAAAAACAAATACCAAAATCACGGTCAGAAACTGTGTGAAGCTTTCTGCCCTGTCCGGTAAAGTGGCAAGTACCATGATCTTAACCTACGACTTTTTTGACTGCCTCTATAACTCTGTCCGCCTGAAAGGGCTTAACTATAAAGTCTTTGGCTCCGGCCTGTATCGATTCGATAACCATAGCCTGCTGACCCATTGCCGAGCACATGATAACAAGCGCGGAAGGATCGGCCTCCTTAATCTTCTTAAGTGCCTGAATACCATCCATCTCAGGCATAGTGATGTCCATAAGGACAAGGTCAGGCTTGAGCTCTGAATACTTCTCCACCGCCTTTGCACCATTCTCTGCTTCACCGGCTACGTTATAACCGTTCTTTGACAGAATGTCCTTGATCATCATGCGCATGAATGCTGCATCATCACAGATAAGAATGTTTTTTGCCATCGTTTTTCTCCTCTATTTCATTTAGTTGATTATTTCGGTGACTCTGACACCAAAATTTTCTTCAATAACTACTACTTCACCTTTTGCCACAAGCTTGCCGTTTACCAAAACGTCTACAGGCTCTCCGGCAATCTTATCTAATTCTATGATAGTTCCGGGTGCAAAATCAAGTATATCAGAAATTGCCTTACTTGTCCTGCCCAATTCAACAGTAACTTCAAGCGGAACATCTTTGATAAGCGATATATTCTCCTGGGACTGCATAGCATTTACGTCCATTGAGAACGGAGTAAAACTTGCAGGCTGGATATTTACGTTCGGCATAGGCATGCCCATTTGCTGCGGTGCGCCCATCTGCGGCTGCATGCCCATTCCCATGGAAAAGTCCATTGTCGGAGCTCCCATACCCGGCATCCCCATTGATGGCGGCGGCATACTTGGTGCTCCCATGCTCGGTGCCCCCATACTTGGCGCTGTCACACTTGGAGCACCCATAGAAGGAGGTGCCATTGTCGGAGCAGCAGGTTCCGGTGCCGGAGGTGTTGCAGGTTCCTGACTATCCATAAAGTAATCGTAAAGATTCTTTGCAAAGTCAATAGGATACAACTGCATAATCTTACTGTCAACCAGATCTTCTATCTGCATCCTGAACGTGATCCGTACAAATCTGCCGAGAAGGAATGATGAAATATCATCCTGTGCTTCAAGTTCTCCGACATCTACAAGACTTGCTTCCGGCGGGCTGATATCTATCATCCTGCCAAGCATGGATGACAGAGATGTTGCCGACGATCCCATCATCTGGTTCATTGCCTCGGAGATTGCAGACAGATGAATATCCGTCAGCTCAGAACCCTCAACATTTGTACCATCGCCGCCCATCATCAGATCAGTAATGATCTTAACATCATCTTCCTTCAGTATCAAGATGTTGGTACCTTCAAGGCCGACGGTATATTTAATCTTGATAAACACACAGGGTCTTTCATACTCTTCTATGATCTTATCCCATGTGCACATATCCACAACAGGTGTTGTAATATTAACCTTGCGGTTAACAAGAGAGTAAAGTGTTGTTGCCGAAGTTCCCATGCTGATGTTGGCAACTTCACCGACCGCATCTTTTTCCTCTTCGGTAAGATCCTCGCTGCCGGAAGAAGCGGCAACGGATGATGTGTCAGCAGCAGTATCACCGGGTGCGCCGGCGGCTGCATCATCGGAAGGTGCGTCAGGTATTCCACCATTAAGCAGAGCATTTATTTCATCTTGTGATAACATTCCGTCCATACTCTAAACTTTCTCCTCCTCTCGTAATACTTCAGTGATTCTGACCGCATATCCGTCCCTGGATGTTCCCGGCAGGGCTTTAAACTTCTGTATATTTCCTACGTAAATATCAAGTTCGGAATCCACCTTGCTTCCCAGCTTGATAATATCTCCAAGTTGAAGGTTCACAAAATCGCTTACTGTTATAGTACTTCTTCCAAGTACAGCCTTGATCGGCATTGAAACTTTTCTGATAACCGTCTCGATATGCTCGCCAAACTCTTCACCGTTATTGTCCTTCATGTTAGCATACCAGTACTTGGTATTGAGCTTATCCATTACGGATTCAAGTGTAAAGTACGGAAGACATATGTTCATAAGGCCTTCAACATCGCCTATCTTGATATTGATAGTTACGATCGCTATCATTTCCGACGGAGCGATTATCTGCGCGAACTGCGGATTCGTCTCTATTCTTTCCAGAAAAGGATTGATGTCGGTAACGTTCTTCCACGGTTCCCTGAGAAGTTGTACACATACCGTTATGATCTTATCTATGATCGATCTTTCGATCTCAGAAAAATCCCTGCTTTTATCAAGGGGATTCCCCTGACCGCCAAGCATCCTGTCAATGATCGCATACCCCAGATTCGCTGCAATCTCGAGAAGAATATTCCCGCCGAGCGGATCGAAGTTTACAACCGCGAGCAGTACCGGATTGGCAAGTGCCGTTGAAAATTCCGAAAAAGTACAGGCCTCGGAGTTGACCACGCTGACCTGTATGTTCTTTCGCAGATAAACAGGCAGGTTTGTCGAAAGCAAACGGCCGTAATGTTCGAATATTATCTCAAGTGTCCGAAGATGCTCTTTTGAAAATTTTGCCGGGCGCCTGAAATCGTAACTTTTCGCCGATCGCTCGTCAATGTTATTGATATCTTCTGCGTCAAGTTCTCCTGAGCTTAGGGCCTGAAGCAGACTGTCAATCTCATTTTGCGAGAGAACTTCGCCCATTAAGCTCACCTCACTTTGTTAAGATCTATTGAAATTTAATATCTCTAAAGTACGCCTCGTACACAAAGTCGGAATCAAACATTTCCTGAACCTTGGCAAGGATCTCAGCCTCGATACCGTGAACGTTTGCCTGAGCTTCTTCTTTGGTGTACTTTCCAACAACCTCAATAATCTCACTTTTTATCTTACTTTCCTTGGCCGCAAGCATCGGCTGGTAAGTCTTGTAATCATCATGCTGGTTATTGATCGAGAACGAAACCGAGCACATAGCGTAGTGGTCTTTGCCGTCACCGTCGGATTTGAGTGCTACCGTCATCGAATCCGCTATGTCATACACTTCTGAATTCTCCGGGGGAACTATCTCCTCCTCGGTTGCCGCTTCATCTCCCGCCTGGGCACTCTCCAGTTCAAGATTAAGTATCCCGGCAATATCATCAACGAGAGCTATGGTCTTGCGGTTTGCCGATACGGTCGAAAACATGATTATACCGGTAAGTACGACGTTCACGGCAACAAGCGCCAATATGATTACCGACATTAAGTTTTTCTTCATAACATTTGGCTCCTTCATTTCGTGAGCCACGCCATTAAGGTGCAGCTAAAGCATTATATATCTTGATCTCGACACGGCGGTTCTTGGCTCTTCCTTCCGGAGTTGCGTTGTCGGCAACCGGAATATACTCTCCGCGCCCCGAATGTTTGATATTGGAAGGGACAAGGTTGGTGTTTTCAACAAGGTAATCGAACACCGACAGTGCTCTTGCACTTGAAAGTTCATTGTTGTTTGCAAACCTTGACGTATGTATGGGTACGTTGTCGGTATGCCCCTCAACCTCTATCGTGGAATCGGCATATTTTTGCAATATCACTCCGACTTTTTCCATGAGTGGAAGCGATTCGGGTTTAAGTTCGGAATCTCCGGAATCAAAAAGCAATGCTCCGTTAAGTGTTAGTTCCACATACTGGCTTGTGAAATCCACATCTATATCCCCGGATAGATTCTGTTCGGCAAGCGCCTCTTCTATCTTCTCCGCGAGCTGCTCATTTTGTTTGAGCATCTCCTCCTGCACATCTGATACTTTCTCATCAAACTCCTGATACTCATCAGATTCTTCTTCAGATTCGGCAGCCATTCCCATAGTATTCATATATTCATCCAGCTGGGACAGCTGGCTGACTCCGTTGTTTATCAGAAGTCCCTCCAGGAGCGAAGAACCACCCGAATCAAATATTGAAAATGTCTGTGAAAAACTTGCCGCTACCAATGCAAACTTTTCTGCGTCAATCGTTGACATAGCAAACAGCATAACGAAGAAGCACAGCAAAAGGTTCATCAGGTCGGCAAAGGTCGATTGCCACGCCGGCGCGCCTTTAGGCGGCTCTTCTTCTTTGCGCTTGGCCACTACTCTTCGCCTCCCCCTTCTTCACCGCCGGACGACCCTCTTTCGCCGGGTGCCAGGAACGATTTGAGCTTTTCTTCGATAACTCTCGGGTTCTCACCTGCCTGTATTGACAGCAGACCCTCGATCGTAATTTCCTTAACTTTTATCTCGGCTCCGTTTACCTTTTTAAGTTTGGAAGCGAATGGTGCGCATATCCAGTTTGCAAGAACGGAACCGTAAAATGTGGTGATGAGGGCAACGGCCATGTTGGGACCCAGAGCCGCAACATCATCCATATGATATAGCATCATAACAAGTCCGAGCAAGGTTCCTATCATACCCCACGCAGGACCCATACCGCCAAGATCTTCCCAAAACGCAATGTTTGTCTTGTGACGTTCTTCAATGCTTATAAGCTCGGTTTCCAATATACCTCTGACAAGATCGGGGTCTGTACCATCGACAATGAGCATAACTCCCTTTTGAAGGAATACGTCATCGAGACCGGAGGCTGCTTCTTCTAACGAAAGCAGACCTTCCTTACGTGCTACGTTAGAAAGATCTATTATCTTCTGTATGATGGCGCCGGGATCTTCACTTCCGTGCATGAAGGCAATCTTGGCGCTTTTTAATCCGTTTAGAAAGTCCTTAATGCTAGTGCCGCCGAATATAGCCGCAAAAGCTCCGCCGAATGTTATCATGGCGGAGGGCGCATCAAGGAAGTATTTGATGCCGGCAGGCCCGTCCTGTCCTATGAAAATGGACACGATCATGAATATAAGACCGGCAACAACACCAACTACGGTTGCAATATCCAAAACTTTACACCATCCTAGTTACAAAAATACCCATACGGTAAGATTTTACTAAATTTTTATGTAAATGTCTAGGGGTTGTCATCGGGGACGGTTCTTTCTGAAAGAACCGTCCCCTTTGACAACCCTTTAACACTTTATCATTTATTATCTCTTAAGGTTCGTAAGTTCCTCAAGCATCGAGTCCGAAACAGTGATTATACGGCTGTTTGCCTGGAAACCTCTCTGGGTCGTGATCATATCCGTAAACTCAGCGGAAAGGTCAACGTTTGACATTTCAAGAACACCTGTTGAAAGTGATCCCGAACCTGCCGTGATATCTTCACCGATACCATCGAATGCTCCGGAGTTCGGTGTTGACTGATACAGGTTGTCTCCCAGCTTTTCAAGGCCGGAAGGATTGGCAAAGTTTGCAACGGCGATCTGGCCGAGGAGCTTTGATGTACCGTTATCATAGGTTGCGGTAATCTTACCGTCCTGTCCTACAGCAACGCCGCTCATCTCGCCAACCTTACGTCCTGCATAGTTACCGTCATAGTCACCGGCATTTCCTTTGATCGTAGACGTTCCCTTGTTGTCATACATCGTGGAAGCCGCGGTCTTAACTGTAATAGGAGCGTCAAACGCTTTGATTCCGTCTATTTTCAGTTTAAACTCAAGATCATTTCCAGCCGCATTAACATCCAGACTTTTACCGTTAATTGTATCATAGGTAAGGAATCCCGGGGTCTTTGCTCCGCTAAGATCTATATTCATTTTTTTGGGGAAGCCTGTTGCCCCATCTGCTCCCGGACCGCCTTCAGCGTCATATCCGTTTTTCTCATATCCTTCTTTATAATTCGGATCTGTGGGTTTTGAGGAGTACATCAGGCTGTAGCCTTTGGAGTCTATCAGATCAACAGGTTCAAAACTGTACTGTCCTTCAGGAAGTTTATTACCTGATCCATCAATATCTTTCAATGCAAATTTTGCTATATAACTGTAACCAAGGCTGTCATAAATACCAAAGTTGACGATCAATCCGGTCGATGACGAAAGCTGCGTACTGTTCTTGTCTATAACACCCGAAAGATATGCCCGTGTTGTCTGTTCCGGCTGGCTTGTCAGGTTTTCCGCAGACATGATCTTAAGAGGCGATACAGTATCCTTAATGATCGTTCCGGGCTTGTTGGGGTCTTCCTGCCAGCCCATAACCGTATAACCGTTTGATGTCATTGCAAGGTTGCCCATTCCGTCTACGTAGAAAGCACCGGCTCTTGTAAAGTAGTTGTTTGATCCATCACTTACTACGAAGAAACTGTCGCCCTTGATCTGTATATCAAACGGGTTACCTGTCGTCTGTGAAGCACCCGATGTGGATATATTGGCATTGATTGCACCTGTCTGAACACCGAGACCGATCTGTTTTGCATTGATACCGCCGCGTCCCGTTTCAGCATTTGCCGCTGATGCGTTCTGTGTAGTCTGATACATAAGTTCCTGGAAAGTCACGTTCTGCGACTTGTATGCAACCGTATTAACGTTTGCTATATTATTACCGATAACGTCCATCTTGGTCTGATGTGTTTTAAGTCCGGCAACTCCGGAAAAAAGTGATCTCATCATAAGGCATTTACCTCCAAATTATTATGCCGTCCCGTCTGTCATTCGGGGACTTACCCGGGATCTCCTTATCGGTCCGATCCCACCTGCTGTTTCTTAGGCTATTACCGCTCCGTCTATATTAGTAAAAACATTCTGGTCTGTTTCGTTACCGTCGAGAGCGGTTATAACGGTCTGATTTTTAACGTTTACTATGAACGCTAACTGGTCGACCATTACCAGTGATTCATTTATTCCCTTCTGCCCTGCAGCCTGCATCCCTGCGGAAAGCCTTTCCATCAGTCCGTCCGATATTTCTATGTTTCTTTCGGACAGGCGGTTTACTGCGTGTTTAGAAAACTTCGGTACAGCCGCTTCTTTCTGCTTGTCCTCAAGGACATCTGCGAATGACTTTGTGCCGCTTCGTGCGGCTCCGCTGCTTGAGCCTTTTTCAAGAAAATCATTTGCTGCCTGTTCGATAGAGGGGAACTGTCCGGATAAAACCTTCATAGCTTACCTCCTTACCTGAACAATCATTGTTATGCTTCTTCAGCTTCGGTACTCTCTTCTGCTTCCCGGCTGTCGCCACCTTCAATATGCAGAAGCTCCGCCAATCTGTCCTGATACTTTTTGAAGTCCGCGATGGTTGCCTGGGAAAGGAATCCCTTCTCGTAAGCGGTCATATCTTCAAGTACGGTTGAAAGATTGTCGATCACATCTTTATAGCTTGTTGTAAGGTTTGCGAGTGTTGGAAGAGTACTCATGCTTGAGTTGAACTCATTTGCAAGGTTAAAAGCGTTAAGATACTTCTCGTCGACAACGGAGTCAAGCTTGTCTATTGAGTATTTGCCGTCGCCGATATTTAAGTACCCCTTGCCGTTTTCAACCGTAACATAATCAACTTTGCCGCCGATGATCGTCTCTTCGAGAGTATTCTCATTAACTTCCTTAACAGTAACGTACTGTCCCACAAGTTGAGATGCTCTTGTAAGATCCGATGATCCGACAAGGTTGGTCATCTGCTCGAGTTCCGAGAATGTTGCCAGCTGAGATACGTATTGAGTGTTGTCCGTAGGTTCCAGCGGATCCTGATATTTCATTTGAGTAACTAAGAGCTGGAGGAACGCTTCCTTGTCAAGATCGCCCGATTTGGCTGTGTTCTTAGCTTCGGAAGCAGCAACACCGTTTTTCTGGATTTCTCCGTTTACAATATTTGCTACTGTTGACATAGGCTGTCTCCTTCTACTATGCTGTGTAATCTACGCTGTTACCCGATCTTGCCATCATATCCGCCGAGATCTTCTCCTCATCGGAAAGTTCCTCGATGTCTTCTTCTTCAAGATCGTTAAGGTTGATACTGCGTCTCCTTCCACTTCTTCCGGCTCCGGATGTTCTGTCACGATCCGTATTGCCTTCCGAATCGGAACCTGTGCCCTTGTTCAGATCGTAATTCGCAACCGAAACTTCGACTGCTTCAACTCTCTGTCCCTGTTCTTCGAATGTCTGCTGTAGCGTTATGAGCTGGCTCTCCAGTGCTGCCTTTACAGCTTCATTTTCAACAAGGATATGGGCTGTAACCACTCCGTTTGTCGAGGCGATGTTCATGTTCACCGTGCCTAAGCTTGCGGGGTGAAGCTGCATCTCCATCGAGGTGAAATCTCCCGAGTAGTTAACTCTGATCGACTCGGTTACCTGGCTCATTATGGAATTCGCATCCGCATTTGAGTAACTTGTTACCGTTTCAACCACTTGTCCGAGGTTATTTACTTCGGTTGTTACAACCGTTTGGGAAGGTGCAACATTTATTGATTCGCTTTCGGCAAATCTTGATGCATGTTCAAATCCTTCGTTGTTACCTTTAAGGTTTGCTTCCTCACTCCCTACCGTTGCCTTAAATGTTTCCGTTACACTCTCACCCTGGCTTGTTTGCTGGTTATGAGCCGTAACTTCTCTTCCTCCGGTCTCCGGTATCTCTCTTGTTTCGGGAGTTGTTGCAGGTCTTCCTTCAACCTCTACCGTAACAGTTTTTGCTTCCGTGCCATCTGCTACGTCTGTATCTTTAACATTTGCAACCGCTGTTGCATGATCGTCGACATCCATGTCAGGCTTTGGCATTTCGATGTCCTGCACATTCTGAACATTCTGCACGTTTTGCATATCCTGTGCATCCGTTCCGGGAACGATAACCGTTTCCGTCGCCGCAAAATCATCTGCCAAGGCTTTGTTTTCAAGTTTTGTAACCGCTTCTTTTACTTCTGCGACAAATGTCTCATCCTTAAGAAGTTCCGATATGTCTTCATTTGTCATTCCGAAATCGGCGGCTATCTTATTACCTGCAGCTTCCGCAAAACTTACGATCTCTTTAACATTTTCATATAATTCGGCGTTAGTAATAAGTGAGATCGAATCCGGGACATCTCCGAGCTCCATGCAGAGTTCTTTGACGCTTACGGGATCAAGCAGATCTACTGCGGTAATTCCGAGGTTTTCCATTGCTGTCTCAAGCTCTTCATCGCTGATACCAAGCACTTCTTTGATCTTATTCATGATCTTGGAAGTCTCTTCGGCAACTTCTTCGGTAAACATCTCCTTATCGTCTTCATTTGCGACAGGATCTTTTTTTACCACATCCTCGGTTTTGATTTCCTTACTCCTGGGTGATTCAACAACCGTTCTTGATGCTTTCGCACCGTTTTCAGGCTGTATCTCCTGAGGCTTTACCGTTGTATCTTTGGCATCCTTCATGGCTGCGCCAAACCCTTGGGTATCGGAAACCTTCTGTTCGCCGGCCTTGACACCGGCTGTAACGTTAGCAAGCATCATTTCGCTTACTTTGGTTACTGTAGTGTTTGCCATTTTCCGTCCTCCTCTCTTCAGTTTTCAAGGTGCATTGACACTCATATTCTTTATCGACTGAAGTGTGGGAATTCTTAACCCCTTAATTCCAAATACTGCCCTACCGTGGGTCCTGTCCGACAGGGCGCCAGTCGCTCAAACAGTCCTCGTCGCTTCGCGCCTGCGGAACTCGCTTGGTGGCATCCCTGCGGCCACCCACGCTTCTCAATCAGGGTCCATAATCTTGGTCAGTTTTGAAGCGATGTCCTTGTCCATAACGCCCAGGATTTTCGCCCTGGCATTCGTATCCATCTGTCCCAGGATCTTGGCCACAAGGTCAAGGCTGTCTCCCATTTCGTTGAATATTGCAGCTGCCTGCTTGGGCTTCATCTCACTGTAGGCCTTGACATATTCATCCATTATTTTGTCGGTCTCAAGCTGTGCCACAACCTGTTTATACAGATATTCGGCATTATCGGGATCTATTTCCTCGTAATAAGCCTTGTACTGTTCAATATCCGGAGCTTTATCGGAAAATACCACCTCTTCGTAGAATTCGGTCTTTAGTTTCTGGAATTCAACCTGGCTGTCCTCAAACGTACGGAGTCTGACAATTTCTTCCTTTAATGCTTTGATTTCTTCGGATTCCTCGTCGCTCCCGCCTGCAAGGTCGGCTTTCAGTTCGTCTATCTGCTTGTTAAGTCTCTCGATCTCAGCAAGCGCATCGGGCAGGTTATCAAATTCTCCGGTGTATTCCTCAGTGCTTGTCGGCTCCGGAAGGATTCTGTTGATGACCGGAACATCCTTGAGTATCGGACGAAGCACACCGGATCCGAACCCACCAATATCAAGTTTAATGAGTAATGCCAGAATGGCGATCCAAATGATAACGATCAGGATCACAATAAGAAGTACAGAGGGCGAAAATCCTTCGTCCTCATCGTCTATATCCGCGTATATCCCGCCTTCATCGGTTGCAACCGCATCGATATTTGCACCTTTGGCCGCCTTCTTGGCCTGCTTTTTGACCTCTTTTTCCTTTTTCTTTTTTTCCTTCGGAGAAAGCTCTTCTTCTAATTCGTCTGCCATTTACGTACCTCTTGTTTATTCCTGCTCGGCCGAACCGAATCTGTAACTTACAAGTTCATCTATTTCCTTGCTCTCTTTGGCCGCTTCTTCCGCCTTGAACTCTTCAAACTGCTTCTCTTTAAGCGTTTCATGCGTCTTGCGATCCTGCATTGCTGCGGTAAGCTTTGATCTGGCCACTTCAAGTTCCTGTCTGGCCGCCGCAAGATTGAGCCTCTGCTGTGACACATGATACTTTATGACTTCAAGACCGTCCTCAGCCTCTTTGATCTCGCTTATATTAAGCTGTGATCCGACAAGTTCCTTCAAATGCGCTTCATATTCATCGCGTCTTGCAATAAGAGCGTTAAGCCGCTCTTCCTCTTCTCTTTCGTGCGCCGCCGCTATGGCAAATTCGTTCCTTGCCTGCGTCTCAAGTTTTTCTTTGACATTGAGGATGTTTTGCATCCTGTATCTGAATCTTGCCATGATTTGTTGTTAGGGGGGACCACCGAAGGTGGTGGGACCCTGACTACACCGCGAGCCCCTTCAGCGAAGCTGAATTCAAATGGGCGAGCGACATTGACCATTGTTAATACTATTATGTTGGAATAGATTCAGGCTCCTTCTCCTCGGCGAAGATATCCTTCAGCAGCTGGATCTCCTCGTCTAAGGAGTATCTGCTGTCAACGTCCTGACAGAGAAAATCATTCACCTGATCTATCTTTTCGATCGAATAATCTATGTTCGGGTTCGCACCCGCCTTGTACGCTCCGATATTTATAAGATCTTCCGCTTCGGTATATGTTGCAAGCACTGTTTTTAACCGGTTGGCTACTGCCTTATGCTCTTTGGTCGCGATCTGGCTCATGCATCGTGATATACTCTGGAGGACATCGATCGCGGGATAATGATTTTTGTGGGCAAGACGCCGATCTAGCATTATATGCCCGTCAAGAATTGATCTTGCGGTATCTGTGATAGGCTCATTAAAATCATCACCGTCCACAAGAACGGTGTAAAGTCCGGTTATCGAACCCTTGTCGTCGCATCCCGCTCTCTCTAACAGTTTAGGCATCTGCGCATATACGCTGGGCGGATATCCTCTTGTAACAGGAGGCTCTCCGCTTGCAAGCCCTATTTCACGCTGTGCCATCGAAAAACGAGTCAGGGAATCCATCATCAAAAGAACGTCTCTTCCCTGATCACGGAAGTATTCGGCAATCGCGGTTGCAGTCTGCGCGGCTTTACGACGGACAAGCGCAGGTTTGTCACTGGTAGCTACAACAACTACAGATCTTGCCATACCCTCTTCACCGAGATCCCGTTCTATGAACTCTCTTACTTCCCTTCCACGCTCACCGATAAGAGCAATAACATTTATATCCGCTTTTGTATTTCTGGCAAACATGCCAAGAAGTGTACTCTTGCCGACGCCCGATCCGGCGAATATACCGATTCGCTGGCCTTTTCCGATAGTCATAATTCCGTCGACAGCCTTAACGCCAAGGGGAAGTATCTCGCTTATGATCTCACGCTTAAGAGGATCCGGCGCCGGCGCTTCGATCGGATAACTCGTTGCGCAGTTAACTTCCGATCCGTCAATAGGTCTTCCGAGTCCGTCAAGTGCAAGCCCGAGAAGTTCCGGGCCTACCGGGACAGACAGCGGATATCCGAGATTTTCGACAACGCAGCCAAACCCTATCCCTTCGGTAGTCTCAAAGGGCATAAGAAGTGTTTTACCGTCCTTGAACCCGACAACCTCGGCAAGGACATACTTGTCATCTTCTTCGTCCACTATGATCTTGCACAGATCATCAAGCTTTGCATCCGGACCATTGCTCTCAATAGTAAGCCCGACAACGTTTACTACCTTACCGAGTCTCTTGAAAAATGTTTTGTCGTATATCCTGTTGTACTTGTCAAAATTAATTTCCATATGACAGCACTTTGAGTTCTTTCTTTAACAATTCCATCTCTGTTCCGATGCTGCAGTCATATATGCCGCCTTCGGTCTCTATAAATGCCGACCCTTCGGTTAAAGTCATATCTTCAACTATTTCGACAGTTGCCGATCCGGCAAGTCCCGCCGTCAGTTCTTCGCGGTTTGTGCTTACGTACTCGTAATCATCTTTTGATACGTGAACCAGATAGTTTTTTGCTCCTTCTATGTTTCTGATCGTATCCCGCAGAAGATACATTATAACGTCATTCCGACCGGACAGGTCAATTCCGAAAACATGCGAATAGATGTCTGTCAGTTTTTCAACAAAAAGCGGCTCAAGTTCGGCGATTTTCTCTTCATACTGCCTGTCCAGAGCATCCGATTTCTCCTGCGCCTGTCTCTCAACTTCAGCGGCTCTCTCGAGGCCCTCCGCGTAGCCTTTTTCATTGCCTTCGGCTACACCCTGCGCCCTGGCATCCTCAAGTATCTGTTGTGCCTGAGTGTTGGCGTCTTCGATGATCTGTGCGGCCCGGGCATTTGCATCATCTATTATCTGCTGTGCCTGATCATTCGCATCGTTAACGATCTTCTGGATTTCTTCATTCTTGCGTGCCTGCTCAGCAACTTCCTCCTGATCGGCCAGCAGGGCATCTACCTGTTCGGCATTTAGCCCTTCGTTAAAATCATCCGCAAAGTCCTCTTCCGGCACACTCTCAAGTATTTCCGAAAGTTCCTTGATCCTGTCGGATACGGCCTGATTAGAATCAATTACCCTCTTATGTTTCTTGGCCTCACCGTCTTTGTATGCGACACTGTATGATTTTATTAACGAACTAGACAATTATTTCGTCTCCTCCGCCTCTGGAAATAACGATCTCTGATGCATCCTCAAGACGTCTGATCGTATTAACGATCTTCTGCTGGGCCTCCTCAACATCTTTCATACGAACAGGTCCCATGAATTCCATATCTTCCCTGATCATAAGTGCAAGACGTTTTGAGAGGTTGTTGAATATAGCATTCTGAACCTCTTCGTTCGCACCCTTAAGAGCGATCGCGAGGTCGGAATTGTCAACATCACGCAGCACTCTCTGGATGGCACGGTCGTCGAGAAGAAGGATGTCTTCGAATACGAACATCTTCTTTCTGATCTCGTCGGCAAGTTCGGGCTCGTCGATCTCGAGAGTTTCCATGATATGTTTTTCCGTACTTCTGTCTACCGTATTCAGGATGTCAACAACAGCATCGACACCGCCAATGATGGTGTAATCCTGATTGACAAGAGACGAAAGCTTGGACTCAAGGATTTTCTCTACTTCCTTGATGACATCCGGGCTTGTACGATCCATCATGGCGATACGTTTTGCAACATCGGACTGTCTGTCGGGCGGGAGCGCGGAGATAATAAGCGCAGCCTGTCCCGGATTCAGGTAAGACAATATAAGCGCAATAGTCTGGGGATGTTCGTCCTGTATAAAGTTAAGAAGCTGCGAAGCCTCTGTCTTACGTATAAATTCAAAAGGTTTAACCTGAAGAGATGCGGTAAGTTTTCCGATAACATCAAGCGCCTTTTCATTTCCGAGAGCTTTCTCAAGAAGTTCTTTGGCGTAACTGATGCCGCCTTCGGCAATATACTGCTGTGCAAGGCATACGCCGTAGAATTCGTTAATAACCTCTTCCTTGGCCTGGGGAGTAACGCTTCTTGTATTGGCGATCTCCAGAGTCAGATCTTCGATTTCCTCTTCCTTGAGGTGTTTGAATATAAGAGCACTTCTCTCCGGTCCAAGGGCAATCAAAAGAATTGCCGCTTTCTGAAGCCCGGTTAAACTTGCTTCTTTTTCCTTAGCCATATATTACCCCCATTCCTCGTTCAGCCAGTTTCTAAGCAGCTGTGCCGAGGCATCCGGATTTTCATCAACAAATTTCTCAACCATAAGACGCACTTCCGACTTGGATTCAAGATCGATATCTTCAACAGTCTGGTGTTCCTGTGTGGTAGTCAGGAGATCATCCACAGAAAGCTCTGTTTCTTCAGGTGCCTCTTCCTCTTTGTTTCTCTTAAATGTTGTAAGTACAACTATTCCGAGAAGCGCAAGGATGAGAATGATAAGAACGATCTGAGCTATATTGGACGGTGAAAGATCAAGTCCCTCTCTTGGCTGGAATATCGGAACATCGTATGCAACGATCGAGATATTGGCCGCCGGGATCCCTGTCGCGTTTGCAACGAGCGTGATCATTTCCTCATCAACTTCCTTTTTGACCATCTCGCTGTTTTGCAGGATAAACTCATCGAATGTTATCCCGTCAAGAAGTCCCTGGGCTCTTACATCTTCTTCCTTGTATATAACAAAATGGGATGCGGTAATTCCGATCGATGAGTTTGCATAGTCTATTGCTCCGGGAGGTGTGACACGGTCGGTTATTCTCTCGCCGGGAAGATAATCACGTGATTCCTCTGTAACGCTGTAATTGGAAGTATTACCGTCCTCCATTACATACGTTGTCTCTTCCTGGTTTGTATCGGTTCCCGGCACTCCTCCTGCTCCGCCTGTGCCCTCAGCCTCATATGTACTCTCATGTGCCAGAACGTTGGTTCCGTTTTCATCAGCCTGGGTATATGTATGATTAGTCTCTTTAAACGACGAAAAATCCATACGAAGACTGGGAGAAACCTTAACATCTTCATACAGATTGGATCCAAGAAGGACCTGAACAACTTCTTTCTTGAGGGCTGCTTCGGCCTGTGTCTTGAGTGCTATCTGGTTGGTGGTATTGACTGTTCCGGAATTGGCTTCCGCAGCCTCTGCCCCGGAAAACAGAAGATTTCCGGCGGAATCTATGATCGAAATATTTTCCGTTGTCTTGTTGCCCAGAGCGGTTGCAATGTTTCTCGCAAAGTTCTCCGCAACTCCTTCGGGAAGTGTATCGTTAAGTTCAAGCCAGACGCTCGCATATGATTCCTCTTCCTTGGCAAGCAGTGTTCCGTCATTATCGGGAATGGAGAGCGTTACGTATGCTTTCTTGACATACTCCGTTGACTCCATGATATCCTGCAGATGCGACTCCTGATAAAGCTTGTAGGTCTTCTGCTTGTCTGATTCCGTCGTGGACAGACCGCCTGCAAGAGCACTCTCAAGACTGTATGAGTCAGCAGGATAATTGTTTGCACCAAGCAGCAGCGTTGCCGTTGCTATATCCTGCTTCAGAACGGATATGATAAGGCCGTCATCCGTAGTTGTGTACGGGATCGCCTCCCCTTCGAGAAGTTCGGTGATCTCTGATGCCTCTTTCGCACTCTCGCACGTGATCAGCACTTCATATTTCGGTCTTGTCAGAATAGTAGCCAAAATGGCAAGTGCCAAAATAACACCTGCCGCCACGCTGATAATTATTGTTTTTTGTTTTGCGGTAAACCTGTTCCACCACTCCAACACCCTTTGGAGTATTTCCTTAAGTCTGTCTACCATTTATTTAATCCTTTAAACCTGTATTTGCATCAGTTCCTTGTATGCTTCTATAAACTTATCACGCAGGGCAACCGTGTAGCTGAGGGCAGTTGATGCCTTGGCAGCTGCGATTGCGAGGTCGTGGGTATTCTCCGAAATACCGAGAGCGAACTTCATCTCTTCTTCCTCCTGTTTGTGAAGAAGAGCATTGGTCTCGCCGACATTTGAAATCATTGAATTAAAAAGCGAAGTAAAACTCTCTTCGGGATTATCCACCCTTGTTGATGCCTTGGCGGCTGCTGCCGCGACCGGCTCGGAATTCACATTAAGAAGTCTGGTTATGTCCATGCGATAAGCAATCTCCTATATATCCAAAAAAAGTTCAAAAACCAGTCAGAGGGGACGGTTCTTTCTGACAACCTGCGATACCCGGCTACGACTTCGCTATGTCGAGTCCCTTCATCGCGATCGTCTTGCTTGCGGTAAAAGCAGTTGCGTTGGCCTGATATGCTCTTTCCGCATCTATCATATTGGTCATCTCGGTAACTATGTTAACATTCGGATAGAGAACATAACCGTCATCATTGGCATCCGGATGTGAAGGATCGTATACCATTATCAGATCAGACTGGTCTTCGTAAACTCCGACAGCCTTAACCCCATTGCCGACATCCATTCCCCGTGCTTTTCTGAATATCGTGCCAAAATCCCTTATATCCGTAGTTCTCTCCTGAAACTTAACAACTTTTCTCCGGTACGGAGTCCCTTCTTCCGTCCTCGTGGTATTGGCGTTCGCAACGTTCTGGGAAATGATATCCATGCGGTATCTTTCCGCCGTCATCCCCGATGCGTTAACTCCAAAGCTCTTAAATATACTCATTCAATTCCCTCCATAACCCATGTCGTGGCGCTATTTGATAACAAGCTTCAGATTGGCAAATTCACTATCAATACTGTTGGTAATGCCGTTGTACTTGATCTGATTGCTCGCAAGTTCAACGTTTTCAGTATCTATATCCACGTTATTCTTATCCATTCTGTATGACCAGTTGGGGATATCCGTATAAGTTCTGGGATTAAGACGGTTAAGATGCAGATTGGCTTCGGCAACTTTGGAATCCAGGCTGGGATATTTGCTTGCCTTAAGAGCATGCCGGAGCTGTTCTTCAAACGAAACATCCTGCCTCTTATAGCCAGGCGTATCAACATTTGCGATATTGTTGGCGATCGCGGTATTCCTAGCCCATGCCCCATCGGCTGCTTTACCTAGAACATTAATGTAATTAAATACTCCCGAAGAAATCATATAATGTCTCCTTATTTCCCTTCATATAAAGAGTCACTACCTAAAAACCCTTTATATTGTACTCTAACAGACTGATATAATCAAGATATAGTTTTCAAAAACAAAAAACGGACTCCGCCTTGCGAAATCCGTTTCCGATTCAATTCAAAATCCGTTTAAATATCTATCGGCTATTTTCAGGAAAAGTTTAGCACAAATCAGATATTTCGTCTACCTTTTCCGAAGTTCTTCTATCTCGTCGAAAATAAGAGCATTTGTGACTTTGATGTAAGTTCCCTTCATTCCTGAAGACTTTGATACAATGACCCCTGCACTTTCGAGTTTGCGGAGAGCATTAACAATGACAGATCTTGTAATACCTTCCCTGTCAGCTATACGGCTTGCAACAAGGATCCCCTCAAGCCCGGACAATTCCTCAAAGATGTGGATGACCGCATCCGTTTCCGATGCCGAAAGTGTTGACATGGCAGCCTGAACTCCCTGCGCACGTCTGTCTTCTTCTGCCGACTCCTCCGAAACCGACCGGACCATTTCAAGCCCCACGACAGTAGCGCCGTATTCCGTGAGAATAATATCCTCTATCGAATACGCGTTTTCACTGCTCGGCTTGTATATCATAAGCGTTCCGTAGCGCTGTCCGGAAATATCTATCGGAGTTACGATAGCCTGAAAATTTCTGCTTATCTCCTCCGAAAACCCGAGCGTCTCAAGATTAACACTTTCCTTTGTCGACAAAATATCAACAAGCCTTTCGTTAAGACGCGCATCAATAAACTCCGATACCTTTCCTTCCGAAAGCTTATCGATCGCCGCAAAGGAAGTACAATATCCCATGCCAAGGATCTTTCCTTTTTTGGAAAGTACAAGTACATTCGAATCAAGGACAGTGCGCATGGCGTCGCATATGTCATTAAATGCCACTTTCCCGCTGTTCTTACGATGCAGTATCGAATTGATCTTTCTGGTGTCATCCAGTAATCTTACTGAGCTCATTTGGTATCCTTCCTTGCCAATGGACGCTCGCCCATTTACAGTCGACTTCGTCGAAGGGCTCGCGGTGCAAACAGGGTCCCACCGTTACACGGTTCCCCCTATTTGCATATTCTGTATATGCTTACAATCCTCGTTCATACACATCAGTTTGTTCCCTTTGCGGACCATAAGGCTGCCGCATTTTTCGCATTTAACGTTTACAGGACGCTGCCACGATATGAACGTGCAGTCCGTTCCCGATTCGCACCCGTAGAAAGGGCGCCCTTTCTTGGTCTTTCGTATGACAATGTCCTTGCCGCATACGGGACACGGAATTCCGATCTTCTCAAGATAAGGTTTTGTATTACGACACTCCGGGAATCCCGGGCATGCCAAAAATTTTCCGTGAGGTCCGTATTTGATGACCATCATGCGTCCGCACCGGTCACATTTAACATCCGAGACTTCGTCTTTTATCTCAACCTTTGACAATTCTTCCTTAGCCTTGTTTACAGCCGCTTCAAGATCCGGATAGAAATTTCTGATTATCGTCTTCCAGCCTATCTCTCCCTCTTCGACATTATCGAGAAGCATTTCAAGATTGGCTGTAAACCTCACATCAACTATACTCGGAAACGCTTCCGTCATAATCTTGTTAACAGCCTCTCCCATCTCGGTAACGAAAAGATTTTTGTCTTCTTTTACAACATACCTTCTCGCAATGATCGTCGTGATAGTGGGTGCATAAGTACTCGGCCGGCCTATCCCCTGCTCCTCAAGTGCTTTTACAAGCGAACTTTCCGTATAGTGAGCGGGCGGCTGCGTAAAGTGCTGCTTATCATCAATTTCTTTTAAGGTTAATTTCATTCCCTTCTTAAGATCGGTAAGCACTACATTATCGGAAACTTCTTTATCGTCAGCCTCCTTATATACTTTCAGAAATCCGTCAAACAGACATTTTGAAGCTGATACCGAGAATCTGTATTTTCCTGCTCCTATCTTAACATTGGTTGTTTCGTACTTCGGTCCGTTCATACGGCAGGCAACAAACCGGTTCCAGATAAGAGTATATAACCTGAGCTGGTCTCTTGACAGAGAATCCTTAAGTTTTGCAGGTGTTCTTGCAATGTCGGTAGGACGTATGGCTTCGTGTGCATCCTGTATCTTCTTGCTGCCTGTTTTCTTCTCCTCAGGCGCATCCGTTTTGGCATATTCTTTTCCGTAGTTTTCGGTAATATACTCTTTTGCGGAAGCAACGGCTTCATCGGCGATCCTTGTGCTGTCGGTACGAAGATATGTGATAATACCTATCGTGCCTTCGCCTTTTATATCGATTCCTTCATACAGCTGCTGGGCAATGCGCATTGTCTTCTGCGTTGAAAAGTTAAGAACCTTGCCTGCCTCCTGCTGCATTGTACTCGTTGTAAACGGAAGTGGTGATTTTCTCCCCCGCTCGCCCTTTTTTACTTCAAGTATCTCGAAGGATTCCTTCTTGATACTGTCAAGTATCGCATCCTTTTCCTTGCGGGAAGCTATGTTGATCTTCCCGTTTTCGTCTCCGGTAAAATGCGCCGTAAGCGGTCTCTTCTCACCCTTTGCCGAAAGAAGCGCATCGATCGTCCAGTACTCTTCCGGAATGAACGCTGCAATCTCATCCTCGCGCTCACATATAAGCCTGAGGGCCACAGACTGGACACGTCCTGCGGAAAGTCCCCTCTTGACCTTTGCCCAAAGCACCGGGGATATTTCATAGCCCACCATTCTGTCAAGTACGCGCCTGGCCTGCTGCGCATCAACAAGATCCATATCGATCTCTCGCGGATGCTTTAACGACTCTTTTACGGCATTCTTGGTGATCTCGTTAAATGTAATCCTGTATACTTTTTTGTCTTCCAGTTTTAAAGCATATGTAAGGTGCCAGCTTATAGCTTCGCCTTCACGGTCCGGGTCGGTTGCCAGATATATTTTCTCTGCCTTCTTCGCCTCTTTTCGAAGAGACGCGATAAGATCTCCTTTTCCTCTTATCGTAATATATTTGGGTTCAAAATCATTGTCGGGACTGACTCCTATCTGGCTTTTCGGAAGATCCCTTACATGCCCCATAGATGCCATAACCTCATAATTCGGCCCTAAGAACTTTTTGATCGTTTTTACCTTTGCCGGTGATTCCACGATGACAAGATATTTTGCCATTTGTATATCTCCTTAGATACATTTAATAAGCCTGCCGACCTTTTAGGTCTTGCAAACGCCCATTACTATACAATATATGATTTTAGATATCAAGAGGAATTATCAGAAAATTTATTACTGAAGAAGCGAAAGGACACTCTGGGGGTTCTGCATAGCCTGGGAAAGCATTGCCTGGCTTGCCTGCATAAGGATATTATCCTTGGAATATCCTACCATCTCCAATGCCATGTCCGTATCTCTAATTCGTGACTCAGCAGCCGTTGTATTTTCAACAACGTTGTCCAAATTGGCTATTGTATGCTCAAGCCTGTTCTGGACAGCACCGTAGTATGACCTTACTGCCGAAATCTTGGCATCCGCGTCCTGAGCAAGCTTTATGCTTGCGCGAGCTCCTTCAACAGTTGAAACGTCGAGTTCCATATTATTAAGAAGAGACTCTTTCGATATATTGAACTGCTTAACCGTTATGTAATGATCATGCTCGGCACCGACCTGAAGAGTGAATCCTTCCCTGTCATTTCCCTGTCCACCGCCGCCATTCGTAGATGGCAGATTCTTCGGGAACACAAAGCCCGTACCAAAAGCATTTGAATACCATTGATTATCCGCATTTATCTTATAACTGTTATATGAGCCTCCACCAAGCGAATCAGGTGCAAAAACGTCAGCTTCCGGCTGGCTTAACGAGCCGAGTATCGACCCTGCACCCGTTGTCCCCCTTGCATTTATGAAATACTTCATGAAGGAAAGAGACTCCGGATCCGATTCCGAGAATTTCTTTTGAAAATCATTAACGCTCGTATACTTGCCGGCTGTTACGGTATTAATGGCATCATCAAGTATTTTTGTGTTGTCCGAACCGTTTGATACTATATTATCAGCCACTTGTGTAAGAAGCCTGTCGAGTCCTTTTGCAATATTTTCGGAGCTTACCGTGCTCTCACCGCTTGCAAGCTGTCCAAGATACATGCATGCCGCATAACCTGTACCGTACGGCAAAGTTGTGAGCTGGGATTGAAAATTCTTAATCTGCGCATCTGTGGAAGACGGATCAACTCTGTGACTCATCCAACCGTTATCTCCGCTGGTCGTCTGAGCCATCCCTTCAACAAACCACTTGGGAAAAGTTCCGAACATACCTCCAGTTACAGTATCATACATGACAAGATGCGTCATTTCGTGAGATATGGTTGCGGCAAGATCTGCCTTCTTGGCTTCCGACATCGTGTCGAAATCCTCTATCGGATAATCCTTTGTATCTATCCACATTTTATACGAAGCAACGGAGCTTGCAGAGCCGGATGACAGCGAAATACTCGCCGTAGCAAGCGTGTTACCGTTATCCTTCGGGGATAATTCAAGACCTATCTGAATATTATCGGAGGACGCCTTGGAAAACAGATTGGGATATGCCTGGGAAAGTTTTTGAACGGCATTTGCAGCCGCATCTACCGCAAATTTGGCAAGATCCGAATCAGCAACCGCCGTTTTGTTTACTGCACCACTTGCCTGGCTTTGTTCAACTGTTGCCGGGCTTCCGTCAGTTCCCAGAAACTCAAGAGAGATAACGCTATTACCCGCTACAACCTTTCGGGAATATGATAAACCGTCCGATGAAATTGATGAATTCTGAAGCGTGGAAGGATCAAGACCTCCGTCGGGAAAAACGCGAAGTTCATTGAAAATACATGACTCGTGAACTCTGTCGAGTTCATCGGTAAGAGCCTTTATTTCAGCCTGCATAGCTTCCCGGTCCGCATCTGTGTTAGTCTCGTTCGATGCTTTCGTAGCAAGCTCCTGACACCTCTTGAACATATCCTGTACTTCATCAAGGGCGCCATCAGCTATCTGGCAAAAAGAAACACCGTCCTGTGTATTGGCAGATGCCTGGGTAAGACCTCTGATCTGTCTTCTCATCTTCTCGGATATTGTAAGACCGGCTGCATCATCTGCTGCACGGTTAATCTTGTATCCGCTTGAGAGCTTCTCGCTCCGCTTTGCCACAGAACGGCCATTAATATTGAATTGACGCTGTGCATTCATTGCACCTAGATTGCTGACTACGGAAAGCATCCCAAGTTCCTTCTCGATAAAACGTCCTGTTTAATGAAAACAACCGACCGGGATCCTTCCCTTTTGACCCGCTTCCATGCGGTACATTATATTTATCGGTCTGTTACTCACATTACTTAACCTTATATTTTCATTAATCCCAAAAACCAACGTTTGAGACTGTCATTACCGAATTACATTTCGGACACTTTACCGTATCCTCAATCTCTCCGTTCTCAAAAACCATACATCCGTCATGTCCGCAATCGCTTATTCCGATGAGCCGGTCATTTTTCGTCCCTGATATCTCAAACACCGGAACTGCGGTATATCTGTGGCATTTATTACAGAGTGCAGGCTTTTTGGAATAACTCCACAATTTCCCGGAATCTGCGACAGACTGTATCATCGTCCTTGCTTCCTTTGAAAACATATCCAAAAAATTTACGGGATCATAATCTCTCATCCCCTGACCTATATTAATGGTCTCCTCATAATCTCCACGGCTGCATTCAAGTTTCACAATTGATCCCATAATAAAACCTCATTTATTCTTCCCGTCACATCGCCTGATCGGAAGTCTCCACAGCCGCTTACTGCAAAAGTGACAGAACGCTCTGTGGATTCTGCATCGTCTGGGAAAGCATAGCAGAACCGGCCTGGCTGAGTATATTCGCAGTTGTAAGTTTCATCATTTCAGTACTCATATCGGTATCTCTTATACGTGACTCGGCTGCGGTCATATTCTCTGCCTTATTATTGTTATTATCATAGGAATGTTCGAGACGGTTCTGAAAAGCTCCGTAAGCACTACGATGTTTACTGACCTTTGCGAGTGCCTTATCAATCTGTGAAATCGCCTTTCTAGCAGTCTCTTCGGTGCTCACATCGACCTTATCAACTCCGAGAACAGCTGCATTCATTCTGTATGTTTCGATATATTCACAGTCGTCCGTAATATTACTGCACTGTATGCGGAACCTGTTTACATATTCCTCATCATCAGCAGCCTTAGTTATTTCGGAACAGTCTATTGCTCCCATGCTCCCTGTGGCGTTTCTATATATATTTGCAGCAGCCTCCGCCGTAGTTCTTCCACTATCATTCCGACCTTGAAATACAACCAGTTTTGTACTGGACATCTTTACAAATCCGGCGTCATGGCTAACCCTCTCTCCTCCTTTATAGCCTCCTTCAAAACCGCTTATCTGATTATTATGAACAGTATCATACAATGCGGATACAAGACCTTCTCCGGTTGTTATACCATCTATTCCAACCGAATAATTATGGATACCGCCCTGTGTCTTTTTATCAAGACTCCCGCCTGTCCCTTCGACGAATGTGAATTTGAAAGTCTCTCCGCAGCCGTATCCACATACGAATGAGAATGATTTGTCCTTTAGCATTTTTATCTTGGATTCATCCAGACCATCGAAATCAAGTACCGCAGCAGGATAGTATTTGCCGTCTTCCGGACAAAGATATGCCTGACTCAAATGACCGGTATCCGCAGAATCACAATGAACAAGTTCTGTGACAGACGCTCCATCCGAAGGAACCGGTTCACCTTTATCAAGAATATATAGTGTATTAAATGTCGTTGATTTTCCTATCCTTGTGATTTCCGTCGATAGCTCGTTTATCTCCGACTGAATAGCCTGCCTGTCCGCTGCTGTATTAGTTCCGTTTGAAGCTTTAATCGAAAGTTCAGTCATGCGGTGAAGCATTCCGTGAACTTCGGCAAGTGCGCCATCGGCAATCTGCATAACGCTGATTCCATCCTGTATGTTATCAGAGCCCTGGTTCATTCCTCTGATAAGTGATCTCATTTTTTCGGAAATAGTAAGACCTGCGGCATCATCCGCAGCACGATTGATCTTGTATCCGCTTGACAGTTTCTCCGTTGATTTACGGATCGTGTCGCCGGTTATATTGAATTGACGTTGCGCATTCATTGCGCTAAGATTGCTGACTACTGAAAGCATCCCAAGATCCTTCTCGATAAAACGCTGCCGCTTATTGCGGCTTACCAGTCTGGGATCCTTCCCGTAATTGATCCGCATCCTTGCGAATCAATTATTATATCGGAAGCATCGTGGGATTACTTAACCTTTAATATGAATTTATTGCATTTATTACTGTTGTGATCTCGTCTTCGTCCATATGATCCATCATCGGAAGCGTGACGATATGCGCACAAAGCTCCTCCGTTACGGGAAAATCGCCTTCCTTGTATCCGTACTTTTCTACCATGCAGGGCTGCAAAAAAGGAGGGGTGCGCCATGAAATATCTGTTTTGACTCCCTGTTTTTCCAGATAGTCCCTGAATCTGTCCTGATCATCAACCCTGATGATGAACTGGTACCAGGTATGCTTGCATCCTTCGGCAATAAGCGGGAGCGAAACTTTGGGATTATTGATTTCGGAAAGATACCTTTGTGCTATATGGTCTCTGTTTGCAAGAAGTTCGGGCATATGACTTACCTTCACTCTTAACAGTGCAGCCTGTATCTCATCAAGGCGCATGTTAAATCCGACCTCAATATTGTGATATCTCCTGTCCGAGCCGTAGTTTCTGAGTATCTTAACCTGTTTGATTATTTCGGGATCTTTTGAGACCACGGCACCTCCATCGCCGAATCCGCCCAGATTCTTGGTGGGATAAAAGCTGAAGAATCCCGCCTTCCCAAACAATCCTGTATTCTTTCCTTTGTAGGGGGCATAATGCGACTGGGCACAGTCCTCAAAAAGCATCAGACCTCTGTCATTGCATATACGTACGATCTCATCCATACGTGTTGCCTGGCCGTACAAATGAGTAACTATAACCGCCTTTGTTTTATCGGTAATGGCATCTTCTATATTTGCCGCATCAAGCTGGTAATACTCATCCGGCTCAATATAAACGGGCGTTGCCTTGCACTGCATCACCCCAAGCATCGTGGCAATGTACCCGTTTGCCTGGACAATAACCTCATCCCCTTCTCCTATGCCCGCTGCCATAAGACCAAGCATTATAGCATCAAGTCCGTTTGCCACTCCCACACAGTAACACTCTTCACCCAGAGAAGCTGCAAACTCTTTTTCAAAATCCTCGACTTCATGGCCCAATACATACCATCCGCTTCGAAGGACGCGCAGAGCAGCCTCCTCATATTCATCCTGATATAATTTAAATCCTCTGCTAAGATCATTAACGGGTATCATATGCTGTTTCCCATTCCTTTCTATTTGTCCACACAGGCAGTCTTTCCTTCATAATCGCTGCCGGTCTCCGATCTGAATCGGTTTACATAACTATCGGGGTCATCTATCACATCAGCCATCGTATAAAATGCCCCAAGCACCATATGCGGTCCGTTATACTTAAGTGCGAATTTTCCTTCATCAAGTGCCGCTTTGAATCTGTCTATCTGCCACACCAGAATATCCGCCACCGTTATCCCTCCGGGTTTTAGTTCGCACAGAAAATCATTATGCTCCCTGTAATATTCAAACTCCTTAATTATATCCGGATACTCCGATATGCGATTCCAGAAGACTTCCAGAGTCCCCTCTTCTTCCTGTGCCTGCTCACATAAAGAGCGCGCATATTCATACAGTTCTTTGTTATCCATAGATTCTAAAACCTGACCATAGACTCTTTAATATCCGCAAGGCTTGCCGCTCCGCACATTTTCATGGTATCGGCAAGTTCCGCTCCCAGCTTATCCGTAAGAAGCTTAACACCTTCGTCGGCTCCGCCGTAAACAGCCGTAACATAAGGACGGGCTATTACGACAGCATCCGCTCCGAGCGCGATTGCCTTGAACACATCCACGCCACTCCTTATACCGCCGTCAACAAATATAGTCATATCCGGTACGGCTTCGGCAATCTCGGGCAGAACCTCTGCCGTTGCAGGACACTGGTCAAGAACCCTCCCGCCATGATTGGATACTATTATTCCTGCCGCCCCGGCTTCACGTGCTTTTACAGCACCTGCAACAGTCATGATTCCTTTTACAATAAAAGGCTTTCCTGCCATTTTTACTATTTCGGCTAGTTCCTCAACCGATTTTGCACCCGCCGGAGGATCCATATTCTGCAGAAACGGAAGCCCCGCAGCATCTATATCCATAGCAACAACCGAACAGCATGATTTTTCGACAAGCGCAAACTTATCCTTAAGAGTATTAACATCCCACGGCTTGATTGTCGGAATACCGTATCCGTTGCAGTTTTTGATCGCCAAACTTGCAGCCTCTACTACCTCCGGAAGCATTCCGTCACCTGTCATCGCGGCAATACCCGCTGCTGCACACGCCCTGACAAGTATATCATTATACTGCATATCATCATATTTATCACCGTAATGCATTTTTACGGCGCCGACCGGGCCGGCCAGGATCGGAAGCTTTAGTTTCATTCCGAACAGATCAAATGACATATCAGGCTCGAAATTCGCATGAATCGTATCCATGTTCACACGTATTTCCTTCCAGGCCTCATAGTTTCGTATAGCCCCGTCCCCTACGCCTTTTGCTCCCGGACCCGGTATATGATTGCCGCACGCCTTTCCGTTGCATTCGACACAGGCCATACAATGCGGCTGCATCGCGTCCCTGGCATTATCAAGCATCTCCTGATATGTCATAATTGTATCCCCCGTTCTTTAGAGAGCCACGCCATTAAAAGCACAATTTCTTATGTTCCTGCGGACAGCTTCCGACTTTCGCACACTTATAGCAAAGCTCATTGTCACATACACCGTCGGCAAAAAACTGAGCTACATTATTAAGTGTTGTATCCGCTATGTTTGAAAGAGCCTCGGCGGTAAGAAACGCCTGGTGCGATGTAACGATAACGTTCGGCATCGATATCAGTCTTGCAAGCGTATCATCTTCAATAATGTGCCCCGAAAAATCATGGAAGAACACATCCGATTCTTCCTCATAAACATCAAGGCAGGCTGCACCTATCTGTCTGTCCTTGATCCCGTCAAGCAGTGCCTCTGAGTCTATCAGACCACCTCTTGAAGTATTAACAAGAACAACGCCCTTTTTCATTTTTGCGATAGACGAAGCATTTACCATGTGTTTTGTCTCATCGGTAAGGGGACAGTGGAATGATATGATATCTGATCTCTCCCAGATCTCATCAAGTTCCACATAATTAAGGCCCGAATCTTTGGCCGGAAACTTATCATATGCAAGAACATTCATTCCAAATCCTTTGCAAATGTCAATAAACACTCTTCCGATCTTACCTGTGCCGATCACTCCGACAGTTTTACCGTGCAGATCAAAGCCGGTAAGATTCGATAAGCTGAAATTAAAATCCCGTGTTCTTATATATGCCTTGTGAATCCGCCTGATGCTCGTAAGAAGAAGCGCCATTGCATGTTCCGCAACAGCATACGGTGAATATGCCGGAACCCTTACAACGTGTATCTTTCCGAATGCATACTCTATATCCACATTGTTATATCCCGCGCAGCGAAGTGCTATAAGCTTTACACCACCGGCCACGAGTCCGTCGATAACCGCAGCATTTACGGTGTCATTTACAAACACGCAAACAACATCATATCCGTCAGCCAGATGTACCGTATCTTCCGTAAGTTTCGTTTCATAAAACTTAACCTCAAAATCCCCGATCGTTCCGGCATTTTCAAACGAGGAAATATCATATTCTTTTGCATCAAAAAAAGCTATCTTCGTCATCGCAGTTCGTTCATCTCCATTTCAAGGTCATCGTGAAAATCCTTTTCAGCATCATCTTTGGAAATGTAGTTATTTCCATTGTTGCAGCCTATTGTCATACCCTTTTTGATCGGTGCGAGGAAGAATCCCGCAAGCAGTCCCATAAGCAGTGCAAACAGTGAGAAAATCACCACATCCTTTAATCCGAAAATATGTCTTCTCCAGTTTTCCATTGATCATCCCTCCATATTGAAACAATTCTGTCAGTCCCGTCCGAACAGATCTCTTGTATATACCTTATCCTTCACATCCGAAAGCTCATCACTGTACCGGTTTGCTATGATCGCCTGACAGCTCTGCTTAAACCTGTCAAGGTCATTAACTACCATACTTCCGTAGAAAGAACTTCCGTCCGCAAGAGAAGGCTCAAAAATAATGACTTTCGCTCCCTTAGCCTTGATCCTCTTCATAACACCCTGAATGGAACTCTGCCGGAAATTGTCGCTGTTACTCTTCATTGTGAGCCTGTATACACCGATGGTAACATCCTTTTCTCCCACATATTCCTGCGAATAACTGTTTGCTCCGGCCATCTGCAATACCCGGTCAGCTATAAAATCTTTCCTTGTTCTGTTACTCTCAACGATCGCGTGGATCAGGTTTTCCGGAACATCCCGGTAATTTGCCAGAAGCTGCTTGGTGTCTTTGGGCAGGCAGTATCCGCCGTAACCGAAAGAAGGATTGTTGTAAAAATCGCCCACTCGCGGATCAAGGCTGACACCCTTGATTATTTTTGCCGTATCAAGTCCTTTCATCTCCGCATAGGTATCAAGTTCGTTGAAATAACTAACACGGAGCGCAAGATATGTGTTGGCAAAAAGCTTAACCGCTTCCGCTTCGGTAAGTCCCATTATCAGAACATCTATGTTTTCCTTTTCGGCACCCTCCACAAGAAGGTTTGCAAACATCTGGGCCTTATCCCGCGTCGCATCGCAGCATCCGACTATGATACGGCTCGGATACAGATTGTCGTATAAGGCCTTGCTCTCCCTTAAAAATTCAGGCGAGAACAGTATCCTGTTGCAGTTATATTTCTTTCGTATACTCTCTGTGTATCCTACGGGTATTGTACTCTTTATAACAAGCATTGCGCTGTCGTTAACCGCAAGTACCGACTCGATCACGGACTCAACCGCACTCGTGTCGAAAAAATCCTTCTGCGGATCGTAATTTGTAGGAGCCGCGATTATAACAAACTCCGCATCTCGATAGGCCAGCTCCCCATCCGTGGTAGCTGTAAGATCCAGTCCTCTTTCGTCATATTCCGACAGATATTTTTCAATATATTCATCTTGAATCGGACTGATTCTCCGGTTGATCTTGTCAACCTTCTCGGGAATAATATCCACGGCGGTAACATGATTATGCTGCGAAAGCAGTACAGCCATACTCATTCCCACATATCCGGTACCTGCAATTGCGATGTTCATAATAGGTTTTCACTCCTTAATCGTTTTATTGTAATGTCGCAGAAGCACATTAATGTCATTATACACACATTTTTATTATTTGCACTCATACATATTTCAGATCCACGGCTTTCACAAAATAACCCGGACTTATCTCTTTTGACATGCCTTGATTCGAAATCGGTCTTCATGATCCGGAATGATTCCTCTATTTTCCAACGCCCCTCACTGACTGAAAGGATATCTTTTACACTATCATCGATAAGGTCTCGGCTATTTCACCATCATTTGTGACTTGGGTGACTTTGACAAATCGGGCGGGATCGTTTGGGTTTTTGCGCTGCTTTTTCACACTCTTGGAATTGATCATTTTTTCGACCCGTTCCAGCTGTGACTGCCGTACATTCTTCTGATAGATGGCATAAGCGGGTGAGTAGGTCACTATCATCAGCTGCCCTATAACGCTCTTGCTGTCATGTACGCGTTCTTTGTAGTATATTTCATCTGTGTTGTCATAAGGATTTTGTCTTATCTCCTCAAAGTTTTTTACCGGTTTTCCATCAGAAAGTCGTCTCCAGTTTTTATCATCCATTGCAGATATACGTTCTTCATCCATAAGCTTTTTCAAAGACTGCGTTACTACAAAACTGCGGTCATTTATACTGTTGAACTTACGATTTGCATCCGAACCAAGCCCTGCATCTGTACATACAACGAACTTATCAAAATCAAAATCCTTTATGAGCTTCTTTTCCAAAGGCTTAAGTGATGGCTGTTCATTCGAGGCCCCATCAAATATATCAAATGCGATAGGTATTCCGTCGCCATCCATGAACAATCCCATCTGTACTATAGGGTTCGGACGGTTTTCTTTGCTCTTGCCATACTTACGTAGTTCATCAGCCTGTTCTATCTCAAAGTAGAAGTTGCTGCAGTCGTAATAAAGGATCTTGTTGTTTCTGCTGATGACGAAATTGGAATTCTTGTAGACCTCTGCCTGTATATAGTCCATTTCTTCTGCAAGGATACTAAGTCCCCGGTAGATATCATGTTCTTTATACGAAGGCTGTTCAAGGAATGATTTTGAAACCTCATAAGANNTGTGACTGCCGTACATTCTTCTGATCTTTGCGATTCTTAATATAGGTCTTTTGGAAATAGCATACCGAAAGGCGGATTCCAACATGGAGAAATAAATATGCAAATTGAATAATTAAATAGAACTCACGGTCTCAACAAGTCGTTTCTTAATCATTTCGGGATCTGATCTCCATCTACATACACCGCATCTTCGACGGGATTATGAAGCAATCTGTTATAAACCGGCCAGCCGCAGTTATTTTCTGACAGCATTTTTTCCGTCTTGTCTTTTAACCGTTCCAGATCAAAAGTAACCGGAGTATCTTGCACATATTTCAATTCCATTGTTGTTAAATGTATATTCCATGCCATTATTCCCTCATGGATCAAATGATCAATTGACCGGATATTCACCGGCCTCCAAACGCTTTTCAAATTCATCCAGGGGAAGCGGCCTGTCATAATAATATCCCTGAGCATATTCACAGGAGTTGTCACGGAGGATCTGAACCTGTTCCGCTGTCTCAACGCCCTCCGTAAGGCACTCAAGCCCCATATCATAAGCCATCGCTGTGATATGTTTATAAAGAACCGTAGAAGGATCTTTTTCGTCAGTTGAAGACACCGGGAGAAGGCTTCTGTCGATCTTCATTACATTCCATGGCAACTCTCTGATAAGGTTTATTGACGAATAGCCTACACCAAAATCATCGATAGACGTATGTATGCCAATCTCCTTCAGTCCTTCGACCAGTTTCTTAAGTTTGTGATAATCGCCTTCTGTAGTAGTTTCGGTAAGCTCTATCTCTATGTATTCGTAAGGAACATCATAGCGGTTTATTATTTCTACTATATGATCCAGAAGCTTCGGATCGGTTAAGTGCTTGCGGGAAAAGTTAATAGATACCCTAACCACTCTCTTCCCTTCATCCATCCATTTCCTGATATTCTTGCAGACAAGATCCAGCATATAAAAATCCAGGCGGAATATATCCGTACTTCTCTCAAGTATGGGAATGAATTCCATGGGTGAGATCATCTTCCCATCCCTGATCCATCTGCAGAGAGCTTCCGCACCTGCAATCTTACCTGTTCCAACATTTACCTTGGGCTGATAATACGCCTGGAACTCGCTATTCTTAAGAGCTTCTTCAAAATCTCTGCGGACCCTGGCAGCATTCTCTTTATCCGCCAGATTTTTCATGCTCGCATATACAAAATCGGTTTCATCAGATACTTTGGCCGCCTGGCAGGTAGGAAGTATCATCTCGACAATGTTTCCGGGTCTTTCATACACAAATTCCTCCGGAATAACAAATATGCCGGCGCATGCCGATACACTCACGCTGCCTTTAGTCTCCTGATCATAAACGACCGGTGTTCCTTCAAGAAAGGCAATTATTCTATCCAGAAGTTCATTGGGAAATATAGCGGCAAAATTATCCCCGCCCACGCGGCACACCGCACCTCTCTCTCCGATCATATCCCTTAAAGATTCGTAATGGGTCTTCATGACCGCATCACCATCCTCAAACCCTATATTACGGTTTATGACAGAGAAATCCTTAAGATTATACATAATGGCGGTAAAGCCGGAAAATCCACCTGCTTTACTCATCTTTCCCAGATGCCGGAAAAAATACGCAAAATTCGGATATCCGTCGCTGTCATGAAATGCAAGGTTCTCAACAGCTGTCTGAAGGCGGTTTCGTCCGATATAGCTCATCATGGCGCGGATACAGATGTCAAGTTGCTGCTCTTCTTCCCTGCTTAGGGGTTCCGTACCCTTTGCAGCATACGCTGTTGACCGGACTATGGCTCCCGTTCTTGAAGTGAGTTCTTTTTGAAGCACAACAATATCGGCAGGACCTTCATCAAAATCGCAGAGAGTCTCCCCTTCTCCATCCTTTTCATCCATCATGCTCTTATAAAATTCAGTGACAACTTTGGTCAGGCGAAAAGACCTGGCAAGTCTGCAAAGAGCATCAACCAATGTTTCTCTTGAAAAATGTTCGTAGTCAACCATGGTATCGATGAGCTTAACAAACATTTTAGAAAAATCATCTTGATAATTCAGTTTTTCATTGTCATAATCTGTTCCTTTCATGCATTCTCCTTCATTTGGTTTCTCAGTCTTTTCTTTCGGCTTTCATTGCAACTTTCCTCTCATACATCGCCTTGTCGGCCTTTTTAAATACATCATCCACCGTTCTGTCCACAGTCTTATCGAACTTATAATATCCTATTGCGGCGGATATCTGTTCCCAAGGCTTAAGGGTATCATCATTCTGTACCTGTACAAGACGGTCATTAAAATCATCTATCAGCTGGTCAACGCATCTGTAGTCATGATTTTTCAGCACCACAATGAACTCGTCCCCGCCGATACGGAATACAGGCGAGTGATCAAATATTTCACAAACCAGCATACAGAGCCTGCGGATGGAGATATTACCCTTCTCATGTCCATAGGTATCATTTGTTCTCTTTAAAAAGTTAAGGTCTACCATTGCAAGACCAAATTCATTAAAGCCGTCCTCCAGATCAGCTTCAAGCTTTTTGGCTTCATGATCGTAAGCCATCTTATTCCTTATCCCGGTAAGCGAATCCTTGATCGCCATCTCCTCCATCGACTGGGCCTTTCGTTCGCTTTCTTTCAATGCGACCTGTGTATCTATTAATGCATTGATGTTTGAATTCATATCCGCTTCCATCTGTTTCATGGAAGAGAGCAGCCCTGCTATCTCATCGTGTGTTGTTATCTGTAGCTTTTCAAACGCATGGTGTACCACATCATTGTTTTCCGAACAATAATTCTTAGCTGTATCTGAAAGCATTTTCACGGGTTTTACCACATTCCTGCCCACATACCATAATGCGATCGCAAGCATGAATACTGTAAGGCCCAGCATGGCAAGGGCGGTTGATATAACATAGCCCCGTTCCTTTGCCTTTATATCGTTCATTGAAATGTCGACACACACATGAGCTGCAAGCTTACCATCCTTCATAATGGGATAGCCCGCGGTAACCAGCCAGCCGTACACACCTTCATTTGTTATGGTGGCGGGAACAATAGGATCCTGCTCATCCGGCCAGATACCATCATCAAAGTTATCCACGCAGCCGGGAGGACATTCGTCTTCGCCGTAAGCACCGTCCACTATATAGATGGCATGCATTACTTCCTTCTTGTAGGTGGTCATATAAAGGCAGTCTACCTTGTAGATATCCTGATACATCCTTAGATGTTCCTGGAGCTTATTAAATACCTCAAGGTCTCTTATACTGTCATAATTGGCCTGGTACTCATTCCATTCATCAGAACCCCATTCGGTACTGGGAACCACTTCATCCACCCCGTAATAGATATCCAGGACTGCATTCTTAAGTCCAAGGGCATCATCCGGATCAATGGTTGTCGCCACGGCCTGTGCGATCTGCTCGGCCCTGTCGGAGTATTCCTTGTCAACAATGCTCGTGGAAATATAGTTTACTGCAAATACAGCCAGAGATCCTATAACAAGACATATAAAGATAACTCCTACAGTCAGCTTAACCTTAAGCGAGACAAACCTGTCCTTCTTCATATTGCGTCCTTTCTTAAGCCGGATTCCATCCTATACAGAATATTGGAATTTATTATACTCCAAAGTGTGAATTCTATCAATTTCATACCCGAATCAGATCCACGGCTTTCACAAAATAACCCGGACTTATCTCTTTTGACAGGCCTTCAAGTTCGAGTCTGGTCAGCATCTTTAATACATCCGGCAGCCTGATATCAGCCTCTTGCGCTATCTGTTCCGCACTTTTGGGATCAAGCGCAAGAACATCCGCAACTTCGGCAAGATCCGCCGGTATATCACGTGATTTTGGTTCTGCTATATTGCCCTTTTTCCCATGGCGTGCTGCTTTTATAAAACTCTTCTGACCCTTGATCTCAAGCTGTTCCATAACAGCCTCAACGCCGGTTGCCGGAAGGGCTCCCTGATACAGCAGATTTATGCATCCTGCACTTAAACTGTCGGTAAGTCTGCCCGGAACTACCATAACCGTCCGTCCCTGGTCAATAGCCATATCAACCGTTATAAGTGTTCCGCTCTTTGCCCTGGCCTCAACCACAAGCAGAACATCGCACAATCCCGATATTATTCTGTTTCTCGGAGGAAATCTTCGAGGCTCCGCTCTCGTCCCCGGTGCATATTCACTTATAACTCCGTTACCGTTTTCGCACAGCTTATCATATAATGATCTGTTTTTGGCCGGATATGTTATGTCAACTCCGCAGCCAAGTATCGCAAATGATTTTCCGCCTGCACAAAGGGCGGCTGACTGTGCGATACCGTCAATTCCCCATGCCATTCCGCTTATTATCTGGACATTGTTTTTGGCAAGCCTGTCGGCAAAATATTCTGCCATAAGTCGCCCGTATTCACTGCATTCTCTGGCACCTATTATCGCGACCGATCCGGTCAATTCACTTGGTAATCCTCCCTTTACAAACAACCCGTAAGGCCTGCTCGGTATATTTGCCAGTTTTTGCGGAAAATCCATATCGGTATGGTTTACATAACTAATGCCCTTTGCACCGAGACTATAGTACTCCTCCTCAAGAAGGCCTGTATCCCTTTTATTCTCCGAGATATAGGCAGCCAGTCCTTCGGATATCCCGCACTTCATCATAAGTTCCCTTCCGCTCATTTCATACAGCGATGCTGCTCCGCCCGCTGCATCTGCAATATCGGCCAGTTTTCCGATATATCCGTCCTGGAGCGTGGCAACCCAGTAATCATATATCCTCTCTTCCATCGAGTATTTCTCCTTTACATTCTTTACACATCTTTTGGTTGTTTGCTCAAAAACTGACCTTCATTCTTACAGCTTCAAGAAGGGATTCTTCATTTATATCATTTTGACCGGCCAGGTCACTTATTGTTCTTGCCACTTTCAGAACACGGTAATATGTTCTCGCACTCATATCATATTTTATTGCCAGCCTCTTCATAAGCGCCGCTCCATCAGTATCCAGCCGGCAGAACTCCTCAATTTCCCTGTTGCCCATCTGTGAATTGAACAGTATCCCCCTTCCCTTAAATCTCCTCTTCTGGATCTCATGGGCCGCCATGACCCTCTTTCGAATGATTTTAGACGGTTCCTGTTCGCTTTCCGACTGAATATCAAACGGAGTAACCTTCTCAGTTACTACACATATATCCATCCTGTCAAGGAAGGGTCCTGAGATCTTGGACATATACTTGTTTCTCTGAGCGGTATTGCAGGTGCATTTGTTCATATCGGGATAATGACCGCAAGGACACGGATTCATTGCGGCCACAAGCATACAGTCCGCCGGAAAAGTGCAAATGTCCCGGTTTCTTGTGATATGCACCGCTCTGTCCTCAAGGGGCTGGCGAAGTGCCTCCAGCGATTTTCTTGAAAACTCCGGAAGTTCATCCAGAAACAGTACACCCTTGTGGGCAAGGCTTACGGCACCGGGCTTCGGATTCGCACCACCGCCTACAAGAGAAATATCGGTCGAGGAACTGTGTGCCGAGACAAAGGGACGGCTCGTAATGACAGGCTTACGCGGATCAAGGGAACCTCTGACCGAATAAACGGAAGATACTTCAAGGCACTCGTCCTCACCGAGCGGAGGCATTATCGACGGAATACACTTTGCTATCAGTGTTTTTCCGGCTCCCGGCGGCCCGATCATTATCAGATTATGTAAACCTGCCGCTGCGATCTCGGCACCTCTCCTTGCGGTTTTCTGTCCCTTTATCTGTATAAAATCATGTTTGTACTCGTGCTCTGCGAGAAGATCCCTTCGCAGATGACTTTCCACCGGCGGAATATCAGCACGTCCCTCTAGAAAATCAATTGCCTCATTTATTGACGATACAGTATAAACATCTATGCCTTCAATTACCGATCCTTCCCCCGAATTGGCAGCAGGGATAAGACACTTGCCTATTCCCTTATCCTTGGCCATCTTTATCATGGGAAGAATTCCCTTTACAGCACATACATCACCCGAAAGTGACAACTCACCTGCAACAAATATACCTTTAAGCGAATCCGCATTTATTACTTCCATGCAGGCCAGCACAGACAATGCCATCGGCAGGTCATATCCCGAACCCGATTTGCGTACATCTGCCGGCGAAAGATTTACCGTGATCCTGGCCACAGGCATCAAATATCCTGCATTTCTGAGTGCAGTCCTCACTCTGTCCTTTGCTTCCCTTACTTCACTTCCTACATACCCTACAATATCAAAGCAGGGCATACCGCTTGAAATATCGGTCTCTACATGAACCGGAAAGCTTTCGATGCCACGAATGCCTCCGGACAATACAGAACAAAACATATATTTTCCTCCATTCAAAAGTTGTCCGTGAAATCCCCACGGAAAAGTAGTTTACATAAAATAGTTTGGGAATTAAATGAAATGTAAATTGAAAAGCAAAAGTATATCTAGAATATAACCGAATGATATTATACGGTCAAGCGTTTTCTTTATGACTGGTGGGCTCGCTTTCCTTCGCTTTTGCGATGTCTTCTTCCTTCATGACGTATCGGTTGTCAAAAGTCTTCATGATATCCACTATCTCGATATCGTTGTAAAGCGCGGTCATTGCAAGATCAATGATCGTATTTGTGGAAAAGCACAGCACCATAGGCCGGAAAATATTCTGTTCGTTGGGGGTTATGACAAGAGCCTTTTCACCTGTTGATAACTCAACGCAGGTACCTTCCGATAACAGGTTGATGCTTGCAACAAGCGCATTTACCGCAGCCGGATCAAAATACTCCGGATTATCCATCATTACTTTTATCTCGGCAAGCTCTGACTGTGGCTCTCCCGCACTGTTTATCGCCGTCATACGGTCATATTCTTCAGCCACGCACAAAACCTTGGCACCTACTACCATCTTGGCGCCATGATCGACTTCTTCACCTTTATGATAAGCATCAAGCCTCTTGTATGTCTGCATTACGACACGTTTGACATTCGGCTGTGAGGCAAATGCCGCCTCTATGATCGATATTCCGCTGTATTCAGCGTGTTTAAGCTCAGCCATCTCATCTTCCGTAATATCATCTTTGACAAGGAGTTCGGGGTTGGCATTTAACTTACCTATATCATGAACTATGGCACATACGACAGCCTCTGTCATCTCTTCCTTGCGCACATTCATCTTGTGACAGATCATTGCGGTAAGAATCGCAACATTCAGGGAATGCTTATATACAAAGTCTTCCTTGCTTCTTAAGTTCTGAAGAAAATTAATCTTGTGGTCAAGCCTTCCGTAGCTTCTGATTATGGTCTCTGCAAGGTTGTATATCCTGTTGTTCTTTCCGTGATCCAGTATTGCCCTGAGTTCTTCCTCAACTGAGAACACCGTAACCATCTGAAACTTCTCGAATTCGACATCCTCCTCCGACTGCGGCGGAAGCGGCTCGGCAGGCTCAAGCACATAAATGCCGATCAGTTTGAAATTGCGCACACTCTCAATACCCTGCTGTGTAAGCTTGGAATTACGGTCATACAACAGAACGCCTTTGTTGTTGTAGATCGGCTTTGCCAGTCTCATTCCGATCTTCAGGTCTTCAGTCTTAACAAATTTCATCTGTACTTCTCCATAAATATTTCAAACTCATTAACCGGAACAGGTCTTGAATAGTAATATCCCTGAACGATATCGCAGTCAATCGAGGCAAGAAAATCAAGCTGTTCCTGTGTCTCGACACCTTCCGCTATAACGGCAAGACCTAACTGCTTAGCCATTCGCACACTTGCCTCAACTATTATTTTACCTCTGTCAGTCGCCATTATTTCATCTAGGAAGAACCTGTCGATCTTAAGAGTATCGACCGGGGCGTTTCTAAGCATGTTAAGTGATGAATATCCTGATCCGAAATCATCCATCATAATATTGAATCCATGCCCTTTAAGGGAAGACATCTCCGCGAACAGCTCTTCCACATCTTCCATAAACAGGTTTTCCGTTATTTCAAGTTCCAGATATTTAGGCGCGATATCATATTTTCTGACAAGCCCCATCAGTATGTCGGACAGGTTTGTGTTGCCTATATGGACTCTTGAAATATTAACCGATATCGGCATATATATACCGCGTTCCTGAAGATCATGTATATATTTGCACGCAAGCTCCCATATATACATATCCATTTTCGTTATGAAACCGTTGCTTTCAAAAAGAGACAGAAACTGCGCCGGAACAAGTATTCCCTTTATCGGATGATTCCATCTGACAAGCGCTTCGGCTCCGATCATCTTTCTTGTTTTAAGATCTATCTGGGGCTGCAGGAATATCACGAACTCTTTATTTGCAAGTGCGGTATTCATCTCCTCTTCGATCTCAGCCTGTTCACGAAGTTTGAGCCTGATGACATCATCATATACCGCATAATTCGTAAGTGCACTTCCTTTTACCTGTTTCTTGACGGCTCTTGCCCTGTCACACATAAGTCTAATAGGAATGTCGCGATCTCCGATTTTGTATATTCCGTACGTAAGCGAAATAGACATCGGTACAACTCTAGCATCCCTTACGGCCGCTGAAAGTTTCGACATATAAGTAACAAGATCCTGATCCGTGTCATACCGAAGAAGAACCGAGAACACATCCCCCTGGTAACGCTTGGCAATAGAATCTTTGGGTGATACTTCTCTTATCATCTTGCCGACTACCTCAAGCGTTCTGTTTCCGGCATCGATTCCGTATCTGTCATTGATCAGACGGAATCTGTCCACATCTATCGAAATGATAACAAATTTGTCATCTTCTTTATTGACGATTATTTCCGCTGCCTTCTTGTAGAAAGTTTCGGAATTATACAGTCCCGTCATTGAGTCGTAGTCCGCACGGTATTCCATTTCGGCCTTGATCTTCATCTCTGTATTGACGTTCTGCAAAGTTCCGAGATATCTTACCGGAACATTGTTAAGTCCGCGCAGAGTCTGCAGCACGATCGTATACCACACAGGTACTCCGAACTTGTTGTACAGCCTTACGGTTGTTCTCTGAACAAGAGCGGATGATTTTGCCGTCTCGATAAACTTGTCGAACATCTCCTGATCATCGGAATGGACTTTGAGTGAAGTGATAAGCGCCCAGCCGTCGGTAAGGTTTCTTTTATCTATTTCAAATACATCCTCAAAATTCGAGCACAGGTAATAATTGTCATCAGCAACCGTATATTCATAAACAAGAATACCGATCATGTCATTGACATTCTCATATCTTTCGTAATTAAGAGCCATATCCTTGAGAATACTGCTCTTCTCGTGCATGATCTCGTGTTTGATCTTAGCCTCTACTGCCTCTATGCTGCGTTTCTTGTAATCATTGAGGTTAAGGCATACCACCATTATTCTCTCATCCGTACGGCCGTTCTCATCATCTTTGGCATTCGGATCATAGAGAACTACCGTATACATTCCATACCAGACATATTCACCCGAAAGGCTCTGCAGACGAAGTTCCGTGCATACAGTACGCTTTCCCGCAAGAGCATCCTGACGTATCAGCGCCGGATCGGTCGCACCGATAAACTTCATCTGATCTTCCTGGAACACTACTTCTTTGGAGAAAAATTCACAGAGATTTTTGTAGTTTTCTATCCTGACATCGATAAAGCTCTTGATATTCTGCTCTTTCAGTCGTACACACATATTCTTTGTCAGATTGATATCCCATATGATATCCATCATCTGAACGAGAGAGTCTTTCGTACGATTTTCACTCTCGTTCATTGCCGCGATCTGTGTCTCAATATCCTCTTTGACCGAAGCAATAAGATAGACACTCTTACCGTTTCTCATCGTGATCCGGTTCACACGCATCGGGACCGTTGAGCGAAGGGACGGCGAATATACATTGCAGTCAAATGATGTCTGTGTCGCTTCCATCTTGGTTATCGGACAGTCGGAGCATGGCTCGCCGTATCCTTTATTCTGGGCATAACACATACCCTCGCACTTGTTCCCGAGACGGGCTTCAAGTACCTCGTTACGGTATAGAAGCTGATAATTATCATCAACCGCATATGCCCACGAGCTCATCGGATCAAGAATATTCCTGATCATCTCCATCTCTTTCGTGGAGAGTATAGGATTGACCGACGTGTCAAGTCTTTCCATATCACTCGTATACAGAACATAATTGTCCTTGCCGTTCGATTTGGCATCATTGAGTGCAGAAAGCGCACGGGCCTCAAGCCTCTCGAGGGTTGCTTCCCTTCCATGCATTGCGGCAATTCCTATGCTGACAGTGATAAACCCGCTGTTTGAAAAATCACTCCATACATCCTTGACCGTCTGCCTTATATATGCAGCACGCTCAAGTAATATATTGGTAGCGCGGACACCCTTCATGAGTATTCCGAATCTGTCAACATCAATACGTCCTATAACATCGGATCCCCTAAATGCCCTCTTTAGTATCCTTCCGATCTCAATAAGCGCACCATCCGCATTTATCTCGCTGAATTTGTCCTTCCATGTGGCAAAATCATCAAGATCCACTATCATGAGATTGGGAATGACATCTTTGGGAAGCTCGTCAAGATAACCGGATACCTCTTTGGCAAACGCTTCAGCGGTAAGAAGCCTGGTCAGAGGATCTTTTGTAAGAGACATCTCTTCCTGCTGGTGCTTTGTTTCGTCGTCAACATAACTGAGAGTACCGTATACACTTACGATCTTTTCGGAATCGTCGGTTTCGATACGTCCCTTTAACTGATACCAGCAGTAGTCTCCGGCAAAATCAAGGAACCGTATGTATTCCATGCGGACCTTGTCCTTGTTTTCGTTATTGGAAAAAAAAGAAATGGCTTTTTCAAGATCGCCGTCAAAGATCTTCCCGAGATAGCCCATCTTTTCCACGAACGCGGAAAGCCTTATGGGCATGGGAATATATTTCTTGATATTATCGGAAAACGTAATGACATCATCGATCGCATTATACTCGAAAACTATGGTGTCATTAAGATCTATTGCATTTTGGAATAAATTCTCACTGAACTGGTGCATAATATCTCCATGGGCATAAACGCGCCTATGGCTAATTATACATAATCCCGCAAGAATTTGCCACTGTTTTATAGATATGTGATAAACTGACAAACGTATATTACAGGCCAAAATACCGCTTGGCATTATAATACGATATACCCTCGGTAATACGGCGCAGCATCTTCTCATCATCCGGATATTCTCCGCGCTCAACCCAGCTGCCTAACATATTGCACAGTATCTTTCTGAAATACTCATGCCTTGTGTATGACAGAAGTGATCTGGAATCTGTGAGCATTCCGATAAAATTGCCGAGGATACCGTTGTTTGCAAGACTTCGCAGCTGCCGTTCGATTCCGTCCCTGTTATCGTTAAACCACCAGGCCGGACCATGCTGGATCTTACCCGGTATATCATCTGACTGGAAGCATCCGATCAATGTATCGATAGGCTCATTATCAGAGGGATCAAGGGAAAATATAACTGTCTTCGGAAGTTCTCGCGTCCTGTCAAGTTCCGAGAGAAGTCTTGCGAGATTGCCTGTTCCGCGGCTGCTTGCAATTGTATCATATCCGCTGTCTGCCCCGAGTGTGCCGTACATTCTCTCATTAACGTTTCTAAGGCAGGAGTAGTGAATTTCCATTACAATCCCAAGCCTCTTATACTGTCTTGCAAGGGATAGAAGAACATATGTGGCGTAACCGTCGGCCTCTTCTTCGCTTATTTTCTCTCCACGCATACGCTTACAGAATATTTCATCGCATTCACTTTCGGTAATCAAACGAAACGGAATATAATCGAGTCCGTGATCAGCCGCCACACATCCGTGGGCAGCAAAAAACTCAAGCCTCTCGGTAAGTGCATCCGTAACGTCTCTTACCGTATCAAGTGATTTTCTCCCTACACAATCAGCCAGTTTTCCGATGTATTCCCGAAAGTCGCTCTTTGCTATATTAACCGCTTTATCCGGGCGAAAGGACGGCCGTACCGTAAAGGTAAGTCCCTCTTCTTTTGCAAGCTTTTCATGCCATATAAGTGAATCGGCGGGATCATCCGTTGTTCCGATGAATTCAACGTTGCTGCTTCGTATTATTCCTCTTGCGGAAAGTTCGGGACTGTCTGCAAGCAGGGCATTGCAGCGCTCCATCACAGACTTGGCACTATCTTCACCGAGAGGATCCGTGATGCCGAAATATCTTTGCAATTCAAGATGGCACCAGTGGTACATGGGATTTCCTGCGCAGAGGCTTACAGCCTTTGCAAACTCCTTAAAACGTCCGGCTTTATCGCCATTTCCTGTCACAAATTCCTCACCTGTCCCGTTGGCACGCATAAGCCTCCACTTATAGTGGTCTCCCGCACAACCACCATCAGCCATCCTGCCGCCAAGCCACAGATCGCAGATATTGTCGAACCTCACATCCTCGTAGATCTGCCGTGCATCTATATGGCAGTGATAATCTATTATGGGAAGAGGCGCCGAATAATCAAAATACAAATGCTTTGCGGTATCATTTTCAAGAAGAAAATCTTCATCCATAAATTTCTTCATAGCAGTTTATCCTTATTACCTCTGAACTCTTCCCGAGCCGTCTCCGCCCGCAAGTTTTTGCACTTCTTCTACAGTAACTCTGTTAAAATCACCTTCTATCGAATGCTTAAGTGCCGATGCCGCTACCGCAAACTCTATGGATTCCTGAGATGAATACCCGTTCAGTAACGAATAGATAAGCCCGGCTCCGAAACTGTCTCCGCCGCCAACCCTGTCGACAATGTGAAGATGATACTGTTTGGAAAAATAGTTCTCACTGCCGTCGTACAACATTCCCTGCCAGTCATTGTCGCTTGCGGATATGGATGTACGAAGAGTTATCGCAACTTTTTCGAACTCAAATCTGTCGGCAAGCTGCTTTGCAACCGACTTGTATCCTTCCCTGTCCAGCTTTCCGCCGGTAATGTCAGAGCCTTCCGCTTCAATTCCGAATACATCCTTCGCATCTTCTTCGTTTGATATACACACATCAACATATTCGCAAAGCTTAGTCATTGCTTCCCGCGCCTGCTGCCTTGTCCACAGTTTGTTTCTGTAGTTGAGGTCACAGCTGATCTTAATGCCTTTTGTTTTTGCAGCCTTACATGCATCCAGACATATATTTACAAGATTCGAGCCAAGAGCCGGTGTTATTCCGGTAAAGTGAAACCACTCGGCACCGTCAAATATTCTGTCCCAGTCAAAGTCACTCGGTTCGGCTTCCTGTATCGCGGAATGCGCCCTGTCATATATACACACGCTTCCCCGCTGTGATGCGCCTTTTTCAAGGTAATATATCCCTATTCTCTCTCCGCCCCGTACAATACTGCCAGTATCAACTCCGAGACCGCGAAGTGCAGATACCGCTCCTTCTCCTATTGCATGTGCCGGAAGCTTTGTGACAAACCTACTGTTCACGCCGAAATTTGCAAGGGATACGGCTACATTAGCCTCTCCGCCGCCGAACGTTGCCTGCAGTCTGTCGTTCTGGAAAAACCTGTAATATCCTTCAGGTGCCAGACGCAGCATTATTTCTCCGAAAGTAACGACAGTTCCCATGATCTCCTCCTGTTATCATCAAACGACAGTCCCATACGCTCCAAGTGATACCGTGTCCGCTCATTATCCCGTACACAGACATCAAGTGTGCCCTTTTCGCTGTCTATTTTCTTAACCTGTAGTCCTATCATTTTCATGACTGCTTCGTTGCACAGCGATGATATCTCATCCCATTTTTTCTGCGCTATCAGATCCTTTTTGACCATCCATGTTCCGCCGCATGCGATAACCTGCGGAAGACTTAAATACTCCGAAAGGTTGTCAGCGTTTATTCCCCCTGTCGGCATCCAATTAAGATTCCTGTACGGTCCGGAAAGAGCGCGAAGCATACCTGCTCCGCCGTTTTGCTCAGCCGGGAAGAACTTGACCGTATCAAGGCCAAGGGCCATGGCCTGCTCCATCTCGCCCGGAGTTGCACATCCCGGTATCATAGGAACTCCCCTTGATATAACATGCTTTGTTACATCGGGATTAAAACCGGGACTTACAATAAACTTTGCGCCCGCATCTATTGCACGATCAGCCATCTTAATTGTAGTAACCGTTCCCGCACCGACAATGATATCCGGCACGGATTCCGCAATAATTCTTATTGCCTCTTCGGCAGCATCCGTACGGAAAGTCACTTCAACCGCACCTAGTCCTCCACCGATGAGAGCATTCGCAAGATCCACAGCATCCCCGGCATCATCCAATGCAACAACGGGCACTATGCCGATCTTTTGTATTTTGTCTAATATCTCTTTCATATAATCCTCCGCTGCTAAAACTCTACACACCCTTTGTCACATACTTATGCAGGCATTTTCTGACGCTTCCTTTCCCTTCACACATCTCATTAAATATTTTGAGTATCCTATCCCCAAGACTATCTTCAAACAGATCGCACGCAAAGACTGCCTGCTGCCGCAATACTTCTTCCGGTGACATCTTCTGCAGTTCATCAAGCATCGGATCTGAGCTTGGTTCAAATTCCACCCCCTCATCATCCACACCCTTCAGATATCGCAGATATCCTGCCAGTACAAGCGGTATCAGTACCATGTCATCCGTATCAAGAACATCCGATCTTCTGTATGCCTTTATCGTCTCCCCGAACCTTATGGGAATCTTCTGTGATGTGTCGGTTGCTATCCTCTGTGGAGTATCGGGCATGAACGGATTCGGAAGTCTCTTCGTGAGAACTGCCTCAAGAAAACCGTCCGGGGACAGCACTTTTGGATCGGTAACCACCGGCATACCCTCCCTATATCCGAGATCATAAACAAGCTTCTCAAGATCGGCATCTTCCATCTCATCATGGATGGTTTTATACCCCAGTAGACATCCGAATATCGCAAGCGCCGTATGAAGAGGATTCAGGCATGTACAGACTTTCATCCTCTCCGTTGCATCTACCGTTTCCTTGGTGGCGTAGATCACACCTGCTTTATCAAGAGGTATCTTCCCGTTAGGAAAATCGTCCTCGATAACAAGATACTCTGTCTCTTCCGCATTTACAAACGGAGCCGCATATGTATTCTTTGAAGTTACCTCCGGCTCAAGATCTGCAATGCCGTCACGGCTTAATTCTTCATATACCGACTCGTCCGGACGCGGAGTTATCTTATCGATCATCGACCATGGGAACGAGACCTTTCGTGAATCATTGATATAGTCGACAAACGCGGCATCAGCCTCTTTTATTTCTACCATATGATTAGCACACTCCAGCACGCCCTCACGAAGTTTGTCTCCGTTATGCGAGCAGTTATCCATTGATACAAAGGCTATCGGATACGCGCCGCTGTTATATCTGTGAAGCAGGAGACGGACTATCTTTTCCATGTAGCTTTTTGTCTTGTACCCTTTTTCCGTGATCGTAAAAGAACACATCTTAAGTGAAGGTGCCGCAAAGATACATTTTAGCAATTCGATATCCTCCGCCCTGTCCTCATCAAGTGCCAGTGATGATACTATGCTTCCAATCACCGTCTTATCAATCGTTCCTTCGGATTTAAGAGTCGCCAGAATGCACAGGTTATCATGTGGCCTGTATATCTTATCAATTATCTCGTAATCATAGCCCTCACAAACAATCACACCAGTCTTCATGTCGCCTGACTCAATGATTTTTTGAGCCAGATTGGCCTGATATGCCCTGAAGATATTCCCTGCACCGAAATGTATCCACTCCGGTGCACTCACAGTGTTTACCCTGATCTCTTCTCTGTCATATTCCGGAAGATGATATCCTTTTTTTATATACTCTTCCCTGTTCTTTTTTATACCTTCATCATTTAACAGCATTGATTTTCACCCCTTACTTAAGAGTTTTGGGATTTACAGATTGCCTCCCATAATCCGTTAAGATATGCAGCACCCAATGCCCTGTCATACAGCCCGTAGCCGGGCATTGCAACCTCATCCCATATCATCCTTCCGTGGTCAGGTCTTATGGGCCCGGTAAATCCGATATCGTAAAGCGCCCTCATGATCTCATACATATCGAAACTTCCGTCCGATGACAGATGTGCGGCTTCCTCAAAATCATCATCGGAATTAAATTTCAGATTACGTACATGAGCAAAATGAATACGTCCCTTAAGTGCCCTTATCATAGACGGCAGATCATTTGCTCTGTTCGTTCCGTAAGATCCTGCACAGAAAGTCACCCCGTTATGGGGATCATCAACCATTTTCATCATTCTCTTTATGTTATCAAGATTGATTATTATCCTCGGCAGGCCAAAAACCGACCATGCCGGATCGTCCGGGTGTATTGCCATTTTGATATCATATTTATTGCACACAGGCATAATCGCCTCAAGGAAATATTTGAGATTACAAAAAAGTTTTTCATCATCAACCTCCGAATACATCTCAAACAGTTCCCTGATCCTTGCCATTCTCTCCGGCTCCCAGCCGGGCAGAACCGCTCCGTTCGCATCATTTTTGATCGACGCGAACATACTCTCCGGATCAAGAGCATCTATCGCTTTTTGCGTATATGCAAGAACAGTGGAACCATCGGGACGCCTTCTTGCAAGTTCCGTTCTCGTCCAGTCAAATACAGGCATAAAGTTGTAGCATACAAGATGAATGTCCTCCCTGCCCAGATTCTCTAATGTCTTTATATAGTTCTCTATGTAAATATCCCTGTCAGCTGTTCCGATCTTTATTGAATCGTGTACATTCACAGACTCTATCCCGCTTATATGAAGTCCGGCACCGGCAACTTCGTCTTTGACTGCTCTTATTCGTTCGGCAGGCCAAACTTCGCCCGGTTCTGTATCGTAAAGAGTTGTAATAACTCCGGTAACACCCGGTATCTGCCTTATCTGCTTCAAAGTAACTGTGTCGTGTCCTGTACCGAACCACCTTAATGTCATTTCCATGTTATTGTCTCTCCGTTTCTTGAGAGCCACGCCATTAAAAGCTCGCTTCGCTCGGGCGTGGCCTACGTGCTGCAAAGTTTTCATAGAAAACTTTACACCACCTTCCGTACTTATGAATAAAACCTAAACGATTCAAAATCAAAACTGCTTCCGGGAAGGAACAAAAATTCCACATCACACCTTCCCGTATAACCTTTAAACTCCGGAAGTTCAAATGACTGCTCCGTGTATTCTTCACACCTTTTAAACATAATCTCACCGCGCAGCTTCCCACCGGGTGATGACAGGATAATGCTTATGGGATTTTCCTTACGGCCGGTCCGTCCATTTATAGCAATCCTGCTGATTCCCTTTGCAAAATCCACATCTTCGAAACCTATCGTAACATTATTACCTATACCGCACACACTGCCGTCCAAAACCTCATATGAATCCCCGTAAATATAGGATGCATCCGCCGCCCTGGTCCGATCACAGGCGGTATCATGACGGACAAACCTGAAGCCTTTCAGATGAATCTTGTGGGAATGTGTCATAAATGCCAGGTTATGCTTTCCCCTTAGAAGACCGGGAAGAGAGTATTTGCTTTCCTGATATACATTCCATATTGACTCCTTATCATAAACGCAGTCAGTTAAATGCACCGCATCCTCAGCCCCCGGAGCATTCTCCCATATAGAAATCACCGTCCTGTCTCCGTCAAGTTCGAATATGGGCAGGATCACTTCATCCGATCCCCTCTTTCCGAAATCCACATTTCTGAACAGAACCCATGAGTCCTCCGTTCTTGATGTTGAAATGCCTTTCTCATTGCCATTACCCACATCTCCCCCGCACTCATCATAAAGAGAGGCATATACGAATCCGTAAGGATCAATTGTGTGACTGCCTATACCCTCAGCCGTGAATTGGGCGGATGATATGCATGTTACCGTTTCATTTTTATCGCGGCATATTACTCTTAATTTAAAGATTGCATCTTCAAGTGCACGTACTGTGACAGACTTTCCGTCTTCACTTATATTCTCTATTACCGCCGAGTCAACCGATGTTCCCATCATGTTTGTGATCTGGTATTCGATTCCACCGTCATAAGCATTTGAGGGAAACAGCGTAATATCTATTTTTGCACTGTCAGATGCCGCATCAAGTTTGTATCCCTTCTCACATACAAGTCCGGCCTTTCTGACCGGTATATCTTCTTCGTCGATTGTTGCAACAACACTTACTCTTCCCGGTCCGGCAGGCTTGACTAGAGCCCGCAGAAGTCCTCCGAAAAGTCTCTTTGAGTCACCTTTGTAAGAATCATTATCGGCGCTGTTTCCGTTATCAAGCCCAACAAGATAAGCCGGGCCACACACCTTTACATTTACCCTGGAGTTTCCATTCTTAACTTCATTTCCGTCTTCGTCCAGACCCTTTATTGTTATAAACCGAAGATGAGTATCGTTATTGCCCACTTCAAATTCCGGCTCGGACACCCACAGTTTTGCCACGTCCTTAAAACTCCTCTCTACTGCAGAAGCCACAAGTTTTCCCGTCTCATCATATCCACACGCTTCTATTACCCCCGGAACGTATTGCAGCACAAAATGTGCTTTAAGCTCTTTACCGTTTTTGTGGTCAATGATTTTCTCCCCTACCTCTTCTCCGTTAAGAAAAAGCTTCACCTTTACGGTATTTGTATATACGATCACGTCCACCGTTTCATCGGTGTTAAAATCCCAGTAAGGGAGTATATGTACAAATGGGGAAGCCTCTTCATTCCACTCTGCTTTAAACAGGTAGTACGAATCCTTCGGAAAAAGAGCTGTATCCAACAGTCCGAAATATGAGTTCTTGGTGTGGTACGGTGTAGGCTCTCCTATATAGTCTATGCCGGTCCATATAAACTGTCCGAGCGAATACACGGTATCCCTCTCGGTCAGAATGCACGCTTCGTAACTTGATGCACCCCAGCTTGTCCTGCCGTTTCCAAGCGCAGAGCACTGCAGATCATCGTCCGCAAGTATCGGAAGCTCATACGGAAAATGGTATATATTTCTTGAACATACAAGGCTCGCTGTTTCCGATCCGAATAAACATTTTTGCGGATACTTTTTATGGTGGTCACTGTATAGTCTCTCACTGTAATTGTATCCCCATACATCCAGATCCCCGATCGATCTGAGCGTGTCTTCCCGCATCATATAGTTTGAGCAAAGCGAAATAAGTGCTGTTCCGCCGAATGCATACTCTTTGATCTTGGAGACTATACGGTCAAGTATCCGCTTGCCATCCGGATAATCATTTGTATCACTGATCTCGTTTCCGGCCGAATACATGAAGATGCACGGATGATTTCTGTTCCTTGTTATCCAGGACTTGATATCCCTCTCGATCCATTCGTCAAAGAAGCGCGCATAGTCATATTCGGTCTTGGGCTTTTCCCAACAGTCAAGAGCTTCACTTAATACCAGAAGTCCCATCCTGTCACACAGTTCATATACACCCGGGGCAAAATCATTATGCGCAAATCTTATCGCATTTACCCCTGCATCTTTAAGAAGAGCCAGCTGCTTTGCTGCTATATCTTCATCATATGCACTTCCGAGTGCGCCGTAGTCACTGTGAATACACACTCCCTTGATCTTAATATGTCTGCCGTTAAGAAACAGTCCCTCATCGGGATCCGCAAATATGCTTCGAAAACCGAAACGATCAGACGCTTCATCAAGCACCTGTCCGTCCCCTTCAAGTTTTGCTCCTATTTCATACAAATGCGGGTCGGATATATCCCACAAAAGCGGATCTTGATATTCAAATTCAGCCTCGTACAATCCGTCCCCATTTAATACAGCCTCTCGACCGGCTCCGTCAAGCGTAAAAATTACCTTTCTCGAATTCGGTACGTACTCTCCTGTTTTGATAAATGCGTGTACCCTCCAGCAATCCTCATCCTGTGTGGTATATACGTAGAGACTGTCAATCTCAAAGCACTCCCTGTTTGATTCAAGAAGATATACGTGCCTGTTTATTCCGGGACCGGCATACCATCTTGCGTTTGGGCACCTGTACTTTATCCTGACGTGTATTGTATTATCTCCGCTTTTTAACCTTTCAGTTATTTCAAAATGGAATGAAGTATAACCGTTTGCCCATTCGAAAACACACTCCCCGTTAACGTAAACCGCCGCATCGGTATATACTCCGTCAAAATACAGATAAAATCTCCTGTCTGAAGATAACCCATCTCCTATCACAAGGCTTCTTTCATACCAGATCACATGATCCTTATAGAGCAGCGAAACATCATCGATCAGCGCATCATGAGGGATGCTGACATCACGGTAACCTGACTTGTCTGCGCCGAAATTTATGTCAAGTTTTTCCTCATCATACTCCGACCTTTTAAATTTCCAATTGTCATCAATAAGTATCTTTTTCATTTTTATCGTTTTTCTTAAAATGAGGCTCCACCGCATGATGGAGCCTCATATATATGGTTTTATTCTAAAACCTGGTTATCTGATATTTTCGGATGTGTACTGGGCATCCCATTTTTCGGTTCTCTCGTCTATTATAGCCTGCCCGCCTGCCGACAGATAATCTGAGAGTCCTTCCTCCCAAACCTTATCAAAATCTGCAACCGGTGCGCTCACAGCCTTATCATAGATCTCATCTCTCTTCGCCGAAAGTGTTTCTCCGACTCCGCCTTCTGCCTCGATATCTCCAACCTTAACATTGATTCCGATTATGGTATCGGTGTTGGCGATGTCGTTAGCATGAAGAACATCTTCGGGATCTATACCTGCATATGAATGCGCAAGTGACTTCTTGGTAAGTTCGTCTGTTGTAAGGTGCAGTCCGTTACATGTGATCGTGTAATCGATGTTCATTCCGGAATTCTGAATTGCATCACCTGTTGCAGCGATGATCTCAAATGATCCGTCATCAAGTACATTATGTGTAACGCCTTCATCGCCTATCTGCAGATACTGGATAGTCTCCGGATCTGAGATGAAGTCAAGGTAGAGCATAGATGCAAGAGGCTCATCGTTTGTTGCAGGGAAGAAAACCTTACGGTCGATAGGTCCTGCAAGGAACTTTGTATGTCCGCCGTTCTTGTCTTCAAAAGGATCAATCGCAACATATTTTGCTTCCGGTCCTACAAGTCTTGCAAGGTTAGCCTGGATCGAATCCTCACCGTTTCTGAAAGGGTAATCCCAGTTATGTGTGAATGCTCCCACATAACCTGCTTTCATCATATCATCTTCCGTTGTATCACCTGATCCGTATATTGCAAAGTCTTTCCACATCAGACCTTCGTTATACCACTCGTTAAGAAGCTTTATGGCATCCTTAGTTCCGTTCTCGGTAAGTTTTCTGTCATCAAATCCGTTAACGTAGTATTCTTTGTCGGAGATCTTGGGATCTATAAATGATTCGATAAGAGTAGCTGCTCTCCAGCCTACGTCATATGAAACAGAATAGGGAACCATCTTGCCCGCATCCTTGCCCAGAAGCTTGTCAGCGTTGTCCTTAAAAGCAACGAGCATGTCATGGAATTCCGCCTTTGTTGTAGGCTCTTTAAGTCCTAACGTGTCAAGCCAGTCCTTACGTACGAATGTTAGCACACGGTTCATGTTGGCAAGTTTTGCCTCGATCGCCCATGTTGTTCCGTCGTTAGGATCCGAATCCCAGTAAAGGTTTGACTCGCCGAGCCATCCCCACAGATTGGGAAGAATATCTTTGTAATCATCGATATAAGGTCTCATATCAAGTATTCCGCCCATATCTGCGTACGTCTTAACGGTAGGATAGGAGTATGTAACGCAGATATCCGGTGCGCTTCCGCCTGCAAGAAGGTTGTTGATCTCATCTGTCTCTGTCCAGCGGGGAACCGCTACGAACTCAACTTCCACGTTGTACTTATCAAGCATTCCCTTCTTGATGTATTCCGTATACATATTGTTGGTAGGGTCAGATCCGCCGTCGTTACCGCGGTCATATACCTCAACGGAAATGTGTCTGGTATCAGGGAATTTCCCATCAACAAGCTCACTGGCAACTTCTGCAGTCTCTTCAGGTGCAGCCGCTTCCGGCTCCTCCGCTGCTGCCTCTGTTTCGTTATTGGCAGGAGCTTCTGCAGGTGCTTCTGCTGCGCCGCCCGAACATGCAGCGAGTGAGAATGCCATTGTGCACGCAAGTACTAATGATATTACTCTTCTTTTCATTTTCTACCTCCCATGAAGAATTTGATTTTTATAATCACGGCAAATGCCGAGGTTACCGTTTGTTACTCATCACTCTTTTACTGCCCCAAGTGTGACACCATGTATAAAGTACTTCTGAAGGAAAGGATATATGCACAGTATGGGAACTGTCGAAAACATTACTATAGCCGCCTTGAGTGATTCCGATAATCCAGGTGCGGAAAATCCTTCCTGCGTTGCAACTTCTACCGAGTTGATGTTGTTAAGAATGTTATACAAAAGAAGCTGTAATGGATAATAATCCTTGTTCTTCATATACATCAGGGCATCCGAATAACCATTCCATCTTCCTACCGCATAGAACAGTGCAAGAGTTGCAAGAACAGGCTTTGAAAGCGGAAGATAAATTGACCAGAGAATCCTTATAAAGCTTGCTCCGTCGATTTCCGCAGACTCCTGGAGCGATTCCGGGATTCCGTAGAAAAAGCTTCTCATGATGATCATGTTATAGACGCTCATACATCCAGGTATGATAAGTACTATGGGCTTATCCAGCATCCCCAGTTTTTGCATGAGCAGGTAGTTCGGGATCGTTCCCGCATTAAAGAACATCGTGATCGTTATCAGTATATTAATGAGCTTGCGTCCCTTGAGAGTTTCAAATATCAGCGGATATGCACACAGTGTTGTCATTGTAAGTGAGACAACCGTACATATCACGGTAAGGATAACGGTCCAGATAAATGATTTTATATACTTCATATCCGTAAGGACCGTTTTGTATGCTTCGAAATTAAATCCCTTCGGCCACAGATATACTTCATGCTTTACGAGATAGTCAGCTCCCGAAAAAGATCTTGCCAGCAAATTGACCATAGGGAGCAGACAGATTATTGCGATAAATACACACAGTATTACGAAAAACCAGTCGCCTATTTTTGATCCGGTAGAATGTATCATCCTGTTATCGTCCATATCGCACCTCCTACCAGATACCGCGCTCGCCCAGCCTTCTTGACAGCCAGTTGGCTCCAAGCAGGAAGAACACGTTTATTATTGACTGGAACAGACCTACCGCCGTTGTCAGCGAGAACTGCAGGCCCTTGATACCTATCTTGTACACGAATGTCGCTATTACTTCCGCGTTTTCCATTACAAGCTTATTCTGAAGTGCGAAGGGTCTGTCGAATCCCGACCCGATGACGTTACCCAGCGCCATGATGAGCAGCACCACTATTGTGGGTTTGATACCGGGAAGGGTGATATGCCACATCTTCTGGAATCTCCCGGCGCCGTCAACACTTGCCGCCTCATACAGTTCCGGCGATATTCCTGCCATCGCCGCAAGGTATATGATTGAATTCCATCCGAAGCTCTGCCATATTCCCAAACCTATATAGGTCTTGACCCATGTATTCGCATCATTAAGGAAAGGTATCGCTTCAAGTCCCATCTTACCCAGCAGGAGATTAACGAAGCCTGTTGAAGGAGCAAACAACTGAAGTGCCAGTCCGTATATGATGACCCATGAAAGGAAATGGGGCATATAAGTGATAGTCTGAACCACCTTCTTGAATTTCTTGAGTCGCAGCTCATTGAGAATAAGTGCAAAGATTATGGGGACCGGAAAACCGAACAGCAGATCAAGCAGATTTAGTTTTACGGTGTTTCTCAATGCTCTCAGAAAATCCCTGTTTTTAAAGGCTTTTATAAAATATTCGAACCCATGATTTTTAGCCCAGGGCATCTCAGTTATGCTCTGAACTATACTGTACTTTTTAAAAGCGATGAGAACATACCACATCGGAAGATACTTGAAGATAATAAGATAGATCAGCGGGAGCAGCAAAAGCAGATACAGCTGATAATGTCTCTTAATATATGCGCTGTTGAATTTCTTCCTCGGAACTTTTACAACTGTTTCGTTATCCAATTGACTTCTCCTTTACGTTACTTAAAATATGCCGGAAACTCTTCCCTTATCTTTGTTTCATCAACTCTGTAGCGGCCCAGGTGCTTTTCAACCAGAGCAACTGCTGCTTCTTTGTCGTGACCCTTGATCGCTTCAAGCATTCCTCGATGGTCTCCGACGATCTTCATATCCTTAACCGCTTCAACCGAAAGAGTTCTGACTCTGTCAAAATGAAGCATCATCGTTGATCGGATATCATATATTATGTCCTTCTGCGCAGCCGAATATATCAGTTTATGAAACGCGTTATCCAGTTCAAATATCCTGTTTGTATCGGACTTTTCAAGGTAGAACTCCTGAAGATGGACATTTTCTTCCATAGCTTCTATCGAAGCACTGTTGGCAATATCACAGGCAACTTCGATAACCGCTTTGTCAAGAACCTTTCTGAGAAACCTTGACTCCTCCACCATCTTGGTATCAATAAGAGCAACATATGATCCCCTCTGTGGAATTGTCTCGATAATTGAAACCTTTGCCAGATCAATTATCGCTTCTCTTACCGGAGTCCTGCTAAGACCGAGTTCCATTGCCATCTCGTTTTCCGAAATAAGCGTACCCGGTTTGAGTTCAAGAGATACTATGTTGTCTCTCAAAACTCTGAATGCATAGTCTCTGGCCGTTTCCTGTTGTAATCTGTTGGTAAATTTCATCGTTGTCTACTTGTATACTAGTGTATCTGACGTCAAATTTACCACAAGACCCCGGTATTGTAAATGGGGTTTTGTTATTTTTGTACAATATAAACAAAATGAAGGCTGATTATTCTACCTGATCACCGCAACGTCCGATCGCAAACCAGAATATCGGTGCACAGATTTGAAATGCAAGCATATTGGAGCCTATCGACTGGAGAAGGCCGACAACTATTATTCCCACCTCAACATAATGCTTTCTTATGTTTTTGATTCCATCGGAAAGAACAAGGAACAAAAGATATGCAAAAAGAGAAAATCCTATGACTCCGTTTTCACAGTACAGTTTGACCAGTCCGCCGTCGGCAATAACATGGGCATCTTCTATTCCGATTGCACGGTGCCCGTTAGCACCAAGCCCGTTACCGATCCATGAACTGTACATATTATTTACTGCCGCAACCCACTGCTCGCTGCGCTGTGAGATGGCAGTAGGAAGCGATATGATCCTATACCAGAACTTAAGGAGAAATTCAAACTTAACTGTTCCAATGGCAACAAATACCGCAGCTACCGCAATAACTTCATACCAGAAGAATTTCCGCGGGATCATATCAAGTTTGAAAAATATCAGATAATTGACATACACAAGAACAAGTGCTGCCGCTACGAGACCGCTCCTCTGGTTGGCCATTATGGCAAATAACAGGCATGCCCCTATCGTGACTGCTGCAAACACTATATCATGCTTGCGCCCCCTCCCGTCCCCGTTGCTTGTTGGGTCCTGTGAAAGAACGTTGCCGGCATGTTCTCCGAGAAAATATGAGCCTGCCATCATTCCGGCTACCATCAGAAAGCTGAGGCATGTACTTCCGACAACGGAATGCATCCGTACACGCATAGTTGCGGCATCCGCCTTCGAAATGTAAATCCATCTGTATGCCCAGTCAATATAAAACCCCGGCGCAATAACGTACATGGCAACACCGAGTACTCCGAGTACCAGCATCGCATACAGATAGTTTCTGTACCATTTTGCGCTTCTTAGTCCGGCGGATCTTCCGACAAAATAAAAGATCATCGGAAAGCATGACGAAACGAATTCATTTATATATACCGATAACGGAAAACCCCCACGAACAAGCCAGATCACAGACAGGATCTGATATGCGAAAAAAGCTGTGGCAATATAATCAGCCATGGCTTTCGGCCTGAGTTCTTTCCTGACAGCCAGTTCGGCAAGTACCAACACCATTAGTGCCGCACCGAATACACCGGGCCGCATTCCGTTTACAAACAAAGTCGAAACATAAGATATGACAGCAAGTATGTAATACAGATCCGATATTCTCTGATCCCTTAATATCTTCATATTACCTCTTTTGTTAAACGCCGATTATCCGTTTATTTCAGGAATTGCGCAAATACGTGGTTTCCGTAATCGATTCCAAGATCTGAAAGAGACAGACTTCCCGCACCCTCATATACGAGCCCCTGGGCAACAAGGTCATCTATCGTATCTCCGTACAGGCTTCTTACCGTACATCCGAATTTACTTTCAAATGCGTCGGTATCCACGCCGTCCATCATACGCAGTCCCAAATAGATCGTCTCTTCTATCATCTCATTCTTCGTAAGGACATTATACTCCTCTTGGGCAAGGGGATCTTTTACATACGTCGCCAGATCAGTTGTGTTACGCATCCTGGCGTCAAACTCCTTCTCCGGAAGACATGAACTGGCACCAAGACCCACTCCCAGATAATGAACTCTCTTCCAGTATCCCGTGTTGTGACGGCTCTCAAATCCCGGCTTTGCAAAATTGGATATCTCGTAATGCTTATATCCTTTATCCTTGAGCATATCAACCGTCATCCAGTAAAGCTTTCTCTCGGTCTCTTCTCCCACAACGGGACCCTCTATATCTCCGAATCTCTCATAAAAAGGTGTCCCCTTCTCAATGATAAGACTGTACGTACTGATATGCTCAGGTGAAAAATCAAGCACTTTGTTTATCGTGGCCGAAAGCATCTGCTCTGTCTGGCCCGGTATAGCTGTCATGATATCAACGCTTATGTTTTTAAAACCGGCATCTCTTGCGTCTATAAAACACTCCGCAAAATCATCGTATGTGTGTATCCGGCCTAAAAGTTCCAGTTCACTCTTATGGCTTGACTGCATTCCTATCGACAGCCTGTTAAAACCTATCTCGCGCAGATAATGAAGTTTATCCCTTCCGCTTTTAGGATTAACCTCTATCGTTATCTCAGCATCCCGGTCGATTACAAATTCATGCCCGATGGCAGTATAGATCGCACCTAACTGTGCGGGTGTCATCACACTCGGTGTTCCCCCACCGAAATATATGCTTGTTACCTTGTTTCCTCTCGAGAGAGACTGTGCTCTTTTTTTAATCTCGGTTATGAGGGCATCGGTATAAATCTGCTTCGTGTTTTCATCCGCAGGTCCCGAGAGAAAATCACAATAGTTGCATTTTCTTTCGCAAAACGGAATATGAACATATATTTCCATTTAATAGTACCTTTATCTACATATCATCAAGCTTCAATACACTCATAAAAGCCTTCTGGGGTATTTCAACGTTACCTATCTGACGCATACGCTTCTTACCCTCTTTCTGCTTCTCGAGCAGTTTCTTCTTTCTCGTAATATCGCCGCCGTAGCACTTGGCAAGGACGTCTTTGCGCATAGCCTTTACCGTTTCCCTTGCGATTACTTTACCACCGACAGCTGCCTGTATCGGTATCTCGAACAAGTGTCTCGGTATTTCGTCCTTGAGTTTTTCGCACATCTTACGTCCCCGTTCATATGCACTTTCCGCATGAACAATAAACGAGAGGGCATCAACTTCTTCACGGTTAACAAGAATGTCAAGTTTAACAAGTTTGGAAGGCTCGTATCCCTTCAGTTCGTAATCAAACGAAGCATAACCTTTGGACCGTGATTTTAGCGCATCAAAGAAATCATAGATTATCTCATTGAGCGGAAGTTCATACTTAAGAAGTGCCCTTGTTTCCTCAATATACTCCATCGATAAATATCTTCCGCGGCGTCCCTGACACAACTCCATGATAGGTCCCACGTAATCCTTCGTAACCATTATCTCGGCAGAAACTATGGGTTCTTCCATATGTTCTATCTCTGAAGGATCCGGAAGATTGGTGGGATTGGTCAGGTCGATCATTTCACCGTTTGTCTTGTAAACTTTATATACAACACTTGGGGCTGTTGTTACAAGGTCAAGATTATATTCTCTCTCAAGTCTCTCCTGAATTATCTCAAGATGCAGAAGTCCTAAGAATCCGCATCTGAAACCGAATCCGAGGGCAATACTCGTCTCGGGCTCATAGTTAAGGGAGGCGTCATTTAGCTGGAGTTTTTCCAGGGCATCACGCAGATCCGGATACTTGGCTCCGTCCGCAGGATACATTCCGCAAAATACCATGGACTGTACTCTCTTATATCCCGGAAGTGCCTCGGCGCAGGGATTTTCATCATCGGTTATGGTGTCTCCGACCATTGTATCTCTTACATTTTTGATGGACGCGGTAAGATAGCCAACCATTCCCGCAGAAAGTTCATCACAGGGAATAAACTGGCCTGCTCCGAATGTACCAACCTCGACAACCTCTGCCACAGCACCGGTTGCCATCATGCGGACCTTTGTGCCACGCCTTACCCTTCCGTCCGTTATGCGGAAGAATACTATAACTCCTTTATAGGAATCATAGATCGAGTCAAAGATAAGTGCCTTGAGGGGCTTATCTTCATCTCCCGAAGGTGCGGGGATCTTGTTTACCACCGCCTCAAGCACATCATCTATACCTATCCCCATCTTGGCGGAAATTCTCGGAGCATCCATGGCTTCTATTCCGATGACGTCCTCGATTTCGTTAATGACCCTGTCAGGATCCGCAGACGGAAGATCTATTTTATTGATGACGGGAAATACATCAAGATCATGATCGAGCGCAAGATAGACATTCGCAAGAGTCTGCGCCTCAATACCCTGAGCCGCATCAACTACAAGAATAGCCCCGTCGCATGCAGCAAGAGACCTTGAAACCTCATAGTTAAAATCAACATGCCCCGGTGTATCGATAAGGTTAAACGTATACTCTTCACCGTTTTTTGCTTTGTATATGGTCCTTACAGCCTGGGACTTGATGGTGATCCCCCTCTCGCGTTCAAGATCCATATTGTCAAGCACCTGCTCCTGCATCTCACGCTGTGTCAGAAGCCCGGTCTTTTCTATGATACGGTCGGCAAGTGTTGATTTTCCGTGGTCAATATGTGCAATTATACAGAAATTTCTAATATGTTGTCTGTCCATATTCTCATAAAACAAAAAAGGACATACTCACTGACGGTATGAGCATCTCCTTTAGTGCAATATTTTCAATTAATTATGCCATCTTGTTTACAGCAGCCGAAAGACGTGAAATCTTTCTTGAAACTGTATTCTTGTGGTAGATACCCTTTGAACCGGCTCTGTTAAGCTCGCTTGTAGCAGTTCTTAATGCCTCGCCTGCTGCTGCCTTGTCGCCCGATTCAATTGCCTGGTATACTTTCTTAACATATGTCTTAACCTTTGACCTGATAGCCTTGTTACGCTCGGTCTTGGTGTTGATAACAAGAATTCTCTTCTTTGCAGATTTGATATTAGCCACGATTACACCTCCTATCAAATTTATTCCATTGCTGATCTGTTGATATGAGACACGAAAATATGATCAACAGAACACACTCGTTCATTTTATGCGCAATACTCGCGTATGTCAACTGTTATTTTCATCTTCGGAATCCATTTTTTCGTCTTCAAAATCATCCGGGTCGGTAGGCGTATCAAGTTCCTTTTGGGCTTCTTCTTTGGCTGCATCCTCTTCGGCCTTTTTCTCTTCAGCCCTCTTCTTGGCCTCTTCCGTCTTCTTAGCTGCTTCCTCGGCTGCAAGTTTTGCCTCTTCGGCACGCTTTCTTTCGGCTTCTTTTCTTGCCGTTATAACCGGATCTTCTTCCGGATCTTCCTCAAGTCTCTCAACTTCGTACGGGAATTTATAGTTCCATGCGGCCCTTATATTATCCATGAGCTGCATCATAAAAAGTGTCTGTGCATGAGTCATCTCGGGACATTCGATCTGACCTTCCCTGATCGCACGCATAGCTGAGAGTACCTCGTATTCATACCCTGTCACCTGAGTCGGTGCGGCATATTCGGCTACGATCCTTCTTTCGAGATTATATACTCTCATTGCCTCGAAGTTATTGATGTTGTCTACTTCGATATATCCGTTTGTTCCGCTTATAATGCCCCTTCTGTCGGTTTGGGCCAGCATCGTTGCATACAGAGTCGCCATCCTGCCATCCCTGTATGAAAGCATTATCGTCTCCTGTGCATCGACACCCGAATGATATCTGACGCAGTTTGCAGCAATGCTGTCAATATCGTCACCGAAGATCATTGAAGCAAAGTTAAGAACATACACTCCAAGGTCAAGCAGCGCTCCTCCGCAAAGCGAGGGCTTAACCATTCTCTCCACATGCTCAAGAGGATACCCGAGGTTGGCGGCAAGCGTTGTAGGTCTTCCGATTATACCGGAATTAACGACCTCCCTGATTTTCTCAACCATGGGCATATAGCGTGTCCATATAGCTTCAGTAAGGAGAAGTCCTTTTGACTCGGCAAGCCGCATTACTTCCTCAGCCTGCTTCGCATTGGCTGTAAATGCCTTCTCACACAGTACATGCTTTCCATGGCTGAGGCACATCCTGATATGCTCGTAATGGTGAGAATGGGGTGTTGCGATATATACAAGCTCAACATCCGGATCTTCAAGCATATCCTTGTATGATCCGTAAGCTTTCATAAATCCGTATTTATCCGCGAACACCTGCGCCCTGTCACGGTCCCTCGCAGCAACTGCGTAACAGGTCACGTCCTTAAGCGGCTGCAGTGTTGTAGCCATAACACCGGCTATGGATCCAGCTCCGAGTATCGCTATGTTCATGTTGTTTTCTTTCTGACTTTACGTCCTGTGCTCCGCTCTCCGGTTGCTGTCAGTCTGACTGTATTATTCCTGACCGAAAGTGAATCCATATCCTTAACAAACTGCGAAAATCTGCTGTACTGGTAATCACTGATCTTAAATGCCGGATATTTCTTCTCTATCTTCTGTTTTAATTCCGGAAGAGACATTGTTCCTTCTTCCGTCTTTCCAAGGGTTTCCCTGACGAATCTTACTATCTCTTCTTTCGAAACCTCGCTTTCCTTACGCGTTACCGTAATGGAATTACCGTGCTGCGTAAGTTTGAGACCCTTTATACTTTCAAGAAACTTTGAAAGCTTCGAATAACCGTAATTTCGTACATCAAAATCCGCATGCCTGTTAGAAAGCTTATTACCGAGTTCTCCGACCGTTGTCTCGCGATCATTCGCTTCGTTATCGATCAGGATTTTCATGATCGTCTCTTCAATATCTTCACGTGAGATATCGGATTGTGATTCTTCATCGGCTGCAAGGACTTCAAGATATTTAAACATCGTACAGCTTGTCCTGAAGGCTTCAACCGTCTTCTTCTCACCCATGCCCACAACGAGCATTCCGGCTTCACGCAGTCTTGACGCAAGACGCGTAAAATCACTGTCCGAACTTACAATGCAGAATCCGTCAACATTGCCGGAATACAGAATATCCATGGCATCAATTATCATGGCGGAATCCGTTGAATTCTTGCCCTGTGTATAACTGTATGTCTGCATCGTGGTGATCGAGTTCTTGAGAACTTCCTCTTTCCATCCTTTAAGGATGGGATTGCTCCAGTCACCGTATGCACGTTTATATGTTGCGATGCCGTAATTACTTATCTCGTCGAGTACAACCTTAATATATTTTGTTGATACATTCTCGGCGTCGATGAGCACCGCCAGTCTTCTCTCCTGTCCTTCCACAGGTACCTCCTACACTTGTCAAAAGGGACGGTTCTTTTTGACACTCTTTGCCACAAAAATGCGCGGGTCCCACGCTTCAAATATTCAGCGTTTCGGGATTAGTCTCTCCATCCCGCCCATGTAGGGACGAAGCACCTCGGGAATCTTGACGCTGCCGTCTTCGCAGAGGTTGTTCTCGAGGAATGCGATCAGCATACGGGGCGGTGCAACAACCGTGTTGTTAAGAGTGTGGGCAAAATACTTGCCGTCCTTGCCGTTAACTCTGATGTGAAGTCTCCTTGCCTGGGCATCTCCGAGATTCGAGCAGCTTCCGACTTCGAAGTATTTCTTCTGTCTCGGTGACCATGCTTCCACATCAAATGATTTTACCTTCAGGTCTGCAAGATCGCCTGAGCAGCATTCAAGTGTACGCACCGGAATATCCAGGGAGCGGAACAGATCGACAGTGTTCTGCCAGAGCTTGTCGAACCACATCGGGCTGTCCTCGGGCTTGCAGACAACGATCATCTCCTGCTTTTCAAACTGATGTATGCGATATACTCCACGCTCTTCAATACCGTGTGCTCCCTTCTCCTTGCGGAAGCACGGGCTGTAACTTGTAAGAGTTCTCGGAAGCGAATCTTCCTCAAGAATCTGATCGATGAACTTGCCGATCATTGAGTGTTCACTTGTTCCGATCAGGTACAGATCCTCGCCTTCGATCTTGTACATCATGGCATCCATCTCGGCAAAGCTCATAACGCCGGTAACGACATTGCTTCTGATCATAAAGGGCGGTACGCAGTATGTGAATCCACGGTCTATCATAAAATCCCTTGCGTAAGATATCACCGAGGAGTGAAGTCTTGCAATATCACCCATAAGATAATAGAAACCGTTTCCCGCAACACGTCCTGCTGCATCAAGGTCGATACCGTCGAAGCGTTCCATGATATCCGTATGATACGGTATTTCAAAATCGGGAACCACAGGCTCGCCGTACTTTGTTACCTCAACATTTTCCGAATCGTCCTTTCCGATAGGAACGCTGGGATCAATGATGTTCGGAATGGTGTACATGATCTTCTGTATCTCATCGGCAACAGGTCCTTCCGCAGCTTCGAGCTCGGCAAGGCGTGCAGCATCCTTTGCAACCTCTGCCTTAACCTTCTCGGCTTCTTCTTTTTTGCCCTCTTTCATAAGAGCACCGATCTGTTTTGAAAGAGTATTTTTCTTATTACGAAGATCATCAGCTTCCTGCTGCATCGTCCGACGCTTCTCATCAAGTTCTATTACCTTGTCAACCATGGGAAGCTTTTCGTCCTGAAATTTGTTCTTAATGTTCTGCTTAACAATGTCCGGATTTTCCCGGAGGAATTTCATGTCCAACATGTTATGAATATCTCCTTGTATCTTCTTATTCAATCTCCGAGTGATATTGCTGAAGTGACTTGACCGAGCCCTCGCTCTTCTTCCTCGCTTTGATACCCGCAAGGCTCGCTTTGGCAGCAGCCATCGTCGTAACGTACGGTATCCTTGCCTTAATGACTCCCTTTCTGATGTACGAGTCATCCATAGCACCCTTCTTGTCATCGGGTGTATTGATAACGATCGAAACCTCGTTGTTTGTTATGGCGTCAAGCACATTCGGTCTTCCCTGCTGAAGTTTGAATATCTTCGTCGCAGGAATGCCTGCACCTACTATCATATCGTATGTTCCGCCGGTGGCGATTATCTTGAATCCGCACTCGTCAAAGCCCTTTGCCACCTCAACCAACTCTGATTTGTCTCTGTCATTTACCGAGATAAGCACCGTTCCCTCAAGAGGCAGAGCTGTCTGCGTGGCTTCTTCCGCTTTGAAGAAAGCTTCGCCAAAATCACTTGCCATACCAAGTACTTCACCGGTCGAGCGCATCTCGGGACCGAGGAGCGGATCAACTTCCTGGAACATATTGAAGGGGAATACCGCTTCCTTAACTCCGCAGTGATTAAACTTTCTCTCGCGAAGAGAGGGTACCGGGGATGGTTTTCCGGTTATGGGCATTGTAATGATCTGCGTTGCAAGAGGAACCATTCCGATATTACATACCTTCGATACGAGAGGTACTGTACGGGATGCTCTCGGATTGGCTTCGAGAACATAAACAGTATCGTTTTCTATTGCATACTGCATGTTCATAAGGCCGCGCACTCCCATCTCCTTGGCGATCTTGCGCGTGTATTCCTTGATGATCTCAACATTCTTAGCGGATATATTTTTCGAAGGAAGAACACATGCACTGTCGCCCGAGTGGATGCCTGCAAGCTCAATGTGTTCCATAACCGCGGGAACAAATACATTCTCACCGTCTGATATGGCATCGGCCTCACATTCAAGTGCGTTGTTTAAGAATCTGTCTATCAGTATAGGACGGTCGGGTGTTACACCTACTGCAGCCGCCATATATACTTTCATATGTTCATCGTCATGTACGACTTCCATGCCACGTCCGCCCAGAACATATGAAGGGCGAACCATAACGGGATAGCCAATCTTGGCAGCAATTGCAAGAGCATCGTCTACAGTAACAGCCATTCCGGACTCGGGCATGGGGATTCCGAGCTTGTCCATCATCGCACGGAACAGGTCACGGTCCTCTGCCATGTCAATCGTTTCCGGTGTAGTGCCGAGAATGTTGACCCCGTTTTTCTTAAGATCAGCCGCAAGGTTAAGAGGTGTCTGACCTCCGAATTGTGCGATAACCCCAACCGGTTTTTCCTTCTCGTGGATCGAGAGAACATCCTCAAGTGTAAGAGGCTCAAAATACAGCTTATCGGATGTGTCGTAGTCGGTCGAAACCGTCTCGGGATTACAGTTTACGATGATCGTCTCGAATCCCAGCTCCTTAAGAGCCATAGCGGCATGTACGCAGCAGTAATCGAACTCGATACCCTGACCGATCCTGTTGGGTCCACCGCCGAGTATCATGATCTTATCGGACGCTCGCCCATTAGAATCGCCTGACGGCGATGAGGGGCTCGCGGTGCAGAAAGGAATCCCCCCACTTTGTGGGTCCCTCCTTTCAGCATTTTTCATATTGTATGAGCTGTAATAGTATGCGCTGTCCTTTGTTCCGCTTACATGAATACCTTCCCATGCTTCTACGATACCGGACTTAATCCTTGCATTTCTGATATCTTCTTCCGCAACATCAAGAAGCTTTGACAGATACTTATCAGCAAACCCATCCTTCTTGGCCTGCTCAAGAACATCCGTGGGAGGTACACTTCCCTTATACTTCTTCAGTGCTTCCTCTTCATCAACAAGTTCCTTCATCTGCTCAAGGAAGTAAGGTTTGATCTTTGTTATATTGTACAGTTCATTAAGGTCGGCGCCCTTACGGATCGCTTCATACATGATGAACTGTCTCTCACTCGAAGGAGTATGAAGCATGTTCATAAGTTCCTTAAGTGACAGGTCCGCAAAGTTCTTCGCTCCCCCGAGACCGTAACGTCCTATCTCAAGTGAGCGGATAGCTTTCTGGAAAGCCTCTTTATACGTCTTACCGATAGACATTACTTCACCTACCGCGCGCATCTGTGTTCCCAGCTTGTCTTCGGCACCTTTGAACTTCTCGAATGCCCATCTTGCAAATTTGATGACTATATAGTCACCACCGGGAACATATTTATCAAGCGTTCCGTATTTACCGCACTCAATATCGCAAAGGTCCAGACCTGCCGCAAGCATTGCAGATACAAGAGCTATAGGGAATCCCGTTGCCTTTGATGCAAGCGCAGACGAACGTGATGTCCGGGGATTGATCTCGATAACAATGATCCTGCCGTCCTGGGTATTTCTTGCAAACTGTACATTGGTTCCGCCGATAACTTCTATGGCGTCAACAATCTTGTATGCCTGACGCTGCAGTTCTGCCTGTACATCCTCCGGGATGGTAAGCATCGGTGCGGAACAGAAACTGTCTCCTGTATGAACTCCGAGCGGGTCGATGTTTTCTATAAAGCAGACCGTTATCATCTTACCTGAGGAGTCTCTTACAACCTCAAGTTCCAGCTCTTCCCAGCCGAGTATCGACTCTTCTACCAGAACCTGCCCTACGAGAGATGCCTGAAGACCTCTTTCGCATACGGTCTTGAGTTCGTCAACATTATATACAAGACCGCCTCCGGCTCCTCCCATCGTATATGCGGGACGAAGCACAACCGGATAACCGAGCTTGTCTGCAATAGCAAGTGCATCATCAACAGAGTACGCAACTTCCGATCTTGCCATCTCGATTCCAAGGGATTTCATAAGTTCCTTGAACTCTATCCTGTCTTCTCCCCGCTCTATGGCATCAGGCTTGACTCCGATGACTTTCACTCCGTATTTGTCAAGCACTCCCGTCTTGTACAGTTCCGAGCAAAGATTCAGTCCTGTCTGACCGCCAAGGTTCGGAAGAAGTCCGTCCGGGCGCTCCTTCTCAATAATCTGCGTAAGTCTCTCGACGTTGAGCGGCTCGATATAAGTAACATCCGCTGTTGCCGGGTCGGTCATAATCGTTGCCGGATTGGAGTTTACGAGAACTATTTCGTATCCCAGCTTTTTAAGCGCCTTACACGCCTGTGTTCCGGAATAGTCGAACTCACACGCCTGGCCTATTATTATAGGTCCGCTTCCTATTATCAGGATCTTGTTAATATCATCTCTCTTTTTCATAGTACTCATTTCTTTTCTTTGTTGTTAAGTTTGGGAACCATCACGCAGCTGATTATAAGTGCGACAATGTAAAGCGCACCCGTTACATACAGCACTGTCTGGTATCCGACGGGATTAACAGAGTCAACCGCTCCGTTTGAAAGAGTGATCTCCTTGAATTCACCGACACGGTTAACGATCGCCGTAGCCATCTGGTTACCTGTAAGACCTGCAATAGCCCATGCGGACAGGCACATTCCGTGGACCGAACTGATCTTGCCCATTCCGAAATGGTCTGACAGAAGTGTCGGAACGTTGGAAAATCCTCCGCCGTATCCTGCGTTTACCATAATAAGAAGTGCAACACACAATACCGCAAGTGCGGGAACCTCAGCTCCCTTAACAATTCCCTGTGTTACAACAACAAGTCCGGTAAATGCTATCGACAGTATGAATATCAGTTTATAGATCGTATTTCTGTCCTTTAATGTATCTGCCCATGCTGAAAATCCCAGACGTCCGGCTGCATTGGCAATCGCTGTTACCGTTGCAAGCGTAGCGCACACACCGACGGAAAGTCCTACTGACTTGAATATCATCTTCTCCTGGGAAATAAGCGCAAGACCGCAGGCGATGTTGATGTAGAACATAAGCCATATGCCGATGAAAGTCTTGTTTCCGAAAGATGTCTTGAAGTTACTTGCAAGCGTTGCGAAGAACTCTTTTAGCCCGCCTTCTGAATGAGCCTCAACCCATGTTGAAGGCTTCTTGAGAATCAGATGTCCGATGAACATCATCACAAAATATACACCGCCCATAATGAAAAACATAGGCGCGGGGTTATTGTCGAATTTATTGAGGATAGCCTGCATAATAGGACTCGCTATCGCCTTGGCAAGTCCGAATCCAGCAACCGCAAGACCTGTTGCAAGACCCTTCTTGTCTTCAAACCAGAGCATCAGTGTTTTTACCGGGGAGAGATAACCTGTTCCCAAGCCGATACCCATTATACAGCCGTAGCAAATAAGTATAACAGGAAGAGACTTGATCATGATGCCGAATCCGGTTCCGATCATACCCGCCGTAAAGCATATAGTTGCAATAAGCGAAGACCTGTGAATATCTTTCTCAACAACATCTCCGAGGAATGCCGCCGACATTCCGAGGAAGAAGATCGCAAGAGAAAATGCCCACTCGGTAGCTGACTTCGTCGCTCCGATATAATCGGCAATCTCCTTAGAAAAAGTAGACCAGCAATAAACTGTTCCGATACTGCAATGCAGAAGCAATGCGGGAATCGCACCGCGTACCCATTTGTTTTCCATCATGTTACCTCTCTTTGTTTTCCTAAACTGATAAAAAAATCATAACTATTATAAATTACAGACTTCAAAAATCAAGACTGTTATATCAATTAACTTACACATAATAAGAGCCCCGGATATCGGGGCACTTATTCTATATCGTTTTATGTTCGTATCACGGTCTCGGCTTGCCGCAGTTACTGCAGAACTTTCCTGTGTTTACCGTCCCGCATTCACATTTCCATTCACCTTCCGGTGCGGGCTTGCCACAGTTGCTGCAGAACTTACCTGTGTTTACCGTTCCGCATTCACATGTCCAGCTGTTTGCAGGCGCGGGTTCGGGTTTGCCGCAGTTACTGCAGAACTTTCCTGTATTTACTGTACCACACTCGCACTTCCAACCACCGGCCGGTGCTGCGTTATTTGCAGCCGCCTGCTGCTGACCTGCCATCTGGTACAGTTGTGATGCGTTCATTCCTCCTGCCTGTGTAGCCATGTTCATTCCTGCAAATGCCATCATGGGACCTGTTGCGGTATTGCTTGCAGCTGCTTTCATTGCATCTGCCTGTGCTCCCACAAGAGTAGCTGCTCCCATGCTAGGATCACGCATAACAGCCGCCTTCTGAAGGTCTCTTATCATCTGCTCCTGATCTTCCGGAGCTGTTACGGAACTTACACCGAATGATACAATAGTAATTCCTCGAAGACCTCTCCACTTCTCACTCAAAACATCGTTAAGAGCATCCGCCATCTCCTGTGTGTGGCCGGGAAGCGATGAGTATCTGATACCCATATCACTGATCTTGGCAAATGCGGGCTGAAGAGCGGTAAGAAGTTCACTCTTGAGCTGACTGTCAATCTCATCTCTTGTATATGTATCCGTTACATTTCCTGCAACATTTGTATAGAACAAAATGGGATCTTCTACCTTGTATGAGTATTCGCCATGGCAGCGGATAGTAATATCAACATCGAGACCGATGTTCTTATCAACAACCCTGAACGGTACCGGATTGGCCGTTCCGTACTTGTTACCGGGAATTTCCTTGGTATTTATATAGTATACTCTCTGGTCCTTGCCTGTATCTCCGCCGAACGTAAAACGCTTTCCGATCTGTTTGAATGTCTCAACAATCGAGTCAGACAATTTTCCGTAGAAGATGCTCGGTTCTGTTGAAGTATCGTAAACGTACTCACCGGGCTGTGCACACAGATCAACAACCTTGCCCTGCTCAACGATCAGCATACACTGTCCGTCAGCAACGGCAATAACCGATCCGTTACTAATAATGTTATCGTGTCCTTTAGTATTTGACGAACGCTTCCCGTCAATCTTCTTGGAACCCTTTGTTACGATAACATCCGCCGGAATTGACTCACAATAGAAAAACTCTTTCCACTGGTCCGCCATAACCCCGCCTGCAGCGCCTGCAATAGCCTGAATTAAACCCATTCTGTAGTCCTCCTTATAATTATATAAGCCGCATGATAAACATCACACCGCGACAAAGCAAAATCATTGTAACACAAATTAAAAACTGTATCAATTATCCGAATTTTCGTCTCTTTTTCTGCCAAACCACCCGAATAAACCTCCGCTCTTTTGTTTTGATTCCTTCAGAACGTTCTTGAGATCATACTTCGAGTCATCAACACAGTCTTTTTCATATGTTTTAAAAGCTCTCATGAGTTTTCTGTCTTTAAGGAGAAGATTGTACTGCCTGTCATACTGCGCATAATACGGATCCATCTTTCCTCTTACAAGCTTCCTGAACCGGTCATCACTCTCAAAATCCTCCGCAACAATATGCGCATGCTGATATAAAAACAGAAAATCTTCAAGCCTGTACACAACCCCGAATCTGGTCGGATCACACTTCTTTAACGCATTCCAGGCTTTATGCGGTTCGTCAAAAAAGCAGTACAACTTCCCGAGTTGTAAGTGTATCCATGTATAAAAATCAGAATCCGAGTCTGCCTGGGCAGCAAGCCTGAAATACATATCAAATGCCCTTTGGTATTCTCCGGTAAGATAATGATCGAGCGCCACCGATAATCTTTCATTTACGGAAAGGGTAGTCGGCTCTGCATCTGATCTGGGCTCAGAAAGTTTAAAACCTTCATACTGTTTGTGTATTTCTCTTATTCTCTCTTCCGGTTTCTCATATTCTTCAAGAAGTTCGTCTATTTCATCGGCCCCTTCGGGAAGGCTGTTTCTAAACTCCGCATATTTCTTCCGACCCATATCGGCACAGGTTGCTTCATATTCAGAGAACACATCGGCAACGCTTGCTTTCGCTGCAGCCACAGCCTGTCTGTGAGTGTCTGCAAACTCGCCGTCTATAAGGCTGTGATAGTATATCCGCAAATGCCTGTCATATTTTTTCATTTTGGCATCTACCAAAGCATGTCCCAGATGAAGATAAAAATCATTTTCATCCTCTATAAACTGGAGGTTAACCCTGTAATAGAGCATTACTGCACGCTCGTAGTTGCCGAGAAAATAATACGTTTCGGCAAGCGTGAATATAGTCTGGGAATAAACCGGAAGTGTGTGATCGACGTACCTGACAACACTTTCCAGCCGTACAGCCGCATCTTCGTATCTGTCAAGCTTCCTGTAATACAAAGCCTCATTTATTAGCCGTTCGATCCCGGCATCATCCATACGGTTCTCATCGACATCCATGATAAGGTCTATAGCTGCCTCAAACGTGAATTCGTCACCGCCGTTAACATCATCCTTGAAGATTGACATTCCCGAATCATCAGCAAATATCCTGAGTGAATATCCCGCAAGAATCTGATTGACCTGTTCAAGTTCCATGGCAAAATATTCATCGGAGATATTTACATCGAGCTGCATCCATTTTCTGTACGCATCATTGATCAGACGGATCAAAGCAGCCTCCGCCGAATCTTCTGCAAACCACATCACTGTTTCACTCTCAATATCCCAGTTTCTGATGGGGTTATCCTTCTTGACTTCTTTGGTCAATATGTCTAATCTGATCGAATGATCCATCCCGAGAAGAATCAGAGAATCCCTGTCAAAAACATATTTTGCGCAGGATCCGTAAGTCTGGTCAATGGCAGAAACAGTCTGGAATATGCGAATATCGAGTTGTCTGTATAATTCAAAGAAAATCATGCTTTTGCTCCCACGTATATATATAATAATTCTAAAATGTATCAAATTCAACACAAATATATGCCTTGTTGACACACCGGAATTTTGATAGAATAACCCATAGTAAAGAAATCACGAAAGGCGAAAATAATGGATATTTCCGTTGTTATACCCGTATATGGCTGTCCAACTGCTCTTGTACCGCTACACGACAGACTAACGACTGTACTAACAAAAATGAACGTTTCATATGAGATCGTTATGGTGGATGATTGCGATAAAATGCATTCATGGGAGGAGGTTGAAAAACTGGCCCGGACAGATACCCATGTAAAGGCAATCCACTTCACCAAAAACTTCGGCCAGGGATGTGCGGTTACAGCCGGAGTCAGAGAAGCCTCCGGTGACTGGATCATCACAATGGATTGTGACCTTCAGGACTCTCCTGAACATATTCCGGATCTTTACAATAAGGCTCTGGAAGGTTACGATGTAGTCTTTGTCAGGCGTCGCCAGAGAAAAGAATCATTCCTTGTAAAGTTGTTTGCAAAATGGTATCACAACATTTTGTGCTGGCTGTCCGGCGTCGAATTCGATTATGATCTGGCAACATATCTTATTGCCAGCAAACGAGCTGCCGATTACTATCGTCAGTCCAAAGACCGCGGAAGAGATTTCGGGGTGTTCTTAATGTGGCTTGGTTTTAAACATACATTTGTCGAATATGAGCAGAAACGACGTTATGAAGGAAAATCATCTTTCACATTTATCAAAAAATGGAAAACCGCTGTCGGAATAATAACAACATATTCAAACCGTCCGCTCTATGTTTCGATTTGGATAGGCGCAATATCGGCTGTTTTCTCCATCATATACATTATTTACGCATTTATACAGTATTTTGTATATAATGCCAACCCGGTCGGATGGACAACAATGGCTGCAGCTATATTCTTTTTTGGAGGATTGATTCTCTCAACGCTCGGACTGATGGGTGTTTACCTCGGTAGCGTTTTTGATATGAGCAAAGACAGACCCCTATATGCAATACAGGAAAAAATCAATTGCTAAGCGTTACGTAATCCAAAAAATTCAAGTGTCTTATCAATTACTTTATTCTGATCTTCTTCTTTAAGTTTATAGTAGAGCGGCAGACGCACAAGCCTGTCGCTTTCTTTTGTTGTATACTCATCTGTTCCGTCAAATCTGCCATATTTCACTCCGGCCGGAGCACTATGTAACGGTACATAATGAAATACGCACAATATGTCATTTTCCCGCATGAAATTGATATAACGGGTGCGCGTGTCAATATCCTTACATTTGATATAGAACATATGCGCATTATGAACACACTCTTCAGGTATGAAAGGTAGTTCAATTATCCCGGCTTTTTCCAAACTCTTAAATGCCTTAAGATATCTTTCCCAACTTGACATCCTGTTTTCCTGCATCTCATCAGCATGCTGCAGTTGTCCCCATAAATAAGCGGCATTTAGATCACTTGGCAGATAACTGCTACCGTAATCCATCCAATTATATTTAGCCACCTGACCCCTATAAAACTGTGAGCGGTTTGTACCTTTTTCACGTATGATTTCTGCCTTTAAATTGTAGCTTTCATCATTAATGATTATTGCACCGCCCTCACCCATGGAAAAATTCTTCGTTTCATGGAAAGACAGGCAGCCAAAATCACCTATAGTGCCCAAAAATCTCCCTTTATACATGCTTGTAACTGCCTGGGCAGCATCCTCTACAACCTTTAGATTATGTCTGGATGCAATATCCATTATTCTATCCATCTCGCATGCAACGCCTGCATAATGAACAGCAACAATGACCTTTGTTTTATCGGTAATCGCCTGCTCAATCTTGTTCTCATCAATATTCATGGTGTCCGGTCTAACATCAACAAACACCAGTCTTGCCCCCGCAAGAACAAAAGCATTAGCTGTGGAAGAAAAAGTATAACTCGGCAGTATTACTTCGTCTCCATCCTGAAGGCCGCATAAAAGCGCAGCCATTTCAAGTGCAGCGCTTCCACTTGTAGTAAGAAGAACTTTCTTGGCTTTAAGGCTGTTCTCGAACCACTTGTTGCATTTATCCGTAAATTCACCATCTCCGCATATCTTGTGATTATCTACGGCTTTCTTCATATATTCAAATTCATCTCCGAAAAAAGGAGGAACATTAAAGTGTATCATAGCAAAATACTAACATATCTCCATATTATTGTAAAAGTCTGTTATAATCTGATTATGAAGAAAATAAAACAGATACTCGCTATCATATGTGCCGTCATTCTCGCCGGCATGTATATTATAACATTTATAATGGCTATTATGGACAACTCGCAGACAATGCTCCTGTTTAAAGGCTGCATCGCCTGTACGATTTTTATTCCGGTTATAGCATACATATACATATGTCTTCATAAATATGCCATGAACCGTTCTAAACGGAAAGACTACTATTCTTCTTCTCCCTCTTCTTCTGACGATAACGGTTTGTCAGATAGCGGGCAATTGCAACAGTAATTACAGCAGCTGATGTATCAACGCAAACATCAAACCATGATCCATACCGGCCATCAACTGTTGTCTGGTTTGCCTCGTCTGTTATTCCCACACAGAATGTCACCAGTACCGGAATTAAATATGAATAATTTCTGGGAATATCTCTGAATCCAAAACACAAAGACCATACAAGTGCTGTCAGTATCCCATATTCGGTCATATGTGCAAGTTTCCGTACCACCCTCTCACTGTTCTCAAGCGCAGGAATCTGCTCATAGTTCTCCATTGTAACATTAGCATCGGGGGCAACCGCATTTATTATTCCCACAAGGACACTTGCTGAACGATATCCGGATTGATCTGCGTTTTCATCCGAGAAAAACATAATAACAGATATCCACAGAATTACAAGTATTATGCTTATCCCTATAAACCGCAACGGATGCCTGCGGGCAAATCTCCTGTAAGCATCCATGGTTTTTTCCGCTTTACTCATTTTACTCCCATTTTAGCAAGTTCACTGTCAGCAGATTCTTTATCGGTAAAAAGTATGGTTTTGATCCCGAATTTGCCTGCTGCGGCAATATTGTCTGCATTATCGTCAATAAATACCGCTTCCTCAGGATTGATATCATATGTATCAAGAAGATACCTGTATATTCCCGGATCAGGTTTTATCATATTCACTTTGTAAGAAATAACCGCCCCATCAGCCTTTGAAACATAATCAAGTTCAGGAGCGCAGTCTCTGAATGCTTTCCCGGAAAAATTGGATAGAATATACAGTTTATAACCTTTTGCTTTTAATGAATCCAGCCATCCATCGGTATAGTCAAATTTTCTTAACAATCCCGGAAAATAATCCGACATCATAAGACGTATTTCTTTTTCAAGTTCCGGAGCATTTTTGATAAAAGCATCCTCCATCATCTTGTCAGTCCATATTCCACGGTCAAACTCATTCCATACCGGATCCAGAACCGTCGCGGCTGCCATTCGATTAAACTTCTCGCCTTCAAGACCCATCTCATGAAACAAGGCTTTCCATCTGAAATCTATAAGGACATTCCCCATATCAAATATTATTGTTGTTATCATTGTATTTCCTCACTGTAAAATGACCATCCGGGTTTGACTTGTTCATAATATGAAAATATGGTAGATTATTCAAGGGTTGTTTTTCACAAAGGAGTTGTTATGGAAGAAAAAAGACAGGACAAACGGGTTCCGATTGGGATCAAATTATCCGTTTCAAACTTATATAAAGAAAACACAAATACAATCATGGATCTGGATCTTGATGTTGAAGTAATCGACATTTCATCTAAAGGTATTGGATTTGTATCACAATGCATTCTTCCAGTCGGTTACTATTTTATTGCAAACATTGAGTTGTCTCCTGAGTTTCCTCAAATAATCACTGATGTTCGCGTTATCAGAAGTGCCGCCATTGACAAAGAAAACTACCGCTACGGTTGCGAGTTTGTATCAATCTCTCCAAGTGTCAAACAGATGCTGGATGATTTTTCGGCAAGTCTTTGATTAAATGCAGTAACTACCCGAGACTAGCGAATCGAATACAAATCAATATCTCCCGCCGTTTCCAGCCGGATAAGTCTATATTCACCACCATCGCCATGTTCATTGCAGTAAACCAGCTCTGATTCCGGACTTAAACTGTCAATCAGAATTACTCTGTCATCTCGTGCTCTCAATGCATCAAATGGCCCTTTGTATCCATATTTACCGGCAATCATCTTTTCTATAGGTGAATTGGACAAAAAAACCGCATCAGCAGAAATATAATTATCAAACTGTCCCCTGTCGGCTGCCAGAAAGATGTTGTATTTATCGTAATCAATCATGGTAAAAACGTCGCCGATAAACAGCCTGTCTTTATTGCCTTTCATGTAATCAATTATCGCTTTGTAATCATATGAATTTCTCTCAAAATCACGAAATGCAAACTCATTGGTTAACCTTGAACCTATACAGACAAAAAGCAGCAACGATATAACAGCACCAGCCAAATAATCATTTAATACCGGTTTTTCCAAACCATAACATACATAAACAAGGAGAACAAACTGCGCCAGCATAAGTGAATAAACAACCCTATGGCTCCATCTGCTGCTGTACTGATAATAGAACAGCACTACAAATGCTATAAGAATCTGTATTAGCAGATCGGCAGCATGCATATTTCTGTCCTGCTCCCGAAAAATGGCTATAACCAGTACTCCAATGAGCATAACCATTGCTAAAGCAAGAGTATTGAATGTGAATATTTCACCATGAATATTGGCAATCCATGCTTTAATGAAATCCGTATTAACGATATTTACACCTTTATTATCCAGGTTGCAAACGGATTCCATCAATTCTTCCGGAAGTACATCACCCACAGATTCGTATGTAATAAGCATATTCGCATCATTCTCTGTTATTCCGATTTTCTCAAGCTCGTTCCCATGGAGATCATATAACAGTGCATTGTAATGATAGTCAACAATTTTAGATATGGAATTAAAATACTGCCTATACTCTTTCCACTCTCCACCTTCGTACGCCCATATATTAATTACAAAACATACAGCAAATACCGCAAAAACCGGAATGAAAAACAGACAAAATGATTTTATTTTTTTCAGAAATTCCTTTTTTAGAATCAGCTGAACCACCAGACATATTCCATATGTTCCTGCCACTATAGTTGCTAATCCGAACGACTCCCACCTTAACAAATGAGAATACGTTACACCCAGAAAGGCTATAATTCCAACAAACCGGAGTTTTGAGAATGTAGAATCTCTCAGGATCAGTTCGAACATTATCATATATGAGATCATTCCGACAAAAGTAGCAACCTTGGAAAATTGAAAAGATATATATATTTCATAGAATGAGCCCAATAAAAAGATCGTTGAGATAATTTTCCCACGCATATCTTTGGCTATCATATATACAAAAGTTGTCGACAGCACAAAGACGAAAGCATACATGATGACCGCGTGCCACCTTATTACCGGTAGTATACTTTGAAAAAAGCAAAGCATCTTTCCATATAAATAATTAAAATATAAAAGATGAGGTTCATTATACCCATATGCACCTTCTGCCAAAAATGCCATATTTATATCATCCGCTTCTTCCCAAAATGGTCTGAACAGTAGCAATGATACGACCATAACAAGCATATTTGTCAAAACAGAAAAACCAATTCTTGACTCAAAGATTTCTCTTATTCTTTTCATAATTCATCCCTTTGATATAATACATTCAAATAATCCTATATACAGCAAATACTGCTGGAATTATGTATATTAATAACAATATGGCAATTGTTGCAAAGCTGTAAACCGTTCCGAAAAATTTATCAATCGGTATTGTTTTAGATTCAGCCGTTCTTTTTACTTGTATCACATACACAAATATCACCAAAAAAACAAGTGAAATGACCATTCCCTGTTTCATGTACTTCGGAAAATACGACATATGGATTTCATTTATTCCTTCTTTCACAGGCACATACATAAACAATCCGTTTACATTCCGCACTTCTTCTTTCTTACCGTTAACCTCGGCACTCCATCCGGAATCATATGATACCGGAACCAATATACCCGAATACTGCTTTGGCAGATCATACGTTATGATATCAAGGCTGTTTCCGCCACGGGTCACACGGGATTTCTGTAAACTGCCGCACAGTTTTGATAACGCATCCCTGTCCAGCTCAAAAATGTAATAATCATATTTCTCCTGCGGATCAGTTTGATCCATGTCTATACTTACCGATACCGTCTCATCAGAAAACGATCCGAGCTCAACCGTATTGTTATTAAAATGAGCAGGAAAAAGTTCGTTATCGTTTTCATTTATACTCGGTATTTTTATATTTGTACCATTAACTGTTATATGAGTATTATAGTAATCGCTGTCAACGCAATTTCCGACATAGTATAACGTTTTATTACCCGTGATATCTATTGTGTACTCGCTGATAAGGTGCCCTGCCCTCTCGGATATCACCGGTTTTTCACTTACTGAAGAAGCCATCACTCCATCATATCCCATAGATTCGGCATAGCTGTTAATAACTCCGGCTACCCCAATATCGCTATTATCATTTTCCGGTACGGAAACAACCGGCATGACAAACGGAATTTCAAATCTGTTTTTATACAAACTGTAGTCCAATCTCCTACCGGTCATATGATCAATTTCAACATTTACCGAAGCGATCTTATCATAAAGCTTATCATCAAGTTTATCATGACTGATAACATCGGTAATATGAAGCAGCATATCAGAAAAAACAGTGCCTCCTGAATCAAGCGTTCTTGTAAACTGACTGCTGTATCCAAGACTAACGGCTCCCGAAATCAGGTCAGGTGTCGCCAGATTACTCCAACCGCTTAAGGTTTCCCTCCTCATAACAGACCCATAGTTTGCATTAAGACTTGTATCGGGATTTTTGATTCTAAGGGTTGCAGCATCTTCTCCTGTAAGTAATTTGTCACCAAATCCTTCTACGAGCTGATCCGTTATTCTGATAAACTCACCATTCTGCTCCGGATCATTTCCATATCCGGAATCATATAAAGGTTTTCCGATCATTATCTGACCAAATATGAGCGCTTCCATAATCCAAAGATAAATACAGACTTCGCTTAATCTACATCTCCTAAATCCGATTAACAGCAAATGAGCAGCCGAAAGCACAAGCATAATCGCCATAGTTAAAATAAGTACCGTATGGTCACTTATATACGGTTGTCCGGTATACCATTTTCGAAACCCCCAGACCACTGCTGATATAAGCAACAGTCCTGTCACAATTCCGACAGGGGTAACCATTCTTCCATACTGTTTTTCGTCAGTTGCCACGTCGTAAAGTCCTGCTGCCAGTCCTGCCATAACACAATATATCATGAATCCGTTTCTGACCGGATAATCAACATATGAACCAAAATGCAATATCAGATGTATACTCTCCAGAAAAAGCTGAGCCGTGACCATGATGATACAAACAAGCGCAAAAACTACCGGAATGATTTTTCGCCCCTTCAGTTTTCGAACTATTCCGAAACCTGCAAGAGCTGTTGGAAATGCAAGCCCTAGAAGCGAAAACCATCGTGAAAGGTATGCCGGCTGGATATTATTGAGAATTGATACGTAGGTGTCAATAATCCCACCTTGCGTTCCGTTCCCGAACCTTGCGGAAGAAAGTGCAAAGGCGACATCCGGAACCCAGGAGAATGATGACAGTCCTATTCCGAAAATAATCCCGGCTGCAAGTTTGGAGACATACAGTTCTTCTCCGCTCTCCCCGGACATTCTCCCAAGCAGAATATAGACTCCGCCGATAAGAAACACAAAGATCAGAGTCTGAATCGTAAAATAATAATCATCGATCATCAGAAGAAAAACCGTTGCCGTAAGTCCGATGAACCGGCCGGTTTTTAATGCCTTTTGAGCGTACATCAAAACAAGAGGAACGATCGCAGCCATATCTATCCACTGCGGAACTGTATAATTCACGAGTACAAAGCCGCACAATCCATATCCTGCGCTTAAAACCATACGATATACATATGGCATGTCCTCATTAACATAGCAAATAAAAATGCCCATAAAAAAAGCTGCAAACATTATTTTCACAAGCATCAATAATGACATGCATTCAAGAATCATATCTCTTGGAACAAAGTAAAAAAGAAGATCAAAAAGAGAAGGTTCGTTAAGTCCCGGGATTACCCGCCCGAGACTTGTATACCAGTCGTAAATTAAAGATTTGGTACCATGAAGTACATCATAATTGTGATAATAGAAAAGATCGGCCCATTGAGCCATATCATAATAATCTATTGTCTGTTTGCCAAACGGCCACAATCCGTTGATGGCAAGGATTACAGTATAGATTATGCCGCACAGTAATGCCGGAATCAGATATTCAACTGTTCGGGTTTGTTTTTTCAGCATTATTCATATTCCCCGACAACCGCGATTATATCATTTGCATATTTCGGATACTCACGTATAAGCGCCTCAATCTCTTTTTTGGCTGTCTCGAGATTGTACATTTCAAAATCAATTCCCTTTTTGAGGCGTTGTCTCTGAATGATAAGCTGTTTTCTGATATCCTTTGCCTCATCATCATACACAAGTGCTCCGGGCTGATAAACCCAGACAGACGGATCGTTTATATGATAATGCTTGAGAAGCTGGTAAAGCTCCGACCGCGCTTCCTCCATACGCTCAGAAATATCGGTATCGTGCTCCCTTGCATCCTTCTCTTCATTGTACTTTTCCCAAATATATGCAAGTTCATATGAGTTCATCACGCCATACTTGGCGTAATTATAGTCAAGAACATTCGTGATGTTTACATACTTGATCTTAACCGTATTCTGAACACTTATAGCTTTGTTAAGCTTCCTGTTAGACCTTGATATCCCGCTCTGGGCATTCTGATACATCACAAAAGATGCCGTGAGTGTGACAGCAAACACACCCGCAAGGATAATATAACCCATATCAACCTTAACATGCATCGCCTGATTTAGTACAAACAGAAGGGCCGCAGCCATGACGGCACCAAAAACCGCAATGAATGCGAGATTTTTTGCCGTTCTTGCTTTTGACCTCTCCTCTTTGCGCTGATAGGCAACGGCTCCCTTTTCTCCTTCAAGAAGATTAAGATCACGTCTTACAACCGACTGATATTCCTCATCTTCTTTCATCTTTTTGAGAATCCCCGGTATCTCGTCGGCAAGTCTTTCCATTTCCCTGTACTGGGCTTCCGTGATTTTTTTGGCGGGACGTGTATAACTACTGTTCTCCTGTTCTATCTTGATTATCTTGTTCGCTCTTATCCTGACCTGACCTTTATCGGCCATCGGGAGTTTTTCGAATTCTTCAAGGTCGGCTATCCGCTGGGTAACCTGCTGGTACTCAACTTTTTGCGCATCAACATCTTTGGAGGCGACAGCCATCATGTCACAGTATTCCCTTACATACTGCTCACGCTGAGCCTTATCGTTCATGTTCAGCGTGCGTCTCCTCTTTGATGCTTTTGAAAGCGATTCCATTATTGACTCGGCAGATTCCGAAGTGAAGTTGATCTCTATATCGTCAAAATCATCTTCCCCAAATCCGAGTATATCTTTTAGCCAGTCTACAATTTTCAAGACATAGTTCTCCTATATTCCTGCTTCCATTCTTCGAGTGCCACATCTAGCGCGGCATAAAATTCCGATACCCTTCCGGAATCACGAAGATCGAGTATATCTTTCATTGCATCCGCATATGGTGTATCTATCGGGGCCTCCCTTGCAGAAGCCATTATCCTGACAGCCTCAAGCGCGACCCGCTCGTCATATCCGTTCTTGACAACGATCCTGTCGTAATCTTCCTTCTTGGCCGTAAGGCGCAGACACACAAGATAAAGCACAAGACTTTCTCTTGATTCATCAATTTCATATGCCTGTTTAAAATAGTCCGCTGCTTTATCAAGCAGAAACATAAGCGCATATGCACATCCCACGTTGTGAAGTATACTGCTGTACAGTTCCGGCTCCTCTTCCTTGTCGAGAACTGTCAGGACATACTGGTATTCCTCTATCGCCCTCGGATATTTGTTCGCACACAAAAGATTATCACCCCTGACTTTTCTCTTGGCGGCAAACGAAAGCGATGCATTATCGACAAGTATCTGCTTGATTCTGGATATCTCTTCGTCATTGCAATACTTCGTGTCTACAAGTATGGTCGTAACCATCTCGCCGAGAGTCTTACCCTCTTTGATCATCTTGCGAAGCTTTGCTGCAAGAGGCGCCATTTCAAGATTATCCCGCATATAATCGCACAGTCTCACATCGATAAGATCGTTGTCAAGAATGTACGCATTCACGCAGAGATAATAGCAGAGCTCATCCATGGAGTATATATTTACCCCAAGTCCCGACAAAAAATATGGAGTTGTTGAGAGTGCCCCGATGCACAGATACATTTCAGAAGCCATAACGGATTACCATCATCTAAACTCTATGATTTTCTCCCACTTTCTGCCTGTTGAAGGGAAGAATTCCCCGAATCCGAGATCTTCCACCTCTATCTTCATCCTTGTCTCCGACTCGAAAGAAACAGTCAGCCTGAGCCTTGATGCCTTGGCAGGCCGGTCGGGAAGTCCGGACAGTTCAATTTCAATATTCTCAACACCTTTGCCGTCAAGCGGGGTCATAATGAGAGGAACCGACTTTGCATCTCCGAGAACAAAATCGTATGTCACGCCCGAATCATACCAGTTCTCTCCCGCATCTGCCACGGCAAGGTATTCCTCCTGACCCGCAACAATCATCTTTAACCCCAGATTAAACTTGAGCTTATCAGGGCCGAGAAAAACATATTCTTTATTCAGTTCGCACGGCTGCGCCTTATCCTTCCCGCAATAGCAGGCGCCTTTTGAGTACATGTTGCGTCCCTGGAATACACGCTTGCCCATGCACATAAACTTGAGGGTCTTGTTGCACCACCCTCCTTCAAAACCTTCACCGAGCAAAAATACCGTGCCGACATCCTTATTTGAAAAATAATCATGTGATATCTGAAGGATCATCTCATCGATCCTGTCAGCCTTTTCTATTGATTCCTCCTCTTTCATCATAAGTTTCGGCATCTTTATTTCGTTAAAATCATTCCTGTCCACAAAAGCCACAACAGGCTCTGTTGCTTTATTCATCCAAAGCTGGTAAGCCCTGAGATACGGTCCGGAATAATCAAAAACCGTTACATCTCTCTCCCACAAATCCTGTGGCTGATGGAGCAGATAGTAGTATATGCTCTCTTCATACGTCTGGATTATGATCTTATCGCGGTCTACAGGCATCGCACCCGCGATCTTTTCAACTACATCTACAAGTCTTCCTTCAAGTGAAGCTACAGTGATTATCATGTACTCAACTTCGGAAGGAGACAGAACCATTGACAGCATGTTAAGAGATCTTCTGACAAACAGGATCAAAAGATCCGTTGCATCATATGCTTCGCCTTCTATCTCTATCCTGGCTCCCGCGCCGGCAAAACTCATCAGATGATCGACAAGAGTTGCTGTTCCGTTCTGCGAAGCCCTGACAGCCGCATTTCCGAACTCCCACTGTGCTACGCCTTTGCGCTTTGACAACACTGTCGGGATTCCGAGACGTTCTTCCTCCGCATCACTTGCCACAGTCTCCGGTGCCGAATTATTCAGTTCAAAATAACTGATCTGCGACATTGAGTCGTTCAGATCATATCCCAAAATGTACTTCATCGTAATCTGAATACCTTATGTGCAAATGCGTCTGCTTCAACATACTCACGCATTACATCAAGCAGCGTATTATCGTCTTTGACTGTCCTTGATACGACCATGTCATTTATCATCGAATACCTTGACTCAACTCTCGCATCACTTGTGTCACTAACCGACAGCGAATCACTGGCAGTCAGAAGTTCCTTGCCGTTTTGTTCTTCCGTAATGTAATACTGCAGATTTTCTCCAAAGAACAGAATGAATTCCCTCGTGAAGACTCCGCCAAACATATTTCTCATCTCTTCGGTGTGATAGTTCTCGTCATCGTCCCTGCCATTCTCGAGAATGTAATGAAGCATTACGCGGTTGTTCGGATTGGTCCTGTATTCAATGATCGTCTTGTCGAGATAATCGGATATTTCAGGGACAAGATCGACATATTGGGCAAAGAACTTAAAGTAAGTATTCCTGTGCATAAAATCCACCAGAAAATCACGCAGCATACTCTTTATTTTCTCGGTCAGACCGCTCCTGTCTTCCGAATAATGCTTGAGGAGGGCAAGTTTGCATGCATCGTTGATCTGCTCTCCCAGCCTGTAGAGATTGATTATCTGGGCAAAAACTCTCTCGTCCGTCAGTCTCTCTTTTGCAAAGTATTCGAATGAGCAATACGAAAGGTATGCAAGCTGGACTCTTGTTCCGGACGCATTTTTGCTGTACTCCTCAAATATTTCTTCCTTCTCACCGACTGTCGTGTGCGTATAGAGCATCTGAACGATCAGCCTCTCCATCAGTGAAAAAGTATCTATCTCAAAATTTCTCGCAGCCTTCCAAATATTGCGAAGCTGTTTCGTCAGTCCGTTATAGTTATCGGCAAGGTAACGAAGGAGCACATCGTCATATTTGCCGTTTGCAAACGCGTAGTAACACAGCTTGATCAGAAGCGTATCCGGCGTCTTGTCCTTCTCCTGTATCATATGGCTGCACACACCGACGCAATCCTTGGCGGCGATCTCTTCCGTCCCGTAAATGCACATTATCTGATATGCTTTCTCGAACATTCCGCGGCGCGTCATGAACTTAACAACAGTAGCCCTGTCTTTGGCAGAGAGCACCTTTATATCCATGTTAAGCAGAAAATCATCCAGCGTCGTAACCTGATCATTATCGTAGTAATACTGAACAAGCGCCATTCTTATATCCCGCTTGTAATACTCACTCACAAGTTCCGACTCCGCAAGTTCCCTGCAGAATTCCACATTGGAATCATCAACCGTCACGTAATGCTTTTTCCCTTCGCACATATACATGTCAAAGTAAACATTGTCCATGACATAGTACCTGATCGATTGTATATACACAGCCTCATTGAGGAGCTTTTTGATATTGGATGAATCAATCACACTTCGCCTGCCCGAAGAATCCTCGGTAAAGAGCATATAATCTCCGGAATAAATAGTAGGATATGCATATCCGTTTTCAATCTTGAAGATCATTTCCCCTTCAAACTGCGACTGAACAAGAACAACATTTTTGGCAAGAGGGTCATCTATCTTAACTTCACAGGCAAACAGTATTTTTGAAAGATGTCGTGCCATTTCAGGCTTGATCATCTCGAGGAACAGCACATCAGAGTATATCTTTGCAAGATTTCCGTCAATGTGTTCCTGCTCTATCTGCTCAACCGCAAATACCTGCATGTGTTCACGGTAAGAATCATACGTATCGGCATACTCTCTTTTATGGTCGATAAGATTGGCGTACAGGAACGCTATCCTGTGATAGTTCATATCATTTCGGAATCCAAAGTACATAAGCACCGACTTTGGAATAATTCCGTCATAATCAGACGGCACCGAATACATGTAGTACTCATACAGTTTTGTGATACGAAGCTGCATCCTTACAGCTTTGTCAAACCACTTGAAATATATCGGTCCGGAAAGGTTTCCCTTAATAAGCATTGTAGCAACCACTTCGATGATATCATCATCTTCGGTTACATCATAAACCATGCAAAGAAGTTTATACAAAAGAGGATTAAAATCCCTTTGTTTACCTGACAGATACAAAAACTGCTTCTGAACTTCCGGATCCATCACACCGAGTTTGGCAGCAAATAAAAGGACCTGTAACTCAAATCCGGTAAGTTTGTTAAGTTTTTCCGTATTTGCCACAAAAAAGTTGTATGCTTCGATATACATTATCGGCGACCTGCATCCGCCATCGTACATCTTTTCAATAAGTCCGAGCTTACGCGTGGCATTGTCGGCAAGGTCCTCATCCAGATATAAAAGCGTCCACAATATCTCAAAACTGTCGGGATTTGTCTCAAAAAGTTCGTTGACCCGCGCCGCAGTCTCGTTTATATAATCCTCTTCACGGTTAACAAGCGTCTGCAAATACATAAAATAAGCTCTGTGCGGTGCAGGACATTCCGCTATATTCATCTCATTCTCAACGTGTCCGAGCACCCACTGTGCCTCATTCTCACGACGCTGCACAATAAGGAGCTGTGCCTGGTACATTCTGGATACGGGATTCTTGTCGTCAAGAGCATTCATACGCTCAACAACTTTCATTGACTCCCTTACCCATACGCCGACATTCGTCTTCTTCATACGAAAATCAATATACTGCCGCATAAGCCTCATCGTAAGGTTCATCTTCTCCCGTCTTGTGGCCCGTCTGGCATCGATCCTCGCCCTGTGACGTGCGATTATGCTTATATCAAAACTGCCGTGAGCATACGTCACTGTAATGGTTCCGTAGTTTCTACCCTCATGAAGCGCATCACCGATAATGGTAAACTTAACAAGATGATCATTCCCTATGAAATCATCCGCTTCGATCTTGTCCTTATCGAATCTAATGTAGGGAACATCCGTAGACAGTTCTGCATGTATGTTTCCCCATGTGGATTTATGAAGCAAAAACTCACATTCAACATTATCGGAAACATCGTTATATTCAAGTTTTGTCCTGTCGACCGAATAAACGACGGGACGCTTCTTGTTGATCGCAACAAGAAAATCATCAACTGCCTGGGGATCTTTCGGGATATTGGAAAGACCTCTGAATTTATCGTAGTGAATACGGTCATTTCCACCGAAAACACGTGCAAACACCGGTGAATAAAACAGCTCAACTGCCTCATTCCAATTAACCTGTGCCTGGTTTGTAAAATGAAACAGGTTTCTGACATTTCCGATAGAACTTTGGACTATACCGTATGATATGGAAAATACGAAAGGCAGGTAGTACTCTCCGGCATTGGATACGACTTGTATATCGCCTTTTACCACATCCCCGCTCTCAAGACCTGTAGAGTCAAAAACGTAATGTATTGTTGCTTCAGGCTCCTCTTCTATGTGATCGTTCCTGCATACAAGTCTCATGCTGGATGTGTAAATGGTCGCGGAAAAATCCCTGCCGTCATCGGAAGAAAGTGTGAAGTCACCCTCGAACAGATCACCCTGTGGCATATCACCTTCGATCTTTGCTACGGAAAACAGTAATTTCCCGCAGTCGTAATCAAAGAAACCGTCAGAGTATCTGTCGATCACGCTTCGCACTTTATTCACCGCCTTTCATTGAGATTTTTGAAGAAAAATATTTTGACGCAATAGTGTCTAAGTGGTATAATTCGGGCACATTAGCATACTAAATCAGTATATCAAAAATAGAGTAGGGGTGCAATAATTTATGCTAAAGCACAAGGACCATTTTCACGGCAGTGATCTGGAAAAAATTGAAGAAATATACGGGATCAAAAAGGAAGATATAGTAAGCTTTTCGGCAAATGTCAATCCGCTCGGAGTATCGAAACTCATAAAGCAGGAACTTGCGGAGCACATTGATGTCATAAGTTCATATCCCGACAGGGAATACACAAGTCTTAGAAGTGTCATTGCGGAATATTGCGGAACAGATAAAGACAACATTCTTGTCGGAAACGGAGCGACGGAGCTGATAACGCTTTTTATCAAAACAGTCTCCCCGAAAAAGGCTGTAATTATCGGACCCACCTACTCCGAATACGAGCGCGAATTGTCCCTGGCCGAAGGTAACAGTATCTATTTTCCGTTAAACGAAGCGGATGATTTTGCCCTTAACGAGGAAAGTTTGATCTCCTCTCTTAATGAGTCCGTGGATATGCTGATACTGTGCAATCCGAACAATCCGACATCAACAGCCGTGACCGGAAAGCAGATGCGGCATATACTTGATGCCTGCAAAGCATATAACATATTTGTTATGATAGACGAAACATACATTGAGTTTTGTGAGAACTACGATGAAGTCAACTGCGTTTCGCTGACATCAAGCTACAATAATCTTTGTATACTTCGCGGCACTTCCAAATTCTTCGCATCCCCGGGTCTGCGTCTTGGTTATGCGATCTGCGGTGATTCCGATCTTATGAAAGAGATTGCCGCGATCAAGGATCCGTGGACGATCAACTCACTTGCCGAAGTGGCAGGACGGCTTATGTTCACGGACAATGAATACATTAAAGCAACAAAGAAACTGATATTTTCCGAAAGGGAAAAAGTTGTACGATCGCTTCGCAGTATTGACGGAATCAAGGTATACAACCCGTCGGCGAATTTCGTTTTGTGCCGGATCACAAAGCCCGGTGTAAATGCCGACATACTGTTTGACGCAGCGATCCGCGCCAACATGATGATACGTAACTGCTCTTCGTTTCCGTATCTTGACAACACATACTTTCGTATATGTTTTATGAGCCCTGAAGACAATGACAGGCTGCTTACACTTATCCGAAGCACCATCGAAGGTTCGTGAAAACAAATACCCGTCAGAAAAGGAAAATATTATGTCAGAAGGCAAAACGATAGATAAATACAATGAGGTTCTCGGCAGCGGCGGTTTTATAAAACTGCTCGGCATTGAGATATTGGAACTAAGCGAGACCGGTGCAAAAGGGCGGATGCCCTTCGATGCAAAATACTGCAATCCCGGCGGAAGTATGCATGGCGGGTGTCTGTATTCTCTTGCCGACACTGTCGCCGGAACTCTTGCATACTCCAAGGGATTTGATGTAACAACCGTAGACGGCAGTATGCACTTCCTTGAGCCCGCTGTAAACACCGAATACATCTACTGCACGGCAAATATAAAAAGACGCGGAAAGCATCTTGTAACCTGCGATGTCGAGATCACGAACGATTCGGGAGATCTTCTCGACTGCGGAATCTATACATTCTTCAAACTGTCAGATTAAAATATCACTCTGCTTCAGAACTTTGAATCCGCATGATGACAGCGATGACTCTGCACTGTCATAGTCCTTGATCTTCATGATCATTGACGCCTTGTCGGCATTTGAAAGAACATACATGTATTCAATGTTGTAATCCTTAAGAGTTGTCAGAAGTTCGTGAAGGGATCCGGGAGCATTTGATATTTCAACTGCGATCACATCCGATAATCTTGCCGATAACCCTTCCGCTTTGAGTGCATCCTTTGCTTTTTCGGGATCCGAAACGATGAGGCGGAGCAACCCAAAATCAACGGATTCCGCAAGTGAGAGTGATCCTATATTGATCTTGTTATTCTTAAGTACTTCCGTAACCTTTTCTATACGTCCTTCTTTGTTTCCGATAAAAACCGTCACCTGTTTAACTGCCATAACCTCTCCTCCTTCCGCTTGAGAGCCACGCCATCCTTACACCATCTATTAAACTAACTTACGATTGTCTATAACATGAACAGATTTTCCTTCGTATCTCGGGAGCGTTTTGGGTTCAACAAGCTTAACCTTGACCGCAAGTCCGAGTGCCTGCTTAAGGGCATTCTTAACCTTATTGGAAAGGTTATCCAGACCTCTCATATCATCATCAAAGTAACTCTCGTCAACCTCAACCTGAACTTCAAGTGTATCCTGATGATCCACTCTGTCTACTATCATCATGTAGTTAGGAGTAGTCTCACCCATCTCAAGGAGAGCCGCCTCAACCTGCGACGGGAACACGTTAACTCCGCGTATGATAAGCATGTCATCGCTTCTGCCCTTAAACTTCTGGATCCTCGGCTGTGTCCTTCCACACTCACATGTGCCGTATTCGATGCTCGTAAGATCCTTCGTTCTGTATCTGATAAGAGGAAGCCCCTCTTTCGTAAGTGTTGTAAATACAAGTTCTCCGGTAACGCCTTCACCTACAGGCTCAAGAGTTTCGGGATCAATGATCTCCGGATAGAAGTGATCGTCATGAACATGAAGACCCTTGTGGAATTCACAGTCACAGGCAACACCGGGTCCCATAACTTCCGACAGGCCGTAAATATCATATGCCTTGATACGAAGTTCATCCTCTATCATATGCCGCATATTTTCGGTCCAGGGCTCCGCACCGCAAACAGCAACTTTCAGCTTCAGTTCATCAAGAATACCTTCTTCCCTGACAACTTCCGCTATATGAAGAAGATAGGAAGGCGTGCAGGCTATAGCGGTTACCCCGAAATCCTGCATCATCGTGATAAGTTTTTTCGTATTCCCGGTTGACTGGGGAACAACGGTAGCTCCCATAAATTCCGCTCCATAATGGGCGCCTAGTCCTCCGGTAAAGAGTCCGTATCCATATGCAACCTGAATGATATCCTTTGATGTCATTCCTGCTCCCGCAAAGCATCTTGCAACGCACTCCGCCCATATATCTATATCACGTCTCGTATATCCTACAACAGTGGCTTTTCCCGTAGTTCCGCTTGATGCATGGACCCTGACTATCTGCTCACGCGGCACAGCGAACAGTCCGAAGGGATAGTTATCACGCAGATCCATCTTGGTCGTGTAAGGAAGCTTCGTGATATCCTCGATCCCGGTAATATCTCCGGGCTCGATGCCGACCGACTGCATTCTCTTCCTGTAGAATTCAACATTGTGGTACACCCTGTCCACAAGCTTTACAAGCCTTGCACTCTGCAGCGTCATTTTCTCATCTGTTGACATGCATTCTTTTGTTTCATTCCAAATCATTTTATTTTTCCTTTCCAAGACCAACAGCGAAAGCTTTTTTGTTAATCTCGACAAACTTCGGCTTAACAATTCTCTCTATGACCGCATTCCACTGGTCTACGGTAAAATCCATGTGCTTTGCGGCTACGCCCAAAATCACTACATTGAAAACCTGGGCATTTCCGAGCTTTTTGGCCTCGGAAAGTGCATCGACAGAAATTACTTTATATTCTTTCGACAGATCTTCAATTATGTTCTCCGGGTACTTTGCCGCACCCATAACAACGGGCATCGGGTCCATGCGCTGGTCATTAACAATAAGCACCCCGTCAGGCTTTAAATAATGTGCATAACGAAGAGCCTCAAGCCTCTCAAATGCTATGAGAACATCCGCACATCCCTCTTCTACTATCGGCTCGAAAACTTCATCCCCGTAACGGACAAATGTTACAACCGAACCGCCACGCTGGGCCATTCCATGGACTTCGGACATCTTGACCTCGTATCCTCCGTCCGTCATTACTCCGCCGAGTATGCGGCTCGTCAGGAGGGTTCCCTGTCCGCCGACACCGACAATCATAATATTCTTCGTTTCCATTTATAAACTCCTATCTGATATAGCCTCGAACTTACACAGGTTCTTACACAAATCACACCCATTGCAAAGCGTATCATCTATCGCAATCGTACCGTCGTCCCGTTTCGTTATCGCAGGGCAGCCCGGCTTTAAGCACATTCCGCACTTCCTGCACTTATCGGGATCCGATACGCATTTGTGAGTTATCGGTTTTTGCTTTAGCATAACGCAGGGCGATTTGGTAATGATAACGGAGAGTTCGTCTTTCGCAACTTCTTCTTTGACAACCTTTTCGAGAGTCTCTATGTCGAACGCATCTACTTCGGTCACATTCTTAATACCTATCGATTTACAAAGGTTGTAAATGCTTATTGCCGGAACGATATCTCCCTGCAGAGTCTTGCCGGTTGCGGCATGATCCTGGTGCCCTGTCATACCGGTGGTTGAATTATCGAGTATCATAACTGTTCCGGTACTCTGATTATAGAACGAGTTCATAAGGGAGTTAACACCCGTATGCATAAATGTTGAATCGCCTATAACTGCAACCCAGTTTTTGATGTAATCCTTCCCTTTCGCCTTCTCCATTCCGTGAAGAGTCGATATCGAAGAGCCCATGCAGACCGTTGTATCGATTACGGAAAGCGGAGCTACCGCACCGAGTGTATAGCAGCCTATATCACCTGCCGCATGAAGTTTGAGCTTATTAAGGACTGTATAAACGCTTCTGTGAGGACAGCCCGGGCATAAAATCGGCGGACGGTTCGGAATCTCGGCAGGTGATTTTAGCGCCAGATCTTCATTAAGAACAGCCTGTCTGATCATGTTTGCGCTGTACTCGCCCTGAACCGTGAATATCTCTTTTCCGATGCATTCTATCCCCCATGACCTTACCTGAAGCTCCGTAAGTGGATCAAGTTCCTCGACAATATACAGCCTGTCGACCTTCTTCGCAAAATCCTCTATCAGCTTTCTCGGAAGGGGATTGACCATTCCAAGCTTAAGTACGCTTGCATCGGGTAATGCTTCCCTTACATACTGATACGGTATTCCGCTTGCGATAACACCTATCTTCGTATCTCTCATCTCAACCCTGTTAATGGAAAAATCACAGGAGTCGGCTTCAAGTCTTGCCTCACGGTCCTCAACTATCAGATGTCTCTTCTTGGCCATTGCGGGCATCATAACACGCTTTGCGATATCACGCTCGTATGTCTTGTCCGGAACATCTATGCGGTCGCACAACTCAACCATTCCCTGTGAATGTGCAAGTCTTGTTGTAGTTCTGAGTATTACCGGAGTATCGTATTTTTCGCTTATCTCGAAAGCCTCTTTCATAAAATCCTTGGCTTCCTGCGAATCCGAAGGCTCAAGTACCGGCACATGGGCTGCCCTTGCAACCATTCTTGTATCCTGCTCGTTCTGGGACGAATACATGCCCGGATCATCGGCGGCAACCATAACAAGACCGCCTGATACTCCGATATATGAAACCGTATACAGAGGGTCTGCCGCAACATTCACGCCGACATGCTTCATTGAACACATAGCTCTGACGCCTGCCATCGAAGCACCGATAGCAACCTCCGTCGCAACTTTTTCGTTCGGCGACCATTCGCAATACAGGTCGTCCTTGTACTGGACGAGATTTTCACTGATCTCCGTACTGGGAGTTCCCGGATACGCTGCCGAAACCTTGACTCCGGCCTCGTATGCACCTCTGGCTATAGCCGCATTCCCCAGCATCATGACTTTTTTTGATTCGCTCATAACCTATCCTTTCAACAAATAAAATTAAGGGTATTATAACATAATATTCGCTTGCTTAAATCATTAAAATGGCTTATAATTTAAGTACGTTATTATGTACTATTTTTTGTACTTTCGAGGGCTGTTATGATAGTAAAGCAAATGGATCTTCGATCCAATATCAGGAAATATTTCGATATAGCCTATGAGGGTGAAACTGTTATAGTACCAAGGAAGCAGGATCATAATGTGGTGATCATCTCCGAAGACGAATATAACAGGCTTACACAGGCCGGCAGACTGAATGACTATGCTCAGGCATTAAGTGAACTACGGGACAGGAAAAAGCGACTCATAAATGAGCGCGGAAGCAGTCTGAGATCTCATAATGCGGATAAGCTATCTGCTATCAGATCATTTGGAGCTAACTGGAACGGTAACGGAGCCCCCGCATTTTCTGCCAAACTTATTGACAGTGTAGGCACGCTTATCGCTGAACTTGATATCCAGCCCGAAATATTTCCGACAGCAATGGGTACTATCCAGTTGGAATATGATAATTCAAGACATGACCATATGGAGATCGAAATAGCAGACGAATCACCGGAAGCGGAGGTTTTTACGGTAAAGTTTAACGGCGAAGAAGAATATGGATATATTCCCGCATCAGCAGATGCAATTAATGATAAGGTCCTGGATTTTTATGGATAACACATTTAAGAATACCGAGAAACTGTATAGAGTTGTATATCCTTCGGAAGTGGCCGATATATTCTGGAAGATCGACGGTACTGTATCATCTGCCGCTTTTGCGGATCCGAAGGGACTATCTGTAGACAGGGGAGATTATCGATCTGATGAAGAAGTTATCTCAGTTATGCGTTCCCGATTTATGGGGCACATTATATCCGTTTACGTCAAAAATTGCATTGATACCAATGCAATAGTCCTGTACAAACCTTCGCGCTCCAATCAATACCATTCAGAGATACACGGAAGTACCGATCGTGCTATCCTCTCCAAATCCCAGAGAGTGCATCTGGCAAGATGTGCCGAAATACTCACACCCCGGCCGATTAATTGATATGTTAAGAAATCGAAGACTTCTACTTTACATCGGAATATCGGCAGTATTGACTATCACGGTCATTGTTGCGATCATCCTTATTATTCGCAAAGTACGGGCAAATAATGAGGTAAAAGAGCCACGTATCGTAACACTGACAATTGATGCTCCGGATGATATTCCTCTCGATGAGAAGGAGAAGATCATCTACGACATTCTTCTTGCGGAGGGTTACTCTCCCGCCGGTGCATGCGGGATTATGGGAAATATCGCAGTAGAATCCCCCGATTATGATACAGCCGCTCTTAACGAAGCAAGCGGAGCTCTTGGGCTGTTCCAATGGACCGATGACGGAGATCGGCAGCAAAAGTTCAAGGATTTCTGCCGTGACAATAAGAGAAACTGGAACTCGATCGAGGCCCAGCTTGAATTTGCCATATATGAACTGTCCGGCGGAGATCCGATAGCATGCCGGCTGGATGATTTTCTCAAGGAAACAGATAACTCATATGCGGCTGCCGTTGAATTTGCCGCAGGATTTGAGAGGTGTATTACGGACTCCGGGAAGAAGGCTGACCGATACATGGGGTCGCTCTACCCGGAGTTCTACGGAGAGTATTATCAAGGATTGTCCAAGCGGGTCAATAAAGCGATGAACTACTATCTGCGGTTTAACGAATGAGACAATATCCAGGCAAACGCTTTTGCCGTCCGTACATCGGCATCTTTGAAATGATTGCCGCTGTTCCATTCGAGAATGCAATCAATGCCTTCTTTGGATAGCAGTTCATATGCACTTCTTATGCAGTCACCGACAGTGCTCATCACTTGATTTTTCGTCTTCTCCTCTTTGTCACCGAGGCTCAGATATACGCTTTGGCACCGGATCTCATTAGACTCCATATATCCCGTAAATCCCGGAAACCAAACAGACGGGGATGCCGCCGCGACTCCGGCAAATACATCTGCATTATATGCCGCCCAGAGCGAGAATAGCCCGGCAAGGGAGTACCCGCCGATATAGTATGTTTTCTTCGCGTCTCCGGTAAGCTTTAAAATCTCCTGCAGAGTATCCCCGGCATGTCCTCCGAAATCATCGTTTCCGAAAACGGCAGGTGCGCTCCACGGCGACAGGTCATCATTCCAGTTATCGACCTTTACCGCGGTAAAGCACCAGTCATCTCCTGCAGCCTCCTTTATAAGATCTGCCTCCTTTTCAATGTAAGACAGGTCATGATCGTCGACAGGCTGGATCAGATTATTCAAGGAACCCTCCCGTCCGAATTTGATTATTTCCACTTGCTTAACATCCTACACTCAATGCTCATTGAAATACATAATGAAATGTGCTGATTTTTGAACCGAATCATACCTTTGGGAAAGCTGTTCGGGATCCTCATAATTGGGATAAGTAATTATAACAGCATCTGATTCCGTTGTATAGGCAGGTGGATCAAGTCCTTCAATATAATTAAGCTTTCTGTCATACATATAAAACTGCAGATGCCCGACATAGTTTGACCATGGAGATCTCAAAAATACTATTTTACTGCCGTTGTCATATTTTTCATTAGCTCGTTCAAACAGTATCTCATCCGAATTGTCCATATCATGGTAATCATATACACAGATTCTCGACATAAAAATACCGATAAACAGAAACATGGCCAAAACAGCACTAGAAAGAATTCTTTCCGCTTTTGCTTTTGGAATCACACGAAGCATGTATATGAACGTCCAAATCGCCAGGATACAAACTGCTGCCGGAAGCGCAAAGAATCTGTTAAGTGTTGGCATACTCCTTCCAAACATCCACGATATACCTACTATAAAATCCTTCATATACGAATTGATTCCGCTTCCTATTGCAAACACGAACAACATTACGGCCTCAGATACAAGTATTACGGTGCATGTTACTCCAAATTTTATCCGGTCTTGTCCTTCTTCAATCAGTTCATGTAAACCCCTGCATAATATTACCGGCACAAAGATCTCCGTATACCTTCCGTATACAAGATAATCTATTCCCTTTCCTCCCGCAAAAAACACCGCTGAGATTCCGATACTGATAATTAATGCTATAAGGAATGTTACTTCCGCAACAGATTCCTTCCTACGCCGCCATACTCCCTTTGCGTAGAAGAATAATAATCCAAATGTGGATACAGCCAGATAATAGAGTTTTCCGATCACGCCCATTAAGAGAGCGATAATACCTTGAAAAGACACAATACCGGCTAATCTGTCCAGATTATCATCTATATAATCAAATCCGCTCCTTACGCCGGAAACTGAAATGACAAACGCCACAATAGTCATTATGAATACCAAAACCGTGATAATACAGGTCAAAGACTTTATATCAACCCGGTTATTCCTGGAATGCTTCATGGCAAAAATCATTCCGGTAACAATAACAAATATGCCTATAGTCCTAAAATGCGTAAGCAGCATCACAACACAAAAGGCAAATGTTAAGACGGCATACTTTGCCATACCTGTCTTTTCATACCTGAATAACGTATAAAAAATCACAGTAACCAACAGATATAATAACGTTTCCGCTATTGTATAACTAATATAGACAAAGTGAGCCGGATAGAATGTACACAAAAAAGCAATAATGCACTTATCATATATTGGATAACCATCAAATGCTTCCTCAGTGATTTTGAACATAAACAATCCCTGAGCCGAAAATAAAAAAGCATTTAAAACCAGTGCCCCTTTATAACTATCCGTGGGATTATTCAGAACTTGAAGCAACGGAACAAGCAATATACTATACCCTTTCGCATAATACGACTGCCCAAAGCAGGCATCCCTCCAATCAAATCCCACGATACTTGCAGCATTTTCCCAGTATCCGAATTCATCCGGCGGAAAAAACAGCCCCGAGGTCCGTCCGATATTTGCCAGGACATATAGCATTGGAACAAGAAAAACCAACAGGAAAAATAAAGCCTTTATTCGTTTGTCCATATCTTATTAATACCCATGTTCCTAAAATCAAAAAAATAAACAAAAACCGCCCCGAATCAATCGGGGCGGTACACTTTCAACAGATTAGTTTTCCGGAATATATACCGTCATGTAAACAGCCTTTGGAATTGTTGTACGAATCACATAAATATTGGTATTATTTCCAAAAGTATGGCTTGAATACGACGTATCAAACTCATTCTCATTTAACAGTCTGGTTGATCCGTCAGGAAGGAGTGCCATAACACCTGGTTTATAGCCCTGCAACTGATTAATATAAATGTCAAAACTTGTTGCTCCGTTTAACTTATCACAAGGTTTAAATCCACCGGCTGTCGAAAATTTACCAATTTCCAGATCAAACATCCCGCCCGGAATAAATCCCTGCGATACAGCAGCATTATTCATTGCGGCCTGAGCCAAGGGGCCTATCTCCTTAGAAGTTCTGGTGTATGGTAATTCTCCGTTATGAACATCCGCTCCCGTATTAGTCACCTGCTGAACAATAGGTGTCTGGTTTATAATACTGGTAACTCCTCCACCTACTGTTCCTCCACCAGTATAATTCGAAGTACCAATGCTTAATCCAGACAGATTCGTATTCCTTGCAGCCTGTCCTTCAGTTGAATTCTCCCATCTTTTCTGAGCTGCCTCTACTTCACTTTCGGTCTCACGCTCTTCCTCTTCGGACTCGCTTGTTTCTTGGGACGGCTGAGTACCATACTCTCTAGCATTTACAGTGTAAGTTAAATCACCTACAGCTAATTTTGTGCCTTCAAAAGCAGATCCCGCTACTCCGAGTCCAACAAGACCCAGCATTGCAAAACCCATTAAAAATGCACGTAAGATTTTCTCTTTTTTCTCATTCATTGTTCTTTCCCCCTAATATTCCTTCGCTTATTTAGGAATAGCCTTATAAATCCGACGCACAACAATATTAAAGCAATTTGTTTTATAAGTCAATATAACAAATTGTTTTATCTATACTTGCATTAGGTGAAAATGATGTCAGCAATATCGGTTCCCTACAAAAACATAAGAAACCTGAGAGGAGATCATGATCTAACACAGGCTGATGTTGCAAAGATCCTTAAATGCTCCCAGGTTGCATATTCTTATTATGAGAACGGACGTCGCGATATTCCTACCGAGGTCCTTATAAAACTCGCCAAATTCTACAATTGCTCAACCGACTATCTTCTCGGGCTTACCTCCAACGCAAAAGCTTATCCATCATAATTACTCTTCCAGCGAATTCTTCTTCGATACAACAACAGTCTGGGTATAGCAGGAGAAAATCGCGTCCTTCGATGCATCGGAAAGCTGCGGTGTTATACGGCTCACAACAGGCACGATGATGAGGGATACTATCATTGCAGCTGCGCCGGCAACTATAGGGGACGAGAAGAAGTTCATGAACATATTCAGCACGGTGATACCCACGCCGGCGATGAAGCTTGCCCATACTGCGATTTTCGATGTCTTCTTATCATACAGCGCATATACGAAAGGTCCGAGGAATGCGCCTGCAAGGGCACCCCACGAAATACCCATGAGTTGTGCAATAAATGTGGGAGGTTTGAGTGCGATCAAAACAGAGATCACAATAAACACTCCGATGAACACACGCATCGTCAGCACCTGTTTTTTCTCCGTCATATCCTTCACAAACAGGTCCTTAATAAAATCAAGAGTAAGTGTTGAACTTGAAGTAAGTACAAGCGATGAAAGTGTTGACATTGATGCCGACAGGACAAGCACAACCGTAACGCCTATCAGAATATCAGGAAGGGTCGAGAGCATGTGAGGCATAACCGCATCAAACATCATGCTTCCGTCTTCTTTGTAAAGCGAAGGATCGTCAAACAGTCTTGCAAAACTTCCGAGGAAATATGTACCGCCGGCAACGACAATAGCGAACAATGTCGAGATAACGGTTCCTGTTTTAACGCTTCTCTCATCCTTTATCGCATAAAACTTGTGAACCATCTGAGGCAGCCCCCATGTTCCGAGGGATGTAAGGATAACAACACCTACAAGCCCGGCAGGGTCGGTACCGAAGAAGGATGCAAAGGCACCGGGCTGTCCCATTGTCTGTGGAACATCGCTTTCAATCTGCGATAAAGCCATAACTGCGCTCATAAATCCGCCCTTACCGTTAAGTACGGCAGCTATAACAAGAACAATACCTATCAGCATTATCAGCCCCTGCACAAAATCATTCCACGCAGTTGCCACATATCCGCCGACAATTACATACACTGCGGTAAGCAGCGCCATAACCGTTATACAAACTTCATATGGAATGGAAAAAGCCATTGAAAACAGTCTTGACAGACCATTATAAATGGAAGCTGTATATGGAATCAGGAATATAAAGATTATCACGGATGACGCGATCTTAAGCGAGTGACTTTCAAATCTCTTGGAGAAGAATTCAGGCATAGTCGCCGAGTCAAGATGGTTGGTCATAACCCTCGTACGTCTCCCGAGAACCACCCAAGCCATAAGAGAGCCGATAACCGCATTACCTATTCCGATCCATGTGGATGCCAGTCCGTATTTCCAGCCAAACTGTCCGGCGTAGCCTACGAACACAACGGATGAAAAGTAAGATGTGCCATATGCAAACGCGGTAAGCCACGGGCCTACGTTACGACCTCCCAGAACAAAACCGTTAACATCTTTTGCACTCTTCTTCGATGCAAATCCGATAAAGATCATAACGGCAAAAAACAGGATCAGCAGTGTGATTTTGATTAACATGATATATTCCTTCCTTATTTAATACTTTGACGCGTTAAAGCGCAACGCACTAAAGCAATGATATATCATTCTATCAGGGATGTCAATATCAGAATGATAGAATTTCTTTTGTTCCTGCTTAATTAAATGAATAAAAAAAGGTTCCCGGATTTCAATAAAGAAACCCGGGAACCGTCTTTAAATATCAGTTATTGTTTATGCATCAAGTTCCGATGTACAATGCGGACATCTTGTTGCCGCGATATCAATCTCGGACTTGCAATAAGGACAAACCTTTGTAGTAGGATCTGCTTCTTCCTTCTTAACTAACTTGTCTTTCATCTTGTTGATAGACTTGATAATGCAGAAGATAACGAGCGCGATAAGCAGGAAATTGATCACTGCTGCAATGAACATTCCGTAATTAAGTGTTGCAGCGCCCTCTCCCGAGCCAAGTACAACAGTTAACTTGGTAAAATCAAATCCACCGGTAAGAAGTGACAGAAGCGGCATTACAAGATCATTAACAAGCGAATTGACGATTGCTGTAAATGCTCCGCCGATGATGATACCGACAGCCATATCCATCACGCTGCCGCGTGAAATAAACTCTTTAAACTCTTTCATGAAACTTTTCATATTGTTTTCCTCTTTCTTTTTACAAGGTCGCTCGCCCTAATTAAAGTCGACTTCGTCGAAAGGGCTCGCGGTGGAGACAGGGAACCCTACCCTATCTCCATTACCCATCCTTCGGGGCCTTTGATCCTGCCCATCTGGATTCCGGTAAGTGTGTCATACAGTTTCTTCGTTACAGGACCCATATCACTCATTCCGGCAGGCAGGCAGATTTCCTTGCCGTGATCTACGATCTTGCCGACAGGTGAAATAACCGCTGCTGTACCGCACAGTCCGCACTCGGCAAAATCTTCGAGTTCGTCAACAAATATCTCACGCTCTTCGGCTTCCATATCAAGATACTCTCTTGCAACCTGAACGATGGATCTTCTCGTGATCGAAGGAAGTATCGAATTGGACTTCGGTGTAACAAGCTTGCCGTCCTTTGTGATAAAGATGATGTTGGCTCCGCCGGTCTCTTCAAGCTTGGTGCGTGTTGCGGCATCAAGATAGAAGTTCTCATCAAATCCCTTCTCGTGTGCATCAACGATCGCATACAGGCTCATCGCATAGTTAAGACCCGCCTTGATGTTACCGGTTCCATGCGGTGCCGCACGGTCGTAGTCACATATACGAACCGTAAGAGGTTTTACACCTCCCTTAAAATAAGGTCCTACAGGTGTTGTAAGGATACGGAACTGGTACTCGTTTGCAGGCTTAACGCCGATGACCGGATCCGATCCGAACATATAAGGGCGCAGATAAAGTGATGCGCCGCTTCCGTAAGGAGGTACAAAAGCTTCGTTTGCCTTGACTACCTTCTTAACCGCCTCAACAAACTTCTCCTTGGGATATACAGGCATCTTAAGTCTGGCTGCCGACTGCTCAAGTCGCTCACCGTTCAGATCCGGGCGGAACACTACGGTCCTTCCGTCCTCAGTCGTATAAGCCTTCAACCCTTCAAAAACAGTCTGGGCATACTGCAATACACAGGAGCACTCGTTCAATACAATGTTTGCATCCGTGGATAGCTCGCCCTCGTCCCACTTTCCGTCCTTATAGTTGGACACGAAACGGTAGTCGGTCTGAATGTAACCGAAACCAAGGCTTCCCCAGTCAATGTTTTTCTTTTCCATTTGTCACTCCTTCTTTCTGTATTTTTTCAAATAATTATCGTCCTACATCCGCAAAAAGTCAATATTAATCCCACCAGTAGCTTCCGAAAAATCTGTCGATGTGCGATCCGTTTATCCCGACCTCAAATACACCCGTAAGCGGCATCCCATTTGTACTGTACCCGTCAGGGTCCGATTCCATAAGTTTGTAATTCTTTTTAAACCACTCAAGAGGACTGTCCCCTTTTTCATAATTTCCGAAAAACTCCATCTCGCAGGAATCATCAAACACTGTGTTCCCGTCAATGACAAGGGATGCCGTGTATCCTTCTTCATCACTTTCATAACCCGCATTCCACTCATACGGAATGGCTATCGGAACACCTTTTATCACTACCCTGTCATATGTTACCGTGGCATCAGGTCCTCCCATTACCGAATAATCAACTGTCATGTATTTGCGGTAACCGGTGTGCTTCACATATGCACCCGAATGCCCCTTCGTCTTAAGGTTATCCAGTGCATTATCCGCTTCATTTTTTTGCGTAAATGTTCCGGCTGTAACGCAATAGTATGGTTCTTTATTTAAGTTTTCCCACTCGGGCGAATAATACACCCTTGCGTCAAAACCTTCATCACACAATGCTCTTGCACTATCCACAGCCTTATTATAGTCCTTTGATGACGCTGTCCACACCCCGAAAAATCCTTCGCTCAGTGTCTCTAATCCCCCGATATCCCCTGAATCTTCATCTTCATATTTTACAAATGCCGACTCATCAAGTTTTATGTCATTGACAGAGTACACCGGGATATCACTTTCAGATGCCCTGGTAAATACAGCCTTCTCGCCAAACAAAGAGAACTCATCGCCGTATTCCGGTACGATGCTCAGCTTGTCTCCTTCATACTTATATCTTGCACTCCACTCGTACGGCTCAGTTCCGTAACCAAGTAAGCTCATCACACATTCAATCTTTCCGTTTGAAACCTCGTAGCCACCTGCTGCAAAGACAACTTCACTGTCAAGCCTCTTTTGATATATACGGACATTGCTTCCGTCAAAATCGATCCATACACTTTCGTCTTCTCCGACTCCCTTCCACAGTCCGTCAAACTCACGGGATGATTTTTTACTGTTGTCATTTAGGTAGACAAAAACATCTTCCACCCTTTCCTCCTTAAGAAACAGCCTGCTTTCATCCGCGGACGGACACAAGAATCCGTCATCAAAGCCTTCAAACAGAAGCCCTTCATCCGTAAGTTCCACATAACCGTGTACAGGCTCGCTCCAGTATTTGCCGATATTACTCATTACGGAAAACTGAAGAAGATTAACACCGATCCGGTTTTTTCCGGTATCAGACACGTCCATGGCATTATCCGGCAATAACTCCATTGCCCAGAAACTGTACGCCTCAAGTACGCCTGTGCTCCCATCTCCTATAGCTTCTCCGGCATAAGCATACAGATTATCCCCGAAAGATATGACATCTAAAATACAATACTCATCTTCCTGCCCGTTGCCCGAAACATGGTAGCTGTATTTGCCGCACAGACGCTTGGCAAGGGACGGTTGTTGTACTTCGGATCGCGCCTCGGAACCGGAAGGCTCTGTGACATCGGAAGACTCTGTGACATAGGAAGACTCTGTGGCACCTGAAGTCTCTGCAGCACTTGAAGTCTCTGCGGCACCTGATGTGTCCTGAGCGGGCTTTTTATTGCATCCGGCCAGAATGAAAAATAGCACTGTGATTATGATAATAGTTTTAAAAATGAATAACTGTTTCATAATGGGCCCCTCCTATTCATGAGAGCCACGCCATTTAAAACTCGCTTCGCTCGAGGGCGTGGCCTACGTGCTGCAAAGTTTTCATAGAAAACTTTACACCACCGTCATCAATACATAAAAGGCGGGTACAGGCGAACGTAGTATGTCTCTTCCATTACATAAGGTGTCAGGTAAGGGTCTAGTGCGTATGCCTTTCCATTTATCATAACCCGGCACCACTGCTGCTTCCATTGATTTTCATTGATATGCTGATACGGGATCTGGAGCATGTTAAGGCACAGTCCCATTGCACGGGTAGAGCCTGCACAGTCGCATCCGTATGGAATTCTCATTCCGTTCGGATACTTGTCTACATTTCCGAATACACCGCAGGGATCGTTGTAATGAGCTCCGCTTGTCTTGTACCGAACTCCGGGATTATAGTTGATCCTGTTATAGAGCGCGTTTGCAACATAAGCCATCTGCCCGTACATATTGTTTGGAGCCGCGGCTCTTGCTGCAATAACTATCGGATATGCTTCATCATATGCATTGTAAAACTCAGCCTCGGAGCATCCTTTTCGAAGGCTCTTTCTCTGATACAAAAGCTCCTTCGGAGTTATCTCGCCGATCCCAAGCGCATCCATGTTGTTGATGTAATATGCTGACGGAATACGCCTCTCGAAGATCCCGTAATTCAAATAGTGATCAAGAAGTTTATGTGCATTGTAACCGTATTTTGCTTTCAGATCCGGATAATAATCTGCATAAAATGTCGAGTCGAATCTTCTTCCTGTCTGAAGATAGAAGATTTCCGCGTGAGTATCGACTGTCCCGAAAGGGATCGCGATACATACCGCAAGAGCAAGACAAAATACTGTTTTTAATGCACCTTTTTTTAATCTCATTATGACACCCTCTGATTTTTTCTTGAAAGTCGCTCCTTTAGAAGTTCGCTTCTCTCTTATTTGCGGTAACTTACATAGGTTTAACCTTCAAATTACGATACTCCCTGAATGTATATTCCACACTGAAATATGTCATCTCCTCCGACTCCGCACCCATCTGCCAGTTTTCATTCTCGTCAAGATTCGGAAAGAATGCATCCGATTCATAGTTCTGGTCAATCTTTGTGATTATAGCAGTGTCGCAGTAATCAACATACGCGGCATAAACGCTTTCGCCTCCGATGATATATATATCGTCGGTATCATAGGTTTTCAAAAGCTCGAACAGTTCCTTATCATCGTGTACAACAATGGCATCCTTGACTTTATAGTCCTTGTCGTGAGACAGGATTATATTGGTCCTGTTCTTAAGCGGAAGTCCCTGCGGAAAGGTCTCAAGTGTCTTGCGCCCCAAAACTACCACCTTGCCCGTAGTCTCATTTCTGAACATCTTCTGATCGTTCGGAATCGATACAAGGAGCTTACCCTTATTTCCGATCGCCCAATTATTATCTACAGCTGCTATACATTTCATATAACTGACCTTCCTATCATCATATCCCTAAATCAAATTTTAGCTGCGGGTTCTTCTCTTTTATCTCCTCACGTGGATAACCCTCAACCTTAAAATCATCCACTTCAAGTTCCCAGAATGATTTTCCTTCCGGAAGCGTTATAACAGGACTGCATTCAATGCTTTTGCGCGAGAGCATCTCCTTTGCCTGTTCGATATGCCTGTCGTATACCTGAACATTGGCGCAAAACCATGTAAATCTTCCGGGAGTATATCCCAGATGATTAGCAACCGCTATCAGGAATGCCATATATTGCAGCTGGTTGATACATCCGGCCGTCAGAAAATCTGAACTTCTCTGGAAAAGGCAGCAATCCAAATAAGATTCTCTTACATTCCAGACAGTCTGGTACGCGCAGGGCTTCAGCCCATGCTTTTGTTTGAAATCATCTTCCTGCCACATATTGATTATGTGGCGTCTTCCATCCGGGTCATTTTTGATATCGTTAATCAGGTTCTCCGTCAGATTCCACTTTTTAACCGTAGCGCCGTAGCACTGACCAATAGTTCTGTCTCCGATATCCCATTCATCCCACCACGTAATGTTGTATTTATCACGAAGCAGATCAAGGTCATTGGACATATCCCTGTATATCCACAAAAGCTCCCCGATGGCTGATTTGATCGCAATCGGACGAAGCGTTATAAACGGGGATTCGCCCTTGGTAAGATCATATGTACACATCACATGATTTATCGAAAGAGTATGCGCCGGAGTTCCGTCCGCATAATGAGGCCGCGGATTAACATCCATGGAGCCCTCATCCAGGATCCGCTCAACTATTTCCCTAAAATAAATATCGCCTTTTGTCATAATATAAATCCCTTAATCAGACTAAACACAAGTGCAAGGAAGTAATTACCGTTTGCGAAAAAAGCTTTGGAGGACGTTGTTACTTGACGAGGTATTATCGAGTCTAGTAACGCGACGTCCGGAAAAATGAGCGAAAGCGTCTTTTTGAGCAAATGCGTAATTACTTCAAGACATATATCAACGATCCCACTTATCACAAAGCGAATTGATCTGATCCGCAAACTTCGCCAGATCCTTGTTGGCACCGCCTTCATTATGACTGATGACTGCAAGGAGCCTCTGCCCTGCGGCAACAAGTCTTTCAAATACAGTCGATGCAGCCCTTGTCTTCTTCTTCGCGCCTTCGATCTTAACTCCGGTTGTCTCCTCAATGAACTCATCCGCGATCAGGTCATAACTTGTTCCCGAATAAGGCGCATATGTATTGAACCCATGCTCATCATGAAGATATGCCGCAAAATCATCCGTTACGGTATCATCGCCGTGAACTATAAATACCATCTTTGGATCATTCTTGAATCCTAACATCCACCTGGTAAGTCCGGCCTTGTCTGCATGACCCGATACACCCTCGAGCTTAGTGATTTTCGCCCTTACCTCGATCGTCTCACCAAACAGATGAACCTCCTTGGCGCCTTCAACTATCGAGCGTCCGAGAGTTCCAACCGCCTGATAGCCGACAAACAGTATAGTACACTCCTCGCGCCACAGATTATGTTTTAGGTGATGTCTGATTCGTCCTGCCTCACACATTCCCGATGCGGATATGATAACCTTAGGCTCAGTGTCAAAGTTTATTGCCTTCGACTCATCACTTGTGATGGACAGATTAAGTCCCGTGAATACAAGCGGATTGATCCCGCGCCTTACAAGTGAGAGAGCGTCCTCCGAGAAACACTCGCTGACATTTTTGTTGAAAACGCCCGTTGCCTCAACAGCAAGAGGGGAATCCACATATACCGGAAAATCACCAAGATCATCAAGCAGATGCCTTTCTTTGATCTGCCTGATATAGTACAGTATCTCCTGAGTCCTTCCTACCGCAAATGAAGGGATGACAACATTTCCTCCTTTTGAGAAAGTATCCCTGATTATATATGCCAGCTCACCGGAGTAATCAATTCTGCCCTTTGTATGAAGTCTGTCTCCGTATGTGGATTCGCAAAGCACATAATCCGCTTCCTCGATCGTATCAAAATCCCTGATTAGAGGCTGATTGCTGTTGCCGATATCACCGGAGAATACGACCTTTTTGGTTACTCCGTCTTCAGTCAGCCACACTTCTATTGCTGCCGATCCAAGCAGGTGTCCCACATCCGTGAATCTAATCGCAAGTTCGTTACAGACCGTAACTTTATTCCCGTATTTGACGGGCACCAGGCATCTTATCGCACCGTCCGCGTCTTCCATGTTATAGAGCGGAACAAATTCGCTGACCTCGGAAGATCTCTTTGCTTTTCTGTTTCTCCACTCTGCCTCTGCCATCTGTATATGGGCACTGTCCCGAAGCATTATGCTGCACAGGTCGGCAGTCGCCTCGGTTGCATATATCTGGCCCCGGAATCCTTTGGCATACAGTAACGGCAGCAATCCCGAGTGGTCGATATGTGCGTGTGTCAGCAGTACATAATCTATCATCGCCGCATCAACCGGCATCGGAACATTCTCATACAGGTTGATTCCCTGCTCCATACCGTAATCCACCAGAATATGTTTATCTCCGACTTCAAGATAATGGCAACTTCCGGTAACCTCGTGATCAGCTCCTACAAATGTGATTTTCATGGAAAACTTCGCACCACCTTTCTTCCCGATAATCAATTCCTGTCATAATCATCTGCCCAGTCAAAAACGTCCCTGCTGCTCTTTTTACGCTTCTTTCTCCGCTTCTGCATTGCGCCGGAAACTCCCAGAACGATCGCAACTACGATTGTAACTGTACCGACCAGACCTGCGATTATCAAATATGTATATGATTGTTTAACTTTAGATTCCGTGTTCTTATCTATGGCATTTGCAATTGCGGACGTATCGACCGTAGGAATACTGCCGCCTATCTCCCAGCTGTCATCCCCGGTCTCAAGCGGTTCCTTAAAGTAAATATCTTCATCAGTCACTTCCGAAACTTCATCTATGACCGCATTATCTTCTTCATCATCCGGTGCTTCTTCGTTGGCAACTATATCTACGGAATTGCTCATTCCGTCAAGATGGTAAATGTTAAATACCTTTGCAGTGATCTTACCTTCATAGCCCGGCTGAATATGAAACGTCCCTGTCATCTTACCGTTTCTTCCGTTCCAAGGCTCAAGCTCGGTAAAAATCGTATCTTTACTGACGTCCCCGGTCATAAGACCGTAATACATCAGTTTGCTCTCATCATCATACGCATAAAGAGTAAAATCAATATCTCCCTTATTGCTGTTGTAGCTGTTTATTTCAAGTTTTACACCTTCCGGCTCCGTTTCATCCGGCATTACCGGGTCTTGCGGCTCCTCAATAGGCACTGTAGGCTCAACGCTTTCCTTGACAACATTTTTTTCAAGGCCGTAGAACTTTGCAACCGCAGTTGCATCAAGTACTCCAAACCGTCTCCATGCCACATCGGTCTTGATCCTCTGATAATCCCTGTCATTATCAAGGTAGCCGTGTTCTAGTATGATGGTTGGAATATCGGCGGTAACGCCGTTTCGTATAAGTCCGTAATAATCGCCCTTCTTGCCTATCCGGGTCTTGATACCCTTTTCTATGTTACCATCGGCAACCCACTCTTCCATCACCTTTTCGGCTAATGCATGACCGACTCCATAGTATCTTCCGTATGCGGAAGTTAATATTTCCGATCCGAAATAGTTATGGTCTACGGAAGCGTTGTAATGAATGGAAACAATCAGATCCGCTCCTACTTCCTGTGCAAACTCAACCCTGCGTGATAACGAAACTTCTGCATCAGTGTCCCTTGTCAGATACACGTTAACATTTCCGTATTGGCTAAGTTCATCGTACATGGCAAGTGCGGTGATCAGTGTGATATTCTTTTCCTCAAGGCCGTGGTACTTTGCACCGGAATTGGTTTCGTCATCCCCTTCGGATTTTCCTCCGTGACCGGGATCTATGACAACCGTAACCGAATCGGCCGCCCGTACACTTCTACATGCCGATAGCAAAAATACACCGGTCATGATCAATAAACCGATGAACTTCCCGGCATATATAACCGGCTTATTTATGTTTTTAAAACCGGAATTCATACAAGATATAGTATAACAGAACAAAGACACAACTACAACGCTTTAGATGTAAAATAAAAGCGGATGCCGATCATTCAACCTGCATCCGCCTTTATATAGAGACTGTATCCAATGGACTGTACCTCCGATCAACATCCCAAGTTCTACGATACTTTGTTACCTGACCCTTTTATCAGGATTTCGATGTTAATGTATTCCATATTCAGTTGTTATTCTACCGGAACTGCATTTTCATGATGCTTATATATTGTATGCTCTCTGGCATCTGCATCTTCGCTTCACATCGCGCTTTCCTTGTCGTAGACTCTTCTATATCAATTCGTATCGTCTCATAAACCCGGGATTTCAAATTTCTTACACTATGTGTTTCATTCGAAATCTAAAATTTATGTTTTAGGTGGTCCGTACCTCCTTTGCTTGGTTTTGAATCCTGTGATCTGTGGATTCATTCTCTTCATTGCCTCTGTTTGTTTTCTATGTCTGTATTATATATTCAGATTTAGTAATTGTCAATACAATTTTTAAATTTATTTTTATTTTTTTAAATATTTTTTATTAATATTATGAATATTCTGACTATTTATCGTCTTTCCCTTATTTTACAGTTTCTCTCTCCGGCTGTTTAAGCTTTACATATATTTCCCGATTATCTTCCCTGCCTCATCGGGAGTATCGGAAACAGATAATACCGCATACTTTCCGTTTACCTTGATAACTGCAGCATTAAGCTTGGTAAGCTCGCCGGGAACATAATCGGTAAAGCTTTCGATCTGTTCACTGACACGTGTCTTGAGTACCTCTTCTGCTTTCTTTGCATCATCCTCGGTTGCACATTCAAGGACTACGATTTCTTCAGCCGTTCCGCCGCTTCCTTCATATATGGCAGCTTTGGTAACATTGATTTCGGAAAGATTCAGGAACATTCCGGCAGTATCAAGATCAAGTGGCATCAAAGTATCAGCATAGGTTATCTGCTCATTAAGCTCGCTCCCCAACGCATCCACATCAAAATCAGCCTTCTTGCCACCGCATGCCCCCAGAACAAATGCGGTAACAACAGTTACGATCGTCAACAATTTCATCTTTCTCATCTCTTAATCTCCTCTTTGCACTATCTTTAATTACAACTCCATGCTCGCACAGATAATCTCTCCACAGCTTCATATACTCGGGTTTAAGGTGTATTCCGTCACTTGTCATCTCAGGGCGGAGGTTCCCTTCATCGTCAGACAACGCAGGTCCCGCGTCTATAAAATATGCTTTCTGATCCTTTGCAAACTGCTCAAGTGCCGCATTTCTTACGGCTATGTTTGCGTTGTTGTGTGCCTTGTCGTTGTTTGATTTTTCCGCAGTAACCGGAAGTATGGCGTGAACGAATATTATGGCTCTGGGCTCATATTCCCGTATCCTGGCGATAAGCTCGGCATATGTTTTCTCAAAGTTCTCTTCCGTTCCGTACCCCAGTTCGTTAAGCCCAACCTTGATATATACTTTCGTAAAAGCATCATACGGCATTGCGTCAAATATAGGAACCTTGCCGTTTTCGGTCTGAACAACTTTGGTTGTCTCATATTTATATACGTGAAACCCTGTAGCGCAATAATATGTTGCCGGTATGCCTGACCAGAATCCGAATCCCTGAAGTCTCGAATCTCCGATAAACAGAGCATCGGTAAAATAACTCTCATCAACAGTCGTAAACGGAACCGGATAGTCGGCAAGGGGGTCAAGTATTTCCGGGATCTCATCGTCCCCGGCAAGCTCTATTTCATCCGAACTGCCTGCCTTTGTAATGGAATCCACGCCATCCGTATCAGCGGATATTGTAAGACCGTAATCATTCTCATCCGCACCTTCGTAAGGTCCGGGCTCCTGAATCTCCTCCGGCTCCGGTTCAGGCTCGGGCTCCGGCTTCGGTTCGGACTCAGACTCCGGCACAGCCCCCTCTTCATCGGCTGCCACAATCGCTGATTCGTCCGCATCCGAAGTTTCCTCAGTCGCCTCGTCCATCTCTTTCGCAAATACTATCGTATTTAATTCAGATATCGTTCTTCCCTCATCCCAAAGTGCCAGACCGATCCCTCCTGCCATTGCAAACAGGAGCGAAAATATCATTGCAACTATTACCGAAACGATCCTTACGGCGTGAAGTGCCTCTGCAGTTTCCTCTTTCTTAATCGTATCCTTCTTTTTTTCTTCTTTCGGAAGCTCTTCTATATCTTTCGGCGACCATGTATCTCCGCTTACGTCACCATTCGGAAAAACCTGCCTGATCTTCCGCTCTTTGATATGATTATCCGTATTCTTGTCAATATTGCTATTGTTATTTTTCTTACTCATTTGTCTGCCAGTTTATAAAAATGGTTGTCGTCATTAACAAACGACCAGTTATACACAAGTAAAATATCCGCCTGCGGATCCTTTGCAATCTCCTCAGAAACACTTCCTCCGAAATATCTCAGATCCATAACGGTAATATTATCATAATTCATTACAAGATACGGAATCAAGCAGTTTGCATAAGAATCTTTGAAAATATAAAGATTTTTGCCCAGACCTTTGCCGGCGTGTACAACACACTTTCCGTCATTTCCGTACATAAATGCACCGTACTTATCAAACCCGTCAAACTTGTCCGTATCAATAAGATCATATTTCGTATCCTTCTCCCTTTCAAGAGAATCTATGGGAACATCGTAATACTCTATTGTATCCGGTGACACAAACGGTCCCTTGTACTTAGCATAATGGGTTCCGTAAAAATCATAGGCCTCACTTCTGTCGTACCGGCTGATATCCTGCCGGTCAAGATCCATCTCGTCCGCTATCTCTTCATAAGCATAGCCTGCACCCTTTGTTGTCCAATGGTGGTCTGTGCGGTAGAAAATGTATTCATCCCTGTGTTCATTCAGGATGTCATATAAGTATATGATATGCGCGTTTTTTTCATCCGCAAGAGCAAGTGTCATCTCGTTTGAAAGTGATACCTCATCAAGCACTGGCATTCCTGTGGGAAGACGATCCGCATTAACCCACACGGATGTCGGCGCAATAGCTATATACACGTCCCTGTCCGACTCCCGAACAAAATTCCTGATCGCCGCAATATTTTTGGAAGCCTTAGGAGATATTGCCGTTGTTTTATCAAACAGAAATCCCTCATCACCCCTTGCGATCCCGTTGTTTTCAACCGATCCTGTCGCCCATACAAAGGCTGACTTGCATTTTACGAGAAAATCCCGGAACATAACCTGCTCGTTTGTATATGTCTCAAAACTGTCCATAAACGATCCGTCCGCAAGTGATGATGCCGAAACAGACGGGCGCTTTTGCAGATACCTGTTCTCCATCTGTGAATACTCTTTATCCGGCACGATCAGATATCCCGCCAGCATCGCTACGCATAGTCCGAAGAAAATCACCACGCCCGGATATTCAATTATTGATTTCAAGTTTTCTTTCATAATTATCAGTTTCTCATTCTGCGGAGGTTGATTAATTATTTACGACTGTGACTTTGGAGCGAGTTTAAAATAACTTAAGTCGTGCACTTATTAGCAAATCCGCGACCGGATGGAGCGGATAGGTCGCCACCAAAAGGCACGGATGCCGGTTGGCGACCGATTGCGTGCTCTGAGAATATGTATCACGACTTTAGTTATTTTTAACAAGCGTAACTGGAACAGTCGTTAATCATAATCAACCGACGCTCAAAAACGAAAATACAAAAACGGATTATAGCTTGCATCCGCAAGGTAGCACACACACATAAACAGCAGCACGACCTGAACGGCTATCCCGACTATTTCTCTTGCGGCAACTCCGCTGCCGGGCTTTATGATACCTCTCAGCCAGCCCGGAACAAGTGATGCCGACATAATGCAGCCGATGGCAATTACAACTCCGTAGTTTCTTGCGTAATACACAAAATCACTCGAAGCACCTATACTCGAAAATGCCACGAGTCTGGAAAAATACACACCCAGCTTGTGAAAATCCGTTATTGCAAATATCATCCATGACAGCCCGATAAGCAAAAGAGAATACAATCTTGCGAATAGTCTGTGCCGGTTAAGAAAATCCCCAAGGAATGATTTTTCCAGCGACAGCAGCACAAAGAAAAACAACCCCCAGCATATGAAATTCCATCCGGCTCCGTGCCAGAATCCGGTTAGGAACCATACGATAAATAGGTTTACATAAGTTCTAATCTTTCCTTTTCTGTTGCCTCCGAGGGGAATGTAAACATAGTCCCTGAACCACCCGGACAAAGTCATATGCCAGCGTCTCCAAAACTCGGTAAGGGATAACGATATATAGGGGTAGTTAAAGTTCATCGGTATATCAAATCCCAGCATTTTCCCCAGGCCTCTTGCCATAAGCGAATAACCGTTGAAGTCAAAGTATATCTGAAGCGTGAACGAGACAACTCCGAGCCATGCCAGCGGCATTGATATCCGCTCGTATCCGATAAGATCCAGATCTTTCCATAGTTCCCCCACAGTATTGGCAATAAGCACCTTTGAGGACAGACCCAGTATAAATACAGCGATCCCCTCCGCCACTTTTTGAGGTGTTATTTCGCGCTTATGCAATTCTTCCGACACTTGTGAATATACAACGATAGGCCCTGCAATGAGCTGCGGGAACATAACAAGATATGTGCCGAGAGTAAGGATATTCCTCTCTTCTTTGATCTTTCCCCTGTACAGATCTATTACGTATGATGCTATCTGAAAGGTGTAGAAACTGATTCCCAGAGGAAGCGTAAAAGCAGGATCTCTAAACGAAGTATTAAACAGAGAGTTGATGTTTGATACAAAAAATCCCGTATACTTAAATACGAACAGCATTCCGAAATCGAAGATCATGGCAGCGACGAAAGTGATTTTCTCCCACCGGATGTAATATCCGTCATGACTGCTTCTGAATTTTGCGATTGCCATCCCTGCTGCCCAGTTAACAAGAATCGATACAAATATGAGGATGAGATACGAAGGTTCGCCCCAGGCATAAAATACAATACTGCCCGCAAAAAGGGTAATATTACGCCATTTTGCCGGGCAGATGTAATACAGGGCAAAGAATATGGGAATGAACCAAAATAAAAACAGTAAACTAGAGAAAACCATTTATCAGCAAATTTACCAATTACATAACAAGGGGATATTTTGCTGTAAGTTCGTCCACGATGGCACGTGCCTTGGGAACCCCTGCCTCGCCTTCGTTAACAACAAATGCAATCGCTTCCGCAATCTTATCCATATCTTCGGTGTTCATTCCGCGGGATGTAACAGCGGGAGTACCGAGTCTGATACCGCTCGTAACAAAAGGTTTCTGAGGATCGTTAGGAACCGTATTCTTGTTTGCGGTAATATGCGCTTCATCAAGAAGTTTCTCTATCTCCTTACCTGTAAGGTTCTGAGGACGAAGGTCAAGAAGCATAAGATGATTATCTGTTCCTCCCGATACTATCGAAAGACCTCTCTTCTGAAGACCTTCACAAAGTGCCTTGGCGTTTGCCACAATATTCTTACCATACTCCTTGAATTCGGGTGTAAGAGCCTCTTTGAAGCATACTGCCTTGGCAGCTATCACATGCATCAGAGGACCACCCTGGATTCCCGGAAATACCGCTTTGTTGAAGTTGAATTTATCGGCTGCTTCCTGGTTGCACATGATCATGCCTCCGCGGGGTCCGCGAAGAGTCTTGTGTGTCGTAGTTGTAACAACATCAGCATAAGGGAAGGGGCTTTCATGCATTCCGGTTGCAACAAGTCCGGCGATGTGGGCAATATCAACCATCATGTAAGCACCTACTTTATCACAAATCTGTCTGATACGTTTAAAATCGATTGCTCTTGCGTATGCGCTGGCGCCCGAAAGGATCATCTTGGGTTTACACTCAATGGCGATCCTCTCCATCTCATCGTAATCAATGAAGCCTTCATCGTTAACACCGTAATGAACGCAGTTAAAGTACTTACCTGAAATATTAACAGGCGAACCGTGGGACAAATGTCCGCCGTGATCAAGGTTCATACCCATATAAGTATCACCCGGCTCAAGCATTGCAAAGAACACCGCCATGTTAGCCTGTGCGCCCGAATGGGGCTGAACGTTTACGTAGTCACATCCGAACAGCTTCTTGGCTCTTTCCCTTGCAAGTTCTTCAACAACGTCAACACATTCACAACCACCGTAATATCTCTTCCCGGGATATCCTTCGGCATATTTATTTGTAAGGGGCGAGCCCATGGCAGCCATAACGGCTTTGCTGACCCAGTTTTCGGAAGCGATCAGCTCAATATGGCTGTTCTGTCTGGCCATTTCCGCTTCTATAGCGGATGCCACCTCGGTATCTACTGCCTTAACTTCATCAAGTGAATACATATTCAGACCTGCCTTTCATATATCTTCATAAAATCACCGTGCACAATTATATAGAAATTTCCTTATCCGCGCAACCTGTTACTTTCATATTTTTCCCTTGCTTTGAGTGCACGGAGTATTTCATCGTATTTCTCCTGTGTATCTCCGGAAACTTCTATATCAAGAGAGGCGGCAACAAACTTGAGCATCTCATCATTTGCACTCTTTCTCATATCATAGAATCTGTCAAGTTTTTCCGATATTGACGAAGCATCAAGAAACGCTTCCAGGAGAGGATCCAGTCCGGATGTCTCACCGCCTGAGCTCCCATCTATTCCAAGATCAGACAGAACATCTTCCGAGCATAGAGTAAATCTGTATTTATCCCTTATATCCGGATACTTTTTGCGGTCCACTTCACTTAGGAACATATCAAGAGGCCTTGCATATGATTTTTCCTCGGCATCATCCCTCTTATAGATGACAAGAGTCTCACCGGTCTCGGAATGTGTTGCCAGCGTTATTATCCTGTAAATATTTCCCTTAAAATGTCTGTAAACCTGTCCGGGTTTCGGTAAATCTCTCATATAATTCCTCCGTAATTTGTGAGATACGCCAATAACCCAAAAGGACGGCAGATAATGCCGTCCTTTGAGTTTGGGTCGGGATCGTTGCTGCCTGTCTTAGAATGTAAATTCTCCGACTGATGAAACAAGATCCTTTGCAATATCGTTCATTCCTTCCGAATCATCGCTTATCTGTCTGATGTTCATTGCGATGTTCTCCATTGAAGCCGTAACTTCCTGGGTACTTGCGGCATTCTCTTCGGAAATAGCCGACAGATCGCTGACATTTTCCACAATGGTTGACTTGATGTTTTCAAGGTTCTCGGTCTGTGAAGAAATGCCCCTGATATCCTCTACTGAATTCGTGATCTCTGTATTGAGAATATCGAATCTCTTCTTGGTCTCATCGAGGATCATCTGCTCTTCATCGATAGCTGCTTCAACCGACTCCGATGCCATCACGCTTTGCTCGGACTGCTTGGTCAGCTCGTCTATGATGCTTCTGATCTCAGCTGCCGATTCAGCGGACTGGTTGGCAAGATTACCGATGCTCTCCGCAACAACCGCAAAGCCCTTACCCATCTCACCGGCTCTTGCAGCCTCTATTGAAGCGTTAAGCGCTAAGAGGTTTGTCTGGCTTGCTATATCGGTAACCATTCCTACAGCAGTTGTGATCCTGCCGATAGCTTCATTGGTGTTAACTACCTGTGCCTTGATACCTGCAACGGCATCCTTCGTTGTTGCCGATGATTTCTCAAGGTTGTTGATATATCCGTATGCTTCATTGTTAGCCTGCTGCATCGCGGATGAAGAATTCGAAAGTGTATCTACAGACTCTACAACACTGTTGATGAGGCCGCCCATTTCCATAACCTGTTCATTGATGTTCTGGACATTCTGAGCCATTGATGTAGCTCCGTCAGCAAGCTCTGCTATAGCGGAATTGATCTGCTCCGTTGATGAATTGCTCTGCTCTGCAAGCTGTGATACTTCGCGAACCTCATCAGCAAGCTTTGTGGCATCATCTTTGATTCCTCCGAGCATATGCTTAATGCTTGCCTGTAATTCACGGTATGACTGGATCAGGCTGTATGTTTCTGCAACGTGTGACACACTCTCATTCTCCGCCGTAAGGTCACCCTTTGCGATGGTCTCAAGGCTTGACGCTGTAGCTCTAAGGGGACCGGAGATCTTCCTCGACAACAGAACGACTATTACAACGAAAACAGCAATAAGAAAGAGTCCCACAAGAACAGCTACAAGGATGATATGATTCCTTGCAGCCACAATATCGGCTCTCGGGGTTCCGGCAAATGACATACCTATTACCTTGCCCTGTCCATCCACAAGGGGCATATATACTACATAGTAATCCCTGCCGGCAACCTTTGTATTATTATTGATAAAGTTCTTGCCCGAGCTTACAGTGGGCCATATGCCTTCCGCCGCCTGGGTGCCTTCATTTCTCTCTCCCTTATCGTTAAGAACCGATGTACAGAATCTTGTATCACCGATGAAAACGGTCAGATCCACATCATAAGGTTTCAGACAGTCGATATAATCAGAATCGTAAGTAACCTCTGTTGCCCCTTCCTTAAGTTCGAACTCGGAATAATCCTTTAATCCCTGAGCCGCAACAAGCAACTGATCCTCAACCTTCTGCTCCATATTCTGGGTCAGAAGAATCACCGATATGATCAGTATTACCAAAGCGGTAACACACATCGGAACCATGCTGAAGAGCAGCAACATTTTGTTCATGTTAAATCCATTCTTCTTCATTATTTTCTTTCTCCTTCTTACAATTATTGTCCTATACATCCATGCATAGTTTCCCCATATATTGTATGGTAACATAAAAAAGCGCTTACTAACAACTATTTTTTGTCACATTTGACCCATTTTTTAATATTTACTATCATTATGACAACTACGCACGATCTTGTTTACACAATCCCCAAATGAAGGTGTCAAAAGGGACGGTTCTTTTTGACACCTCATGATATAATATCCCCAAGGTGCACTACTGCTGATCCGGTTTTTTGGAAGAAGCACGGAGAATTATTAATGAAGCAACTCGAAGCTGACATCAAGAATAAAATATACAAAAACATCTATGTTCTCTACGGACCCCAGAGTTATAACAGGAAGCGCTATGAAAAAGCCCTTGTGAACCTGTTCGTTCCCGAGGGCGACACGATGAATCTTACATATTATTACGGTAAGAAAACAGATATTAAAGAAGTCATAGAGCTTGCCGAGACAATGCCGTTTATGTCGGAAAAAAGAGTTCTCGTCCTTGAGAACACCGAGCTTTTTTCACATTCATGCGAAGAACTGGCCGACTACATTCCAAACATTTCGGAAACTACATGCCTTATCTTTTCCGAAGACAAGATCGACCTGCGCCTTAAGCAGACCAAGGCTGCAAAGTCAAAAGGAACGGTAGCGGAATTTGCCAATCTGTCAGATGACGATCTACGTGATTTTATATTAATAAAGCTGAAGCGCGAGCACCGGCCCATAACCGCAAATGCGCTGGAAATGTTTATGCAGCGCTGTGGCGACGATCTGTGGCAGGTATCGGGAGAGCTGGAAAAAATCATTTCCTACACTTTTAAGAAGGACGGCATAAGACCCGAAGATGTGGACGCAGTAATGCCTCCGCTTCCGGAAGACAGGATATTTGCAATGATCGATGCCATACTTGATCATGATACCAAAAAAGCCGTGCGCCTGTATGCAGATCTGTTAACGCTTCGCAGTGAGCCGATCTCAATTCTGTCACTTATCCGCGAGCAGATGAGACTCATACTTCACACGATGCAAATGAATGAAGAGCATTCCTCGGTCAAGGACATGGCTTCAGTCCTCGGCATGCGTGAGACGCGTGTAAAAATGGCGTTGCCCGCCGCCCGAAAGAGTAGTAAAATTGATATACGGCGCAAGATAGAAATGTGTGCCGATACCGACGAAAAAATCAAGAGCGGTCTACTTGATCCGCGAGTCGGAGTTGAGATGCTTATAGTTGAAATGTGTATAGGAGGATCATAATGGCAGATTTTACAGATTTAACGGAAAAAGTCACCGAGGTCATCAATACTGTAGCCGACAAAGCCCGTGAATACGGTGAAGTAGCCCGGCTTCAGGCTCTTATCAAAGCCGAGGAAGCCAAGAAACAGGAATATTACTACAAGCTTGGCAAGAAATACTACGAAATGTACAAAGATGCTCCCGCATCGGATCTTATGGAATATATGGGAAAACTTGTAGCGTCGGATGAGAAGATTGCGGACTACAGGGAAGATCTAAAGGCTGCTTCATCAAAGGAGGATTCAGAGAAACCTGAGGAAACTGCGGAAGCTGATTCTCCTTCTTCTGAAGATTCAGCCCCTCAAGAACCCGATCATATTGATGAAACGGTATAGGATTTTCTTCACGAAGAGCGGCAGCAGCCTGTCGCTCTTGATTTTTGCGTTCTTCACGTATCTTCTGCTTTTTGCTGTACATCTCGGCCATGTTTTTTTCGTAATTGGCCTTTGCGAGAGTCCTTTCCCTTGCGGCTGCCTCAGCTCTTGCGGCATTCATCGCCGCTGTATAAGCATTAATGTAAGTTCTGATCGTATCGGCCCATACCCCGTAAGCCGTATTTGTCAGATGGCAGCTCCCGTCGGAGCAGTATCCGGCAGCAAGAAAACCTGTCTCATCTTTCAGAGGAGTCGATATATCCACATAGAAGAGATTGGGGAAAAGGCTGCAGTAACTCTCCATATTTGAGTTGAACATCGTAACCGTATCATTATTCACATTACTTCCCGGCCTCGTGGGAGTACAGCTTTCGATAAAGATCGTGACAGTGGGATTTTCCGCAAGGATTCCGGCAATATACTGCTGATACTTGTTAAATGCACTCTCTGCATCCGACATACCTACCAGGTCATTTGTTCCCATGCAGATAAATACATATTCTGCCCCGCTTTCTCTTATCGCATCTTTTGCACGCATCGGAACACCGCCGAGTTTGGGCAGATACCGTCCCGCCCCTCTCTCATCTGCATAGAATGAGTAACTGACTCTTGTCAGCATGGTAGCATCTCCGAGCGGAACCTTTCCTTTCGCATTATTGTACATCGTGAGCCCCTCACCGACTGAATTGCCGATAAAAGCGCTTTTTGACAGAAAATCATCCACCGTCTCCGCCAGGCAGACCCGTGGACTGCATATAAAAAGCGCGATATATATGATCAAAGCAAATAATATTCGTTTCACTTTCTAAACATTCCCCAAATATACATATTCTAATTTCTCTTCAGCGATCTGCCTGAAATCGTACAGGATCTGCAGCTTTGTAGGCGGAACGTCTTTCATGTCTCCCGCCGGGAAAAATCTTGTAATATGAAGCGGAATCATCCGGTCAATTGAGGCAATATAATCTATTACGCTCTTAAAATCATCCGTATCATCATTAAAGGACGGAACAACAAGAGTTGTCAGTTCCACATGTCTCCCATACCGACGGGCGCTCTCGATATTTGCCCTGATAAGATCTATATCTCCGCCTATAGATATATACTTTGAAGCAACACCCGTTTTATAGTCAATATTAAACGCATCAATATAAGGAAGAAGTTCCCTGAAGCGCTCATTATCAAGCATACCGTTTGTCACGGATACATTGATGAGATCATGCTTTTTTGCAAGTACAGCACAGTCTCTTACAAATTCATACCCAACCGAAGGCTCGTTATATGTATAGGCAATACCGATATTGCCCCGCTCCCTTGTGTTTACAGCTATATCAACAAGTTCCTGCGCACTCAGCTCTTCCGAATCAACATATCCCCTTGAAATGGAATCGTTCTGACACCACATACAATGCATATTGCAGCCGTATGATCCAACGGAGAGGATCTTTGATCCGGGGTAAAATCGCGCAAGCGGCTTCTTTTCAATCGGATCAAGCGCAAGGCTCGTTACATGACCGTAATTATCACATACTATAGCACCGTTCCGGCAGCTTCTGGCATGGCAGATACCGCTTTTCCCTTCCGGAATATCACATTTATGTGAGCAGTTGTAACATATCATGTATGTCTTTCCACCGTAAATCTTTCTATCTCAATATCCTCTCCGGGAGCTATCCCGCCTTTTCGGGATGCGATGTCGATCTGCTCCTGCACGGAATCGACTCCGTCAAGATTAGGGAGCAGAAGCCCGCGGCGTCTCCCCGCAGTCACGATAACGCCGTATCTTCTCTCATCAAGTTCCGAAATAGTGGCCGGAGACGGCGTTCCCATAACGTCCACCGTGTATTCAAGGTCCGAAAGCTCCTCTGCTCCTACCGGCGAAAATCTGGGGTCTCCCGTTCCTGCGCTTATGGCAAGAGCACACGTCTCCTTGAGTGTATTGTCATATGACGGAAGAATAGTTCCGATGCAGCCACGAAGCTGGCCATCCTTCTTAATGCACACAAAAACTCCTGCTCTCTCGCTTGTGAAGAAATCCGGAAATTCTTCCGTATCTTCCGGCCCAAGCTGTCTGCCCTCTCGCACATATTTCTCAAGTGACTTTCTTGCAAGTCTGACATACCAGTTCTCACACTCAAAAATACAAATACCGTATCCGACTCCGAATACCCCTTCATAAGAAATGAAATCGGGCGTTATTTTATAGTCCTGAAGTGCTCCTGCCAGCATTACAAATCCCGGGTATCCGCAGTTTGCCGAAAGGTCGTTGACAGTCTTGTCAATATCCGCGAATTTATCGAGTTTTCCGCTTTTCATAACATCTGTTACTAATTTGTCAAACTCCGGTCCTTCTTTAATGAATCCGTAGGGACCGTCCTCTTTAAGTTTGTGCGACAGATCTCCGCTGGCAATTATGACTGCACGTCTTCCGATATGGGCTATGGCCCTCTCTATCAGATATCCCATGTCATACAGCACATCATCCCGCAGAAGCGACGGGGCTATGCGGATGATTTTGTATGGCGGGGTTTTGGGCATTCCGTATTTGCGGTTTACATAATATAGTGGAACGAAGGTTCCGTGATCCACATCCTCTGCTCCCTCTTCCGAGTATACAACAGGTATATCGAATTCGTTGCAAAGTTCCACTATCTCCTCTGCAAGTTCCGTATCATAGGGAAAGAAAACATCGGGCTTGGGGGCGCCAAATCTTGCAAGGTTGCCTTCTCCTCCCTTACCCTTTGCGATGTAAAAAGCATCGCGGTACATTATATTATGGGGCGAGATAACGACTATCGTCTCCGGGGCGTAATCAGCTATATCCGCCGCTGCTTTATCGAAAGCCTCTTCCGTAGCTTCTATTTTGTGTATTTCTTCTCCGCCGACTTCCGGTACCGCGATGGGTGGATGCGGAAGTATGTACGCTCTCATATGATTTCTTCTCCTGTTTTCTTGAAAAAAAAGAAGACGCATTAAGCGCGTCTTCTTTTTCCGTATGCATCACATTCCTTGATCAGCCGGTCATATGTTCTGTTAAGAGCCTTGACCATTTCGGTGTCACCGCCGAGGCAATCGGGATGGAACATCTTCATAAGATCTTTGTATCGTTTCTTGATCAGAAGAATGTTATCCGCGCCTCTGAATAACACATCATTGACCTCTGCAGATTCAAGATCGTAGCTTCGTGACATCCGATCCCGCAGCTGTGCCTCCTGGGCTCTTACGGAGTTCTCTCTTGCAATGAGTGCCTGCCTGTCGCGGTCAAGTTCCTCGAATCCACGCTTTATCACATCGTGTTTCTGCTCGATCAGCTCTTCTTCTCTTCTGAGTTGTCTGCCTCTTACCGACAGATGCTCCTCGTATCTGCGGTTCTCTTCGCGGGTGTTCTCTCTCTCGTTCAGGAAATCCCTCTTTTCCATCTCAAGATCATGCTTCTCATCACGAAGCCTGATGCTTTCCTTGAACAACCACAACTTAAGTTCCTTGAGTTCCCCTTCTTCTGCCGCCTCAAGTCTTTCCAGCAATTCTTCAGTATTCATTTATTTCCCCTTATTCCTGACAGTCACGCCATTAACTACAATAAGTGCAACTACATTTAATAAGATACCATATATTGTAGAAAAATCCTATACCCAATTTTATTTTCCTGTGATTTTTGTGGCCGGCGGGCTGTAATTAACGTTTTTCCATATATTGTGTAATATGCATTTTATCATGATCGATCCGTATGATAACCTCTCCATCAAGATCAGTCCTGAATATTCCGCTGTCAATCTTTTGCAGTCTTGCAAGAGCCTCCGGTGTCGGATGCCCGTATGAATTTCCCTCCCCGACGGATATAACGGCGATCTCCGGAGAAGCCTCACGGAGAAAATCATATGATGAGGATGTACGGCTCCCGTGGTGGGCAACCTTAAGATAGGACACATCCGGAACAGAACTTACTATTTGATGTTCAGTGTTCTCACTGATATCTCCGGTAAACAGTGCGGAAAAGTTTCCGTAGTCTATATTTAATACGACCGAGGCGTCATTGGCATCAAATGCCCCTTCCCAATCACTCTTGGGGCTGAGACACTTAATACTAAGATCTCCAAGTTTTAGTTCATCAGATGAAGAGATCGTCATTACAGAACACTTCCCTCTGCCCGCCGCCGCAAACAGCCGCTGCATGTTTTCATTATCCTGATCTTCCCTGCACGCTTCCTCAGAGATAACAACCCTTTTTACGCTTATCCCGCATTTTTCATCCTCAAGTATCTCCAGAATTCCGTTCACGTGGTCACTGTCCATATGGGAAATAAAGCAATAATCCACCCTTGTGACCCTGTTAGCCTTAAGTACCGGTACTATTCTGTACTTTCCTACCTGCCTGATATCCGTACTGCCCCCGTCGATCATTATTACCGGGACACTGCGTCCCCATATGAGCGCACAGTCTCCCTGGCCGACGTCCACATTTCTTATCTCGAGTCCGTCTTTTGGGTGCAGGTTTACAATAACTACAGAACATATGATCATAACCGTAGTTATCATTAATATTGTTATTTTTCTTGTTCTGTTTGCCCTTGCTGAGCTTACAGTGTTGATAACGTATGTGATTTTATTGAATTCTTCTGTTAGATTTCTTATGTTATTTTTCGAATTATGTCGACCGGTTCGGTTAATGGATTTTTGAGACGGTGTTTTTTTATTTTGTTTGAAAAGCGCTGCATTTCCCGCAAATACGGCTGTTCCTGTAATGATGGCATATGTTATTAATTGCCATTTCTCAGGTTTTCCGGTAACAAACAGATTTCCGGGAATTTTTGCAGACGTTTCACAAACAGCCTCATAAAATTTTAAAATATAATGCGTTATTTTAAGTATTATCCCCGGATTCAGGCCGCATAGTCCCGCTATTATACCCAGGAATCCTGTGGCAAGCACCACACTCATAAGGGGAATTACCGCTAGGTTTATAACTACCGACCATACCGATACCTGCATGAAGCCGTTTGCCATTACGGGAAATGTGGCTGTCATAACGGAGAGACTTATGCATATGCCCTGATACAGTTTACTGATGATTAGATATATTCTGCTGCCTGATTTTTCACTCTCCCTTAAAAAGCCGGCCTCTGACTTGCCCAAAATCCTGGGGATACCCTCAAGCACAGGATATACGAAAGCAATCCCGACTATAGCCAGAAACGAAAGCAGGAAGCCCGGGTCATATACATAATACGGGTTAAAGGCGAGGATGATCAGGGCTGACCATGCTGCGGCACAGATAAGGTCATAAGTCCTTCCGATCAGTATTGCCATGACAGACAGCAGGAACATGATGAGGGCCCTTACCGTTGATACGCTCATTCCTGTCATTACCGCGTACACTGCGATTATCGTACCGGATATCAGCGCCGCAGGTCTGTCACTTATACCGGTCTTTCTGAGAAACGCAAGAATTGCCAGTCCCACCGAGGCAATATGAAGCCCGGACAATGCAAGGACGTGACTGATCCCGGCGGTCTGATACAGTTCTTTGATCTCGCTGTCAAGCCCGCTCTTATCGCCGAGGGTCATTGCCGCCACAAGGCCCGCATCGTCTTCATCCATATAAGACCGTAGGACGGCAAATGCCGCATCCCTGAGTCTTCGCAGGCTTTCCCGGATAATACTGTAATCCGGCGATGCTCCGGTTATTCTGGCTCTCTTCAACTGTCCTTCATACCCGCGAATAAGATAATATGTTCTTGAATCAAACATTCCTTCGCATCTGGGCCGTTCAAAGGGTACAAAAACCCCTCTGGCTCTGATTCTGGCGCCTATCTTCGCATATTCGGTATTTGATTGTTCATCGGACAGTTTTACAACTATTCCTTTTGATTTTTCCGGAAAGTATGTCTGATCTGAACGGATGTCTTCTGATTGCTGAAATGATGAAATGCTTTCTGATTCGGTCTTGAAACCGACATTCTTAAGATAAACCTGAAGTGTACCATTCTTTTCCTGTCTGTCGGCAACCGTGCCTGTAACCGTAACAGTCTTCCCGGCGGCCGCATCAACATCCCATGAAGGCTTAGGCGGTCCGCCGGTAAACATATAGATTATTGCCAGGAAAAGGAGGCAGATAAGACATACCGGTCTTCTTACCGGCATATGATTTCCTCCGAAGTATTATTGGCTGATAAAGCCTAATGATTTATAATCCCCTGATTATGCTTAAATAGTCCTGTCTTTGATCTGTAACAGCATAGATGGTCACGATTTTTTTGTCCTCATCAATCTTATAGAACACAAGATCCTTTTTAGTTATAAGAACTCTGTAGCCTTGCCTTTTAAGAACAGGATATCTCGGTTCCTCACCGATATATGGATTATCAGCAAGAGTCATGATAGATGATTCAAGTTCATCAAGTTTATCCAGTGCCGTTTCATTGTCAAACTTATCTGCAACATACAGAACTATTCTTCTTATGAGGGCATCCGCTGTATCAGTGCGGACGATTTTATATTTCAAAATCAACCCTCCTTAAGAATAGCGCGTAGATCATCAAATGTCTCACTTATAGGAGCAACCCGACCATTTCTCACATCATCGTCAGCCTCCCCGAGAACTTCAAGAAGCTCGATCCTTGATTTCATGTTCTTATAATCTTCGTATGAAAGCGAAACAGTATCGCCTCTTCCGTTTACAGTTATAATAACAGCCTCATTGCCTTCCCTGCACTGTTTTGAAATCTCATTGTAGTGATTCCTTAGATCTGCAGAGGGACGGATTGTCTCCTGAATTGCAAGCATATGACACCTCCAATAATCTGATAGACAAATTATATCGTAGTATGACTACGATTTCAAGGTGCTAAGTAATCTAAAAAGCACCGCAGATCGCAGATACGCAAGATCTTTGTTGATAACCATTTGTAACCACGCTCCTTTCAGATTGTAACCTTCTCACCTCCCCTCTGTATGTAATACCCCAAAATGCGCATATTAAAGGTACGTCCGAAGACGCGCCCTTGGTTTATTGCTTTCGGTAATTATGCTCAATCCTTGTAAATAAGAGCAAATGCATAACCTTCAACATTGATGGTCGCAGTCACTGTATTGGGATTCGTGTCGGTATCGGCAAATGTCCATGCCTTACCGTTCTTATCAAGCGCCATGATAGCGAATGTTCTGCCCGCTTTCCGGTATTCCTTCGGGATGATGATAGTAAGTGCGCCGTTCTTGGGAGTATAATCAACCTTACCATTTATGGCCATGTTGAAGGTAAATGCTTGTAAAAATCCTGCAGGGCGGGTTGCATTAAATACCGCCTGCGCCGCAACCCCCTGTACGGTCTTACCCATCGCAACTCCGGGAACAGGCTGTCCGCTTACAGCAAAGAATCCTTCAACCGTGTCGGGATTTACTGCTGCAGGTTTTTCCGGCTCTTTGTTTTCCTCTTCATCATCATCATCATCCTCTTTAGGATCCGGCTTGGGCTTATCCTTTGATATCGTATATCTTGCCGATGCCACGCTACTGTCTGTCATACCGGTCTTTACCGCGATAGCCTTGATGGTTGTTGTACCGCTGACGTTGATGGGACTAATGTAAGTCGAGCTGTCAGCTGTAGGAGCAGTTCCATCCGTTGTGTAGTGGATCGTTGCTCCTTCTGTCGCGCACGAGATCTTAACGTTCTGTGCTTCAGTATATGTTCCCGCCGCAGGAGAGAATGTCGGTGTCTCAACCTGTTCGGTGTCTGCTTCTGTGACGGTAAGCGTTATCGTCTTTAGCGGGCTCGCGTAATCCGTTTCATTATTGCCATTTACCTGTTCGCTGAAAACATTTAACGTGTAGGTGCCTTTTGGAAGTCCTGTTGGAATGGTAAGATCTTTAGTTCCGCCTGCACTGTTGGTTGCGATATGTCCGTAATACAATGCATTCCCGTCACTGTCCGTAAGGATGGCGGAGACATGCTCTGTTTCCAAACCGGATTTTGCGCCTGAATATGTTACGGGAACAGTCCATGAAGTATACCCTTCCGGGGCCGTACAGTCCGCTTCAGGTGCTGATGCGGTAAACCCGTTTCGGCTGCTGTCAAGAACCGTCAGCTTCCACTTGCTAACTTCCCCCGAATCTACGGAATTTAGTGTGCCGTCACCTCCGGTGCCGGGATTTTTGCCGCCTTCGGCGGCAGATGTGAGGATTACAGATTCAAGATCTATATTAAAAGCGGGCCGCGCAGCATACCCAGTATTGACATTGTCCCAGTCCACGAAGCCATTGGCGACGAAACCCGCGTTGTTATTGTAAGCACTATTAAGAGGAGAGCGGAGCCACCAGTCACGGTCAGTACCGTTGTATTTTGCCTTCAAGGCAGGTCCCTCTGTTTGGCTTATATAATCATAGACTTCCTTTACTGAAAGGAAGAAAACCTTTTCATTAATAAGGGAACTTTCAACCCAGTTTAATTCGTAAAGGGTTCCCGGATCATCATGTTTTGATACGTTTTTTATCGCGCTCTTCTCGTTTGATGAAAATACCGCATCCCTGAAAGTACCACACCATCTCTGTGCATCACTTCCCTGCCATGCATTTGAATACGGATCGCTATGATCGAAATATACATTGCCCTCTGAGTCGCCGGTTCCCCACAGGCTCTCTGCCATAACAAACATGGCTTTACTGTTGCCTGCATTATCTTTTGAGGCGTCAAGAACTCTCCAATATGGATCAGTTCCGTCTCCGTCCCCGGATTCTTTGTAGACATAGGCATCTGTCTTCGTTCCGTAATAGATATGATCGCCCTTTTCTATTCCGGTTCCCGAGCCATTTGTTACGATATTAATCGCATTGCCTGTAGTAGCATACACAGGTATATCCGTTGCCGGAAGCAGCGCTGTTATGAATGTTGTAGTCAGGATTGTAATACCAAGAAATGTCGTTAAGATACGCCTTAAAGGGCGTGCACTATACCCCCCCCGATAGCCGGAAAGCGCCTGTTTATCAGTGTTTTTCTGATACTCTCTCATATGTCTTCCTCTCCAATCTGAATTATCTCTATGAACTCCTATATACAAAAAACGTCCGAACATTAAATGGGCTCAATATTACGGGCGTTCCCTGAAATCATCTATACTCTGATAATATAATAAATATCAGCTTCTTTGTCAACAAAAGCAGGATATAAACTCGCGTGGATTTGCACCATACAGCATGATATAATATGACAAACCTTATTATGTCTTTTGTAAAAAGAAAGAGGTGGTATTAATGCCTGATAATGAGCTTATGCCAAACGATTCTACTAATCTTGTTGATCAGAAAACCTATGATGCCGTTCGTGGATATATAGTAGCTGCCCAGAAGCAGATTACTGTGGCAGTTAACTCTGCCATGGTAGAAGCTTATTGGAATATAGGAAAACGTATTTATGAAGCCTGTGGAGAATGCGAACGCGCTGCGTTCGGAATTGAGCTGGACCCATTATCGCAGCCTGATGCGTGTTGAAGATGAAGATGCCAGGGATTTCTACCTTGAAGAAACCGTAAAGTGCGGTTGGAGTTCAAGGCAGCTTGACCGTCAGATCAACTCTTTTTATTATCAAAGAATACTTGCGAGCAAGGATAAAGGAAGTGTATCTGAAGAGATAGATTCATTAGAGCCAAAGCCCGAGTATGAAAAGATCATCAAAGACCCCTATGTTCTCGAGTTTCTGGATCTTCCTGCAAATGAACATTTTTACGAATCCGAATTGGAACAGGCTCTGATAGATCACTTGCAAAAGTTTTTGTTGGAACTCGGGAGAGGATACTCCTTTGTGTCTAGGCAGAAACACTTTAACGTTGATGGTCGTCATTTCTATATTGATCTGGTTTTCTACAACTACATTCTGAAATGCTTTGTGTTGATAGATTTGAAGATTGGCGATCTTACTCATCAGGATATCGGTCAAATGCAGATGTATGTGAATTATTACACAAGACAGATGATGAATGAAGGAGATAATCCTCCCATTGGGATTGTCCTATGTGCTGATAAAAGTGATACTCTTGTAGAATATACACTGCCGGAAGATAATAAACAGATCTTCGCAGCAAAATATCTTCCATACATGCCAACAAAAGATGAACTTAGGCGCGAGTTGAATTTAGAGGGATTTGAAAAGAAGAAGGAATAACAGGTTAAATCCACGTGTTACTATCAAGGAGTGTTATCAACGCATTATGCATCTTCTCAGCTGATTTAAAATATTTGCTCTCATTCTTATTCATATTTTTCTATAACAATCTCCACATCTCTGTTTCCGAGAAGTTTTGTCAGCTCCTCTTTCATCTTTGTATTCCTCAAATGGAATACCTTTATTTATCAGTTTTTCCTTTATCTCTTCTGATGTTAGTAAAGTTTTTACAGTTTATCTTCCGATTGGATATCTGCTTTCCCGACAGGCTTCACCTGCTTTTATAATCTGTTACCTGCATATCCGAAAAGCCTTGAAAACACTGGAATTTATGCTCGTAAGCCTTCCCTTATGCTTTCTCTTGTGTTATGTCGTTTTATATGAGCAATGGATGCTCATAAGGGCAAATACAAGGGCAAGAAATTCTGCTAACACAGTATAACACATAATGGCAATCGACTGTTGAAATGCTCTCAAACAACCCCGGAGATCTGAACTTTCTGAATCGCTGGGGTTTTGTTGTTTTCGATAATCGTTCACTGAAGTCCTCAAAATCGCGGCTCCTGTTTATTTGTGGTCGCCTGCCGTGATATAATCATCTCGCTATGATCGAATTAAGCGGAACACTGATAGAACGTTTGAATGAAGCAATACGACTGGTCTGCACTCCGGTAAGCGAAAAAGAGGTTGCAGGCTTTATTGCGTTGTACGAAAAAGCCGGGATTGAGCTGCTTCCTTCGGCTATAGACTATTTCAAACAGTACGGCGGGGCCTATCGCAACAGCTACATCATGCTTACAGATCCAAAACGCAACAAGGATATTTCCCTGAACTGCTTTGATACCATTACCGATTTTTATTATTCCAGTGCTTTTGACCCTGTTGAAACCGAAAAGGATATGCTGAGAAGGCTTGATTGGGCAATGGATGACATCGAAACGGTACGGGAATTTACCGGTCAGAATATCTGCCCCATCGGAGAGGTCGGTTATACCTACCCTGCACTTGTCTACATCGGAGAGGATTCAAAACTATACTGTATCTATGAATGGACAGAGGATATCGGAGTATTTGATACGCCTGCACAGATTCTTGAGGCATATCTTCGTAACAACATTCCGATCGGTGTGGATACAATGCCGATCAGGACTGACATTGATGATTATCCCAAGGAGGTCAGGACAAAGATGAGCACACCCGGTACTGCAAGATTGAAATACGGCGATGACTTTTTTGAGATCAGATGCTTTTCCCACAGCGAGGAAGACGAGAAATCCGGCAATCCTTATAACTGCTCTTTTACCATGAAGGTTCGTTCCGGGGAGTTTTCGGGGCAGAGTCATTGCTGCGAATGCGATTACAAGGATATCAAGGAACTGATCACACAGCTTGAAGAACTGGTCAATTTTAAAACCGATGAGGCTGTTTTCCGGGAACTGGCATATGATTCAACGATACGCTTTACAGGAGACGGATGCGGACATATCACTGTCTCAGGCACCATTTACGGGGATGCGAAGATCCAGTCATTACAATTTGAATTCATGACCGATCAGACGGTGTATCCTTCGTTCATAAGCGATCTCAAGAGATTATGATTCTTTATCCTTTAGCGCCCGCTTTTTAAGCTCGTTAGGAATTGTCAGTCTGTTGCCGATACAAGCATAACTACATATCTGTAACCCTACTTATATTCTTTAATCCTTGTTTTGTTGCTTCAACTGTCTTTCCCGTTCACGTTTGTTTAATTCCACAATAGATCTTGCCTCCTCTCTTGATTTCTTTTTGCGGTTCTTAATCTCCTGGGGAGTGCCTTTCTTTTTATAAAATTGCTTGATATCAAAAACTCCACAGTATATGGCAAGGAGTCCTAAAACGATCCATATTATAGCTCCAAGCCCTCCTCCGCTGCTGCCCTTATGAACAACACCATTCTCATCCCGCCAGAATGCATGTGTATAAGATACAGGAATCCCTTTTTCTTTTGTTTCATAAGTATATGTCTCTCCGTCCACTGTATATGTGCGCGTAACAAGATACTCGTGATTCCTCTTGTTCTCGTCCACATATCCGCCTCTTCTTTCACTTAAGTCCTCATAACTTATAGATTCATCTACGGAAAACCTATTCGGTTTTGACATATAGCTGATATAGCCCAACCCTTCTTTTGCAGCAAAAACAAATAATAATACCGCCGCAATCAAACAACCTATCCCGAATACCGGCTTGCCTGTTTTCCTTGCCCATTTCGTGACCGATTCGCTTATCGCATCAAATATAAAGTCGCCCATCTGTTTGCCCTCATATCTAACTATTCAACTTGAGATTCCGCAATCCATCCGATCTCTGTTATTCCCTGTTCATTGGATCCGTCGAGTTGAGATGTTCCCTCAGGATGCCAGTACGCTACCTTCATCCACTTGTTACCCTTTTTATCCGTGGCAGTCTCACGATATACCTCCATGGAATCGCCGGTTGGTATCTGACATATAACATCATACTCGGTACCCGGACCTGTGCGGAGGTTTGCATATCCGTCAGGTGATATTACATAGATAAAATACTCCGGTATGGTATGATCCTCCGATGTATCGTCCCATCCGGTCTCTTCGGTGCTTTCATTCTCTTCCGTCTTTTGGCCAACTGATGCAGCAGAACCTTTCCCGGTGTTCTCGATCCTTCCGTTTTTATTGATACTAATCGTGCATGTGCCACCATCTGTTGCATTAGGATCAAGCATCATGCGGATATTGGAAAGATCCGTCGGAATATAATAAGGGGCATACGTTTCCCCGTTCGGTTCTGTTGTCTCAAACCTTGCTGCAATAAAACCTGCTTCCTCCAGTCCGCGACCCTCGACTGTAAATATATATGTTGAGTAGGTGTCATATTCGTAGTCACTCTCAAGAAGATATGTCCTGCCGTCCCTATGCACATAGAAGAAATCAAGAAAATCCGTACCGCCTGGCATATCAAGCATGATCTCTTCATTGGCAGAGCCGATATGTACTTCATATCTGTTGATGAAAAACTCTGTTGAATCTTCAAAATCTCTCACTTCATACAAGGGATATGCCTGGACAAATTCAAGCTTTCCGCTGTCATCTATATCGAAATACGAACCGTTAGCCTCCGGAGACTGCGATATCCACTCATCTCTTACATCATTTGCAAACTCTTCGTTGAAAATCACGCCATCCTTATCATCGGCGAATAGCACGGTTGTTGAAAAGGCTTCGGGAGCCGAAAGGTACGAATCCTCCCAGAATGTTATGCCCTGCGGATCAAGCGTCCATGTAATGCCCCCATCCTTCAAGTAATCCAGCATATCGGGTCTGACTTTATTCTTATCAAAATCAACATCATCCGCGTATTTGTTCTTCAATGCATATTCGATATATTCGGCCATTTTATCTGCCATCAGGTCATAGAATGCATCCTCATCATCAACTATATCCGTAAGCTTTATCTCCTTGCCGCTGTCGGTATAATACGAATGTGCGATGTAAGTCGTATAATATCCGCCTTCGTATTCATCTACTGTGCAGCATTCGTTAACAAAGCTCACAACGCTGTCATCGGCGCGGCGCACGTACGTATTCCAGCTATCATCATATGTCCCGAAGGAATTCTCATTAACGCTTTTGATCTCGTCATCCCATGCCGCCTCATGCTTGGAGATTATCTCTTCTCTTGCATCCTTAAGGCTGTCCGCAAGACCCTTGTGATCTTT
>DFGA01000016.1 GCA_002371615.1 Lachnospiraceae bacterium UBA3762 | reverse complement strand
ACCGTATGGGATATATGGGCAGTGCTTATGCCGCTACAAGGGATAACCTTACGGAAGCACTTCAGAACGTATCTCCGACTGTCATAAATGATGTAGCATCTACCGCATCGGATCCCGCAGAAGATACCGATCAGGCAGAAGCTGTACCTTTACAGACTGCAGATATGACACAGATGATGGAAGAAGTACACGGTATAAATCCGGATACAGCCGGCTGGCTATCTATTGACGGAACAGTCATAGACTATCCTGTTATGCAGACCCCTTCCGATGAACAGTATTACCTTAACCGTGATTTTGACGGCAAGTACAGTGCATACGGATGTATCATAGCCGATACGGATTCGGTTATAGGGACCGGAACAAAAGCGAATAACTATGATGACGGAAGTATACCATCCACCAATATCATACTTCACGGACATAACATGAAGAACGGAACTATGTTCGGGGGACTTGATAAATACAGGGACCAGACATACGAGAAGAGTCATTCCAGGATTAAGTTCTCAAGCCTTTATGAGGAAAGGGAATATGAGATCTGTGCGGTATTCTTAAGCCAGGTATACAAAAAGAGTGATGACGTATTCAAGTATTATCAGTTCTTTAATGCGGATACGGAAGAAGAATTCAATGATTTTTACAAAAACATCAAAAGTATGTCGATGTATGACACGGGAGTTGATGCCGCATACGGGGATGAATTCCTGACACTTTCGGTATGTGCATATCATGTAGACAACGGAAGACTCGTTGTTGTCGCAAAGCGGATCCGATGAAGTTCTTAAGCTGAATAAAATCCCCACGGAAATTTTGACCGTGGGGATCTTCATATTCTGCGGCATCTGTATAATTTATGCATTCGCCAGCTTCTTCAGCTCCTCTAGCATCACACACGCATCTTCATACGAAGCAAACTGGCATGTACCGACTTTCTCGTGTCCTCCGCCGCCATACTTAAGGCAAAGGCTTCCGACGTCCAGAGTCGCCGTCTTATTCAGTATGCTGTATCCTATAGCACACGCAAGACCCTGTCCGCCCTTTCCGGGTGTCATCCAGACAGAGATGTTCTGGTCAGGATACATACTGTAGATTAGGAAACGGTTTCCTGTGTATATCGTTTCGACTCCTCGAAGATCAGTTACGATCAGGTTTCCGAATACTTCCGTATGTTCCGTTACCATCTCTTTGAATTTTCTTGTCTGCTCTTCATAAAGCTCTATTCTCTCAACTACATCCGGAAGTGCCAATATCTCCGATGTAGAGAGCTTAGCACATGCAACGAGGAGTTTTTCCATGAGCTGATAGTTACTGATCGTGAAATTGCGGAATCTTCCGAGTCCGGTTCTCGGATCCATCAGGAAACCCACAAGTATCCATCCCTTGGGGTTCTGTATCTCATCTATTGTAAGATTACCAGAATCCACCTTATCTACCGCCTCCATAAGATCATCAAACTGGGGGAATTTTGCCTTTCCTCCGTAATACTCATATATTACTCTTGCACAGCTGGGAGCGGAGCTGTCACACTTACCTTTGTATTTTCCCTCAAGATGATTACGCTCTTCCTCACTGGAATGATGATCGAACCACATTCCGCAGCCTTCCACGTAGGGCACATTTGCAAGGCAGTCATTACTCGTTATCTCAACCGCCCCGTCCTGAAGGTCCTTCGGATGTGCAAACTTCCAATTATCCATGTCCACAACACCTGCCTCAAGAAGCAGGGCTCCGCATGCAAGTCCGTCAAAATCAGATCTTGTAACAAGTCTCATAACTCATTCTCCTTCATTTTAGTTTTATCTTCGTACATGGCCGCATCGGCCCTTGCAAACACATCAGATACACTGTCATCGATCTTATTATCAAACACCCCGATACCGCCTGCAATAGATACGAGCTTTTCCGGAGCAGAATCACCGTCAGCAATCTCCCTCATCCTGTTTTTCAGTTTAAGAAGCAGTTCTTCCCTTGCTTCATAATCATCACCCTGCAGAAGTATTGCAAATTCATCTCCGCCTATACGGTATACCGGGCTGCTTCTGAATATCTTGCATAGCGTCGAACAGCAATTGACAATGTATTCATCTCCGGCCTCATGTCCCAGGCTGTCATTTATCTTCTTAAGATTGTTAATATCGAAAACACCTAGAGCAAATGCTTTATCCGCTTTTGAAGAAATATCCGAGTTGAGCTCGGCCTCTTTCGATGTATAAGCGGCACGATTTTTAACATGTGTGAGCACATCTGTTTCGGTAAGTTCGATAAGTCTCCGGTTTAATACCCTCAGACTGATATTCTGCCTTACTTTGGACAGAATGATATTTATTCTTGATACGAACTCATACAGATGATTTCCGTTTGCTACAATATCAACATTATCGCCGAATACCATATATCCGTAGTTGTCAGCCAGCTCGTGCAGAGGAACAAACACAAACACCCTGTTCTTAAGCTTCGGATCTTTGGCGGGAACAAGCTTTCTTGTTTCGAACTCCCAAATATCCGCAGTAACTCCGTTCTCCATGGAGAAAACCACATTCATCGATTCGCTGTAACCCTTTTTGCGAAACAACGTATCAACATTTGTCATCGACTGCTTGTAAGCAGGTTCCATAATCAGATGGAATGTTTTACCTATGAATGAATTATCTATTGCAATAGCTTCCCGAATGTTGGTTTCAAACTCTTCATATGTGGATCCGGAAAGTGCCTTTCCTTCAAGGAGCGAGACGTCGCGTTCAAATATTGTGGTCATCATGCTGCTGTAGAAAACACTCTTTCCCTGCATGCGACGTATATAATTAAGGTCACGGGTGCATTCGCATCCGCAGCTCTCACTGATAAACAGATCACAGCCTATATAAAGCTCGCGGTTTCTGGCGTTTCCGTCTATTACATCAAGCAATATCTTCAACGCATAACCGCCTATATCCTCAAAACGCTGATCCACACTTGTTATGGACGGGCTGTATATCTCTGCCGAATATATGTTATCAAACCCAACAACTATTGTGTCTTTCGGAACATCAAAGCCCAGTTCTTCAAGAGCAACACATATACTGGTTGCCAGGTTATCGTTGGCACACACAATTGCATCTGGAAGCGGAGTTTTCTTATCCTCGTATCTGGAGCGAATATACTCCATGGCAACCTTCGGCTCCCACTGGCTATAAAACACGTCAAGCGTATCCGTATCGAGTCCGTGCTCCCCCATAACATCCCGAAGCGCGCCAAGTCTTATATTAGAATCCTCATTACTCTCATGACCGGCGATAAACAGAAGGTTCTTAGCCGCGTGATGTTCAATAAGATGGGTGTACAAACTCCTCGCACCATCCATATTATCACTTCCGACAAAATAAGCGTATTCGTCTTTGCGGCCTGTTGTAACGACGGGAATGCCAGCCGCTTTACATGCGTCTATTATCGATTCGAACACGCCGGGATAATCAATCGAATTACCAACGATCAAAGTCCCGTCAAAGTCTTCAAGATTCGGAAGATTAAATATATTCAGTTCGCCGTCATTAATGTTTATTTCACTGATATATGTCGGGTAGCATGTGAAAATATACAGGTCCACGTCAAGCCCCTGCATGCGGGCTACCACTCCTTTTGCATAGTCATGCATGAGGTCCTGAGCCCACCCGATTGAAAACAGCGCTATCTTTTTAGGCATCTGTTTTCTATCCTCCAAGGCGATTTTTTAACCTTTATATTATAACAATCATTTTTCTCTGTTTACAAGACCTGATATAAGGTCTGTCAAAAATCTTCCGCTCTCTGTATCACTTCCTCGCAGAGACGAAAGACCTGCCATAGCTCTGTCCGAAATTATCTTAACATCGCTCTTTGCTCCATCGAGCCCTGCAAGTGAGACATATGTAGTCTTGCCGTTCCTTGCATCACTTCCTATAGGTTTCCCGAGAACGGCCCCGTCACCTTCAATATCAAGAATATCGTCCCTTATCTGAAAAGCCACGCCTACATCTCTTGCGATCTTCTCTGTTTGTGCTATCTCTCTGTCCGTTGCTCCTGCAAGGGTTGCGCCTATCATCATTGATGATTCTATCATTGCGGAAGTCTTATTCTCATGGATATACATGATCGTATCCATCGTAACCTCCCCGGCAGGTTTTTCCTCGGATTCTATATCGACTACCTGACCGCCTATCATTCCGTAGATTCCGGCTTTGGCCGCAAGTATTTTAAGTGCTCCTGCTATACGTTGTGTTAACTCAAGTTTGCGTGTATCATCCGCATCTGATTCCCGTATCAAATCAAACGACCCGATCGCAGTCTCAAACGCATAATTAAGCAATCCGTCTCCTGCAAGAATTCCCATCGCTTCTCCGAACTTTGCATGGGTACTCTTCTGTCCCCGGCGCATATCGTCATTATCCATGGCCGGAAGATCATCATGGCAAAGAGAGTAAGTGTGTATCATCTCAATGGCCGCCATAAACGGATATACAAGTCTCTCGTCGGTGTCTGTCGCAAGCATCCGGAATGTCTCAAGCATCAGCATCGGGCGTAACCTCTTTCCTCCAACATGGATGCTGTAATTCATTGCTGTCATGACCGTTGATGCAGGACCCTCCTCTTTCGGAAGGTAAGTATCTATTATCTCATCGATCCGTTCAGCTTCTTCCCTGATCCGGCTGCTTGAATCCTCCATCAGTTTTCCTCTTCTTTCTTTGGCGGTATGGGCTTTGCATTGCATGCTTTTGCAAGTGCCGCAAGTTTCAGGTCGGTGTTATAGAAATCCTTCGTTGTACAGCCTGCCCTTCCGCCGCCCGCACAGGCACAGGCACATGCACACGCACATGATGAATGTGCACATGATGAATGATGGCTTCGACCGCTGCTGCTACTCCTTGACGGCGCACGATAATGAGGATTGGGAACGCTTATGGAATTGACCCTGATAAACGTATTCGGTGCCGAGCCATACTTGTATTCCCCGTTCTTGGTAAACGCAGCCGCGGCCTTCTCCTCTTTCTTGAGCTGTTCTTCTGTGATGGTCTCCTCACTCTTAACCAGTGATTTTCCGCAGTATTCACAGAATTTTGCGCCTTCTTTTCTGGGTGCTCCGCATCCCGGACACGAATCATAGTAGGTAACCTTGACTCTTGTTGTCTTCTTAATGGTTTTCTGATTGCTATTCGAGAATCCCCTGTTATACAGATAAGCGATCAGTGCCGGTATCGCAAAAGGTACGAACATGCACATAATAGCAACGATTGCTCCGAGAAAAGTTTCTACGGAATCCACGAACCCTTCGTCCGTATCATCTGCCTCTTCACTCTTTGACAGATCAAATCCATACGCATCGTTCGGATATGTCATCGTTACCGTATAATGCTCGCCCTTACCAAGACTTGTCTCCCACACGTTGTATCCGCCATCCATCAGGCAGTCAGGTGAAAACGCGATACACTTATCATTATTCCACTGTATTATGAGTTCATCGACTCTTATATCATCAAACCACCCGGGAGTAAATGAATAGACCGTCTCTCCCTCCTTGAGCTTATCGACCTGATACATATAGTCCTGAACAACGAGAAAATCAACACTTGCGACATCACCCTCGTAATATGATTTGTCAAGATATACCTCGACATAATTTCCGGACCTGTTGATATGGTCGACTGTGCTGCTGATCCCCTCAGTTGATATAACGTGACTGTTCGGAATACCGATCTTCATCCATGTAAGCGGTCCTATTCCCGATCCCGAGTCAAGGACTTTCCAGTCTATGTGATAATTCAGATTAAGGGTCGCATCCTGATTGACGTCGACAGTGATCGTATAATTGAGTATCTCATCCGTGTCGGCCATTACCGGAGAGGCAAAAATCATTGCGCAGGCAAAGAGGCTGATCAAAAAAACAGTTATCTTATTTTTCATCGCGGGACCCTCCTATCTGCATATCTAAGGACGCTCGCCCATTTGAATCGACTTCGTCGATGGGGGCTCGCGGTGAAGACAGGTTCTTCCCACTATCGTGGGCCCCTCCTCCTATCTTCAATGGGCATAAACCTGTCATCATTCCGGAATAATATCTTCTGTTTTCGCATTTTCCGCTGTACCAGATCTTTTCCCAGTCGTCATCAAGGAAATTACCGAGATTTCCGTCGGTAAGCCAGCTCTGGCACGGAACAACATTTCCTCCCGGTGTTATTGCCATGTTCGAAAGACATGCGCCGCATGTCGGAGTTGACAGCCCGTTCTCAATAAAGAACTCCTCATCTATCCATCCCGGAGAAGTAAAGCTTATCTCCATATCGTTTGCGTAAGCATAATCAACAGCATCTTTAAGGACCGCGGTTATTTCTTCCCGGGTAAGCTGCAGATCTTCCGACTCGGGAAGCGCGGCATTTCCTGTGGTAATAAGGCCCGAACAAGTAACATATGTAACTCCCAGTCCATGAAGGAACTTAAGTGTTTCGACATAATCTTTATTCAATGTGCAAAGCGGTGTATTGATACTTAAGTTAAGGCCGGCCTCAAGGGCATTTTTAATCCCGTCAAGAGTTTTGTCATACATCGGTGCCCCGACAAGTTCATTATGTATTTTTTCATCGTGGGAATAAAAAGTGATCTGCAGGCTGTCAAGAGATGCTTCAAACAACTGACTGCAGTAATCTTTCGTAAGTTTGATTCCGTTTGTGTTAAGCCTTGTTACAAACCACCTTGCGTGTTTGATCAGTTCCGGAAGGTCTTCTCTCATCGTAGGCTCACCTCCGGTAAAAGTCACCTGCGGAATACAAACCTTGCGGCATTTATCTATTATCTTCTTCCATTCTTCTGTCGACAGCTCTTCTTCCCCGGATTGCGGCTGGTTTGCCGCATAACAGTGCAGACAGTTCTGGTTGCAGTGCCAGTTGCCGTCCTTGGTCATCGCGGAAACCATAAGATCCATTCTGTGCGGAGCTCTCATGTTTTCGGCATATTCACCGATGTTGATATACTCAATATCCTCTTCGGGTGTCTCCCCATAGGCGATCTGTTTGAAAGTATTCATTATTCTGAATATATCTTTTTTAAGAATAAACTTCGGAACAAATCGATAGACTCCGCGTGCAGCGGTAATGGTACTCTCAATGATTGCGGCCGTATCTTCTTCGGTTATCGGCCGTCCGTTGTACTCATTGATCGAGTCGATAAGCATTGACAAAAGAACTGCCCATGAAACATTGATCGGGATTATGTCCTGACCGTTTAATATAACAACGCTTCCGGCCGGTTCCGGACCGTCATATTTTGGGGGAACCATATGTATACGAACAACACCCGGTCCTTCGGGATTAAGCGTTGTGTGTTTTACCTCATTGAGGTTTTCCTTGATATAGTTAACCACGCTCCTGGGGTTTTTCATTCTGCGCTGCTCCTTCCGTCTATTGCCATGTTATTCCCGGGCTTACTCTTGCATCTATACATCTGTTCATCTGCCCTCTTGTATATAGACTCGTATTCATCCTGTATCGTACCATTCTCCGTGGGCTCCGCTATTACAGCGCCAAGGCTGATGGTAACACTGCCCTTTTGCACATTTGGCAGTTCTATTCTGGAAATGTTTTCAAAAAACCGGGCGATCCTTATCTTTGCAAGTTCATCGGTGGTCACACCTCTCATATATATGGCAAACTCGTCTCCTCCGAGTCTCATGAATATGTCGTCACTTCTGAAGCTCGATCTGATTGCTTTTGCCACGGCTACAAGCGTATCATCACCCGTCTGGTGTCCGTACGTATCATTGATCTGTTTGAAGTTATTAACATCAAACACGCAGAATATTCCGGGAACATTTTCCTTAAGAAGAAGTTTGATCTGGGACTCTCCGCATCTTCTGTTTGCAATGCCGGTAAGGGAATCCGTTTCGGAGAGGATCCGAAGCTTTTCCTCCAAAAGTTTACCTGTTGTGATATCTGTATAGCAGGTGACCGTAATCTTCGTATTGTCCAGAAGATCGACACGCTTTACTTCCGCCATAAGGTAGCATGCTTCCCTATCCTCCTGATCGGGATATACAACGATCTGATAGTTGAAAGAACCACCGTTTTCAATAACGTCATCATACATTTGTGCGGAATTATCCGGTATCTTCAGTTCCTTCCCTTCGAGGAACTCATGGACTGTTCTGCCTATGACGTCCTTTCTTTCATTTCCGAACATGTCAAGAACCATATCATTTGCTACAATGATTTTTCCCTTATCATCCACAGCCATGACTCCGACCGACTGCATCCTGATCAGCTCGCCGAGTATCGCATTCTCGTTCCTGTATGCCCTCGACAGGGCATCTTCATATTCCTTCTCCTTCTTCTGCTGCTCATCAACACATTGAACCGCCAGAACGATCTTTTTCAGATTTCTGCTCTCGTCACGCTCTGCTGCCATGAAAGTCGCAACACACCAGCCAAGCCCCCGTGAACAGTATTTCATGCTGAGAGACCTTCTGTTTACCATCTTGGCAGGAAGAAGATCTATATCCGCAAACTCCTGCATCTCATCTGTAAATTCATCTGTTACGGCACCCCTGAACACTTTAAGTATTGTATCCCTCACAGGCATGCCCGGTTTAAGAAGGCTGTCCGCATACGGAGTTGATTTGATCGGAGTGGAATCGTCTTTATCAAGATCTATAAGAATGATTGACACATAGTTCTCACTCAGCGCTTCAAGCGTTACAAACATTTCCTTGGAAATAGTCTCATACTTTTGTGAATTCCTTACCTTTTCTATGACCATCATCCCATTAAAGAGATAGACAACAGAGAGCAGGATCCCCAGAACCGAATACGGACCATCAGGATAGATACCCTGGAGTATTTCAAACACTACGGGAATTAGTGCGCACTCAAGCACAAGGCTTGCATATTGCCAGTCGTTCTCTTTCCTGTGTTTTATGAGAAAATATAATACTTTGACTATAGAGATCGCAAGGTAAATGAAACGTATAACAAACAGGTATACCCTGAACGGACCGGTATGATATACCCCGTCCTGATCGATATAATAAACAGTATGTCCGAATATCTGCGTTATCAGTATCACAACAGCCGCAGCAAGCGATATACATTGAAGGATCATGACCGGACGGGTCTCTTTGAAACCGAAATAATTGGTCAGAAATATACACCAGCACGCGATTGCAAATATGATCGAAAAATGTATGAGAAAAGTAGTGGCATCAAATACGCTTCTGCCAAGATTAAGAGCGCCTGTATTCATAAAACCCCAGAGGGCTTCGACTATATCATAGCCGATAAATGCAAACAGCATAAGCGAGAAATAGTTTCTGATCACACTGCTCTTTTCATATATTCTGTTGTTGCACTTGAGTACGGCATAACAAACAATCGCACTTACAACTGCCGTTATTCCGTATACATTTCCTTCAAACATGCTAAATATTATATCACATATATTCATATTTAAGCCCACAGGATTTGATAATTTCCGCATTTAACTGTAAAATAGTACGAGGCGGCATGTAATGCCCTTTTATTAATTACAGATTTTTACAGGAGAGTAAACATGATGAATACCAGAATAGAAACCAAATGCCTTCATGAAGGATATGAGCCCGGTAACGGCGATCCGCGCCAGCTTCCGATATGGCAGAGCACGACCTGGAAGTACTCGACAAGCGATGATATGGGTGCGCTGTTCGATCTTGAAGAGGAGGGATATTTCTATACCAGACTGCAAAACCCGACCAATGATTTTGCGGCCAAAAAGCTTGCCGCCCTTGAAGGAGGAGTAGCCGGCATGTTGACATCATCCGGACAGGCGGCCAATCTCTTTGCAATCTTCAATATATGCGAGGCCGGAGACCATTTCATAGCATCGAGTTCGATATACGGCGGAACCTATAACCTTTTCCTTGTAACAATGGCTAAAATGGGCATCGAGTGTACTTTTGTCGACCAGACTCTCCCGGAAGAAGAATTGGCTAAATACTTCAGACCGAATACGAAAGCGGTTTTTGGCGAGACGATCACCAATCCTACATGTACCGTCCTTGATATTGAAAAATTCGCACACCTTGCGCACAGCCACGGTGTTCCCCTTATAGTCGACAACACTTTCGCTACTCCGGTCAATTGCAGGCCTATCGAATGGGGCGCAGACATAGTTACCCATTCCACCACAAAATATATAGACGGGCATGCGGTAAGCGTCGGAGGTGCTATCGTTGACAGCGGCAATTTTGACTGGATGGCCCACGCAGAAAAGTTCCCGGGGCTGACAACACCCGATGAGAGCTATCACGGAATCGTATATGCCGAAAAGTTCGGAAAGGGCGCATACATCACAAAGGCGACTGCCCAGCTTATGAGAGACCTTGGATGCATCCAGTCTCCGCAGAATGCTTTCTATGTGAACACAGGGCTTGAATCTCTCCATGTACGTGTTCAGCGTCACTGTGAAAACGCACTGAAGATAGCTAAATTCCTGAACGCTCATGAAAAGGTTGTCTGGGTTCACTATCCCGATCTTGAGACCGATGAATACCACGAACTTGCCAGGAAATATATGCCGAACGGCACTTGCGGTGTTCTCTGCTTTGCAATAAAGGGAGGCAGGGATAAATCAATAGAATTCATGGATTCATTAAAGCTTGCAACGATCGCAACCCATGTTGCCGATGCAAGGACATGCCTGCTGCACCCTGCAAGCCACACCCACAGGCAGCTTTCCGAAGAGCAGTTAATAGAAGCCGGTATCTCTCCCGACCTTATCCGTTATTCTGTTGGGCTTGAGAATGCGGATGATCTTATTGACGACCTGACACAGGCTCTGGACCGTATCTGAAACAGAGTCTGATTTACAAAAATGATTTAAACCACGGTGGAATCACCGGATCATAAGACTGGCCTCTGGATCTGATCTGGAGGCCTCTTATTATCTTCCTGATAAACACAGGAAAATGATCGAGCACAAACTGCTTGATCCTAAGAGTTTTCTCGATCTTTAACAGTTCGGCTTCGGAATGATGGAATTTTCCGTGATTTTTGAGTATCCCGGCACTTTCCATAAGTGTATCATGATAATTGATACTTGAAGTTCCGTCAGCTGTTGTGATACATACGGTCGTACCCGAATCGCAAAACTTCACTCCAAGATCATGTGCCGTAAGCAGAAAATCATAATCCGCACTGTATCTGTAAGATGTGTTAAAAGGGTGTTCACGTACAAAATCGCTTTGAGCAAATACCGACTGATGCGAAAAAGGCATTGATTCTTCTATCTTATCAAGTGACTTCGGAAACAGAAAGAATCTGCCGTATTCATATACGGCACAATCACCGTAAATAATGACAGGGGCTGTCCCGTTCTTAGATGATTCCGCATCTTCCGCATCCGCAATATGGCTTAATACATGCATATCGTAAAAGCAGTCACCTGCATTCATGAAGTTAATATAGTCAGCTTCGGCAGATGCAACGGCTTTATTCATGGCATCATATATGCCACCGTCTTTTTCCCGGTTATATACAAACCTGATATTACGTTCGGCAAACTTTTCTTTGTAACTGTTAACTATTTCCGGGGTAGCGTCGGTGGAATTACCGTCCTGGATTATATACTCGTAATCAGTGTAATCCTGGGAAAGCACTGACTCAATCGTAACCGGCAGCACCTTTGCCGCATTGTAGCATATTGTGATCACGCTGAATTTAACGTTCATATTCTACAGTCTCTATCTCACAAACAAGTAATAGCATCTTGCAAACGCCTTGAGGGTATGTGTACGAATGAGCCTGACAAACAGCCATACTCCCGCACGGTGACGCAGTTGCAGTTCTCTTGACCTGAATATACCGACATAAGGATTCTTATTGTAACCGGGCAGTTTTTCCGGTATCAGGCGCTGCGCAAAATCACACAGTTCATTTATCAGCGAACCTTCATACTTGCATCCTTTATATTTGTGCAACGCCGCCTGCATATGCTCACGGTTTCCGAGAAATATAAAATATGTCAGAAAGCTTAGCACCGTAAAAACATAAACATCCCTGTCATTGATCTCATTACTGTGTGCATTGATGTAGTCAAGCGCATTTTCGATTGCTCTGTACGGAACCTTTTCGCTTGTAACTTTCGAAGACATCGAACTTCCGGGATGGACGACCTGATAATGTCTTGCCAGCGGAAGGATCACCTGATTACGGCTAAGAAAGAGCGCAAGGAAATTAAACGGATTATCTTCGTACAGTTTCCCGGGCTCAAACCGTATATTATGTCTGTTCAGAAAATCAAGCCGGTACAGTTTGCCGTGCGGCGCAAGGCGTCTTAGAGGATAGTCGGGGTAACGGTCAACCGGATAGTTAAGGTTTTCTATGACAACTCCGTTCTCATCCACATAATGCGATCCGCTGATGACCGTATCACTGTTATTCTCCCTTGCCGCCTCAACAAGAGGCTCGAGATAATCGACATCGGCATAATCATCGCTGTCCCAAAACAAAATATACTCTCCGCGCGCATGATCAAGTGCAAGATTTCTTGCAGTTGACTGTCCGCCGTTTTCCTTGTGAAACACTTTTATTATATCCGGATAATTTTTTTCATATGCATCCAAAAGTTCCGGTGTGGAGTCAGTGCTTCCGTCGTCAACCATGATGATCTCATAGTCCTTAAAAGTCTGGGCAAAAACGCTGTCCATCGTTTTCTTTAAGTATTTTTCTGTGTTATAGCACGGCATTATTATAGAAACTGCCGGATTATTTGATCGGTTGTCCATAGTCATCTCTCATTGCTGCTTTATGATCATATACCCGAAACTTTTCTGTATACGCTGTAGAATACGGCAAGTATGTAAAACATCTTATGTCTTATAAGAAACAGAGGTATCTTTCTCGCAAATGTCAGATTCCTGCTGCTTAGTTTCCTGAAAGCTTCATAATAGGGATCATTTTGTGACTGGGCTGCCAGCTCACGAATTCTTACACCAAGCGGTTTCGGATTCTGTTTATTCAGGTAATCCATATCCATACTCTCAAGGAAGAAGAACATGCATCTCATATAATATACCTGCATATACAGGTCACTTTTTCCCGACGATACAAGATGCTTGCGGATGGCACGAAGCGCATCCGTAAAGACCTCTATGCCGCCGGATCTGTAGACAAATGTAGCCGACGTATCTATCTGTCTGTAATTATAGTAAAACCTGTACAGATACCCTATTGCCTGTGCCCTGTCAAACACACGGAGATTAAACTCCATATCCTCAGCCCTTTTCAGCCCCGGCGTATACTTAAGATCCTCTTTTTGCAGGAAATCATTTCTGTATAGTTTTGCACATGCCGAACCTGCAGCATCACTGCTTGCCGGAGGGCATACATAGAACGGAAGGATGCCTACCATACACTTAAACTGTACCTCTTCCTTCTGCTCTTTCGTAAAATGTCCTATATCACATGTATACGGAGAAAATACTTCCTTTCTTGCGGGATAGACCTTATTGATCCCAAACATAAGTACATCTGTCGAATTGGTTTGGGCAAAATCAACTATTCCGGCAAAACAATCAGGCTCAAGCGTATCATCGGAATCAACAAAAGTTATATATTTGCCGGCACACACATCAAGTCCTGCGTTCCTTGCACACGCCACTCCCCTGTTTTCCTGCCGGATAACCGAAACCTTCGCACTACGGTAATCATACGTATCAATGTAGTCGGCAAGATCATCTTTTGTACCGTCTTCAACGATTATCAGTTCAAAGTCCGTAAATGTCTGGTTAAGAATGCTCTCAAAACATTCGCTTAAATATTTCCTGTCAACATCATATACAGGAACTATGACCGACAACATAACAGAGCGGGCCATAACTCTTACTCCTCTTCCCTTGCAATGAATATAGGCCTGTTTTTTGTTTCAAGGTACGTTTTGCCCAAATATGCGCCGACTATTCCCGTACACATAAGCTGTGTTCCGGCAAAGAACACTACAATACATATCATGGACGGCCATCCGTTTGTCGGATCCCCAAACAGCAGTGTCCGTATCACAACGAATATGATGAGTATAAAAGCCATTGCAGTCACGATAAATCCAAGACTTATCACAAAAGAAAGCGGTGCTGTGGAGAACCCGAGTATCGCTTCAAACGAATACCTGAGCAGACCGAAAAATGACCACTTGGTCTCTCCTGCAACTCTTTCCACATTTTCAAATTCGATCCACTTGGTCTTAAATCCCACCCAGCTGTATATTCCTTTTGTAAAGCGGTTGTTTTCCCCAAGTTTTAATATCGCATCTACCATCTTTCTTGTCATGATACGATAATCCCTGGCTCCGTCCACAAACTCAACATCACTTATCCTGTTCATAAGCTTGTAGAAACATCTTGCAAAGAAGGATCTTATCTTAGGTTCGCCTTTTCTTGTCACGCGCCTTGTCGCCGCGGAATCATATCCCTCATTGACTATTGCACCGTACATGTCCGCAAGCAGTTCCGGCGGGTCCTGCAGATCGGCATCCATGCAAACAACATGATCACCTGCCGCCTTTAAAAAGCCGGCATAAAGCGCCGCCTCTTTACCGAAATTTCTCGAAAAAGACAGATAATGCACTCTTTTATCTTTTTGGCGCAGATCTTTTATGACTTCCATAGTCCTGTCGGTTGATCCGTCATCCACAAAAATATACTCAAACTCAACCCCGGGGAATCTTGAGGCAAAATCATCCGCCGTCTTTTGCATAGCATCATAAAAGAACGGGATTGCCGCTTCCTCATTAAAGCACGGAACTATGACTGATAGTAGACTCATATTTACACCACCTTAACCGGATCGTCCATCGTTCTCAGGACGTCCCCTGCACTTACGCGGGATGGCTCGATACCATCAAGCGTAACATATATTACCTGACAGGCATGCGGAGCGCTTTGCTGGCTGATACCGTCTTCGCTTTCAATCTTTGCCACACGGGCAGCGATATCCTCCCTGCCGCTCTTCATTATCTCTATAGTATCTCCCACACAGAACTTGTTCTTCTGTGTAAGCCTGATCCTTCCGTCACCGGTCACCTCTTCAACGATCCCAAGAAATACGCTTTCTACGACATATGTACTGTTATCGTATATCTGCATATTTTCATCGGGCTTACCGAAGTAAAATCCCGTTGTGAACTGTCTGTACGTGCATTTTCCTATTTCTTTTTTGTACCATTCAAGATTCTGTTCATACAATTTGCGGGATGTAATATAATCATCGATGGCATTTCTGTATGTTCTTGCAACGGTCGCAACATAAAGGGCGGTCTTCATGCGCCCTTCTATTTTAAAGCTGTTGATCCCCGCATCCACAAGTTCGGGAATATGCTCTATCATGCACAGATCTTTGGAGTTGAATATAAATGTTCCCCGTTCTGTCTCGTCAACTGGCATGTACTCTCCGGGACGCATCTCCTCGGAAACGGCATACTTCCATCTGCAGGGGTGGGTACACTCTCCGCGGTTGGCACTTCTTCCGGTCATGTATGAGGATAACAGGCATCTTCCGGAATATGAAATACACATAGCGCCGTGAATAAAACACTCTATATCCATATCCGAAGGGATCCTGCCTCTGAGTTCCCTGATTTCCTCCAAAGACAATTCTCTTGCACATACGACCCGTTCGGCGCCAAGATCATGCCAGAACTCAAATGTCTTGTAATTGGTGTTGTTCGCCTGTGTGCTTATATGGACAGGTATCTCGGGGCAGATTTTTCTCTCAAGTGCAAACACTCCCGGATCGGCAATAAGTATCGCATCCGGGCAAAGTTCTTTCAGTTCCCTGAAATATTCACTTACAGAATCTATGTCATAATTGTGCGCATAGATATTTGCCGTCACATGAACCTTAACACCATGATCATGGGCATACTCTATACCCTCTGCCATTTCATCACGGGTAAAATTCTTTGCCTTGGCACGAAGACTGAATGCTTCTCCGCCTATATATACGGCGTCGGCACCATACCGGACAGCCGTCTTTAAAACTTCAAGGCTCCCTGCGGGAACCAGAAGTTCAGGTTTGGATTTTGGTTTGAGCATTTGGTTCTCCTTCGGAGAGGGCCTCGCGGTGCAGACAGAGTCCCTACTCTATCTGCATTCCTTATCTGCATTTGACCGAGAGTGTCATTCCGTCCGCAATCGGAAGGATCGTTGTTACCAGTTCCTCATCTTCCGAAATCACCCTCAGGTATTCTCTCATCCTTGCGTGTATAGTCCTGTCTCTTCTTCTTACCGCAAATCTTGACAGTATTATATCTCCGTCAAACAAAACATTATCCGAGATAAGAATACCCCCAACGCGAAGGAGCTTTTTGCACACCGGAAGATAACTTAAATACTGTGCTTTTGCGGCATCGATAAAAATCATATCGTATGATTTTGCGCCTGCGGCCAGCTCTTCGATAACAGACTGGGCATCGCCCTCGATAAGATTGATCGCACCTTCAAATCCGGAACTTTCGATGTTGATCTTCGCCTCAGCTATACGTTTTTCATAATTCTCAATCGTATCTATATGTACATTTCCACCGTATGTAGCCATAAAGATCGCAGAATATGCTGTTGCGGTTCCAAGTTCGAGTATGTTTTCCGGTTTATGATCCGCAAGGATAAACTTCAAAAGGCTCTGCGTGGCACGGCGTATAACCGGAATCCCTTCCGCGTGTGCCTTCTTTTCGAGTTCCTCAAGATATGGCGTATTAAGACCGCTTATTGAATCTATGAATGTCGCAGTTCTCTCGTCGGTTATCACTGCCCGTCGCCATCCTCTGTTTCCGCATTTTCGATGACCGATCCCTCGTCGAACGGATCGTGAACCTCTTCCTCCACTACCTCTTCGCCGTCCTCGTCGCCTTCCCATTCGCCGGATACTTTATCAAGTGCCGACTCACCTTCGGTAAGCGGATCAGCCGTTGCCTCACCTTCATCAAGCTCTTCATCACCTTCGGCAGACCCCTCCTCATCTTTCTTGCCGGCGATGATGGCAAACATTTCTTCTGCGGTCATAGATGTATTAAGTGTATAGAATCCGGGCTGGATATCATTGTCGTACACCGAACACTTCTTCTGAACGTAGAACAGGTTCGGGTCCCGGATAAGCCCCTTTTCTTCAAACATTTTGGCAACATCCATTGTAGAGTCGCCCTGAACGATCGTTACAGCAACATCCCTTCCGGGAGCGGCGCTTACCGCTTCCTCCGTAAATATCCTGAAGCCGAAATCATACGCCTTTTGCCCGGTCCTGAATATTACCAGCACCACAATCGCAAGAATTGCCGCTCTTACTATAAAACCCATAAACATCAGGGCCATGTTTTTAACATTCATCTTACAGATCCACGCTTTCTACAATGCTTCCCAATACTTCCTGCAACATCGTAACATATAACGATTCAGCCCTTGAATAATCATAAACCGCTGTATTTTCCGTTATCTCCTCGTATTCATTGAGAAGAGATTCCGCGTAGTCACTGTTGCGCTCATCTTCGGGGATATTCATCAGTCTCAACTGTATATTTTTAACCTTTTCAACCAGATCCCTTGTCCGGGGATTATCTTTGACCAGTTTCTTCTCTTTTTCAAAATCCTTGTATTCCTGTGATTCTTTGATCGCTTCCGTTACGGAATTGACTGCTTTTATCGCTTTTTCACTCAGCATCTTATATATCCTTTTCCATAATTATGGGTAAAATCATGGGGCTGCGCTTTATTCTTCTCCAAATGAAACTCGAAAGTGCATCCTTGATATTTTCTCTTATCTTATTTCTGCTTGTAATGTTTTTGTCCGCTATTTTTTCCATGGCATATGAAACTATTTCACGGGCTTCTTCCATGAACTCATCGGACTCTTTGATGTAGACAAATCCCCTGGACATGACCATAGGCCCGGCAACAACAGTATTGGTGCCGCTCTCAAGGGTCATACATACTATCACTATACCGTCTTCGGCAAGACGCTGTCTGTCACGCAGAACAACGTTTCCGACATCTCCCACGCCAAGTCCGTCAACAAATACGGCTCCGTTAGCAACATCCCCTGTTATCGTCGCACTGTTTTGATCAAGCTCAAGTACCTGTCCGTTTGAAAGTATCTTCACGTTCTCCTTCGGGACACCGACTTCTATTGCCACCCCTCTTTGCGCCATCAGATGCCTGTGCTCTCCGTGAACAGGAACGGCAAATTTCGGCCTGGTAAGCGTATATATGAGTTTGATCTCCTCCTGACAGGCATGGCCGCTTACGTGAGTATCCTGGAAAATAACCTCGGCGCCCTTCATGCTGAGTTCATTAATCACTTTAAATACAGCCTTTTCGTTCCCGGGTATGGGATTGGATGAAAATACAACAACATCTCCGGGCTTTATGGATACCATCTTGTGCATGTTGGTCGCGATCCTTGACAGCGCAGCCATAGATTCACCCTGGCTACCGGTCGTGATGATCACGGTCTTTTCATCCGGATAGTCTCTTATCTGCGAAATATCGATAAGAATACCGTCAGGGATCCTGACATAGCCTATCTCTATCGCCGTATTGATGATATTGCGCATGCTGCGTCCTTCAAGTACGACTTTTCTGCCGTATCGGTCAGCCGCATCTATGATCTGCTGTACTCTGTCGACGTTTGAAGAAAAGGTGGCAACAAGTATCCTCGATCGGGAATGATCCGAAAAGATATTATCAAGTGCCCTTCCTACCGTTCTCTCCGAGTTGGTAAATCCGGGACGTTCCGCATTTGTAGAATCGCATAACAGAGCCAGAACTCCCTGCTTGCCGAGTTCCGCAAATCTTGCGAGATCTATCGGATCTCCGAATACAGGCGTATAATCTACCTTAAAATCGCCCGTATGTACAACTGTTCCAACAGGCGAAGTTATCGCAAGTGCACATGCATCCGTTATGCTGTGGTTGGTTCTTATAAACTCAACTTTAATCTCTCCGAACGATACACTCTCCCCGAATGATACTACATGCCTCTCCACGTTATTTAACATTGCATGCTCTTCGAGTTTGTTTTCGATAAGCGCCATTGTGAGTTTTGTTCCGTACACGGGAATGTTGATCTTCTGAAGAACATACGGTATCGCTCCTATATGATCCTCATGACCGTGGGTTATCACAAGCGCTCTGACCCTGTCTATGTTCTCTTCGAGATAGGTTGTATCCGGAATTACAAGGTCGATTCCGAGCATATCGTCCTCAGGGAACGCTAAGCCGCAATCGACCACAACAATATCATCATTATATTCAAAAGCCGTAATATTCATACCGATCTGATCGAGCCCGCCCAGCGGTATGATGCATAATTTCCCTTTATTCAAAATCTATATCTCCCAAACTCTCCTCAAAAACAGAAGCTACGGCACTAAGCTCCACTTCGTCCTCAACCGGGACGTAAACCGCTTCCGTGTCGGTCTCCTTTGAAATATCCTTAAGTATCAGAGCTTCTGCCTCATCTTCCATAGAATCCGATACAAGCAGATAGTTGCAATTACTGATACGCGTCTCATCAATAACGTAGAATTCACTGACTCCGTCATCTGTGGTAAAACTGATCTTTTCCATATAATCCCTTAATTCTTATTCCTTTTCCTGTCCACTGTTTCGAAGCCACTCAAGGTATCCCTGCAAAATCAGCATGGCGGCTATCTCATCAACATATTTTTTGTGGTCGGATGACTTTATTCCTGCTTCATCCATTGCCCTGTCCGCAGCTACGGTAGTAAGTCTCTCATCCCACAAAACAACAGGAAGGCCGCATCTTCGCTCAAGAGCGGTCTTGAATTCCTCGCTCTTTTGCGCACGGTCTCCTATAGTATCATTCATATTCTTGGGATAACCGACAACGATCTTTTCAACGTCACCGTACCCGGCAATGATCTCCTCGATCCTGGCATAAGTCCTTCGCAGTTTGTTCTCGGACTGTCTTCTTATGATCTCAACACCCTGTGCGGTTATAAGAAGAGGATCACTGATCGCAACACCTACTGTCTTGCTTCCGTAATCAAGCCCCAGTATCCTCATTCTAATGCCATCCGTTGCTCTTAATGTATGATGTCAGAAGCTCATCAACTAGTTCGTCTCTTTCAACTTTCATTATCATACTTCTTGCCCCGTTATGGCTTGTAATATATGTGGGATCTCCTGACATTATATACCCGACTATCTGATTTACGGGATTGTATCCTTTTTCGGTCAAAGCATCATAGACCGTCTCAAGAACAACCTTTACTCCGGTCTCCGGTTCAGTCTGAACATTGAAAAACTGTGTATTACCTAAATTCTGCATATGGGCCCCTCCTATTTGCAACTACCCTTAATTCTATCGCATCCTTCCTCAAAACACAAGATTTGCATTATCCGGCCACTCTTTGTTACGGGAATCGAAACCTTAACATATTCCGGCGTATATCCGACCGTGTATTCGATTCCGTCATATACTTGCGTATCTTCTGTCAGTACCTCGACAGTACGCCCGATATAATACCGGGCAAAATCACTTTTTCTGCGATTTGAATCCGATATCAGTATTTCGGATCTTGCAGATTTGTCTGCATTGCTTATCTGCCCTTTCATCCGGTCGGCCTCGGTACCCTTTCTCCTTGAATACTTAAACACATGACAATCATAAAGATTGACCTTATCCAGGAACATTCTTGTTTCTTCAAATTCTTCCTCGCTCTCACCGGGGAAGCCCACGATCACATCCGTTGTGATGGCGGGGTGTTCAAACATACTCCTTATAAAGCAGACCCTCTCCTCGTATTCGGCAGTTGTGTAATGTCTTCTCATCCGCGCCAGAACGGTATCTGCGCCGCTTTGCAAAGACAGGTGAAAGTGAGGACAGACCTTATCATTTTGTGCAAGCTCTTTTACGAACTCATCAGTCATAAGCCGCGGTTCAAGCGATCCGAGCCGTATCCTTTCTATTCCGGGAACCAATGTTACAGCCTCTATGGCCGACAGCAGTGCCCTGTTTGTGTTCTGTCCCCTTGCAAACGTATTATAAGCATCGTCAAGCCCGTATGAGCTCAGATGTATTCCGGTCAGAACTATTTCTTTATATCCGTTACCGGCAAGTCTTTTTGCTTCATCCGTAATATCATCAAGGCTTCTGCTCCTGACCCTTCCTCTTACAAGAGGAATTGCGCAGTAACTGCAGAACTGATTACATCCGTCCTGTATTTTCATAAATGCGCGTGTATGTCCTGCCGGAGCTGATATGGATATATTCTCATATTCGCAGGGGATGCTCAGGTCACTTACCGTCCGCCCTCCGAGCATCTTGCCGGGATCGTTACCTTCTTCCTTTATACGGATGTATTCCTCGACTATATCTACGATCTCCGATTTATGGTTATTCCCCACCGCAATATCAATTGAGTCGTTCTTTGACGCGGCATCAGGATCATTTTGCACATAACAGCCCGCTGCAACAACTATCGCTTCGGGATTTTTCGTTTTCGCCCGGCTGATCATCTGCCTGCTTTTCTGATCGGCTATATTTGTTACAGTACAGGTGTTTATCACGTATATATCCGCTTTTTGTGCAAAATCAACAATTTCGTACCCGCGTTTTTGGAACATCTGTGAAATTCCATCCAACTCGTACGAATTGACTTTACAACCAAGGTTGTGAAATGCTACCTTTTTCATAGATAAACTCCGCATTTTTAGTGTTTTTTCAGAATTGACATTTACTCTTGCCGGATTTATATTTATCCTGTAGACAAGAGAGAATAAGTTAAATGTAAATGAAAAGGAGGAATTTTCATGAAGACAGTACAGATTTCATTAAATTCAATTGACAAGGTTAAATCATTTGTTAATGATGTAACTAAGTTCGACTATGATTTCGACCTCGTATCAGGCAGATACGTTATCGATGCCAAGTCGATCATGGGTATTTTCAGTCTGGACCTTAGCAAGCCCATCGATCTTAATATCCATACAGAAGGAAACGCCGACGATGTTATGGCTGTTCTTTCACAGTACACTGTTTAATAACGAAGCATTTCAGGGATCACGGTAGACCGTGATCCCTTTTTTATTTTGCTTTGAATATCACATGTCCGTTAAGCTTCATCATTTCGGCATCGAGGTTTTCGTAATATGACGGATCTTTGTCATAATCTTCATCCCTCAAAACATAAATTGCAGATTGCCTTATATTACCCTTGTCAAGCTCCGAATAGTACAGATCAATTCCTTCCCTGACCTTATTGTCTATATCTCTTGCAAAGTAAAAATTATTCTGTCTTATATTGTGCAGATAGCCGTAATAGGCTGTCTGCATTGTAACATCGTTATCCGTATACAGGAATATAAAGTCCGCAGCACCTTCGGTAAATGCCTGTGCCTCCTCTCCATCCCACATTGTTTCGATAGGATGTTCGGCCGTATACAGCTCAAACCTTTCGCGAAAAGCATCCGACATATCAGCGATCTGTAGTATGAGTGCACATACAATCAGAATACGCGCAACAAACCCGAAACGTCTGAACGTATATGCCGCAAAACTTACGGCAGCAGTCATAAGAACATACATGGCAGGCCATACCAGCCGTCCGTTTGATCTGAATATTCCCATCAGTTCCTCTATTTTGCCGGGAAGCGGCACCCACAGAATCGTTATCTCATTAAACGATATATTGGGAATAACCGCCACAGCAAACGAGGCCGCGACCAGTCCGATTGTCACCCTGCCGTATATCTTCGATGAGTGGAACGCCTCCTCGGGGATCTTCCGGATCCCGCGAAATACTATTCCGATCGCAACAACCACGTACAAAAGCAGTATACCGGCACCGAGATACGCCATACCCTCATATTGGAACAGGTTTTGAAGAGGAAGTTCGGGCAGGAGCTTCCCTATTTCCCACGGATTGATAAAAGTGTTGAGGTTACTTCCGAATGTTCCGAGTCCCGGTCCGACCGGAGAAGTTGCTCCGTAGAATCCTCCCAAAACAAACAGATTCGCCAGCCCGCATACACAAAACGCCGCAATCTCCAGCAGCGGAAGCAATCTGTTCTCCTTTTCGGCATACTGTGTTATCACCAAAGCCAGCAATATCATGCCGATCATCGGAAGAAAATACGAGTGGATCCCGACACATAAGAATCCCAGGATTCCCCAGTACGTTATTCTCCAAAAATCGGATACGATCCGGCTGTTATATACCCACAGCACAAGAGCCGCAATAATGAGCCACTGTGCCGATAGTGCGGTGTGATAGTACATTCTCTGAATAACAGGTGCACTTACCACATAAAAAACAGATCCTGCCGCACACACAAGATCATCATCTATGAACCGCCGAAGCAGTAATGAGGCAAAACCTCCCATCAGCATAAACGATATTATCCCGAACAGCCCGAAGTACTGAAATGTCTGGGGAAGATACGGGCTTATGATTTTAAATATAACTGCGAACAGAGGGATCGAATCCGTATATATCACGGACATGCTGTTGGGATATGAAAGAGAATCGATCAGCCCTATCGGAAAGTGCCACCGGTCGGTCCTGAAATGGCACCACCCTATGTAATGCTGCCGCAGATCATGATCGTTGTCGAACAGCCATCCGGTGTTTGTAAAATCAAGAATATTTACTCCATAGATGCCGATAAAGCATATCGCGCCGATCAATGCACATATGCAGAACAAAAGCCCCGCCGGTATTCTTTTGTGGGTCTTTGTATCAAACATGCATCACCTAAATAACGTTTATAACCTCATCGGTCTCAAGTGCCGAAGCCACAAGTTCGTCAATACAATCCGAAAGCTTTCTTTCGGACTTTTGTATAACCTCAAGTTTAGGCTTAGTTACCGGATGTTTTGCAACAAAGATCGTGCAACAGTCCTCGTACGGGAGAATGGATGTTTCAAATGTATTTATCTTTTCGGATATCTCAATGATCTCCTGTTTGTCGAATCCTATAAGCGGCCTGAAGACCGGAAGGGTACAAACTTCATTTGTTACGGCAAGAGATTGCATCGTCTGGCTGGCAACCTGCCCGATACTCTCTCCGGTAATAAGTCCGAGACAATCATTCTCTTTGGCAATGTGTTCGGCGATCCTCATCATATATCTTCGCATGATTATCGTCAGTTCATCATGCGGACATTTTTCGTATATCGCAAGCTGAATATCGGTAAAGTTGATCACATGAAGACATATAGTTCCCGTATATTTAGCTACCAGTCTGGCAAGATCAATTACCTTCTGTTTGGCTCTCTCGCTCGTGTAAGGAGGAGCATGGAAATATACGGCGTCTATTTTGACACCGCGTTTTGCGATCATATATCCGGCAACAGGCGAATCTATACCTCCCGACAAAAGAAGCAAGGCTTTACCGCCGGTTCCGACCGGCATTCCCCCGGGTCCGGGAATCTGGCGCGAGTAAATGTAAACGTCCTCCCGAACCTCAACATTAAGCTCTATTTCTGGCTTATGAACATCAACCTTCATCTGCGGGTATGCATCAAGAATAGCAGCCCCCAGTTCACAGTTCATCTCGGTCGAATGAACCGGAAACGATTTGTCAGCACGCCTTGCAAATACCTTGAAAGTTCCTTTTTGCTCCGGATATTCTTCTTTGACATATGCAACAACATCTGCGCAAAGCTTTTCAAAATCTACTTTTTCGGTCTTAACTACCGGGCAAATGGTGTTAATTCCGAATACACGCCCCAGCGCTGCAATTACTTCATCGAAATCATAATCACTGTTGCAGTCGACAAACATTCTGCCCTGAGTCTTGCTTATGGCAAAATCACCTTCAACATGCCCAAGGGCAAGCTTCATCCGATGCATCAGCGCATCCTCGAATACATAACGGTTTTTGCCCTTGATCGCGATCTCGGCATATTTTATTAAGAATGTTGAATACTTCATAATCTGTCTCTTTTCTCCGACCTGCTCAGCGGCGGGTAAACTTCCGCAGTTTCGGTAATTCATCCGACAACACCGTAAGTGTTGTATCGATATCTTCCTTTGTAATCGAATACGACATTGAAAATCTCAAAGTCGCATCAAGCAGCCTCCTGTCGAGTCCGATAGCCTGCAATGTTGCACTTACAGCAGGTTTATTGGATGAACATGCACTTCCTGATGATACAAATATACCCTTTGCTTCAAGCGTATGAAGCAAAACTTCCGCGCGGATCTGTCCGAAAGATGCACTTATAATATGCGGTGCCGTCTTACGGATCATATCCTCATCCGTAAATGCATTTTGAGTGATTCCGTTTACAAACACATCGGGCAGCTTAACCAGTTCACTGATAAAATAGCACTTGAGCTCATAAAGCCTGTCCGTTTTTGCTTCAAAATCATTATATATCAGTTCCGAAGCAAGTCCTATCCCTGCTATTCCCGGTACATTTTCGGTACCGGATCGAAGCCCCCGTTGCTGGCCTCCGCCAAGCATGAGCGGATGAAGTTTAACCTTGTCGGCAACATACAGTATCCCCACTCCCTTAGGTCCGTGGATCTTGTGCCCGCTGACAGACATCATATCTATCTTGCAGGATTTCGGGTTGATCCTGAATTTTCCGAATGACTGGACCGCATCTGTGTGAAACAGGATCGACGGTTTGTAACCCTTGATTATCGCACCGAACTCCTTAATATCATTGACTGAACCGATCTCGTTATTAACATGCATTATCGACACAAGAACAGTCTCATCCGTAAGCGCCGCCTGCAGATCATCGGGATCCACCCTTCCGTCTGCACCTACATCAAGATATGTAACACCGTATCCTTGCTCCTCGAGAAATTTCATGGCCTCAAGCACTGCCGGATGTTCGGTCTTTGTCGTTATAAGATGTTTTCCGGCTCTTTTATTTGCCAGAGCCGCACCTATGATCGCAAGGTTATCCGATTCGGTCCCGCCGGAAGTAAATAAAATGTTGCCTGTATCAACCTTTATCAGCTGCGCAAGACTCTCGCGGGCTTTCCTTACTTCGGCTTCCGCTGCTATTCCTTCCGTATGCATGCTTGAAGGATTGCCGTAGACATCCCTCATTATATGTGCCATGTATTCAGTTACTTCATCAAATGTGCGCGTAGTCGCGCTGTTGTCTAAATATATACTCTTCATATTTCTTACAATTCCACATTATACATTATCCATGACAGGACAACGATCCCCGCGGTTTCCGTTCGAAGAATACGATGCCCGAGTGTTACCGGCTCACATCCGGCATCTGTGGCTAGTTTTATCTCTTCTTCGGTAAATCCTCCCTCAGGTCCTATAAATACGGCCACTTTATTACCCGGAGCGATTTTTTCTATTACTTCTCTTGTACGGCTCATACAGTCCGGGTCAGACAGCTCATAAGGGATGATTTTTACTTCATAATCCGCACAATCCGATAAAGCCTCTTCCATCGACATTACGTTTGCAACCTGCGGAATGATCGCCCGCTTCGACTGCTTTGCCGCAGCTTCGGATATTGCATTCCATCTGGCAACCTTTTTGCCGGATCTGTCATTATCAAGCTTTACGACGGCACGCTTTGTCGCAACCGGCACAATCCTTGACACTCCGAGCTCTACAGATTTTGTTATTATCAACTCCATTTTATCGGCTTTTGGGAGTGCCTGATACAGAACGACCTCACACGGAAGCTCAACATTGCTCTCCTTGACAAAGCGGATCGTAAGCTTAACGCCCTCGTCGGTATATGAGTCGATCTCGCAACGATACTCACTCTCATCGCCCGGTACCATTACCGAAACTTCCTCGCCTTCCTTCATGCGAAGTACGTTTTTGATATGATTGAAATCGCCTCCGGTTATGAAAACGGTTTTGTTTGCTATATCTATTTGATTGATATCTGTGAAGAATCTGTACATATTTGCTTGATATTTTGATTTACAACCAACATCGACTTCGTCGATGTCGCCGCGTCACGCCTGCTTCGCAGCCGTGACACATACCCATTCACCTTGTCTGTTTACTTCGAGCACTTTGAGGCCGTTTTCTTTGCAGGCGTTTACAACAGTCTCTTCCTTGTCGTCTATTATTCCCGACATTATGTAGATTCCGCCGTCCTTAAGCGCCCTGATGCCTGCCGGCATGAGCGGAACAAGCACTTCGGCAAGAATGTTTGCAACGACTATATCGTATCCCTTACCGACTTCATCCTGAACTTTTGCATCATCAATAAGGTTTCCGATGATAAGCTTAAAATCGGCATCTTCAAGTCCGTTTGCTGCCAGATTGTCTGCTGTTGCCGCCTCTGCACAAATATCAAGATCGGTAGCCATAACTTCCCCGGCTCCAAACTTAAAGGCAAGTATTGAGAGCACACCGCTTCCCGTTCCGACATCAAGCACTCTGCAGCCGTCTGTTGCGTACTTTCGGAGCGCCCGTATGCATAACTGAGTGGTCTCATGCATACCGGTACCGAAAGCAGTGCCCGGATCTATATGTATCGTCATTCCGTTATGCTCGCCGGACACCGGCTCTTCCCATGACGGAATGAACAGAATATCATCTATATAAAACTGATGGAAATATTTCTTCCAGTTATTGATATAGTCTTCATCTTCTGTCTCCGAATAAGTCATCCGGCAGCTTCCGACATTTAAGTAAGACTTCATATCCTCAAGTTCTGCCTTGATATCACGGATCAGATCTTCATGATCTTCGGATGCGTCAAGATAAAACGATATATAAGCTTTGCCGTCGTCAGCCGTCTCCTCGGGTCCGATGTCAACAAACATTCCCGCCAGTTCATCTTCCGAAAGAGGAATCTTATCCTCAATCTGCGCACCCTCGACCCCCAGGTCATCAAGCATGCTTATAATAATGTCTTCAGCTTCCGTAACAGTTTCTATTGTATATTTACCGTACTTCATATGATCTGTCTCTTTGCCTTATACTCTCTTCCCTGATCAAACATCATATTCAAAAACAGGGCCCTTAAAAGGCCCTGCATAAAACTTCTATTCAACGACTACGTTTTCGACCTCATCATTCTGTATGACACATACGAATGTCTTGCCGTTGTTGATCTCAATCTCGTTTCCGTCCATATCGTAGTATCTTATTGCGGACATATCGTAATTATCTTCGTTAATCTCTCTCTTCCACGTTCCGGGAATGCATTTTCCTTTTGTACAGTACTGGATAGCTCCTCCCTGATGACAGTCAAACGCAAGATAATCCTTATCGTCAAGCTGTACCCAGAAGTTATACTGAAGGATAACATTATCATAAGATAACTGTTCACCCGTAAGATCATCTATCTGAGGTCCGTCATACTGGAACCTGTCGTACTTGCCGGTCTTCTCGTTATAATCAAACCACGGTTTATTTATCTTGTATTTGGGCTCTATGTGCTTTGCGCTGTATCCGTCCTCGTTTGTAACTTCCTTGTCGAGATCGCAGAACTTGAATTTACCCTTATAACCGTCATAATGATCTCTTCTGTATCCGAGCATATCTATACCGGCATCTATGCCTTTCTTGCTCGTATAAACATTATGGGGAGCCTGGCGGTCGGTAGTTCTGTAATAGCTTACATCTCCGGCGGGTCCCAGTCCGTTTATATTATCAACATAATCCTTGTCGAGAAGTTCCACAGCGTATGAAGCCTGACCAAAGTGGCAGTATATCGCATCGAATTCAAGCGCGGTGTACACAAAATACTCCCGGCAGCTCCTGACCGATCCTATCTTATCGAGACCGTCATAATTCTCGAATACTCCCATCAGTCTTGTTATTCCGCCTTCTACGACATATTCGTACACGACATCGGCGTAGCTTACTCCGCTCATCGGCTGTGCCGGCTTAAGGTTATTGAGCATGATCGCTACTGGACGCCTGTTTCCTATCTTTTCATCAACCGGCAATCCCGACAGAAAACTTCTCATCTGACCTTCGGGAAGATCATTCGGATCACCTTCTTCGGATTCGGAATCATTTTGAGGTTCTGTATCTGCCGTATTGGTTGAGGTTTCCTCTTCGGTCTGCGCCACAGGTGCTTCGGCGGCCTCCTCGTCCTTTTTACATCCTCCGAGCGACATTATCATGGCAGTGCACACAACAGCCGCAATCGCAGTTAATCTCTTGATTTTCATTATATTGACCTTACCTGATTTCTCCATATTAACGAGCAAATAGCATTATACGTTATATGATAATGCAATTCAACTTACATATTATTCAGCGCCTTTACCCGATCTTCTATTACATCGATGTATGCCGAATAATCCTTGTCCGTTTTGCTTCTAAGACACTCCGTCATCTCTGCAACCGGCTCATACAGCGGGGTAAGACCGAGATTGCCGAGCACTCCCTTAAGTGCGTGTGCAGCCTCAAAAGCCGCGTCAAGATCCGCATTGACTACCGCCTCTTTAAGCTTGTCAAAAGAATTTCCGGTCAGGACTTTATTGACCTGTTTCAGATAGAATTCTTCATTATTCATGCAGCGCTTTAAAGCGCTGTCCGCATCCGCTCCAAAATCCCTTAATCCGTCAATACTAATCATTTTGCACTCTTTCCCTTTTCAATTTCTGCTTTTATAAACTTATCAAATTCTTCAGGCGGAACCGGTTTGGAAAAATAATATCCCTGTATCAGATCGCATCCCATATCTCTAAGCTGATCCACCTGGTTCTTATCCTCAACGCCCTCGGCAACAACAGGTACCCCCAGATAATCAGCTATCTCAATAACAAGTTCTACCAGTTTATGGCTCCTGGCATCCTTGTTCATGTTCCTGATAAACTTCATATCCATCTTCAGAACATCGATAGGGATCTCCGTCAGCATATTAAGTGATGAATAGCCGGAACCGAAGTCATCCATTTCGATCTTAAATCCCCTGCCCTGAAGCCTCTCCACAACAGTCGTCAGTCCCCGCGCATCATCCGCATATGCAGATTCTGTTATTTCCAGCATCAGATCTTTGGCATCAAGATCATTGTCTTCAAGTATCTTCATCAGCCGGTTTTCAAGTTCGGAATCATAAATGTCCACTCTGGAGACATTTACGGAAACAGGAACCGTATAGCCGAATTCGTCCTTCCATTTTCTGATCTGACGGCCCGCCACTTCCCACACAAAATGATCCAGTTTCTGTATCAGACCATTGCTTTCAAACAGAGGAATAAAATCGCCCGGACTTATCATTCCGTACTTCGGATGACGCCATCTGATAAGAGCTTCGGCGCTTCGAAGTTCGGGCTCATCACACTGTATACCGTACTTGGGCTGATAGAACACTATAAGATCTTTATTGGCAATCGCCGAATCTATGTCATTAATAAGCTTCTCATGATATAAATCTTTTTCATGTTCTTCCCTGTTATAGAAGAATATCTGCCGGTTGTAATCACCTCTTATCCGGTCACAGGCATACTTTGCATGATCGAACCTTTCTTCTATCGAAATATCTTTACTTACATTCTGATAGACTCCCAGTCTGATACGGACACCCGGTATTTTCGATATTCCCGAAAGCTCTTTTGAGAGCGTCGCAAAAACTTCATCATAGGATTCTCTGTGTTCTATATAATAGTAGAAGTAATCGGAATCAGGACGACATCCGATACCTATCCCTTCCGCTATCATATCAGACAGCATTCCCGCTATCTTCCTGAGCACATTGTCACCCATCTTCCTTCCGAACATTTCATTCAGCATATGAAAATGCTCTATATTAAGCACGATCGCATCCATGGAAAGATCGCGGCAGTTCCTGTCTATCTGCCTGATATATTCATGGAAGAACTCTTTTGTATACAGATCGGTAAGCTCATCTTTTTCCGCGGATCTGATAATACTCTTGTCCTCGTATAACTGTATGATCCTCTCGCATCTTGCAAGTATCACTTCCGGCATATCATACGGCTTGGCGATAAAATCATCCGCCCCTTGTTTGATGCTTCGCACCTCTGCCGGTTTCTCCGATGTCATTACAATAACAGGAATATTAGCCGTTGCCTCTTCTGTTCTGATCAGACCAAGCAGTTCGAATCCATCCATTTCCGGCATCAAAAGATCCAGAAGAACAAGCGAGTACCGCGTCATCCGGTCATGAAGTATTTCATGAGCCTTCTTACCGTTTTCGGCAAAATCAACCTCATACTGGTCTCCCAATATATTGCCCAGAATGTCACGGTTTATCTCTTCATCATCAACAACGAGAACTCGTCTTTTCAGTATTCCCGAATATCCGAATTCATTCATTGGTCAGTTACCTCCACCATTAGTTGTGAGTCATGCCTTTAATGATCCACCTTATAATTTTATTGCAGTATACTTATTTTTGCAACGAAAAAAGAACTGCCCGCAGGCAGTTCTTAATTCATTTACTGATCATTTCTTAAATCCGTGTTTCTTCTTTTCGGTTTTATCGCCATCTCCTCCGGCTTTTGAAGCCTTATATCTTTCAACCGCGGTAAGAGAATCGTCGGTAGCCGCATCAAACTCCCGCAAAAGCTTCTTGGCATCACTTGAAAGCTTGGCCGGCGTCTGTACCACAAGAGTAACATAGTGATCGCCCCTGACATTTGTCGAACGAAGTGAAGGTACACCCTTTCCTTTAAGTCTGATCTTGGTATCGGTCTGGGTACCGGGCTTGACTGTATAAGCAACCTTTCCATCCACCGTATCTATCAGGATATCGCCTCCGAGGGCTGCAACGGCAAACGAAACCGGTGCTGTGGAATATATGTCCATATCCCTTCTCTGGAAAATCGGATGGCTTGCAACTATTACCTCTACAAGGAGATCTCCTCTCGGACCGCCGTTTACTCCGGGTTCACCCTTATCCCGCAGCCTTACGGCCTGTCCGCTGTCTATTCCTGCAGGTATGGAAACAGCCAGTTTCTTACGTGAAGAAATATACCCCTGTCCGTGGCAGTCGGGACACTTATCTTTGATTATCTTACCGGTTCCTCCGCAATCCGGGCAGGTCTGCACGTTACGTACCGTTCCGAAAAGGGATTGTGAGGTGAAAACAACCTGTCCCTTTCCTCCGCACTTAGGACATGTAACAGGACTCGATCCGGGTCTGGCACCTGTTCCGTGGCAGGTCTTGCATTCATCCTTCTGAAGCGGCTCTATCTCCTTCTCACAACCGAATATCGCTTCTTCAAAAGTTACCCTGACGCTTGCCCTCAGGTTCTGTCCCTTCATCGGACCGTTGTATGACCTTCCTCCGCCTCTGGATCTTCCGCCTCCGAACAGATCGCCGAATATATCACCGAATATATCGCTAAAATCCATTGAGCCGAAATCAAATCCGCCGTATCCTCCGGGGCCTCCCTGCTCGAATGCAGCATGACCGAACTGATCATACTGACGCCTCTTATCCGGATCAGACAAAACAGCATAAGCTTCGGAGGCCTCTTTGAACTTGGCCTCCGCATCTTTGTCACCCGGGTTCATATCGGGATGATATTTCTTGGCGAGTTTTCGATATGCACTTTTTATTGCGGAGTCATCGGCGCCTTTGTCGACGCCGAGGACTTCATAATAATCTCTTTTACTCTCAGCCATAATTTACATTAAACTTCCTTAAAATCCCCATCTACAACATCATCTGCGGAAGGTCCGTCGGAGCCTGCCGAAGAAGCACCCATGTCAGGGCCTGCTCCGGTGAATGAACTCATGTCAGGACCGGCTCCTGCAGCTCCTGCTCCCTGAGACTGCTCATACATCTTCTCAAACAGTTTCTGTGCTGCACTCATTGCCTTTTCCTGCTGGGCTTTAAGCTCTGCAACCTGATCTTCTGTCATATTCTCAGGATCTGCCTTCTCGGCAAGTTCCTTAAGATTCTTGAGCTCGGCTTCAACATTTTCCTTGTCAGATGCATCAAGCTTGTCACCTACTTCTTCCATTGCCTTCTCGGTCTGGAATACGAATGAATCGGCATCATTCTTGGCATCGACAGCCTCTTTACGCTTCTTGTCTTCGGCCTCATACTGTGCAGCTTCCTTAACAGCCTTCTCGATCTCATCATCACTCATGGAAGTTCCGGATGTGATGGTGATATGCTGCTCCTTGCCTGTTCCGAGATCCTTGGCAGATACGTTAACAATACCGTTTGCATCGATATCAAATGTAACCTCGATCTGAGGGATACCACGCCTTGCAGGAGGGATTCCGTCGAGACGGAACTGCCCGAGTGACTTGTTATCTCTTGCAAATTGTCTCTCACCCTGTACAACATTTATATCAACTGCGGTCTGGTTATCTGCAGCCGTGGAGAAGATCTGACTCTTCTTCGTAGGTATTGTAGTATTTCTCTCAATAAGGTGCGTTGCAACACCACCCATCGTCTCAATTGAAAGTGTAAGAGGCGTTACATCGAGAAGCAGGATCTCACCGGCACCTGCATCGCCTGCAAGCTTACCACCCTGAATAGAAGCACCAAGTGCTACGCACTCATCGGGGTTAAGAGACTTGGAAGGCTCTTTGCCGGTAAGCTGTTTAACTTTTTCCTGAACAGCGGGTATTCTTGTTGAACCACCGACAAGAAGTACCTGACCGAGATCGGATGCTGTGATTCCGGCATCCTTGAGAGCTGTACGAACAGGATCCGCTGTCTTTTCAACAAGATCACTTGTAAGTTCGTCAAACTTGGCTCTTGTAAGGTTCATATCAAAATGCTTGGGTCCTTCGTTTGTAGCCGTAATAAAAGGCAGGTTAATATTGGTCGTTGTTGCACTTGACAGTTCCTTCTTGGCTTTCTCCGCAGCCTCTTTGAGTCTCTGCATAGCCATCTTGTCGCCTGAAAGGTCAACGCCTTCTGCCTTCTTGAATTCATCAAGCATCCACTGTGTGATCTTGTTATCAAAATCATCACCGCCAAGACGGTTATTACCGCTTGTAGCAAGAACTTCTATAACGCCGTCTCCGATCTCGATAACGGATACATCGAATGTACCGCCGCCGAGGTCGTAAACCATGATCTTCTGTTCCTTCTCGTTGTCAAGGCCATATGCAAGCGCAGCAGCAGTAGGCTCATTGATGATACGCTTAACATCAAGACCTGCGATCTTACCTGCATCCTTTGTTGCCTGACGCTGAGCATCGTTGAAGTATGCAGGAACAGTGATAACCGCTTCGCTAACCTTTTCTCCGAGGTATCCTTCGGCATCAGCCTTAAGCTTCTGCAGGATCATTGCGGAGATTTCCTGAGGGCTGTACTTCTTGTCCTCAATAGTAACTTTGTAATCGCTTCCCATTTCTCTCTTGATGGAAGAAACGGTATTCTCCGCATTTGTTACTGCCTGACGTTTTGCGGCTTCACCGACAAGACGCTCGCCTGTCTTGGTAAACGCCACAATAGAAGGTGTAGTTCTTGAACCTTCCGTGTTTGTGATTACGGTGGGTTTACCACCTTCCATTACAGCTACACAGCTGTTAGTTGTTCCTAAGTCAATTCCTATTATTTTACTCATAATATTGTCCTCCTGTTCTATATACTGATTATGAGATTGGTTATCTATATTTTCATGACACTACCGGCTGGAGAGCCGCACCATTTGGGTTCCACTCCGTGGAAGGTGCGGCCTACGTAGTGTCGTAAGCTTTCTATGAAATCTTACGACACTACCGCTACCATACTGGGTCTGACCAGTGTGTCGTGGTACATATACCCTTTTTGGAGCTCCTGGGCTACCGTTCCGCTTTCGTATTCTTCACTTTCTGTCTGCATTACCGCATTGTGAAAGTTGGGATCAAACGGCTGTCCGACCGCTTCTATCGGTTTTACTCCGAGCTTTTCAAGTTCACCGGAGAGCTGTTTGTATATCATCTGCATTCCGTCAACAAACGCTTTGTCAGATCCTTCCGGTATACTTTCAAGCCCTCTCTCAAAATTGTCTATGACCGGTAGAATCTTTTCGATCACGTTCTTCGCTCCCATATCGTACATCTGGGATTTTTCCTTGTCGGTACGCTTTCTGAAGTTTTCAAACTCTGCCATCTGGCGCTTTACCCGGTCTTCAAGATCCGCTATTTTTTCGTCCCTCGGATCTTTCTTTTCTTTTTTATCCTTCTTGCCGTGATGCTTTTTCTTATTGTTTTCCTCTTCGGCCTCTTTGCCCTCGTCCTGTGAAGTTTCTTTTTCCCCGCTCACATTCTCTTCTTTTTCTTCTACGGGCTCTTCACCTGTCTTCGCTTCTTCCGGGTTCTCCGATTTTTCCTCTGAGGCTTTTTTCTTCTCTTCCTCTTCTTTGATTATTTTTGATACGTCCTCCTCGAACTGTTCCGGAGATTCTATATCGATCTTTACTCCTTCGTCGTTACTCAATTTTCATCCCTCAATTCTTCTTAAACATTGTGTCAAGTTCTGTCGTCAGTTTCTTCATCGTTGACAGGACTTTGTCGTAATCCATCCTTTTGGGTCCTATGATACCTATCGTACCGTGAATTCCTTCGTCGAGTTCATATGTTGCAGTAACAACACTGCAATCCTTCATGTTCTCCACCGGCGACTCCTCACCGATATATACCTGAATTCCTTTTTCATCGGAATGCGACAGCGTTTCGTATACGAGATTGGTAAGCTGCTTCTTCTCTTCAAATGCTGTTATGATCTCGCTTGCCTTTTCATTGTCGGCAAGTTCCGGATATTTGAAGATATTGTTTGCACCGCTCGTATATATTTCCAGATCCTCGTCGGCCTTAATCGACTCTGCGACGGCATCTATCACTTCCGCAATGATTCCCGCCTGGTCTCCCGCCTGCTGCTTCATCTTGGTTATGATCGACAGGTTAATATCCTCTATTGCCATTCCGTTAAGCGTCGTATTAAGCAGCATATTAAGTTTGAGAAGCGTCTCATCGTCTATCGGCTCATCTATATCTATGATCTGGTTCTTGATCATGTTGCCTTCTACAACTATTACAGCCACGATCCGCTTTTCTTCCATTCTGGAAAGCTGTATGAACTTAAGTCTGTTCATATGATACTGCGGTGCGCTGATCATCGCGGCATAATTCGTGTTAACCGAAAGGCTCCTTGCTACCTGCTTCAGAAGACGTTCCATCTTGTCCGCCTTCTCAATAAGCATTCCCTTCATCTCATCGGTTTCACGTTCCCGCTCTTCGATCTGCTGCTCTTTTTCTTCCATAAGCTGATCGACATAGAACCTGTATCCCTTATCCGAAGGTATTCTTCCCGCCGAAGTATGCGGCTGGAGAATGTATCCCATGTCAACAAGGTCTGCCATCTCATTACGGATCGTTGCCGAACTTAATTCAAGGCCTTCTATCTTGGATATAGTCCTCGATCCGACCGGTTCTCCGGTCTCAAGATAAGTCTTGATTATTGCCAGTAATATCTTTTTCTTTCTGTCATCAAGCTCCAAGGTGGCCTTCCTTTCGTTTTGTTAGCACTCGACCCATTAGAGTGCTAACACCCTGTACATAATGTACCACCGCTATATACAGTTGTCAATACAGAATTTGTGAAGAATTGATGTTTTGTTTATTCACCTGAATGTATACGGTCAAACTTACGTTTGACAATGATATAGCATATGACATGGGCAAGGAAAGTCACAACCCATGAAATAGGATAGGTTATATATAAGAAACGCGTTTCATGAAACATGGGCATCTGAAACAGAGTAAATATCCATACAAGGCGCAGTCCGCAGGCTCCGATAAGCGACACTATCATAGGAAGTATTGCATATCCAAGCCCCCTGAGGCCTCCCACCATAACATCCATCATGCCACACAGAAAATACGGAAGACACACATACATCATTCTGGTTATACCCGCATCCATAACGGTGCGCGAGTCCGTATATATGTTAAGAAGCTGATATCCGAATAGATATGACGATCCTCCAAGTATCAATCCTGTTGCTACAACACAGATTTGTGCACGAACAAGTATCCTGTTGATCCGCTCTGTCTTTCTTGCACCCACATTAGCGCTTATAAACGAAATACATGCCTGATAGAAAGCATTCATCGATACATAAACAAATCCTTCTATATTCTGCGCAGCGGAATTACCCGCAACTACCGTTGCACCGAATCCGTTTACCGAAGATTGGATGATCACATTTGAAATAGAAAAGAGCATTCCCTGAAAACTGGCAGGAACACCTATCCTGACTATTCTTATGAAGGTGGCTTTATCGATGGCCAATGATTTTAGCCTGAGCTGCAATGGGCCGCTCTCCTTCATAAGGCATCGTATTACCAGATATGCGGATATGACCTGTGATATCACGGTTGCCGTTGCAACACCTGCAACATCCATATGAAGGCTTATTACAAAGAAAAGATTCAGTATTACATTTACAACTCCCGCCACAAACAGATAGTACATCGGACGTTTTGTATCACCGACTGCACGAAGGACCGCACTTCCGAAGTTATACACCATTGACGCCGGCATTCCGAGAAAGTATATCCTAAGGTATAAGCTTCCAAGCTGCAAAGTCTCACCCGGAGCCCTCATCCATGTGAGTATCTGCGTAGAGAAAGCAAAACCGATAACGGCCAGCACGATACCGCTTATAAAACTGACAAGGATCGAAGTATGAACCGTTTTCGACATCTGGACATCGTCCCCGCTCCCGTAATAGCGCGAGGCAAGAACACCGCTTCCGATTGACAGTCCCATAAAAGCGCTTACAAGAAGATTAATAAGCGGACCGGTCATACCGACCGCCGCAAGAGAATTATCGCCGGCATATTTTCCCACAACAATAACGTCTGCGGCATTAAACAGGAGCTGCAGAACCGAAGATAGCATAAGAGGCCCCGCAAACAGAAGAAGTCTGCTTACGATAGGCCCCGAGCACATATCGATTGTATATGAACCGGATTTCTTACCGAATAACATTTGTTTCGTGTTCCATTCTCCAGTCTATGCATCGCTTGAGGTAGTGAACATATTCTTCACTCTTGCACATTCCCTTGCCTTCGACATCCGATATCTTGGCAACATCACATCCATTGCAGACTGTTGTCTTCATGACAATATTAAGCGGTGTGACTTTTGTATCATTTGCTATGTATGTACCTATTCCAAACGCGGTCTTGACTTTATCTTTGTATGCCCTGTTTATTGCTGTTGCCTTTTCAAAATTCAGGCTGTCAGAAAACAGCAGGGTCTTCGTCTTCGGATCTATCCCCAGCTCCTCGTAATGCCTGATCATCTGATCGGCCCAGTCGAAAGGGCTCCCGCTGTCATGTCTGACACCCGAGAACAGTGTGGCATAAGTCAGCTGAAAATCCTCAAGGAAACACTTTGTTGTAATCGCATCGGTAAGAGCGGTTCCGTTTAACACCCCGTATTCCTTGACCCATGCATCTAATGCATACCAGTTGGAGTATGCCGGGTTATGCTTGTGGTTGCCCTGTCCGACACACATTATCCATTCATGCGCCATAGTCCCTACAGGCACAAGGTTCAGTTTTTTGGCCAGATAGACATTGCTTGTTCCTACAAATATGTTTCCTTCCGGTAGATTTGCTTTGGCAAGTCCGGTGACAGCAAGCTCCTGTGCTTCTCCGGACAGTCTCCTTCTTGCCCCAAACTCCGAAAACGCTCCCAGCTCATATTTACCGTCAATAATTCCCTGTATCTTAGCCTCAAGACGCTCTTTAAAGCTCTCCAGAAGTTCGTCGTAGTCATACGCCATTCTGAAGTATACCTCATTAACTATGGCAAGCGTCGGGATCTCATACATCGAAGTGTTGAGCCACGTTCCCTTTGTTTCGATCGTAAGGCCGCACTCCGAATCCGTTCCGAATTCAAAATCTTCAAATCTCGGCTTCCAGAGCCTGAGAAAATCAACATATGATCCTTTGATCCACTTGATCCTGTTAAGGTACTCCAGTTCGTCTTCACGGAATCTGAGGTCGCAGTACATTTTGATCTGGCGCTTGATCTCCTCGATCATATCCGGTGTAAAGCGTACATCCTCATTACGGCACTTAAATGACCATGTCGTCTTGTAGTCAGAAAACTGGTGATAGATTGCCTGCCCCATAGAAAATTTGTAGGCATCGGTTTCAAGTAAACTGGTAATGATTGGCTTCATAACATTTCCTCCTGTTAACCGCTCAGTCTTCGCCGCATATCATGATTCCTACGGAATCCTGACAACCGGTGACCAATACTGCTGCTGGTACATATCGGTAAATACATAAGTAACCTTTGCTTTAACATCTCCGATATCTATATTTCCGATCTTCACATCGGCCGAATCAAGAACCATCGGCTCCCCGAGATAAAACGTATCTTTGTAGTTACCATTATAATCATAATACTTGCATGTAAACTGAATCTCATCTCCGGGAGAAAGTGCTATCGTGTTTTTGGCAACTGTATCTGTTGTTCCGTCTTCATATACATATCTTGCACCGGTTATCGTACCGTCAGGATCCTGATCGGTAAACGCCAGCAGGAGTTCGACCTTCTGTCCGTTAAGTATGGCGGGGACATATCCGTTAATACTGTAATTAGTCCCGTTATCCTCTGTATCGGTATGATAATATGCAACAACGTGGCCGTTTATTGACATCCATGTATTGTCAAAATCTGCGATCAGATTATTGTCTTTGTCGAATTCATATGTGTTATCAAGTCCGAGATCTATAAAGCCCTCACCGTCATCAACAAACACGTTGAGGTCCACAAGAGCAACTTCATTCCAGTCTTCCTCCGAAAGCTTAAATACCTGCTGTCCTTTATCATTTGACGTTACCTGAAGCTTATCGGTATCAAATCCTCCGGGAGCGTGACTTCTTCCGGTAAGAAGCGCATTCATCAGTCCTCCGAGGGCATCCGAATAGCCTGCATAACCTTCTCCGGATGATGATGCGTAATCGGTTCCGTACATGCTTCCGAACAGTGATCCGAGAGGCGATCCGGTTCCGTTCTCAGTCATCTGACCGGACTGCTCGTTTGCGGCAAATGCCCTGATGCAATCGGTGTATGCATCGTCCATACCTATCTGTTCATATGTTTTCGCCATCGCTCCGGCTTTGTTTGCCTTCTTGTAAGGGAAGTACACGGACAGTCCGTTTGCGTTCGCTATCGTTCTCTCGGTCCTGTTATACTTCACACACGAGGAAAGAGCATCCGCAAGCTCCTGACCGGGCTGAGTACCAAGAAGTTTTGCAAAGTGGATAAAATCGATCTGATCGATCCTTGATGACTGTGCAAACTCCTTTGCCTTGTTACGTGCATCGGATACCGTCATAAATCCGTTTACGTCAGATATGAGTTCGCTTGTATTAACAGAAAAACTGTTAAGCTTATCAGGAACCGTTGCGGCTACTTCCGCAAGATCCGTAACAGAAAGCGTTGCCTTTTGTCCCGGACACTTTCTCGCACACGTATCCACAAAATCATCGACAATGTTCTTTCCGATCTCGATCGTGGGCATACTCGTATTCGCTGAAAGCTTACTCAGCCAATTTGTGTAGTACCAGCCGACCCCGGGCTCCGTCTCTTCCGAAGCGATCATATAGTCGGAATAATCCGACAGCATAAGTGCTGTTTCTACCGTAGCCATAAGGCAGGCATCAAATCCGACAAAGTCAAATTTAACTCCCGAATCGGAAATAGCCTTCTTGATCCCCGACAGGCTCATAGATCCGCTCTGTGGGTATTTTTCGTCATATGCATAACCCGAGAGCGATCCGCTTCCGTGATCCCAGAGGATCAGTTCATTCCTGTTAGCAGGGAAATTCTGGTTACAGTATTTGATAAATGCAGTAAGCGTAGCAGGATCGGACATCGAGCCCTGTCCCATATTCTCTTCAAGGAGCTTCACTCCGCCGCCCTTAACCTGATATATCTGGTTGACACGGCTGCTTACGACGCTGTTCTTCCACTTCTTGCATCCGCCGGTGTACACTATAACTCTTACATCATCGGAGAGATTTGCGGATGCCATCTCCTGAAGATCCGCCGTTCCCATTCCGCTTCTTGATTCAAGATCGGTACCGCACAGGTATACCATAACGGTAACTACGTCTGCACCCTGACCGACAATTGGCGTAAACTTCTGCCTTGCTGCGGGATTAACGCTTGTATCAAGCTGGGCCGTTACATTTCCGGTTTCATATGCGGAGTATGATGAGTACTCATCCGGAGTAGTCGCATATCCGCCCAGAAGAGTAGAGAACAGATCCCCCATTCCCATGGAAGAAGAGTCGGAAGATCCTTGCGTACTCTGGGTCTGGGACTGGTTGTTCTGTGTCTGTGAAAAAGACCCGCTGCCGGAATCGCTGTTCTGTTCCGTCGTAGAATACCCGTCGGATGATTCGTTTCCCGATAAACCAAAATATCCGCCGCCGAATACAAACAACGCTATAAGGATCAGAATGATCTTGCCAAGGCCGAAGCCACCGCCTCCACGACTCCCTCCTCCTGACGGACGTGACGGTCCGCCACCGCCGGAATGTAAAGGCTTTGAATCAAGCCCGCTTCCTCTCTTGTAGACACTTCCCTGTCCCTCTATGATTTTCTTCTCTCTGGCTCTTGGCCTGTTATTCGGTGCCATTGTATTCCTCCTACCCTAATTGAGAGCCACGCCATCATAAGCTCGCTTCGCTCGGGCGTGGCCTACGTGCTGAAAAGTTTTCAAATAAAACTTTTCACCACCATATCTGCATTAACATAATCGGTTTCTTAGCATTGATGAATTTGGTTGCATACGCGGAAGCTTCCCCGTAATATGCAGCAAAACCTTCTATATTGATATTTCCCTCTGCCTCCGGAAAATCACTTGCGATATATTTTTCATAAAGCGCCGGATACAGTGCCTTCAAATTGTCCAAAAGACCTTCCTGTGTCACATACACGACATCTATTTTGTCGCTGTTTTCATAAAACGTATCAAACGATTGTCTGATCTTATCTATTGCTGCCTCGCCGTGCTCCGCAAAAAGAGACAGTCCGACATAAAACATCATTTTGCGCTTATATGGTGCAGAGTGCAGTGGCTCCCGGTCTGTATCGCTTTCCGATACAGCGAGTACTTCGATCTTACTCTCCCATACACTTTTGTATCTGTCACCGGTCCATGCGCTGAGGCACTCTATATACCTCTCCTTCATCTCCGGACTGTGAAGTATTATCTTATCGCATACAACCGCTAATGGAGTGCAGACGTATGAAGGCATAAGCTTTCGTGTTCTCTCATCATCAGGCTTTACGGAATGAGCCTCAAACGGTGGAACATAGATCAGCTGATTACAGTGATTACGAAGATTGCGTGAGTAGAATGCCTTGTCCACTGTGGTTATCAGATTATACTCATCATACTGGAAATTTGTAACTATAATATCCGGATGAGAATCAAGTATTGCGCCGTCACGGCAAATGTTTGCATCTTTTAATCCCTTCAGATAATACTCATCGGGAACTTTTTCCAAAGAAGCGGTGATTCCCGTCATGTCAGCTGCTATATCGTATTTCGTTACCGGAAGAATAGTCACTTCATATCCGTCATCAATATATTTCCCTGCAAGGGATCGCATATTTTCGAAGGCAGCTGCACAGTACGTTATAAACAGGCACTTTCTGTTTGGGGTTGAAAGATCATCCGTACCGTATATTTTTCGGTCCGGTCCCGGAAAATCACCGGGGTTAAATCTGTATGCCGGCCATTCGAATCCGAAGTTTTCGCGAAGTACGCTTAAATGATTATCAATATACGGGTAATCATGAGCTCCTCCGCTCCTCACCTGTTCCATGTAATGAGTGCCATATTTTTTCTTAAGTACGGCATCATAACAGACCGGAACATTTATTGAAGTATACTCAAACGGCATACAGATGCTTTTTGAGTAATATTCCACCGGAAATTTATACGAGTGATTATCGAGCCAGATAGGATAAAGCGTTACATATTTCGCATCGGCTTCCTCAACCTCTCCGAACAGCTTTTCAAGAAGGAGACGAAGCTGTAACAATATATCGCTCTTGCGGTCAATCCTGACAGAGCATTCCTCTTCTATCCACCTGAACCTGTTCTCAAGCTTTTCCGGGGGAGTATCAAAGTATGTCAATTCATTTACAGCTTCATATACAAGTCTTACGCGCTTTTCTCTTTCGGCCTCGTACTCTTCATCTCCCGACAGATAATCAAACGGGAATATATCTATTCCGAGAGCAACCGGAAGTCCCGAGTACTTATGCATATAATCCGCATCGAATCTGTAATGGTCACTTGAGACCACGCGGCACAGCATCTGTTTAAAATTCGGATTGGATCTGAAGCTTACTATTGAATAATTATCCGGAAGGATGGATGAAAAATTATTAACAAGATAATCATAATCCTTCCGCTTCATACAAACATCCATGTCATCATCCCACGGGATGAATCCGCGATGCCGTATGGTCCCAAGCAAAGTCCCCCACTCCGCATAGCATTTAAGCTGTGCCTTTTCACACGCTATATTAAGATCTTCCAGGATCTGTATCTGTGCAGCCCATGATCTTTTTATCATCGACGGTATTATATAGTCACACCTTATTTCGTCTTCGTAAAATACATGATCTATTTGCATAATAAATACATTACTTAAAAAGTGTTCCCATTATGCTTCTGCCAAGCTGTGCAAATATGTTGCCGCCCAGAGTCTTACCATACTTACCTCCGACTTTTCCTCCAAGGCTCTTTCCGAGTTCACGGCCTATTGTTCCGGCCGCCGAACTTGCAACTGAACCTGCGGCGCTCTTTATCTTTTTCTTCTTTGCTGCCTCTTCCCGCTCTGCTGCCTTTGCTTCTTTTTCAGCTTCTTTTGCGGCAGCAGCTTCTTCTTTTGCTTTTTCTTTTGCAGCAACAGCTTCTGCCTTTTCCTTCTCCTTCGCTTCCTCGGCTTCTTTCTTCTTTTCCTCCTGCTGGCTCTTCAGCCTTTCGAGGAATTCATATGCAGAATCTGTTTCGATGGGATCTTTATATTTCTTGTAAAAATCACTGTCCGTGTATATTTTTTCCTTCTCATAATCATCTGCCGGACCCATATATGATGCAGGCGGAAGCACCTTGCACCTTTCTACTATGGTGGGAACGCCTTCATCATCAAGAACGGAAATAAGTGCCTCTCCGACACCAAGTTCCATAATTGCCGTCTTGGTATCGAATTCCGGATTGGATCTGAATGAGTCAGCTGCTGTCTTCACTGCGCGCTCCTCTGCAGGTGTATATGCATGAAGAGCATGCTGAATCTTGTTCCCCAGCTGGGCAAGCACTTCATCGGGGATATCCCTCGGATTCTGGGTACAGAAATAAATACCTACGCCTTTACTTCTGATCAGTTTTACGATCTGCTCGATCTTCTGGCGAAGTGCTTTTGAAATATCATCAAACAGGAGATGTGCTTCGTCAAAGAAGAAAATCATTTTCGGCTTGTCAAGATCCCCCACTTCCGGAAGGGTCTCAAACAATTCCGACAGAAGATACAATAGGAACGCAGTATACATTCTCGGATCCGATGCAAGCTTTCTTCCGTCAAGGATATTGACGAAACCGCGTCCGTTGTTATCACATCTGATAAAATCTTTTATATTAAAACCAGGTTCGGTAAAGAACTGATCTCCTCCCGATGCCTCAAGAGCCACAACCCCTCTTATGATCGATGCAACGCTTGCTTTTGTTACGTTTCCGTAATTCTTCGATATCTCTGCGGTATTCTCGCTTGCATACTGAAGCATTGCCTTCAGATCCTTGATATCAACAAGAAGGAGTTCCTCATCATCAGCCATCTTGAACAGGCACGTAAGAATATCAGCCTGTGTATCGTTAAGATCCATGAGTTTCGCAAGAAGGATCGGTCCCATCTCCGAAACAGTAGTACGAAGAGGTATTCCGTCCTTACAGAATATGTCCCAGAAAAGTGTAGGATACTCACTGAACTTAAATCCAGCCTCATCAAGGCCGAATCTTTTAATTCTCTCCTGCATATCATCTGATTCTTTCCCGGGCTTGCATATACCGGAAATGTCACCTTTTATGTCGGCAAGAAACACAGGAACACCAGCATCGGAAAACGACTCTGTCAAAACTTTAAGCGTTGTTGTCTTTCCCGTACCGGTTGCTCCGGCGATAAGACCATGTCTGTTTGCCATCCAAGGAAGGATGGATACCTTCTTGTCACCTGCATTTCCGATCCAGATCTTGTTTTCGTAGAACATAGTAAGCCTCCTTATGATAAATGCACATTTTACTAATTGCACGTTATCGTTTATTATATCATAAACAATTAACCGGAGGAGAACTAATAATGAGATATCCGCGATTTCTTAAAAGCAAAGGAAAGATAGGCTTTATTGCGCCAAGCTTCGGATGCACGATTGAACCATATAGGTCTGACTTTGAAGATGCACTTTCATGGTTTAAGAGCAGGGGATACGAAACTGTTCTCGGTCCAAATTGCTTTTGCGATAACGGTATCGGTATCAGCAACACTCCGCAAGCCTGTGCAGCTGAGGTCAATGATTTTCTCTCAGGGGATAAAAGCGATGTGATAATATCCTGCGGCGGAGGAGAGCTAATGTGCGAGATACTGCCGTATGTTGATTTTGACAGGATTGCAAAAGCAGACCCAAAATGGTTTATGGGTTATTCCGATAACACAAATCTGACATTTCTGCTAAATACCCTGTGCGACACAGCCTCTATCTATTCTGTGTGCGCACCTAAGTTTAATGGAAACATGCGGCATAAATGTGTTGACGATGCTTTCGAGGTACTGTGCGGCAGCAGATCATCCGTATCAAATTATGATTTTTGGTACAAAGAGATCCCAACAGCGCTGCTCCGGGACGGTACTCCTAACGATGAGGAGGCGTCCGGAGCGACTGATGATACACTGTCACTGAATACTAACGATTATGAAAAAGTGGTCAACGAGAAGACCGGCGATGAATTCTATGTTGTACCGTATAAGCAATATATCTACAACGGCTCCTCTAAGGCTTCCGATGCTTCATTCTCGGGAAGGCTCACCGGTGGGTGTCTGGACTGCCTGATCAACCTTATAGGGACAAAGTTTGACAAAGCTGCTGATTTTGCATCAAGATATAAAAATGATGGTATCATTTGGTTTCTGGAAAGCTGTGATCTGTCGGTAATGTCAATGAGACGCGCCTTATGGCAGATGGAAAATGCGGGATGGTTTGAGAATGTCAAAGGGTTCCTTATCGGACGCCCGCTGCATTTCGACGAAACATTCGGGGATTTTGATCATTATGATGCATATCTTGGGATTCTTAGTAAATACAATGTTCCGATAATAATGGATATGGATATAGGACATCAGTTCCCGCAAATGCCCATAATATCAGGTGCGTATGCAAACGTAACCGCTTCCGGGAACACGGTTGCAATTGATTATGAATTAAGTTGACAAAAGGGACGGTTCTTTTTGTCACCAAATATAAGGAGGGAGATTTTGATGGAACGGGAGAAGTTCGGATCAAGGATAGGATTTATATTTGTAAGCGCTGGATGCGCGATCGGGATCGGAAACGTGTGGAAGTTTCCGTATATGGCAGGAAAGTACGGCGGCGCGATTTTTGTACTGTTCTATCTTCTGTTTTTGATCATTATGGGTCTTCCTGTCATGACGATGGAACTGTCGGTTGGACGTGCGAGCAGAAAAAGCGCCGTGCTGTCCTACAAGGAGCTTGAGAAGCCCGGCAGCAAATGGCATATACACGGGTGGCTGTGCATTGCGGGATGCTACCTGCTGATGATGTATTACACAACCGTGTCCGGGTGGATGCTCTCCTATGCATGGAAGTTTTTGACCGGAAAGTTTGATAACGTAGCATCCGGCTCGGTTGGGGATGTATTCGGCGGTATGCTTGCTAATCCGACGGAGATGGCCGTGTTTATGGCAATAACCGTAATTCTGGGATTCGGAGTGCTCAGTCTCGGAGTTCAAAAAGGCTTGGAGAAAGTCACCAAAGTCATGATGTCGGGTCTGCTGATACTGATAGTTATTCTTGCCATCCATTCCGTGATACTTCCGGGAGGACAGGAGGGACTGAAGTTCTATCTGGCTCCGAATATCGAAAACGTCAGATCGGTAGGTCTGTTCAATCTGATAGTCGGGGCAATGAACCAGGCATTCTTTACACTCAGCCTCGGGATTGCATCAATGGAGATATTTGGAAGCTATATGTCCAAAGACAAGTCAATAGTCAGTGAATCAATAGTGATAATCATACTTGATACATTTGTCGCACTTTTTGCGGGACTGATCATCTTCCCGGCATGCAGCGCCTACGGAGTCGCTCCAGATCATGGGCCTTCTCTTATATTCATGACTCTGCCGGAGATATTCATTAACATGCCCGGCGGCAGAATATGGGGAACACTCTTTTTTATCTTTATGTCATTTGCGAGCTTTTCAACGGTTACAGCCGTGTTCGAAAATCTTGTGGCCTGGCCTATCGATAACTTCAAGTGGGACAGAAAAAAGAGCGTTATATGCAATACGATATTCATGCTTGTTGCTTCGCTTCCGTGCGTGTTCGGATACAACATCTGGTCGAATCTTCACATTATAGGTGCAAGAGATGTACTTGACTCGGAGGATTTTATCGTAAGTAATCTCCTTCTTCCGATAGGAGCCATTATATATACGCTGTTCTGTGTTACAAAATACGGCTGGGGATTCGACAATTACATGGAAGAAGTCAATACCGGAGAGGGTCTGAAAATGACTGCAAAGCTTAAGCCTTATCTGGTCTATGTGCTCCCGGTACTGATCCTTGTGATCCTTATTTCCGGACTGCTTCCGTAGCATGATAATAATTGTCATTATTTGATATTGACGAATATATTTTCCTGTTATATGCTATACAGGAACTGAATAGTTGTTCTCTTATTCAGAGTGGTGGAGATACATAGGATCTGTGAAGCCACGGCAACCCCGTAAGGAAGGTGCCAACCTGAGCGAGCGATCGAACAATAAGAGGATTTGATTGAATTTTGAGTCCGCTTATTCCTATGATAGGCGGACTTGTTTGTTTAAGTGCATATATTGCACGGAAAGGATATGATATGGAAAAACGTTTATTTACTTCCGAATCAGTAACAGAAGGCCATCCCGACAAAGTCTGCGATGCCATTTCCGACGCGATCCTGGATGCCTGCATGGAACAGGATCCCATGAGCCGCGTGGCGTGTGAGACGGCGGTCTGCACCGGATTTGTTCTCATCACGGGTGAGATCACAACAAATGCATACGTTGATATGCAAAAAGTTGTGCGTGATACCGTAAAAGAGATCGGTTACACAAAGAGCGAGTACGGATTCGATGGTAATACATGTGCTGTATTTGTAGCTATCGATGAGCAGTCATCCGATATTGCAATGGGAGTTGACAAGGCACTTGAGGCTAAGAAGGGTGATCTTAAGGATGACCTTGATACAGGTGCCGGCGATCAGGGTATGATGTTCGGATACGCAACAAACGAGACCGATGAATATATGCCGTATCCCATCTCTCTTGCTCATAAGCTCGCTCTTCAGCTTACAAAGGTTCGTAAGGACGGAACTCTTAAGTATCTTCGTCCCGACGGCAAGAGTCAGGTATCAGTTGAATATGACGAGAACGGCAAGCCCGTCCGTCTTGAGGCAGTTGTACTGTCAACACAGCATGATGACGATGTAACACAGGAACAGATTCACGAGGATATCAAAAAGTACGTGTTTGATCCCGTACTTCCCAAGGAACTTATTGACGATAATACGAAGTTCTTCATCAATCCTACAGGACGTTTCGTTATCGGCGGACCTCACGGTGATGCAGGTCTTACGGGACGTAAAATCATTGTTGACACATACGGCGGATATGCTAGACACGGCGGCGGAGCATTCTCCGGTAAGGACTGCACAAAGGTTGACCGTTCGGCAGCATATGCTGCAAGATACGTTGCCAAGAACATCGTTGCAGCAGGTCTTGCGGACAAGTGCGAGATCCAGCTTTCATATGCTATCGGCGTAGCACAGCCTACATCCATCATGGTTGATACATTCGGAACAGGTAAGGTATCTGATGAAAAGCTTGTTGAGATCGTAAGAGACAACTTCGACCTTCGTCCGGCAGGTATCATCAAAATGCTCGATCTTCGCAGACCTATCTACAAACAGACGGCTGCATACGGACACTTCGGACGTAATGACCTTGACCTTCCCTGGGAAGCACTCAATAAGGTTGATGATCTGAAGAAATATCTGTAAAATAATATAGACTCCCTAATTACATGGGAGATGGTCGATTAAGTAATAAACGGGGGCGGTTCGTGACTGTTGACTTTCAAAGAATGTGACAAAAAGAACCGTCCCTTTTGTCAACTTTTGTCACAGGGAGAACGGTATGAACATTGATGAAATATTTGCCGAAATAGACAGATTATACACAGCCAATCAGGGGGAAAAGGTTGAAGAATACATTCTGGGGAAAATCGCTGAGGCCGCAGAAGCCGGCAATGAAAATATCATGATTCAGCTCCTGAATGAGCTGATAGGCCACTATCGCGAAACAAGCGAATTTGATAAGCTTAGAACCTTTGCTGATAAGCTCCTTGGTATTCTTGAGGGAAGTTCCCTTAAAGGCTCAATGGCACACGCCACTTCTCTCCTTAATGTGGCAAATGCATACCGTGCAGCCGGAATGCTAAGGGAATCTAACGCCCTCTACCAGCAGGTAAAATCATACTATGACGCAAATGTTGCCCCCGATTCGATGCTGTACGCATCACTTCTTAACAACATGAGCCTGCTGTTTCAGGAAATGAATGATTACGAAAGCGCTGCGGACTGTCTGGAAAGAGCTCTCGGAATATCACTTATCTATCCCGAGTGCAGGATTGAGCAGGCCACAACATATACAAACCTTGCTGTTACTCTTATTAAGCTCGGAAGAATGGATGAGGCGGAGTCGCACCTTCATAAAGCTTTCGAACTGTTTGATGAAGATGACGAGCCCGACTACCATTACAGTGCAGCTGCATCTGCAATGGCTGAGATCAAATACTTCAATAAAGATTATGCTGCTTCTGTAAAGTATTATGAAAAAGCCCTCAAAGTGATCGAAAGGTGCGTCGGAAAAAGCCGCGCTTATGAAATTACAAAACAGAATATGGAATCTGCCGCAGCAAAGCTTAAGGCTGACAATGCTGCTACGGATGAAAAGCCGGATGATGACTCCGTCAGAGAAGATCCACGAACATTTAGCGGCCTTGAAATTGCGAGGCTCTACTATGAGGAATTCGGACGTAAGATGATCCACGAGAAATTTCCCTCCTATGAGAGCAGAATAGCCGTAGGCCTTGCCGGAGAAGGAAGCGACTGTTTCGGATTCGACGACGAGACCAGCCATGATCATGACTGGGGTCCGGGATTTTGTATGTGGCTTACATATGATGATTATGAAAAAATAGGAGCAACGCTTCAGGAAGAATATGACAAACTTCCGGAAGATTTCATGGGATATAAGAGGCGCACATCTCCTGTTACGGGAAGACGCGACGGGGTCAGCCCGATAACTACTTTCTATATGATGACCATGGGGATGTCAAAAGCTCCCTCAGCCGACAACGACTGGCTGATGACTGATGACGAGAAGTTTGCGACGGCCATAAACGGGGAAGTATTCAGAGACGATCTCGGAAAATTTTCGGCGATAAGGGATTCAATCATGTTATACTATCCCAATCATATATGGAGACGTAAGATAGCTTACACAGCTGCCTCAATGTCACAGACAGGGCAATACAACTATAACCGAATGCTTGGGAGGGGCGACTGCGTTACAGCAGCCATATGCCTAGGAGATTTCATTAAGCATACAATGAGTATGCTGTATCTTCTTGATAAGAAATACGCTCCTTACTATAAATGGATGTTCAAAGGGCTTGAAGGATCGGAAGATGCAAAAAGCATTCGCGATAAGCTAATGGTGCTTGCCGGATCCCATCCGGGAGATAAAAAGGTGTCCGGAATAATTGAAGAAATCTGCTCGGAAATACTGGAAAGACTTCATAAACTGGGACTTGCCCGCAATTCGGACAACTACCTTGACCATCATGTGATTGAGATCCTGCATCCTGAATGCTTAAATGCCAACAAGGAGATAGATATGGACGATAACAACTCTATAATCAGCCTGATCGATAAAATAGTTACCCTTGAATGGAATGCATTTGACAAGGTTATTAATGAGGGCGGCCGGGCAAGCTGTCAGGATGATTTTTCCACGTTCTCCGTGATGAGGAAGAGCCAGTACATGCTCTGGAGCCGGGAAATGCTGGAGAGTTTTATAGATGATTTTGAGACAGCAAATGCTAAAGGCTGGAATCTTATTACCGAAAAGTACGGAAGAATGGAAGAGTCCACCGCGCCGGAAGAATATGCAAAGATCAAAGATTCTCTGCCTGAACTCTCCGATGATAAGAAGCAGATAATAGAAGCAATCGTTGCTATACAGGTCGGCATGATGGAAGAATTTGCCGGGGAATACCCGAAGAGCGCAAGTGAAGCACGAAGCATCCATACATCCGAGGATACTCCTGACAATACATCATATGAAACATACCTTCGCGGAGAGATCTCCACATATTCCGACAGGACACTTGAACTGTACGGAAGATTCGTTGCCGGGTATGCAAAGGAAGGCAGGAATATCGCCAAAGAAGCGATTACAAACTCCGCACTGCTTTACGGATACAAATCCCTTGATCATATGGAGTCAAAGCTTTGAAGATAACTGTAGACGATGATTTTGATCTTGATAAGATAATAAATTCCGGGCAGTGCTTTCGTCCCCGAAAAACCGAGGACGGCATTTACAGATTCATCACCGGTAAGCATACCGTTGACATCCGTGACCTTACAAAAGAAGCCGGGGAAAAGAATGTAGACCGCGCAACCGAGCTTGAGGTATCGTGCTCACAAAATGAGTGGGACGATGTATGGCATCAATACTTTGATCTTGATACAAACTACAGGAAGATAAGGAAACGCATACCTTCCGACGATTTATTTCTGAAAAACTGTGCCAAAAGCGGAGCCGGTATCCGGATTCTTCGTCAGGACAAATTCGAGATGCTGATATCGTTTATCATCTCACAACGAAAGAGCATACCTGCCATAAGAACAAGTATTGAGCGGCTTGTGGGACTGTACGGGAAGGACGGATTCTTCCCGGAACCGGAAGCCATGCTTGCCGCTACGGAGGATGAGCTTGCATCCTGCGGTCTCGGCTACAGATGCTCATATGTATATAACGCAGCAAGGCGTGTTGCACTCGGAGAATTTGATCTTGAAGAGATGAATAATCTCCCCGATGATGAACTGTTCGATAAGCTAAAATCAATTGCCGGGGTCGGTGACAAGGTCGCAAACTGCGTAGCGCTGTTTGCATACCACAGGTGCGGCAGAGCACCCGTAGATACATGGATAGCACGGATCATAAACGAACACTACGACGGCGTAAACCCTTTCAACGGATACGGACCTGTAGCAGGAATAATGCAACAATATATGTTTTACTCGGCAATTCGGTAGGAACCGGTTGCAATTCACAATTATAGTTATTTGAAATTGGAAACAAAGATTACGGAGGATAATATGGGAACATTTGCAACGCTTGAAGAAGCAAGAGAACACTTTAAAAATGACAGATTTGCCACAAATGCCGGAATGCAGATAGATGAGCTTGGAGAAGACTACTCCGTATGTTCCGTTACTCTTTCGAATGATCACAAGAATGCCTATGGCGGAGTTATGGGAGGTGCGATCTTTACACTTGCAGACCTCGCTTTTGCCGCTTGCGCCAATAACATTCACAGCCTCTCCGTCGCATCCCAGGTAAGCATCAACTATTTGAGCGCACCGAAAGGCTCAAGACTTATCGCAAAAGCTACGTGTATCAAGGACGGAAGAACTACCGCCGTAATAAACGTATCCGTATCCGATGATACCGGAAGAGACGTGGCGCTGTTTGTGGGAACGGCGTTTAAGCTCTAGTCCGGCAGTTTTCCGCTGATATCAAACAATATCCTCAACCCGGCAATACAGCGCCTTACTCAATTTGACAACAACATCTGCCCTTGCATGAGCCAAATTCTTCTGCCCCTGCTCATATTGTTGTATCGTTCTGAGCGGAATTCCCGTCCTGTCAGCCAATTCTCTCTGGCTGATGCCGGCATATTGTCTAAGCCTCTTAAATGCCTGCTTTCTCCTATCATGGTCGATTTCATCTACCC